>NZ_CP170723.1:663081-1326162 GCF_043099285.1 Oryzobacter telluris | reverse complement strand
CGAGGACTCCCCAGACCGACGAACCCACCCGACTACCGCCCGGTGAGGAGGTGCCAGAGGTGGCCGTGCTCCTCGCGGTCCACGAGCTCGGGGACGACGGCCCGCTCGAACAGCTCGACGCCGGACAGGTCGTACGCCTGCTCGGCGAAGTTGGTGATGGCGTAGGTCATGCCACGCTTCTCGAGGTCGTGGAGCCGCTCGACGAGCTGCTCGGGGGTGCCCACGAGCGGGCCGGTCCCGTACGTGTTGATCGTGTCGTCGACCTTCGCCTCCGGCACGCCCGCGCCGAGCAGGCGGTCGCGGATCAGGCCGAGGCGGTCACGGACCTCGCGCTCGTCGCGGCCGATGACGACGTTGTAGTTGGCGCTGCGGACGATCTCCCCGAAGTCGCGCCCGATGTCGCGGCAGTGCTGCTCGAGGATCGCGCTCTTGGCGTCGAAGCCCTCGGGCGACCCGTCGAAGTTGGTGTAGTCGGCGTACTCGGCGGCGATGCGCAGCGTCTTCTTCTCGCCGCCACCGGCGACCCACATCGGGATCCCGTTGCCGCTGCTGCCGGGCAGCGAGGTGCCCTGGAGCGGCTGGGGGAAGCACAGCGCGCCGTCGACCTGGTAGTGCTCACCGTCGAGGGTGGCGCGACCGGTCGTCCACATCTGGCGCATGACGTCGACACCCTCGCGCAGCATCGCGAGGCGCTCGCCGGCCCGAGGGAACCCGTAGCCGTAGGCCCGCCACTCGTGCTCGTACCAGCCGGCGCCGATGCCCATCTCGAGACGACCCTCCGACACGATGTCGACGGTCGCCGCGACCTTCGCGAGGTACGCGGGGTTCCGGTAGGCCATGCACGTGCACATCTGGCCCAGGCGGACCCGGCCGGTGACCCCGGCGAAGGCGGCCATCAGGGTCCACGCCTCGTGGACGGCCTCCTCGGTGGGGTGCGGGACCGGGTGGAAGTGGTCATAGACCCAGATCGAGGACCAGTCGTGGTTCGCGTCGGCGCGGCGCGCGAGCCCGGCCATGACGCCCCAGTGCTGGTCGGGGTCGATGCCGACGAGGTCGTGGCGCCAGCCCTGGGGGATGAACAGTCCGAACTTCATGCGTGGGGCGTCCTCTCGTCGGCAGTGGCTCCCACCGTACGGCCTCTCCCGGGGACCTCGCCCACCCGCTCCCTCCCTAGGCTGTCCCCATGACCGGACACATCACCGTCGTCGGCACGTCGTACGTCGGGCTCTCCCTCGCCGTCCTCCTGGCCGAGCACCACGACGTCGTCTCCTACGACATCGACGAGCGACGCCTCGAGCTGATCCGGGACAAGCACAGCCCGATCTCCGACCCGGACATCGAGGAGCGCCTGGCCACGCACGACCTGCGCCTCACCACGACCTCCGACAAGACCGAGGCCTACACCGGCGCCGAGTTCGTCGTCGTCGCCACCCCGACGAACTACGACGAGCGCACCAACTACTTCGACACCAGCACGGTCGAGCAGGTCGTCGGCGACGTCATGGCGATCAACCCCGAGGCCACCGCGGTCATCAAGTCGACCATCCCCGTCGGCTTCACCGCGGGCCTGCGCCGCCGGCTGGGCACCGAGAACGTCATCTTCTCCCCGGAGTTCCTGCGCGAGGGCCGCGCCCTGCACGACAACCTGCACCCCTCGCGGATCATCGTCGGCGACCGGGGCCCGCGCGGCGAGCGCTTCGCGAGCCTGCTCGCGCAGGCGTCCCTCGACCCCGACGTGCCCGTGCTGCTCACCGACAGCACCGAGGCCGAGGCCATCAAGCTGTTCGCCAACACCTACCTGGCGATGCGCGTGGCGTTCTTCAACGAGCTCGACACCTACGCCGCCACCCACGACCTCGACACCCGCCAGATCATCGACGGCGTCGGCCTCGACCCCCGCATCGGCGGGCACTACAACAACCCGTCCTTCGGCTACGGCGGCTACTGCCTGCCCAAGGACACCAAGCAGCTCCTGGCCAACTACGCCGATGTGCCGCAGACCCTCATCAGCGCGATCGTCGACGCCAACACCACCCGCAAGGACTTCGTGGCCGCCGACATCGTGGCCCGCGGGCCCAAGGTGGTCGGCATCCACCGGCTGATCATGAAGGCCGGCTCCGACAACTTCCGCAGCAGCAGCGTCCAGGGCGTGATGAAGCGGGTCAAGGCCAAGGGCATCGAGGTCGTCGTCTACGAGCCCGAGCTGCACGAGGACCGGTTCTACGGCTCGGAGGTCGTCCACGACCTCGACGAGCTCAAGCGGCGCAGCGACGTCATCGTCGCCAACCGCCTCGTCCCCGAGCTCGAGGACGTCGCCGACAAGGTCTACACGCGAGACCTGTTCGGCAACGATTGAACCCTGCCCCTGCGGGGCATGATGAGGACATGGCCCACCACCACCACATGAACGACCCCGACCTGGTCCGCGAGCTCCTCATGGACCCGGGGGTCTGGATCGTCGTCGGCCTGTCGTCGAACACCGAGCGCGCCGCGTACCGCGTCTCCAAGTGGATGCACTACGAGCTGAGCCGACCGATCATCCCGGTGCACCCCACGGCCGAGAAGGTCCACGGGCAGCAGGGGTACGCCTCGCTCGACGACGTGCCCGACCAGGACATCAAGGTCGTCGACTGCTTCGTGAACTCCGAGCACGTCGGCGCCGTCGTCGACGACGCCATCCGCAACAAGGACCGCCTCCAGATCGACGCCATCTGGATGCAGCTCGGGGTCGTCGACGAGGACGCGGCCGAGCGGGCGCGCGCCGCCGGGCTCGACGTCGTCATGGACACCTGCCCGAAGATCGAGTGGCCCAAGGTCCGCAGCGAGGGCATGGCCCGCTAGGGCCGCTCGGGCTCAGCCCGGCGATCGGCGGGAGCGCAGCCGCGCGCCCTTCGCGTGCGCCTCGTCGCGCAGTGCGGAGCGGAAGTCGGCGAGCGCGGCGCGCAGCCGAGTCGCCTCCTCGCCCTCCCCGGCCCCGAGGATGCGGGCGGCCAGCAGCCCCGCGTTGCGGGCCCCGCCCACGGAAACCGTGGCGACCGGGACGCCCGCGGGCATCTGGACGATCGACAGCAGCGAGTCCATCCCGTCGAGGTACGTCAGCGGCACGGGCACCCCGATGACGGGCAGCGAGGTCACCGACGCGAGCATCCCCGGCAGGTGCGCGGCGCCACCGGCCCCGGCGATGATGACGCGCAGCCCCCGCTCCTCCGCGCTGCGGCCGTACTCGACCATCTCCTCGGGCATGCGGTGCGCGGAGACGACGTCCACCTCGCAGGCGACACCGAGCTCGTCGAGCGCGCCCACCGCCGCCTCCATCACGGGCCAGTCCGAGTCGGACCCCATGACGACGCCGACCACCGGTTGTGCACTCACTCGGTCACCACTCCCTGGATGTAGTCCGCGGCGTGCCCCGCCCGCTCGCGCAGGTCCTCGAGGTCGTCGCCGGAGACGTTGACGTGTCCGATCTTGCGGCCCGGGCGCACGCCCTTGCCGTACAGGTGCACCTTGGCCTCGGGGTCGCGCGCCATGACGTGCCGGTAGGTGGGGTACAGCTCGGGGTAGTCGCCACCGAGGACGTTGGCCATCACCGTCCACCGGGCCAGCGGCCGCGGCGAGCCGAGCGGGAGGTCGAGGACGGCGCGCACGTGCTGCTCGAACTGCCCGGTCACGGCGCCGTCCATCGACCAGTGGCCCGAGTTGTGCGGGCGCATCGCCAGCTCGTTGACGACGAAGGAGGGAGTGCCGTCGGGGCCCTCGACCTCGAACAGCTCGACGGCCAGCACGCCGGTGACGTCCAGCTCGCCCGCGACCCGCAGGCCCGCGTGCACGGCGGCGGCCGCCAGGCCCGGGTCGAGGTCGGGGGCGGGCGCGAGGACCTCGGTGCAGATGCCGTCGGTCTGCACGGTCTCCACGACCGGCCAGGCCGTGGCCTGCCCGGACGGGCTGCGGGCCACGAGCACCGCCAGCTCGCGGCGGAACGGCACCCGCTCCTCGAGGAGGAGGCCCGTGCCGTCGGTGGCGGCGCGCTCGAGCCAGTCGGCGAGCTCGTCGGCCGAGCCGACCACCCGCACGCCCTTGCCGTCGTAGCCGCCGCGGGGCGTCTTGGCCACGACGGGCCAGCCGACCTCGGACCCGAAGGCGGTGACGTCGGACGCGGTCGCGGCCCGGGCCCAGCGCGGGCACGGGATGCCGAGGTCGGTGAGCCGCTCCCGCATCGCCAGCTTGTCCTGGGCGAAGCGCAGCGCGGCCGGCCGCGGGTGCAGCTCGACGCCCTCAGCCACGAGGAGGTCGAGGACGTCGGCCGGCACGTGCTCGTGGTCGAAGGTGACGACGTCGCACTGGCGGGCGAAGGCCAGGACGGCCTGCGCGTCGGTGTGCTCCCCCACCGGCGAGCTCGGGACGACGAGGGCCGCGCTGGCGTCCTCCGCCTCGGCGAGGACGCTGAGGGTGATGCCCAGCTCGGCGGCCGGGCCGGCGCACATCCGGGCGAGCTGACCGCCTCCGACGATGCCGACGACGGGGAAGCCGCCCGGGGCGCGACGTGGTGTGGTCACGCGGCGAGGATACCGACCGTGCACTTGTAGGCTCTGCGGGTGCCCACCGCCGCCCCTCCCCCGACGACGCGTGGCGTCGGCCACCTCGTCGAGCGGATGCGCGGCGCCATCGGCGTGCTGTACCGCGAGGTCATCAAGTTCGGGGTCGTCGGGGCGCTCGCGTTCGTCGTCGACCTCGGCCTGGCCAACGTGCTCTGGCACACCGTGCTCGCCGACAAGGTCACCACGGCCAAGCTGATCTCCGGCGCCGTCGCGACCCTGGTGGCGTGGATCGGCAACCGGCAGTGGACCTTCCGGCACCGCCGCAGCCGCCCGGCGCATCACGAGGTCGCCCTGTTCTTCGGTGTCAACATCGTCGCCCTCGGCATCGCGGCGATCACCCTGTTCGTCTCGCACTACGGCCTGGGCTACGAGTCACGCCTGGCCGACAACGTGGCGACGATCGTTGGCATCGGCCTCGGGACGCTCTTCCGCTTCTGGGCCTACCGCAAGTTCGTCTTCTCGCTCGAGCCGCTCTAGTCCTGACCCTCGGACCGCAGGATCGCCGGCGGCCGCTTCTCGCTCAGCCGCAGCGCGACCAGGGTGAGGAGCAGGAACGGGACCACCAGGGTCCACGCCGTCCCCAGGGCGCCGGCGACGCACCCGACGACGGTGAGCCACAGCGACGGCCGCCGGTGCCGCGTGGCGAGAAGGGTGCCCGCGAGCACGCACGCGCCACCCCCCACCAGCGACCCGAACCAGAACGCCAGCCCGCCGTCGCCGCTGGTGAGCACCCGCACCGTCTCGGCGACGCCGAAGGCGACGAGCAGGGCGCCCATGACGATCCCGAACCACCAGAGCCGGCGTCCCACGGCGGGCGCCCTCAGCTGGCGGCGGAGAGGAAGAGCGCGAAGAGCGGCGGCTTGGCGCGCACCAGCTCGAGGCGGCCTCCGGCGGCCTCCGCGAGGTCACGGGCCAGCGACAGGCCCAGCCCGCTGCCCGTCGACGACACCGACCGCTCGAAGATGTGCGGCGCGAGGGCCGGCGCGACGCCGTCACCCTCGTCGGTGACCTCGATGACGACCGAGGGGCCGGCGCGACGGGCCGCGATCTCGACCGTCCCGCGACCGTAGGCGAGCGAGTTCTCCAGCAGCGTGGTGAGGATCTGGCCGAGCGCCACCGGGGTGGCGCGCACCTGGACGCCGCGCTCGCCGCTGATCTTCACGCTGCGGCGGGCCCCGGCGAAGGCCGGCTGCCACTCGCGCTGGAGGGAGGCGAGGACGGAGTCGAGGGAGACCGCGGGGTTGGTGTCGACGCCGCTGCGGGTGCGGCTCATGAGGTCGTCGACGACCTTGCTCAGCCGCTCGACCTGGCCGATGGCGATGGTCGCCTCCTCGGCGACGACCTCGGGGTCGTCGGTGGCGGCGATCTCCTCCAGGCGCATGAGCAGCGCGGTGAGGGGCGTGCGCAGCTGGTGTGAGGCGTCGGCGGCGAAGTCGCGCTCGGAGGCCAGGCGCTTGGCGCTCTGCTGCGAGCCCCGGGCCAGGGCGAGGTCGAGCCGGTCGATCTCGACGATGCCGGACTTCATCGGGACGGGCTTGGGGTCGGCCGACCCGCGGTCGGCGCGCTCCCCGAGGGTGGCGAGCAGCCCGGAGACGAGGTCGGCCCGCTTGTCGGCGACGAACTTCGCGACGCCGAGCGAGATCACCGACGCCGCGACGACGGCTCCGAGGAGCGCCGCGATGACGAGCGGCGTGGGCGGCGTGCCGTCGAGGGAGTCGGCGTCACCGGCGAGGGACGCGAGGGGGTCACCGGGCCAGAGCAGCAGGCCCGCGACGACCCCGCCGACGAGGACCGAGGTGATGCCGACCGCCTGGGCGGCCGTGAGGACGAGGACGCGACGCACCCTCACTCCTCCGGGGCGTCGAAGCGGAAGCCGACACCGCGGATGGTCGTGATGTAGCTGGGGTGGGCCGCGTCGTCACCGAGCTTCTTGCGCAGCACCGAGATGTGCATGTCGAGCGTCTTGGTGGAGCCGTACCAGGCGGAGTCCCAGACGTCGCGCATCAGCTTCTCGCGGGAGACGACCTTGCCGTCGTTGGCGACGAGCACCTTGAGCAGCTCGAACTCCTTGCCCGTGAGCTGGACCTCCTGGCCGCGCAGGAACACGCGACGGCCCTCGGGGTCGATCCGGACCAGGGCCTCCGGTGGGGCGTTCTCGACGATGCCGCGCCGCAGCAGCGCCCGCGCGCGGGCCAGGAGCTCGGCGAGGCGGAACGGCTTGGTGACGTAGTCGTCGGCACCGGCGTCGAGGCCGACGACCGTGTCGACCTCGTCGGCGCGCGCGGTGAGGACGAGGACCGGGACCGTGCTGCCCTCCTGCCGCAGCCGGCGGCACACCTCCAGACCGTCCATCTTGGGAAGTCCGAGGTCGAGCACGAGGAGGTCGGGGTTCTGGAGCGCCTGCTCCAGGGCCGACTCGCCGTCCGTGCAGACGTCGACGTCATAGCCCTCGCGCCGTAGCGCGCGGGCGAGCGGGTCGGAGATCGCGGGATCGTCCTCCGCCAGCAGCACCTTGGTCATGCGCTCGATCGTAGTCACGCGGGGTCGGTGCGTGAGGCTTGACCACGCCCTCCGGGCGCTCTTTGCAGTTCGTGCAGCGTGAGGACGCCGATGCCGCGCAGCATCCGACGGCGTTGTTCGGTCGCCGTGAACCCCGACACCTCGCCCAGGCCACGGGCCATGTCGTCGTCGACGTAGACCTTCCCCGACGGCGTCACGGCGGTGATCCGGCTCGCCTTGTTGACCGTGAGGCCGAAGACGTCGCCGAGCCGGGAGACCACCCGGCCGTGGGCCAGACCGACCCGCACGGGAGGGAGGAGCTCGTCCTCGGCCATGGCGTCGACGAGGTCGAGGGCGATGGCGGCGGCGCCCGCAACCTCCTTGTGCACGAAGAGCACCTCGTCCCCCACCGTCTTGATGACGCGCCCCCCGTGCTCGGTGATGACGTCGCTCGCCAGCAGCTCGAAGCGCTGCACCAGGCGCGCGAGCTGCCGCTCGCTCATCCGGCGCACGAAGCTGGTGAAGGAGACGAGGTCGGCGAACCCGACGACGCGGTAGGGGGCCGAGGGGTCCTGGCGCACGGCGGGGTCGGCGTCGGCGAGCATGCGGGCGATGGCGTTGGTGAGGTGGCGGCGCCAGACGTAGACGAGCAGCGGCTCGATGTCGTCGGCGATGTCGGCGAGCAGGGTCGCGGCGTCGGCGGCGATGCGGGGCTCGGGCGCCGACCTGCTGTCGCGCCCCTCGAGCTCCTCGGAGAACGGCGAGGTCAGCGACTCGGCGACGAGCTGGGTCTGCCACACGGCGAGCCGGTCGGAGGTGCGGGCGAAGGCACGGGTCATCCCCAGGGCCAGCTCCTCGGTGACCTGGCCGTCGTGGATGAGGGTCGCGACGCGCTTGAGGGCCTGCAGGTCGGCCTCGGTGAACATCGCGTCGTCGTCCTCGACGTTCTGGAACCCCATGGCGTGCCAGAAGCGGCGCGCGGTGGCCGGCTCGACCCCGGCTCCCTCGGAGACCTCCCGACGGCCCATCGACGCCGGGCGCCCGAGGAGGGCGCGCTCGGCGCGGCCGGCGAGGTCCTCGGTGGTCTCCGGGTGCTCGGGGTGCTCGGCGGCGGGCATCCGGCTCCTCTCAGCGCGACCTGACGTGGACGACGTCTCCGGCGGACACGGCGACGGTGCTGCCGGCCGCCGTCCGCACGGTCAGTCTGCCGTCATCGTCGACCCCTGTCGCCGTTCCGGAACGGACCCGGCCACCAGGTTCGTGGACCTCGACCTCGCGGCCGATCGTGCCGCACGCCCGCACGTACTCGGCACGGACCTCCCCACCCGGTCCGGTGTCGTCGCGCAGGAGGCGCGCGAGGTGGCGCAGGTAGGCGGTGAGCAGGGTGGCACGGTCGACGTCGGGGGCACCGGCGGCGCGCAGCGAGGTGGCGGTGTCGAGCGGCAGGTCCTCGCGGGCGGTGTCGACGTTGAGGCCGGTGCCGACCACGACGCCCTCCGGCGACCACTCGCACAGGATGCCCGCGAGCTTGCGGTCGCCGTCGGCGGGGACGAGGACGTCGTTGGGCCACTTCAGGCTCGTCGCCAGGCCCGCGACCTCCTCGACCGCGTGGCGCACGGCCAACCCGGTGAGCAGGGGCACCCACGACGGCCCCGAGGCCGGCGGCGGGACGAGGACGGAGACCGCCAGCGCGGTGCCGGGGGTGGTCGTCCAGGTGCGCCCCAGGCGGCCGCGGCCGGCGTCCTGGTGCTCCGCGACGACGACCCGCCAGGGGGTCGGCGCACGCCGGACCTCGTCGTTCGTGGAGTCCACCCGGTCGAGCACCTCGACCTCCTGCCAGGGCTCTCCGGGTGTGACGAACGCCGCGTCCAGCGGCAGGTTTCGAGGGTTCTGGCTCACGCCCGCAAGGCTAGGCTCGCGACATGTCCACGAGCGACACCCACACCATGGGCGGCACCGACGTCCCCGCGGACATCGACACCACGACGACGGCCGGCAAGCTGGCCGACCTCAAGCGACGGGTCGCGGAGGTCGCCAACGCGGGGTCGGAGCGGGCGGTTCAGAAGCAGCACGCGCGGGGGAAGAAGACGGCCCGCGAGCGCCTCGAGCTGCTGCTCGACGAGGGCTCGTTCGTCGAGATGGACAAGTACGCCCGGCACCGCTCGGTCGCCTTCGGCCAGGACGCGAACCGCCCCTACGGCGACGGCGTCGTCACCGGCTACGGCACCGTCGACGGGCGCACGGTGGCGGTGTTCGCGCAGGACTTCACGGTGTTCGGCGGCTCGCTGGGGGAGGTCTTCGGCGAGAAGATCTGCAAGGTCATGGACTTCGCGATGAAGGTCGGCTGCCCCGTCATCGGCCTCAACGACTCCGGCGGGGCGCGCATCCAGGAGGGCGTGGTCTCGCTCGGCCTGTACGGCGAGATCTTCCGCCGCAACGTCCACGCGTCCGGCGTCATCCCGCAGATCTCGCTCGTCATGGGTCCGTGCGCCGGCGGGGCCGTCTACTCCCCCGCGGTCACCGACTTCACCGTGATGGTCGACCAGACCTCGCACATGTTCATCACCGGCCCCGACGTCATCAAGACCGTCACCGGCGAGGACGTGGGCATGGAGGAGCTCGGCGGGGCGCGCACCCACAACACCAAGTCCGGGGTCGCGCACTACATGGGCACCGACGAGGACGACGCCATCGAGTACGTCAAGGCGCTGCTGTCCTACCTGCCGAGCAACAACATGGAGGACGCCCCCGTCTTCGGCGGCGAGAACGACCTCGAGGTCACCGACGACGACCGCGTGCTCGACACGCTCATTCCCGACAGCCCGAACGTGCCCTACGACATGCACGTCGTGCTCGAGTCGGTCCTCGACGAGGGCGAGTTCCTCGAGGTGCAGCCGCTGTTCGCGCCGAACCTGGTCGTCGGGTTCGGCCGGGTCGAGGGACGGGCCGTCGGCATCGTCGCGAACAACCCGATGCAGCTGGCCGGCACCCTCGACATCGACGCCTCCGAGAAGGCCGCGCGCTTCGTGCGCACCTGCGACGCGTTCAACGTCCCGATCCTCACGTTCGTCGACGTCCCCGGCTTCCTGCCCGGCACCGACCAGGAGTGGGACGGCATCATCCGGCGCGGCGCGAAGCTCATCTACGCCTACGCCGAGGCCACCGTCCCGCTCGTCACGGTCATCACCCGCAAGGCCTACGGCGGTGCGTACGACGTCATGGGCTCCAAGCACCTCGGCGCCGACATCAACCTCGCCTGGCCCACGGCCCAGATCGCGGTCATGGGCGCGCAGGGAGCGGTCAACATCCTCTACCGCAAGGAGATCGCCGCGGCCGCCGAGCGCGGCGACTCGGTGGAGGAGGCGCGCGCCGGCTTCATCCAGCAGTACGAGGACGCCCTCGCCAACCCGTACGTCGCGGCCGAGCGCGGGTACATCGACACCGTCATCACGCCGTCGAACACGCGGATGAACGTCACCAAGGCGCTGCGGGCGCTGCGCACCAAGCGCGAGACCCTGCCGCCGAAGAAGCACGGGAACATTCCCCTCTGATGTCCGACGCCACGAGCCCCGCCCAGACGCCGGAGATCCGGGTGCTCGGCGACGCCACGCCCGAGGAGGTCGCGGCGGTCGTCGCCGTGCTCACGGCCGCGTCCGCCGGCGGTGACGGCTCGGACGGGCAGCGCCCCGGGTCGAGCTGGGCGTCGCGCGCTGCCGTGCTGCGCACCCCGGTGCCCCACGGCCCCGGCGCGTGGCGCACCACCCTGCGCCCCTGACGCGCCGACGTCAGGAGGGCGGGGTCCGTCGGGCGAGCCTGCGCTCGAGGTCGGCGTGGTCGACGTCGCCGAGGACGTGGGCGTCGAGGACGCGCCGCGCCTGCTCGAGGTCACCGGTGAAGGCGCGGAAGGCGTCCGGAACGGTGATGCCGTGGGTCGGCCGGGAGACCACCTCGACCGCGTCCCCGCCGGTGATGGTGCCGGGCTCGACGACAGCGAGGTAGGCGCCGGTGCGCCCGCGCTCGGTGAACCGCCGAACCCAGCCGCGCTCCCCCATCCAGGCCGCGAACGTCGCGCAGGGGATCCGGGGCCCGGCCACCTCGAGGACGGCGGATCCCACGGACCACCGCTCCCCGATGAGGGCGCCGTCGACGTCGAGGCCCTCGGTGGTGAGGTTCTCGCCGAACCCGCCGTCGGCGAGGTCGCGGCCGAGCTCGCCGCCCCACCAGTCCAGCTCCTCGCGGGCGACGGCGTACACCGCCTGCCGCGAGCCGCCGTGGTGCTTGCGCGAGACCACGTCGTCGCCGACGACACCACTGCCCAGGCCACCCTTCCTGGGACCCGGGTCGCGCACCTCCACCGTCGCGACCGGCCGCTTGTCGATGGCCGTGTCGCGCCCCCTGGGCTCGATGCCGGCGCGCGGCCTGCCCACGTTGACCGACCTCACTCGCGCGTCCATCCCCGAAGGCTAGGCGACCTCGCCGACACGGCCGGAAACCCGGGGGCGCCACGTCGGAGCCCTCGGGTAGCGTCCCGACCCGTGACCGAGACCGCCGTGAACCGCCAGCCCACCGCCGTCGACGCCGTCGCCGACGCCCACTTCGCCGCCGTCGTCGAGGCCAGCCCGATCGAGGCCACGTACCTCGGCGTCCCGGGTCGCGACGACGACCTCGACGACCTGTCGCCGGACGGGTACGCCCACCACGCGCAGATCGCCCGCGACACCCTCGCCCGCCTCGACACCGCCGAGCCGGTCGACGACGTCGACCGCGTCACCGTCGCCGCGATGCGCGAGCGGCTCGGTCTCGTCCTGGAGACCCACGAGGCCGGCTACGACCGGATGGAGCTCAACGTCCTCGCGTCGCCGCTCCAGGGCGTGCGCGACGTCCTCGACCTCATGCCCACCGACACGCAGGACCAGTGGGCCACCATCGCCGCCCGCCTGTCGAAGATCCCGCGGGCGCTCGGGCAGTACGCCGACACCCTGCGCGAGTCGGCCGACCGCGGCCTGGTCACCCCGCGCCGCCAGGTGGTCGAGTGCGTCAAGCAGTGCGACGACCTCACGGCCGCCGACGGCTTCTTCGCCTCCTTCCTCGAGGGCGCCCGCGCCGGTGACGCCCCGCTCGACGACGCCGTCGCCGCCGACCTGCGCCGCGGCGTCGAGGCCGCCGCCCAGGCGTACCGCGACACCGGCGCCCGCCTGCGCGAGGACCTCCTCGACCGCGCGCCCGAGTCCGACGCCGCCGGCCGCGAGCGCTACGAGCTCGCCTCGCGCCAGTTCCTCGGCGCGAAGGTCGACCTCGAGGAGACCTACGCCTGGGGCCAGGAGGAGCTCGCCCGCATCGAGGCCGACATGCGTGCCACGGCCGAGCGCATCCTGCCCGGCGCGTCGGTCAAGGAGGCCATCGCGCAGCTCGACCAGGACCCCCGCTACGTCCTGCACGGCACCGACGCCCTGCGCGAGTGGATGCAGGGCAAGGCCGACGAGGTCATCGAGAACTTCGCCGACACCCACTTCGACATCCCCGGCCCCGTGCGCACCATCGAGGCCCGCATCGCCCCCACCCAGACCGGCGGCATCTACTACACCGGCCCCAGCGACGACTTCGCGCGCCCCGGGCGCATGTGGTGGTCGGTCCCCAAGGGCGTCACCGAGTTCGGCACCTGGCGCGAGCTCACCACCGTCTACCACGAGGGCGTCCCGGGCCACCACCTCCAGGTCGCCCAGACCGTGTACCGCCGCGAGCTGCTCAACAAGTGGCGCCGGATGATGTGCTGGACCAGCGGTCACGGCGAGGGCTGGGCCCTGTACGCCGAGCGCCTCATGGCCGAGCTCGGCTACATGGACGACCCGGGCGACTACCTCGGCCTCCTCGACGGCCAGTCGCTGCGGGCGGCCCGCGTCGTCCTCGACATCGGCGTCCACTGCGGCTTCGAGGCCCCGGCCGAGGTCGGCGGCGGCGCGTGGGACTACGACAAGGCCTGGGCCTTCCTCGACTCCCACGCCAACCAGGGCGAGGAGATGCTCCGCTTCGAGCTCAACCGCTACCTCGGCTGGCCGGGCCAGGCGCCCAGCTACAAGATCGGCGAGCGGCTCTGGCTCCAGCTGCGCGACGAGGTGGCCGCCCGAGAGGGAGACGCGTTCTCGCTCAAGGACTTCCACCGTCGCGCCCTCGACGTCGGGTCGGTCGGTCTCGACGTGCTGCGCGAGGCCGTGCTCGGCTGACAGCGGACACCCCTCGCCCGCGAGGCGATCGACGAGGCAGGATCCTCTCGTGGAGATCGCCCTGCTGCTCGTGGCCGTCGTCCTCGTCGTCATCCTGGTGAGCCGGGTGGCGGCCCCGCTGCCGCTGCCCGCCCCGCTCGCCCTGCTGGCGGCGGGCGCCGTGCTGTCGTTCGTCCCGGCCGTGCCGGAGGTGCGGCTGTCCAGCGAGGTGGTCCTCCTCGGGCTGCTGCCGCCGCTGCTCTACGCGGCGGCGCTGTCGACCTCGCTCATCGACATCCGGACCTTCCGCGCGAAGATCCTCAGCCTGTCGGTGGGGCTGGTGCTGTTCACCGCGCTGGGCGTCGGCCTGGTCGCGTGGCTGCTGCTGCCCATCCCGTTCGCCCTCGCGGTCGCGCTGGGCGCCATCGTCTCCCCACCGGATGCCGTGGCCGCCACCGCGGTCGCGCGCCGGATCGGCCTGCCGCGCAACATCACGACGATCCTCGAGGGTGAGTCGCTCCTCAACGACGCCACCGCCCTCGTCGCGCTGCGCACCGCCCTCGCCGCGGCCGGGCTGGCCGCCCACGGAGCCGGCTCGCACGACAGCGGCCCCGCCGACGTCACCGTGATGTCGGTGGGCCTGGACCTCGTCGTCGCCTCCCTCGGCGGCGTGGCGATCGGGGTCGTCGCGTTCCTCCTCGTCGGCACGCTGCGACGCCGGCTCACCGAGGTCCCCGCCGACACGGCCCTGTCGTTCGTCGCCCCCTACCTCGCCTACGTCCCCGCCGAGCAGGTGGGCGCGTCCGGCGTCCTCGCCGTCGTCACGGCCGCGCTGCTCCTCGCCCACCGGGCCACGGCCATCCAGAGCGCGCCGTCGCGGCTGTCCGAGCGGGTCAACTGGTCGAGCATCACCTTCGTCCTCGAGAACGCGGTCTTCCTCCTCATCGGCCTGCAGATCTCCTCGCTGCTCTCCGACGTCGGCACCGAGAACCTCGGCCGCACCCTGCTCGTCGGGCTCGCGGTGCTCGGCACCTGCCTGCTCCTGCGCCCCGTGTGGATGATCGGCCAGGCGCTGGTCTACCTCGCCCTGCAGCGCACCGACCCCGAGGTGCGACGGATGCGGCTGCGCGGCTCGGTCGTCGGCTCCTGGGCCGGGATGCGCGGGGTGGTCACGCTGGCCGCCGCCCTCACCCTGCCCGAGGAGACACCGCTGCGGGCCGAGCTGCTCGTCATCGCCCTCGTGGTCACCGTGGGCACCCTCGTGCTGCAGGGCATGACGCTGCCCGTGCTCGCGCGCGCCCTCGACGTCCGCGGCCCCGACCCCCGCGAGGACGCCCTCCAGGAGGCGACGGTGCTCGGCGCGACGACGGGCGCCGGGCTGCGCCTCGTCGAGGGCGACCCGGAGGCCGACCCCGTCGTCATCGGGCTGCTCCAGACGCAGGCGACCGCCCGCGTCAACCGCGCCTGGGAGCGCCTGGGCGCCCTCGGCCCCACCGACGACGAGACCCCGAGCGAGGCCCAGGCCCGCCTGCGCACCTCGATGATCCGCGAGGAGCGCTCCGAGCTGCTGCGCATCCGCGACGCCGGCCAGGTCGACCACGCGGTGCTCACCTCCATCCTCGGCCAGCTCGACGCCGAGGAGACCGCGCTCGGCTGGGCGGCCACCCGCAGCGCGGTGCTGCGCGAGTCGCCGCTGCGCCCGCCCGACCGCATCGCGAGCGGCTGCGAGCACCTCACCGCCACCGAGAAGCCCGTCCCGCCGAAGACCGCCGAGGGGTGTCCGACGTGCCTGGCCGAGGGGATGCGCTGGGTGCACCTGCGGGTCTGCGCGCACTGCGGCGCGGTGGGGTGCTGCGACTCCTCCGAGGGCAAGCACGCCTCGGCGCACTTCCGCGAGTCCGGCCACCCCGTGATGCGCAGCCTCGAGCCCGGCGAGGCGTGGCGCTGGTGCTACGTCGACGAGGTCCTGGGCTGAGGGTCGCTCCTCAGGCGGTGGCGACCTCGACGTCGCCGGGGGTGCCGTCGGCGAGGAACGCCGCCAGGGCCCTCCCCTCCTCCACCACGGCGTCGGCCTCGCTGGGCGTCAGCGCCCGCAGCAGCTCGATGCCCACCGTCACCGGCCCGTCGGCGACGGGCCTCCTGGGCACCCACACGGCCGCCACGCGCCCGTCGACGAGGACGAACCGCGCGCCCGAGACCGACAGCCCCCGGTGCTCGTCGTCGATGACGCGGCGCCGGTCGTCGTAGCCGAGGACGGTGTTGTCGAACGCCGGGAGGAAGCGCACCGGCACCTCGGCGTCCTCCATCGGCAGCGTGCCGTCGGCGACGTCGAGCAGCTCGCGCCCCGACTCGTCGCGGTACGACACGAGTGTGGGCCGCAGCTCCTTGACCACGGCGGGCAGGCCCGGCACGCCGCACCACGCGCGCAGGTCCGAGCTCGAGGCGGGACCGAACGCGCGCAGGTAGCGGACGACCATCGAGGCGAGGACGTCGGGCGGCGACGCGGGCTCCTCGCCGAGCCAGGCCCCCACGGTCGTGAGCCGGGCCGGTGCCGTCCTCCCCCACACTCCGCGCGGCGGCACCTGGACGAGCGGCACGAGGCAGGTGAGGGCGTCGCCGAGCCAGCGGGCCTCGACGTGCGGCCAGCGCACCCCGACCTCGCGGGCGACGTCGGTGCCGGTGCGGGGCTCGGCGGCGAACAGCGGTGTGGCGAGGGCGGTGAGCGCGTCGAGGTCGACGCCCTCGAGGGTGCGCCGGTGGATGCCGAGCATCTTCGTCAGGAGCATCCCCTGGTGCGCCGGGCGCAGGGCGAGGCAGTCGGCGGCGGTGTGGAGGTGCAGGGTGCGACGCATCGTCAGCGTGCGCACGAGGGTGCGGTCCTCCAGGCCCGCCACCAGGCTCAGCGGGTCGAACCCGGCGAGGCGCGACCACAGCCCGGTGTACGGCTCGAGCGGCTCCTGTGCCTGGAGGCCGACGAGGTGCGTCACGGCCTCCTCGACCCCGAGGTCGTGCCGCCGCAGGAGGAGCTGGCGGTCGAGGGTGGCCAGGGTGAGCTGCCGCCGGTCGAGGGTCTCCACGAGGGCGAGGCTACGGTGGTCCGCGTGACCGACGCTCCCCCGACGCTGCTCCTCGCCTCCGCCTCCCCCGCCCGCCTCGCCACCCTCCGCAGCGCCGGCGTCGAGCCGCGGGTGCGCGTCTCCGACGTCGACGAGGACGCCGCGGTCGCGGCGGCCGAGGCGGTCCACGGGACGCTCGAGGCCGCCGACGTCGCCCTCCTGCTCGCCCGCGCCAAGGCCGAGGCCGTCGTCACCGCCCTCGAGGACGACGACGAGGACGGCCCGCTCGTCCTCGGCTGCGACTCGGTGCTCGAGCTCGACGGCGACGTGCACGGCAAGCCCGCCGACGCGGCCGAGGCCACCGCCCGCTGGCACCGGATGCGCGGCCGCAGCGGCGTCCTCCACACGGGCCACTGGCTCGTCGACACCCGCGAGCCCGAGGACGGCGGCACCGGCGGGATGGTCGGCGGCACGGCCACGACCACCGTCCACTTCGCCGACCTCAGCGACGCCGAGGTCGAGGCCTACGTCGCCACCGGTGAGCCGCTGCGGGTCGCCGGGGCGTTCACCCTCGACGGGCTGGGCGGCCCCTACGTCAGCGGCATCGAGGGCGACCCGCACAACGTCGTGGGCGTCTCGCTGCCGCTGCTGCGTGACCTGCTGCGCGAGCTCGGCGTCGCCTGGCACGACCTGCGCGAGCCGACCGCCGGCTGACCCGGCGGCAGGGTCGTCAGACCGGAGGGACGTCGCGCCGCTTGTCGGCGAAGTGCCGGTCGCGCCGCGCGGCGTAGCGCAGCCGCCGGAGCAGCTCGCGGCGCAGCTCGTCGGCCTCGACCACCTGGTCCAGGACGAGGTCGGCGGCGAGCCGCTCGAGGTCGACGTCCTCCTCGTACTCGGCCCGGCGGGCCGCCACGAACGCGTCGCGCGCCTCCACGCCCTCGGCCGCCTCGACCTCGGCGATCTTGTTGGCGTACACCGCGTTGACGGCCGCCTCGGGCCCCATGACGGCGATCCGGGCGGTGGGCAGCGCGATGGTCGCGTCGGGGCCGAACCCGGGCCCGCCCATCGCGTACAACCCGGCACCGTAGGCCTTGCGGATGACGACGCAGAACTGCGGCACCGTCGCCGACGACACGGCCGAGACCATCTTGGCGCCGTGCCGGATGATGCCGCCGCGCTCGACCTCGGAGCCGATCATGAAGCCCGGGACGTCGGCGAGGTAGATCAGCGGCACGGAGAACGCGTCGCACAGCCAGATGAAGCGCGCGGCCTTGTCGGCGGAGTCGGAGAACAGCACCCCGCCCTTGACCATCGAGTTGTTGGCCACGATGCCCACGGTCTCGCCGTCCATCCGGCCGAACCCGATGACGAGCTCGGCGGCGAAGAGCGGCTTGACCTCGAAGAAGCTGTCGGCGTCGACGAGGCCGTCGATGACCTCGTGGACGTCGAAGGGCTGGCTCTCGCGCTCGGGGACGGTGGTGCGGGTGAGCTCGACCGCCGGCTTCTCGGGGTGGTACGTCGGCAGCGGCGAGCGCCAGTTCTCGGGCAGGTACGACAGGTAGAGCCGGGCGAGCTCGATCGCCTCGGCGTCGTCGTGGGCGAGCAGGTCGCCGACCCCGGAGACGGTGCAGTGCATGCGTGCGCCGCCCATCTCCTCGAGTGACACGGTCTCGCCCACGACCATCTCGGCCATGCGCGGGCTGCCGAGGTACATCGACGCGTTGCCCTCGACCATGATGATGACGTCGCAGAAGCTGGGGATGTACGCGCCGCCGGCGGCCGACGGGCCGAACAGGCAGCAGACCTGCGGCACCTTGCCGGACAGGGCGACCTGGTTGTGGAAGATCCGGCCGGCGCCGCGGCGGCCGGGGAACATCTCGACCTGGTCGGTGATGCGGGCGCCCGCGCTGTCGACGAGCCACACGACCGGCAGCTCCTCGCGCAGCGCCGTCTCGGTGGCGCGCACGATCTTCTCCACCGTGCGCGCACCCCACGAGCCCGCCTTGACGGTGGGGTCGTTGGCGATGACGACGACCGGGCGGCCGTCGACGGTCCCGCGCCCGGTGACCGCGCCGTCGGCCGGGAGGCCCTTCGCGAGGGCGTTGGCGAACCGGCCGTCCTCGACGAACGAGCCGTCGTCGAGGAGGAGGGAGAGCCGGTCGCGGACGTAGAGCTTGTTCTGCTTGGCGAGCTTGGCCGCGGCGGCCTCGGTGGGCCGGGCCGACGCCTCGAGGGCGGCCTCGAGGCGACGGCGGACGTCCCCGACGCGGGGGTCGCCCTCGGTCATGACGGCAGCCCGAGCGCCTTGGCGATGACCATGCGCTGCACCTCGGAGGTGCCCTCGCCGATCTCGAGGATCTTCGCGTCGCGGTAGAACCGGGCCACCGGGTACTCCTCCATGAAGCCGTTGCCGCCGAAGACCTGGGTGGCGATCCGGGTCGCGGTGACCGCGGCCTCGGAGGTGTAGAGCTTGGCGACGGCCGCGGCCTGCTTGACGTCGGCGACCGAGCGGCGGCCGGCCTCCTGCTCGTCCTTGAGCCACGCGGCGCGGTAGGTGAGCAGGCGTGAGGTCTCCTCCATCACGGCCAGGTCGGCGATGGGGAACGCGACGCCCTGGTTGACGCCGATCGGCTTCCCGAACGCGGTGCGGGTCCTGGCGTACGCCGTGGTCTCCTCGCGCATCCGGGTGATGAGGCCGAGCGCCAGCGCGCTGATGGCGATGCGCCCGTCGTCGAGGGTCTTGAGGAACTGGCGGAAGCCGTGGCCCCGCTCGCCGAGGAGGTTCTCCTCGGGGACCCGGCAGCCGCTGAAGGACAGGCCGTGGGTGTCGGAGATGTTCCAGCCGAGCTTGTCGTACGCCGGCTCGACCGTGAATCCCGGTGTGCCGGAGGGGATCATGATCGCCGAGATCTCGGGGCGGCCGTTCTCGTCGGTTCCGGTGCGGGCGGTGACCGTGACGACCGAGGTGATGTCGGTGCCCGAGTTCGTGATGAACGCCTTGGCGCCGTCGACGACCCAGTCACCGCCGTCGAGGACGGCCTTGGTGCGCGTGGCCCCCGCATCGGACCCCGCGTCGGGCTCGGTGAGGCCGAAGCCGGCGAGGGCGCGGCCCGCGACGAGGTCGGGGAGGAAGCGCTCCTTCTGGGCGTCGGAGCCGTAGGTGAGGATCGGGTTGATGCCCAGGCCCACGCCGGCCGAGAGCGTGATGCCGATCGACTGGTCGACCCGGCCGAGCTCCTCGATGGCGATGCACAGGCTGGTGAACGCGCCGCCGTCGGCGTCCTCGAGCGAGCCGCCGTACTGCTCGGGCACGACGAGGCCGAACAGGCCCAGCTCCCCCATCCGCGGGACGAGGTCGGTCGGGAAGTGGTGCGCGCGGTCCCACCCGGCCACGTGCGGCTCGACGGCCTCGGTGGCGAACTCGCGCACGACGGTCCGGAAGTCCTCGTGGTCCTTGCTCAGCTCGAACATGGGCGCTCCTTCGCGCAGGGGGCCCGGGCGCCCGGGTCACGGGGCTCGGCGTCGTGGTCACGTTCTTGACGTTGACGTCAACGTAAAGCAATACTGCCCGGTATGCCAACCTCCACTGCCACCGAGGCGCCGACCCGGTCGATCGCCCAGGTCGCCGAGGAGTTCGGGGTCACCCACCGCACGGTGCGGCACTACGAGGAGCTCGGCCTGATCTCCCCCGAGCGGCGCGGCACCACCCGGGTCTACCACCGGCGCGACCGCACCCGGCTCGGCCTCATCCTGCGCGGCAAGCGGCTCGGGTTCCCGCTCGAGGAGATCCGCACGATCATCGACCTCTACGACGCCCCCCGTGGCAAGCGCAGCCAGCTCGAGTACGTGCTCGACCAGATCGACGAGCGGCGCACCGACCTCGAGCAGCGCCGCCGCGACCTCGACGCCGCCCTGTCCGAGCTCGACGAGTTCGAGCGCCGCTGCCGCACCGACCTGCGCCAGCTGCCGCGCGCCTGACGCGCTCCGACCGTCAGGCCGGACGCCGCTCGAGGACGACCACGGTCGTCGGCCTCCCCCGCAGCGCCGCCATGGCGTCGAGGTCGGTCGCCCACCCGCGCACCCCGCGGATCCGGTCCCAGAGGCGCGCCTGCTCCTCGGCGTCCGCCGCCCGCCCGCGCACGGCCACGGTCCCGTCCACGGTCTCGACCAGCGCCTCCGGCTGCGCCTGGAGGTTGCGCCACCACTGCGGCTCGGCGGCGTCCCAGCCGTTCATCGCGAGCGTGACGAACGCCGACCCCTCCTCGACGTAGCAGAGGATGACGGCCCGCTCGCGTCCCGAGGTGCGGCCCACCGCGCGCAGCCGAAGCATCCCGGCGAGGTCCGGGCGCGGGGCGCGCAGCCCCAGCCGGCCGGCGCTGGCGCGGTGGAGGGTCCGGTGACCGCTCCAGACGGTCGTGATGACCCAACGGGGCGGGAGAAGGGTCCTGGCCATCGCGGCCTCCTGGGTCTGGTGATTTCTACGGTGTAGAACTCTGGACTCTACGCCGTAGAACGTCACCGCGCTAGGGTCGCGGTCATGCCGTCGCCCCGCCGCACCCGCGTCGCCGAGCCGCTCTCGGTCGAGCGGATCGTCGAGCGCGCCGTCGAGCTCGCCGACCAGGGCGGGCTCGACGGCCTGAGCATGCGACGCCTCGGCGCCGAGCTCGGGGCCGACCCCATGGCCGTCTACCACCACGTCGCCGACAAGGCCACGCTGCTCGCCCTCATGGCCGACCGCGTCGTGGCCGAGATCGTGCCGGTGGTCGAGGGACCGTGGAGCGACGCCCTGCGCGGGACGGTCCTCGCCGCGCGGCGCGTCGTCCTGCAGCACCCCTGGGCCGCCCGCGTCCTCGTCGACGTCGTCGAGCCGGGCGCGGCCACGCTGCGGTACGTCGACACCGTCTTCGGCATCCTGCGCGGCGGCGGCCTGTCGGTCGAGCTGACGCACCACGCCGTCCACCTCCTCGGCAGCCGGCTGCTCGGCTTCAGCCAGGACCTGTTCGACGACAAGGCGGCGCCGCGTCCGGACAGCGCAGCGCGTGAGGAGGCCGCGGCCCGGTTCGCGCAGGCCCTCCCCCACATCGCCGAGATGGCGAGGGCCGCGAGCCACGAGGGCGACCTCGGCGGCTGCGACGACGACGCCGAGTTCGCGTTCGCGCTCGACGTCGTCATCGAGGGCCTCGCGCGCCGGGCCTGAGCCCGACGCTCAGGCGAGCAGGAGCTCGGCCAGCGCCCCGGCCCACAGCTCCTCGACGTCCGCGGGGGCCCAGCCCCGCTCCGTGACCGCGACGTCGAACGCCCACGGGGACACGACCATCTCGTAGACCGCGAGGGCGCGGTCGACGTCGATCCCCCTGCGCCACACCGACGTCGGCCAGGACGAGAACAGCTGGCGTCGCTGCCCGTCACCGCGCCGGCGCCCCTCGTCGTAGGCGTCGCCCAGCTCGGGGTGCTGGCGCCGGCCCTCGGCCAGCACCCGCAGGACGTCGCCACCGCGCTCGAAGAGACGCCGGTCGAAGGCGACGAACGCACCGAGCTGCGCCCGGGGGTCGCCCGCGTGCTCGGTCAGCTCGGCCACGGCCCGCGCGACGTCGGCCTCCTCCTCCGCGGCGTCGATGAGGGAGACGGCCAGGCCCGCCTTGCTGCCGTAGACGTTGTAGACGGTGGCCTCGGAGACCCCCGCGGCGACGGCCACGGACCGCACGCTCGTGCCGGCCCAGCCGCTCTCGAGAAATGCCCGGCGGGCCTGCGCCGCGATGACCGAGCGCGTCTGCCGGGCCTGCTGGTCGCGGAGCTCGGAGCGGTACGTGCGGGGCTGGCTCATGCGACCACTGTACAGAATCGCTGAGTGTGTCTATATTCGTTAGAGTACTACCGTAATCAATCATCAGATACTCACCGAAAGGCACGTCCATGACCACCACCACCTCACCCTCCGCCGCGGAGGTCGCCTCCGGTCCGGGGACCGTCGCCCTCGACGTCCTCGGCCGGCTCCAGTCCGCCTGGAACGCGGCCGACGGTGACGCGTTCGGCGCCGTCTACACCCCCGACGCCACCTTCGTCACGGTCCGCGGTGAGCTCGCCCGCGGGCGTGACGCCATCGCCACGGGCCACTCGGGCATCTTCACCACGATCTACGCCGGCAGCCACAACGAGATGGAGCCCGTGTCGGTCCGGGTGGTCGGCGAGGACACGCTCGTCGTCGTCTCGGAGCACACCCTCCGGGTGCCGGTGGGTCCGCTCGCCGGGACCCACACCTCCCGGGCGACCAACGTCGTCACGCGGGAGGCCGCCAGCGGCGCCTGGTTCGTCGCCGCCACCCACAACACCCTCGTGCAGGCCTGAGATGACGACGACGACCACCGCCCGCTCGGCCCGCACCCTGACCACGCCCTCCCCCTCCTCGGTCCGCCCGGCGGCCCTCACCACCGGCGCCGGGGGGCTGCTCCTCGGCGCCGGCGGCCAGCTCCACCCGCGGGGGTCGGGGGCCACCGTCGACGCCTACCTGTCCTCGATGCTCGGGGACCCGGGCTGGGCGACCTCGCACGTCCTGCTGCTGGCGGGCACGGTGACCACGACCATCGGGCTGGCCCTGCTGCGTCGCTCGGGAGCCACCGGCCCGCGGGTGGCGCCCTGGCTGCTCGCCGCCGTGGTGGGCTGGGCGGTCGCCGCGCTCGAGCTCGTGCCCCACCTGTTCGCCGTGAACGACGCGGAGGCCCTCGCCCACCACGGCGACACCCCCGTGCTCGACCTGCACCTCCTCGCCCAGGTCGTGGCGACACCGGCCCTCGGGCTGACCGCCGCAGCCCTGGCGGTCGCGGTCGCCCGCGCCGCGGGGACCTGGCCGGCCCGGCTCCTCGCCGTCCCGGGGGTGCTCGGCGGGCTGGGCTACGCCGCCGCCGGACCGCTCGTGGCGACCACCCACGACCTCGCGGTGACCCCGCTGTTCGCGCTGCAGGCCGGCGTGGCCGTCTGGCTCGTCGGGACCGCGGTCCGGCTCCTCGCGGGTCGGCGCGCACCGGCCGCCTGACTCGCAGCCCCGAGCACGGTGCGGGGCCGGTGTCCCGCCTCGAGACACCGGCCCCGCTCGCCCGGCCCGTGATATCCGGTCACGGTCCGTGCGTGGTCACCTCAACTGCATGAGAGGCGACCCGTTCGTCATCGACACCGCCTCAGGGAGCCAGCGGGGTGAAGTCGATGCGCTGCTGCTCCGCCGTGCACGAGCTGACCACGCCGTTGTTCGACGCGCTGGTGGACGCGAAGGTCACGAGCCACGAGTAGGTCCCGTCCGCCGTGACGAACGTGCTCTGGTTGGTCGTGTCGTACGGACCGTTGCCGTTCACGGTGATCGTCGGCTCGGTGTAGAGCGCGGCGCCCGAGCACGTGGCGTTCGCGAAGAGCTTGAACACCAGCGTGCCGGTCAGCGTGCCGAAGCCGTCCGAGAGGGTGGCCCGGTCGTTCGGGAGGAGCTTGGGAACCGTGAGGATGCTCGGGTTCTTCTTGTTCTCGAACGTGACGGGGGTGGCACCGGCGGCACAGGTCCCGGCGGTGGTGACGTTGACCGTCTGGGGCGGGCCGCCCGTGTACCCGGCGGGCACCTGGGTCTCCACCACGGTGTAGCTGCCGAGCAGGAGGTCCTGGATGCAGAACACCCCCGTCTGGCCGGCGACGGCCGGGATCGAGGTCTGGTCGGCCGTGGTCGCCGGGTCACCGTCGGCGTCGAGGGCGAAGGCGGCGCCGGCGAGCGCCGTCGCCGTCCCGGCCACGACCTTGGTCACCTTGATGGCGCCCTTCTGCTGCCGGTTGACGTACGTGCAGGTCACGTCGCCGCCACCCGCGAGGGTGATGGTCGCGACCTTGCCCGACGTCAGGGTGCTGGTGCCGTCACCGGTCGAGGTGCACGTCAGGCTCTCGAAGTCCCACCCGCTCGGGTTGGCACCCTCGGTCACGGTGTACCCACCCGACGGCACGTTGATGCACGTCTCGGTGTCGGTCGCCGCGTCATTCAGGGAGAAGGTCGCCGGCGTGGCGTCAGCGGTGCACACCATCTCGGAGCCCGCGAGGGTCGAGGTGAAGGGGAAGGCCTGGCTGACCCCGCCCGGGTTCGTGTGCTTGATGACGGTCACCGTGCCGCAGTTGGTGATCGGCGGTGCCGTCGCGAGGATCGTGTCCTTGTAGTCGGCACTGTCCGAGTTGCCGGTCACCGTGCTGGGGATGGTGTTGGCGAACGTCCGGCACGTCGAGCTGCCGCCGAAGACCGTGTCCGTGAGGTTGACCGCGGCCTCACCACGGAAGCCGTCGGAGCTGTACTGGGCCTGGGACACGGCGCCGTCGAGGAGCTGCGGGGCACCGAGGACGAGGTTGGAGGCGGTACCGCCCCACGTCCTCAGGTAGAGGTCACGGCTGCCACCCTGCTGGTCCCAGAGGATGATGAAGTCGCCGAGCGTGCGCCCGGCCCAGGGGTTGCAGCTCGCGACGAGCTGCGCCTCGGTCGCCGTGTCGTAGGCGCAGCCGGTGGGAACCGGGTTCTGCATGAACTCGTAGGCGATGAAGCCGCTACCGCTGTTGGCGTCGCGCTCCCAGGCGAAGTACAGCCAGTCCTTGTTGTTCTCTCGTTGGGTGTCGAGCCAGGCTCGACGCAGGTCGACCTGCCCGTTGGGGTTGGTCAGCCCGAGGGTGGGGACGGCGTCGCTGTGGATGACGCCGATCTTGGTCGTGTTGGAGTTCAGGGGGCCGAGCTCCTTGACGTTGCCCTCGGGGTCCTCGAGCTGGGTGGTCCCGGCGTCGGGGACGCTGCCGTCGATGGAGAACGGGCCGTCCGCCGCCATCGCGGCCGGAGCGGCGATGAGGGTGATGGGGGCCAGGACGAGGGCCGCCACGAGGGACAGGGCGGCGCTGCGCCGCCGGGACCGGGCTCGGCGCGGTCGGGTGGGGTTCGCGATGGATCGCAACACGGACGTGGACATGCGGGTTCCTCCGGAGGGCCTGGATTCGGTCGACGACGAACCAGAGGCGATGGTCCGCGTGACGCGCCGGTACGCGTCCAGACCGCGTCCGGGTCAGGGACCCCGCGAAGGGACCGGGTGCGGTGGTGGTTGCCCACCGATGGGTGATCCTGCCCCCTCTCGTCCACCCTGCCCATGACTCGACCGGGCCATTTCTCGCTGGTGGGGGGCCCTGCACGCCGATTCGTGCGGGTGGGGCGAGGGTTTACCTGAGGATCTGTTCAGTTCGGGGTGGTTGCAGCACCGACGCGCGCCAGGAACGCGTCGATCTCCGCGCGGGTCGGGGCCGTGTCGGGGCCTCGCCGCGTCACCTTGATGGCGCCCGCCGCGTTCGCCCGGGCCGCCGCCTGGGTCCACGAGGCGCCCGCGGCGCGTTCGGCGAGCAGGACGCCCGTATGGGTGTCGCCGGCGCCGTTGGTGTCGACGGGACGCTGCGGGTGCCCGGTCAGGTAGGTGGTGCGCCCGTCCTCGCGCACGGCACAGCCTCGGGGGCCGTCGCGGACGATGGCGACCGCACCCGCGGGCAGGAGGGTCGCCACGACCTCGGCGGCGTGCTCCATCCCGGTCACCCCGGCGAGGGCCGCCGCCTCGTCGGCGTTGCCCGTCCAGACGTTCGTGCGGGCGAGGACGGCGTCGCGCGTGCGGGGGTCGAGCTCGGCGAGCGTGGCTCCGGGGTCGAGGACGACGACCACGCCCTCGTCGAGGGTGCCGAGCCACTCCACGAGCGGGTCGCGGGTGCGGCCCACGAGCGAGTAGCCGCTGACGCAGACCAGGTCACCGGCGGTGGGCCTCGAGGCGCCGAGCGACGCCGGGCTGATGTGCCGCTCGGCCCCCTGGGTGGTGACGAACGACCGCTCGGCACTCGGCTCGACGAGGACGACGCAGACGCCGGTGTCGAGGTCCTCGACCGTGGGCGAGGACACCTCGATGCCCTCGGCCGCGAGCGCGGCCCGGACGAGGTCACCGTTCGGGCCGGTGCCGACCGCGCCGGCGTGCACGCAGGCGGCTCCCGACCGGGCCGCGGCGAGCAGGATCGTCACCGCACCGCCGGCGTAGCGCTCGTAGGTCGTCGCCATGACGTTGCCGCCGCGCGCCGGGAGCGCGGGCACCTCCATCACGGCGTCGACGAGGGCCTGTGCCGTGTGGATGACCCGTGTCATGCCGCCGAGTATGCCCGTGGCCCGCGCCGCAGCCGAGGTCAGCCGCATGTGGTGGCCGCGAGGGGTGGCCAGTGGCTGCTCCCCGGACGGTGATGGAGCCCTTGGCCACCCCTCGTCGCCGTCCACAGGCACCGGCGACCTGGGCGGCGATCCACAGGCCGGCGGTGGGGGTGGTGCAGAGGCCAGGCGGTGCCGAGGGTCGCACCATGCCGACGCCCCGGATCCCGCTACCGGGCGGGCTGCTCACCGGCCCGTTCACGGTGGCGCAGGCCCGCGAGCTCTACCTCGCCCGGGGACGGCTGCGCGGGTCGGACCTCGCCACCCCGACGAGAGGAGTCCGTCGCCCGGCCTGCGACGAGGTCGACCACCTCGCCCACGCGCAGGCCTTCGCCGCGGCCCTGCCTGTCGACTCGGCCTTCAGCCACGCCACGGCAGCCCGCCTGCACGGCCTGCCGACACCCGCGCCGTGGTCGGGCGTCGCGGAGGAGCTCGACGTCATGCGCGACAGCCGGTCCCCGCGGATCCAGCGCTCGGGATGCCGGCACCATCGGGGGCTGGAGCGACGGTCGGTCGTCGAGCTGTCCGGCCTCCGGGTCACCTCGGCGACCGACACCTGGTGCGACCTCGCCGACCGCTGGGACCACGCGGACCTGCTGGCCGCGGCCGACGTCCTCCTCCGGCGGCAGCACGCGACGCCCGAGGTCCTGGTTGCGGCAGCGGCTGCCCGCACCGGGCGACGGGGAGCCGGCAGCCTGCGCACCGTGGCCGGCCTGGCACGCCCGGGCTCGGCCTCCCCCGGCGAGACCCTGGCGCGCCACTGGTTCTGGGCCTGGGGACTGCCGGAGCCCGAGCTCAACGTCGCGGTGCTCGACGCGCACGGCGGCTGGCTCGCGACATGCGACTTCGTGTGGCGGCGACAGCGCGTCGTCGGGGAGTACGACGGCGACGTCCACCGCACCGACCGCCGCACCTGGCAGCGCGATCGCGAGCGCCGGGCATCCCTGGAGGACGACGGCTGGGCCTACGTGGAGATGACCTCACTCTGCTTCTCGGACGACGACCGCCGGGCGGCCCTTCGGCGACGTCTCGCCCGGCTGCTCCTCGCGTGATCCGTCGGGCGAGGGGTGGCCAAGGGCTCCTCACCCGGGCCCGGAACAGCCCGTAGCCACCCCTCGCGGCACGAGGCCGAGGGCCAGCCCCCTCCAGCCGTGGTCAGACGCGGGCGCGGACGGCGTAGAGCTCGGGGAAGAAGGTGAGGTCGAGGGCGCGGCGCAGGAAGTCGACGCCGCTGGATCCGCCGGTGCCCTGCCGCGTGCCGATCACCCGCGAGACCACCTGGAGGTGGCGGAAGCGCCACTGCTGGAACAGGTCCTCGATGTCGACGAGCTCCTCGCACGTCTCGTACACCCCCCAGTGCTGCGCGGGGTCGGCGTACACCCCGGCGAACAGGTCGACCAGCCCCTCGTCGAGCCGGTACGGCTGGGTGAGGTCGCGCTCGAGGACGGCAGCCGGCACGGCGTAGCCGTGGCGGGCCAGGTAGCGCAGGAACTCGTCGTACAGCGTGGGCTCCCCCAGCAGCCGCTCGAGCTCGGCGTGCTCGGCCGGCGAGTGCTCGAAGACCCGGACCATCTCGGCGTTCTTGTTGCCGAGGAGGAACTCGACCGCCCGGTACTGGTGGCTCTGGAACCCCGAGCTCGTCGCGAGGAAGGGGCGGATCTGGGCGTACTCGCTCGGCGTCAGCGTGGCCAGCACGTCCCACTGCTCGACGAGCTGCTTCTGCACGTGCTTGACCCGCGCGAGCCGCTTCAGCGCGGGAGCGAGGTCGTCGGTGGCGAGCAGGGCCCGTGCCGAGTGCAGCTCGTGCAGCAGCAGCTTCAGCCACAGCTCGGCGACCTGGTGCTGGACGATGAAGAGCAGCTCGTCGTGCTGGGCCGGCGTGCTGCGGGGGTGCTGGGCCGACAGCAGGGTGGGCAGGTCGAGGTAGTCGCCGTACGACATCGCCCGGCTGAAGTCGGTGGAGATGCCCTCTTCCAGGGTGCGCTGGGCGCGGTCGACGGCGTCGCTGCTCATGAGGCGCATCCTGCCAGCGACCCGGCCCGACGGCCGCTCGCCCGGACCTCCTCGGCCGAACGGTCCCCCTTCCCCCGTTCCGCGCCGGGCCACGGCGCTCGCTCCGTAGCGTGGTCCGGGCAGACCTCGACGCCCGCGCGACCGTGAAGGAGGGCCCGCCATGGCCCGCAGCGGGCAGACCCGGCTGCGCACCACCGCCACCGTGGCGGGAACCGTGCTCGTCGTCGTCCTCGAGATGGCGCTGCTCACCGGGGTGTGGCACCTCGGTGACGACCTCGACCACCAGCGCGAGGCCGCGGCCTCCCTCGCCGGCACCCTCGCCCCCCTCACGCCGGCTTCCGCCCCCGAGGCCGTGGGCAGGATCCGCACCGCGGTGCAGGCGCTGGACGTCGCCGGGGTGGAGGTCTCCCCGGGGACCTCCGGCGGCACCGTGGTCGCGCGGGCCGACGCCCTCCTCGCCGACCCGTCGGACGCCCCAGCCCTCGACGCCGTCCGCACCGCCGGCACCGCCCTGCGGACCGAGCTCGCGGACGCCACCTCCCAGCGCGCGTGGCTCGCCTTCACCATCCACGCCGGCCTGCTCGTGCTGGTCTCCATCGGCTGGTTCGCCTGGTTCCGCCGCCTCGTCGACCGGCACCGCGCCGTCGAGCGACGGCTCACCGCCCAGCGGGTCGTCGACCTGCGCGAGCGCCGGCTGCTCGCGCTCGTCCAGAACAGCGCCGACCTCATCGTCGTCATCGAGGGCGACGGCCTCGTCTCGTTCGTCAGCCCGTCGGTCCGCTCCGTCCTCGGCCGCCCCGCCACCGAGCTCGTCGGCTCCCACGTCGTCGGGATGCTCGGCGACGACGCCCCCACGCTGGTCGGGATGCTCTCGGCCGCCCGCTCCGGGGAGCACGCCGTGCGCTTCCGCCTGGCCCACGCCGACGGCCGCGAGCTCGTCGCCGAGGGCACCCTCACCAACCTCCTCGAGGAGGCGGCCGTGGGGGCGTGGGTGCTCACCCTGCGCGACGTCACCGAGCAGCACGCCCTCGCCGAGCAGCTCGCCCACCAGGCCTTCCACGACTCCCTCACCGGGCTGGCCAACCGCGCCCTGTTCGCCGACCGCCTCGACCACGCCATCGACCGGGACGACGGCGGCATCGCCGTGATGTTCCTCGACCTCGACGACTTCAAGGACGTCAACGACACCCATGGCCACTCGGTCGGCGACCGGCTCCTCGTCGCCGTCTCCGAGCGGCTCCGCCGCGCGCTGCGTCCCGGCGACACCGCCGCCCGCCTCGGTGGCGACGAGTTCGCCGTCCTGATGGAGCGCACCGACCCCGCCGCCGCGGAGCCGGCCGCCCGCCGCGTCCTCGAGGCGCTGCGCGGCTCCGGCATCGAGGTCGACGACGTCACCTGCACGGTCAGCGCGAGCATCGGCATCGCCCACGCCGCCCCGAGCGGGGCCACCGGCGAGGGCGTCCTGCGCGACGCCGACGTCGCCATGTACTGGGCCAAGGAGGAGGGCAAGGGCACCATCCGGGTCTTCGAGACCGAGCGGCACGCCGCGACGCTGGACCGGATGGCCATCCAGACCGACCTCGCCACGGCCATCGAGCGCGACGAGCTCGACGTGCACTTCCAGGCGATCGTCGACCTGCGCACCCGGGCCGTCACCGGGTTCGAGGCACTCGTGCGCTGGCAGCACCCGCAGCGTGGGCGCCTGGCCCCGGTCGACTTCATCCCCGCCGCCGAGCGCTCGGGCCTCGTCGTGCCGCTCGGGTCCTGGGTCCTGCGCGAGGCGTGCCGGGCGGCGAGGGTCCTGCAGCGCTCCTCCCCCGGCGTGACGATGTCGGTCAACGTCTCGGCCCAGCAGCTCCTGCGCCCGGGGTTCGTCGACGAGGTGTCCCACGCCCTCGACGACACCGGCCTGCCGCCCGAGGTCCTCGTCCTCGAGATCACCGAGACGGTGCTGCTCGACGACCTCGACGCCGCCACCGCTGCCCTCCAGGCGCTGCGCGACCTCGGGACCCGCGTCGCCATCGACGACTTCGGCACGGGGTACAGCTCGCTGTCCTACCTCGCCCGGCTGCCGGTCGACATCCTCAAGGTCGACAAGGCCTTCATCGACGGCGTGACGACCGAGCAGCACGCCGCCTCCCTGACCCTCGCCATCCTCGAGATGGGCCGCTCGCTGCGGCTCACCACGGTCGCCGAGGGGGTCGAGACCGCCGAGCAGGCGGCCTGGCTCGAGGAGCACGAGTGCGACCGCGGCCAGGGCTACCTCTGGTCGCAGGCGGTGCCGCTGGCCCAGGCGCGCACCCTGCTCGAGGGCGGCGCCGCCCTCAGCCTCAGCTCGCCCTGACCCTCACCGGGTTCCGGGGTCCACCGCGACGAGCGCCGCGTTCCCGCGCCCGTCGACCTTGATGGTGGCGACCGCGGTCCCGGCTCGCACCGCGTCCTCGAGGGCGAGCGCCCGGTCCTGCGGCAGGAACCAGCTCTCGATGCCGCACTCCAGCCGCCAGTCCGAGTCGTCGCACCGCAGGTAGAGGCCCTCCGCCGGTCGGGTGCGCTGCACCGGGCCACCCACCCAGAGGTCGCCCTGGCGGGTCAGGGGCACCCAGGCCTCGCCGCGGGCCTGCTCGGCGGCCGTGATCTCGGCGTCGGTGAGCTCACGGTTGACCACGGGCTGGCCCGGCAGGTCGGGATAGGTGAGGTCGACGTAGGCGCCGCGGAACGGGTCCATCGGGTCGACCGGCGCGACCTCGAGCCGCACCTCCTCGCCCGTGACGCGCGCCGCCAGGGGCGACCACACCGCGACGAGGACGAGGAGCAGCTGCACGGCGACCGCCCCGATGACGAGGAGCCGGCGGCTGCGCACCGGGTCGGTACCGGCGACCGGCGCCGCGGGAGGAGGCGGAGGAGGGGTGGGCTCGGTGGTCGTGGGCGTGCTCATCACCGCGCCTCCTTCGCCTCGCGGACGAGTCGTCGCCGGCCGCGGTCGGCCAGGACGCCGGTCCCGAGCAGGACGACGCCGACGACGAGGAACAAGGTGGCGCCCGACAGGATCGGCGCGAACACGGCGAACGCCTGGGTCGTGACGAACACGACGAGCGCCGCCGTGGCGAGCCAGGTGAGCCGCCCGGTGTCGCGCATCCCGCCGAGCACGGCGTACCCGCTCGCGACGACGAGGTACGCGGCGACCGCGAGGAAGGCCCTCACCCAGGCGCCGGCGCCGAGGTCGTCGGGCTGCAGCGACTCGGTGTCGAAGCGCCACAGGGCCAGGCCGACGGTCATCGCCAGGGCGAGGGCGGCCAGGCCGACCTCGAGGCGGTCGAGCCGGTCGCCCCGCAGTGCCGCGAGGGCGGCGACGACCACGGCGGCCGCGAGCCCGACCCACAGGGCCCACGAGGTGCCCGGCTCGCCCCAGGCGTAGGGCAGGGCGGCGACGAACAGGCCGACGAGGACGATGAGGGCGCCGATCTCCCGCCACGGCGGCGCCATCTCGCGCCGGCCGAGCACGGCGTTGGCGACCCCCACCCCCACGGACGCCAGGCCGACGGCCCCGAGAGCGGTGGAGACGGAGAAGGCGTCGTCGGCCACGTCGCCGACCTGCCAGACGAACCAGAAGGCGAGCAGCCCCACCCCGAGCACGAGCGGCGCCACCCCCCGCACGGCGTACGCCCACAGGACCGCGCCGAGCCCCCAGACCCCGACGAGCAGCGGCTCGTACGCGGGGACCTGCAGGCTCTGGGCCGCCTGGAACACCACGGCGCCGAACGCCCCGGCCGCGAGCAGCCGCACGGCGCCGACCACGGGAGAGGCGACGTCGCCCTCCCGCTCGCGCCGGGTGGCGAGCACCTCGGCGACGCCGACGAGCCCGAGCCAGATGACCACCATGAGGACGAACCGGGTGAGCGGCGCCATCGCCTCGAGGTTGGACGCGACGAGCCAGATCAGGCCCAGCCCGACGAAACAGGCGCCGAGGGTGAGCACGATGCGCGAGAGGGTGACCTTGCGGACCTCCACGTAGCGTGCGCGGATGGCCGCGGCGACGGTGTCGTCGACGAGGCCCTCGGCGTGCCAGGCGCGCAGCTCGCCGTCGAGCCAGCCGAGCTGGGCGGGGCTGGCCGCGTGGCGGGCGGGGTCACGGTGGGTGGGAGCGTCTGGTGCGGCGGCAGGCGATGCGGTCATCGCGGGCTCCTCGGTCGGTGACGGGCACCGTCGGTCGGTGCACCCCTCATCGTCCTCCGGACGGTCACCCACGACCATGAGTTCCGGTACTCACGGGCGTGTCCGTCAGGCGCCGTTGAACTCCTCGGGGTCCGGGCCGGTGCGGAAGCCGCGGTCGAGCGTCGCGATGGCCGCGAGCTCGTCCCCGGTGAGCTCGAGGTCGGCGGCCGCGAGGTTCTCCACGATCCGCGAGGGAGTCACCGACTTCGGCAGCACGACGAGGTCGAGGGCGAGGTGCCACGCGATGACGACCTGCGCCGGGGTCGCCCCGTGGGCCCGCGCGATCTCGTCGATGACGGGGTCGTCCAGGACGCGCTTGCCAGAGGCCAGCGGGCTCCACGACTCGGTGACGATGTCGCGCTGGGCGTGGAAGGCCCGCAGCGGCGACTGCTGGAGGTAGGGGTGCAGCTCGACCTGGTTGATGCTCGGCCACTCCCCCGTCTCGTCGTGGAGCCGCTGGAGGTGCTCGGCCTGGAAGTTGCACACCCCGATGGCGCGCACCCGCCCGTCGTCGCGCAGCCGGCCCAGCGCGCGCCAGGTGTCGACGTACCGGTCGTTGCCGGGAGCGGGCCAGTGGATGAGGTAGAGGTCGAGGACGTCGAGGGCGAGCCGGCCCATCGAGGCGTCGAAGGCGCGCAGCGTCTCGTCGAACCCCTGGTCGGAGTTCCAGACCTTCGTCGTGACGAAGACGTCGTCGCGCGGGACGTCGGACCCGGCGAGCGCCCGGCCCACCCCGGCCTCGTTGCCGTAGAGCGCCGCGGTGTCGATGTGGCGGTACCCGGCGTCGAGCGCCGCGAGGACCGCCGGGACGACCTCGTCGTCGGGCACCTGCCAGGTGCCGAAGCCGATCGTGGGGAGCGCCACCGGTCCGGTGGGCGTGGTCAGCGTCGTCGTGCTCACGGGAGGCATGCGCCCACCGTAGGCGCGGATCGCGCACGGCGGGGGGCGAGGGCCCGGCGGACCGGCTCCTGCGCAAGGAGGACGCTGCCCAGCGTCACGGCCATCGCGACGAGGTGCACGGGACCGAACGGCTCGCCGAGCAGGGCCACGCCGAGGACGGTCCCGACCACCGGGTTGACGAGGCCGACGACGGCGACGGCGCCCGCGTCCATCCGGGTGAGGCCGCGGAACCACAGGACGTACCCGAGGGCCGTGCCGGCCAGGCCGAGGTAGACCAGCGCCGCGACGGCGGGGACGTCCAGCGCCGGCGGGGCGCCCTCGGTGAACCACGCGAGCGGCACCAGGAGGAGGCCGCCCGCCACGAGCTGCCAGGACGTGGTGATGAGGACGTCGCCCGGCGGCGCCCAGCGCTTGACGAGCACGAACCCCACCGAGGACGAGACGACCGCCCCGACGACCGCCGCCACGCCGACCGGGTCGACGGCCCCGGCGCGGTCGGCCTGCCAGACGAGGGCGAGGACGCCTCCGATGCCGGCGACGGCTGCGAGCAGGGTGACCCTGGCCTGGCGCTCGCCGAGGACGAGGAAGGCCATGGCCATCATCACCAGCGGCGCCAGGGCGGTGAGGGTGCTGCCGAGGCCGCTCGGCAGGCGGTAGGCCCCGACGTAGAGCAGCGCGAAGAAGAAGCCGTGGTTGAGCGCGCCGAGGACGAGCGACCTCCCCCACCAGCGGCCGCGCGGCAGGCGGCGCACCCAGAGCAGGAGCAGCAGCCCGGCGGGCAGGACGCGCGCCGCGGCGGCGAAGAACGGGCGGTCCGGCGGCAGCCACAGCTGGGTCACGGCATAGGTGGAGCCCCACACGACGGGCGCGACCGCGGTGAGGGCGATGGTCGTGAGCCCCGGCGACTTCTCTTCCATGGAAGAGACAATACCTTCCACGGAAGATATATTCCTCCCATGGACCACGTCGCCCACGTCGTCGAGCAGTGGCACACCGAACGCCCCGACCTCGACGTCTCCCCGCTCCTCGTCATCGGCCGCGTCCACCGGGTCGCCAACGCCCTGACCCCCGAGCTCGTCGCGGTCTACGCACAGCACGGCCTCGGCGAGGGCGACTTCGACGTGCTGGCCACCCTCCGCCGCCAGGGCGAGCCGTTCGCCCTCACCCCCGGCGACCTCGTGGAGCGCACCCTCGTCACCTCGGGGGCGGTCTCCAAGCGGGTCGACCGGCTCGAGGCCCGGGGTTTGGTGAAGCGGCGCGCCAGCCCGAGCGACGGGCGCTCGCGCACGGTGGTCCTTACGGCGGCGGGGCGGCGCGTCATCGACGAGGCGATGGGGGCGCACGTCGCCAACGAGGCCCGCCTCCTCGAGGGCCTCACCGCGGCCGAGCGCAAGACGCTCGGGACGCTGCTCGGCCGGCTGGCCGAGTCCCTCGGCGTCTGAGCTCGCGGCGGCGCCGCCTCAGAGGGTGCGCTCGAACAGCGCCCGCAGCTCGGTGAAGTGCCGCTCGGCCGCGGCCTCGTCGTAGATCGACGTGTCGGCCATCGTGTAGCCGTGGGAGGCCCCCGCGAAGACCTCGTTGAGGAAGGGGCGGCCGGCGGCCTCGAGCACCTCGCCGAGGGCGGCGACGGCCTCCGGCGGCATCGAGCGGTCGGCGTCGGCGTGGCCGAAGGCGTATTCCGCCGAGGACGCGGCGACGGCGAGGTGCGGGCTGTCCGGGCCGTCGGTGACGAGTCCGCCGCCGTGCCACCCACCCACTGCGCGCACCCGCCCGGGGTACCAGCCGGCCGTCCGCACGGCCAGGCGCGCGCCCATGCAGTAGCCCGTGACGCCGAACGGTCCGTCGCCGGCGTGCTCGGCGAGGGCGAGGACCCACGCCGCCGCGTCGGCCTCGGCGAGGTCGGGCGTCAGGGCCTTGACCCGGTCCATGACGCCTCCGGCGAAGAACGCCTCGCGGGCGCCGGGGTCGCGCAGGTCGTCGGTCGGGGCGAGCTCGGCAGCGGGGCCGAATCGGTGGAACACGTGGGGCACGAGGACGACGTACCCCCACGAGGCGATGCGGTCGGCCATCGCCATGGTCTGCGGCCGCAGCCCGATGGCGTCGACGTAGAACAGCACGCCCGGGTCCCCCGGGGTGCCGGTCAGGTACGCCTCGGCAGGGCCGTCGACGGTGGTCACGGAGGTCAGCTCACCCATGCCCGCACCGTAGCCGGAGCGGACGGCGGGACCGGCGCCGAGTGTGGCGAGGGACGCACCCCGGCCGCCCCGACGGGGTGCGGCGAGCCCGCTAGAGTCCGGCCCATGGCCATCTCCAGTGTCCTCATCGCGAACCGGGGTGAGATCGCGGTCCGCATCGCCCGCGCCTGCCGTGACCACGGGGTGCGGTCCGTCGCCGTGTACGCCGACCCCGACCGCGACGCCCTCCACGTGCGCGTCGCCGACGAGGCGTACGCCCTCGGGGGCACCACACCGGCCGACTCCTACCTGCTGCAGAACAAGCTCATCGAGGTCGCGCACCAGGCCGGCGCCGACGCCGTGCACCCGGGCTACGGGTTCCTCGCGGAGAACGCGGAGTTCGCCCAGAAGGTCATCGACGCCGGGCTCACCTGGATCGGCCCCGGACCCGAGGCCATCGACTCGCTCGGCGACAAGGTCAAGGCGCGCCACATCGCCCTCGCCGCCCAGGCGCCGCTCGTGCCGGGCACCAAGGACCCCGTCGACGGCCCCGACGACGTCGTCGCCTTCGCCCGGGAGCACGGGCTGCCCGTCGCCATCAAGGCGGCCTACGGCGGTGGCGGCCGCGGCCTCAAGGTCGCGCGCACCCTCGAGGAGATCCCCGAGCTGTTCGAGTCGGCGGTGCGCGAGGCGGTCACCGCCTTCGGCCGCGGCGAGTGCTTCGTCGAGCGCTTCCTCGACCACCCCCGCCACGTCGAGACCCAGTGCCTGGCCGACCGCCACGGCACCGTCGTCGTCGTCTCCACCCGCGACTGCTCGCTGCAGCGGCGCAACCAGAAGCTCGTCGAGGAGGCGCCGGCCCCCTTCCTCACCGAGGCGCAGCACACCGAGCTCGTGCGGGCCTCCAAGGAGATCCTGCGTGCGGCGAAGTACGTCGGCGCCGGCACCTGCGAGTTCCTCGTCGGCCCCGAGGGCGACATCTCCTTCCTCGAGGTCAACACCCGCCTCCAGGTCGAGCACCCGGTCTCCGAGGAGGTCACCGGCATCGACCTCGTGCGTGAGCAGCTGCGCATCGCCGACGGCGAGTCCCTCGACTACCCCGACCCCGAGCCGCACGCCCACTCCATCGAGTTCCGGATCAACGGGGAGGACGCCGGGCGCGGGTTCCTCCCGGCCCCCGGCACCGTGACCCGGATGGTCGTGCCCACCGGTCCCGGCGTGCGCTGGGACGCCGGCATCGTCGAGGGCGACACCGTGGCCGGCGCGTTCGACTCGATGATCGCCAAGCTCGTCGTCACCGGGCGCACCCGCCAGCAGGCGCTCGAGCGGGCCCGGCGCGCCCTGGCCGAGCTCGTCATCGAGGGGATGCCCACGGTCGTGCCGTTCCACCGCGCGGTGGTGGCCGACCCGGCGTTCGCGCCCGAGGACGCCTCCGCGCCGTTCACGGTGCACACCCGCTGGATCGAGACCGAGTTCGACAACACCATCGAGCCCTTCGCCGGGGGCGCCGCCGACGCGCCCGCGGAGCAGGAGCGCCAGACCGTCGTCGTCGAGGTCGGCGGCAAGCGTCTCGAGGTCTCGCTGCCCGGCGGACTCTCGCTCGGCGGCGGCAACGGCGGCGCGCCGGCCTCTCGCCGTGCGGCCCCGCGCCGCAGCGGCGGCGCGAAGGCCGGGGCCGCGGCCTCCGGCGACAGCCTCACCGCCCCCATGCAGGGCACCATCGTCAAGATCGCCGTCGAGGACGGGGCCACCGTCGCGCAGGGCGACCTCGTCGTCGTCCTCGAGGCGATGAAGATGGAGCAGCCCATCACCGCGCACAAGGCCGGCACCGTCTCCGGGCTGAGCGCCACCGTGGGCGCGACGGTCACCAACGGCGCGGTCCTGTGCGACATCAAGGACGCCGAGGGCTGAGCCTGTGTGCCGTACGACGAGGCCCCCTGACGCGCGGTGCGTCAGGGGGCCTCGTCGGTGCGGTCAGGAAGCCGGCGGCGGCGGTGGCGGGGTCTGCGGCGCGTCCCAGGCCGGGTGCTGCGGGGCGGGGTCGACCGCCGGGCGGGCGATGCCGCGCGAGCTGAGGCCGAGGGCGCTGCGCAGCGCGTTGCTGCCCTTGCCGAGCTTGGCGTCGTACTTGCCGTGGGTGCGGCTGCTGACCGTGGACTCGACGCGGTCGAGCGCCTGGCCGACCTTGTCGGGGTTGTCGCGGGCGTAGTCGCGGGCCTTCACCGCGGCCGCTCCGGCCATGGCGATGAGGGTCTTCGTGGGGATCTTGGCCATCGGTGGTGCCTCCGTGGTCCTTCAGGGTTCTCGGGCCGTTGGTGCGTCTGCCACCGTAACCGCTGGTGACGGCCGGGAGTTCCGCAGGGCCCCGGGCAACGAAGCACGCCACCCCCGTGGGGAGGGGACCGCTGGGGGTGACGTGCGGCCCGAGCGCGCCGGCGCTGTCCTGAATGCCGTCACCGGCACGCCTCGCGAGGGAGGCGTGCCGGTGACGGACCCTCTGGTGTCGCGACCGTACCGCCGCACCGGGGTCCGGCGACATGGCCCGATGGAGCCATCCGTGTCCGCCGCCGGTCAGCCCGGTGTCGCGCCGGTGCCGCAGACCGGTCGGTAGTCGCGGTCCGGCAGGTGGTCGCGCCACTCGCCCACCGAGAGCTCGCGGCCGGCGACGGCGCACGCCGTGCGGACCCACGACGCCGGGTCGAGGTCCCACCGCCGCACCGGCCCGGCGTCCTGCGCCACGACCAGCGCGGAGCCACCGGGGAGGTAGCCCACCGCGGCGGCCCCGTCGACCGAGACCGCGCCGAGGAACGCGCCGGTGCGCCCGTCCCAGCGTCCGACCCGCCCCGATGCGGTCGTCGAGAACTCGCTGCCGTCCGGGGAGAACGTCAGGGCGTACCCGGCGAACGGCTGCCGGTCCGACGGGGGGACGACCCACCGCCTTGCGTCGACGTCGCGGAGCCCGACCGCGCCGTCCGTCGTCGTCACCGCCAGCCGCTCACCGTCCGGCGACCACGCGAGCCCGAAGCCCTCGACCCCCAGGTCGAGCGGGCGCACCGCTCCGCTCGCCGTGTCCACGACGACCGGCTCACCCCCCTCGGCCACGGCGAGCACCTCCGTGGTGCCCGGCCGCGCGTGGAGCACGCCGACGAGACCGGCCGGGGCGCCGTCGCGCGGCGGCGCCACGTCGACGGGGTCGCGGCGCGGCGCGAGCGTGCGGGCGTCGAGGACGTGTACCCGACCCTGCGTCGTGCCGACGAGGAGGCCGCCGTCGGTGGTGAACTCGGCGTACAGCACCTGCTCCCCCACGGGGAGGTCACGCCGGGCGACCTCCGCCACGGTGGTGGCGTCCCACACGGCCAGCACGTCGTCGCGGGTCTGCACCGTGACGAGGGACCCGTCCGGGCTCCACGCGCCGTCGAGCCACGAGGCGATGCTCTGGTTCACGTCGACGCGCCGCGACTCGACCCCGGTAGCGACGTCCTGGACCGTGAACGTCGCGACCTCGCCGGCGGAGACCCTCAGCAGGCGGCGACCGTCCGGGGAGAACCGGGCGAGACCCACACCGTCCGAGGCCGATTCGCCGCCCACCGAGGGGAGGAAGCCGCGCCGGCCGGTGAGGTCCCACGCCATCACCATCCCGTCGAACGCCGCCGTGTACAGCGTGCCGCCCGAGGCGTCGAAGGACGGCCACCCCCCACCGTCGTCCTGCTCGAGGACCGCGACCGGCTCCTCGCCGCTGGTGTCCCAGACCATGAGCGTGTCGCCGGACGACGCGAGCCTCGAGCCGTCGGCGGAGAACGCGACGCGGTCGACCCCCCCGACCACCGGCACCACGTGGCGCACGTGCGCGCCTGCGGTGTCCACGAAGGCGAGCTGGGTGCCCGCCGCCACCACGAGGGTGGAGCCGTCGGGCGAGATGGCGAAGGGGTCGTCGACGGTGCCGAGGTCGAGCGCCTGCGGGGTCAGCGTCCGCACCACCCGACCGGAGGGCAGCGCGGTCTCCCGCAGCGCCCCTCCCCCGGAGGTCCACAGCGACCGCCCCCCGGCCGCGACCAGGGGCCGCTCCGCCTGGTCGCCGGGCTCGAGCAGGGCCACGGGCCGGGAGCGGGCGGTGAGGTCCCACACCCCCACGAGGGGCGCCGCGTCACCGTCCATCGCCAGCAGGGTCACGCCGAGCCACCGGGAGTCCGGTCCGATCGAGACGTTCTGCTGGGCGTAGCGCCCAGCGGGGATGCCCCCGAGCTGCTCGGCGGCCACCGAGCCGTCGGGGTCGAGGACCACCACCGCGGGGACGACCCCTCGCTCGACGAGGTCGGCCATCGGGGTCGCCACGGCCGTCGCCCCGTCCGGGGAGACGACGACGGCGGCGCCGCGCAGGTCGGCGTGGACCGACACCGGGGCCAACGTGTCGGCCCGTCGCACGACGAGGCCCTCGTCGGGTGCCTGGGCGAGGACCAGGCCGGCCCGGGGACTGAGGGCGAGGCCCACGAGGCGCGGGGTGCGCGCCATCCGCACCAGGTCCGGGGCCCGGTCGAGCGTGGCGAGGAGGTTGGCCCGCGTGTCCGGCGACGCGTCGAGCCGCATCCCGGCGACCGACAGCAGCAGCGCGGTGTCGAGGTCCTTGGAGCGCAGGGCCTCGGCGCCGAGGCGCCGGGCGTCGGAGGAGGTGGCCGCGGCGTCGGCCCGTCGCGAGGCGAGGGAGGCGAACACCCCGGCCGTCGTCGCGAGGAGCGCCAGCACGACGGTGGCGACGAGGCCGGCCCGCAGCCGCCGGTTGGCGCGTCGCTCGTGACGCACCTGCTCCTCGGTCGCCCGCTGCTCGCGGTCGGCGAGCGCCGCCGAGGCCGCGAGGAAGTCCAGCTCGTCGTCGGCCAGCACCGGGTGGGTCCGCGCGACCCACTCGCCGGCCCGGACCTGTCGCACGCCCCGGTACAGCTCGCTCTCCGGGCGGCCCAGCGCCGCCCAGGTCTGCGCCGCGACCGACAGGTGGCGCAGGATGCGCTGGCCGTCGACGTCCTCGTCCAGCCACGACCGCAGCCGCGGCCAGGCGACGGCGAGCGACTCGTGCGCGACCTCGACCGAGTCGGCGTCGGCGCTGAGCAGCCGGGCGACGACGAGCCGCTCCACGAGGTCGCGCCGACCCACGTCGCGGTCGACCGCCCGGCGGGGCACGCGGGTGCGGACGGGACCCCCGTTCTCCCCGGTGGTGACCAGCCGGGTCATCAGCTCGCGCAGCACGACCCGGTCCTCGGCCCCGAGGGAGCGGAACAGCTCCTCCGCCGACTGGGCCACGGCCTCGCGCACCCCACCGGTCGAGCGGTAGGCAGCGACGGTGAGCGTGCGCCCCTCCCTCAGCTCCCACGTGCGGCGCAGGACGTGGGACAGCAGGGGCAGGGCTCCGGGCTCCCCCTCGACGTCGCGCACGAGCAGCTCGACGAGGCCGTCCTCCAGCCGCAGGCCCGCCTGGGCGGCCGGTCCCTCCACCGCCTCCCGCAGCCCCTCGACCGACAACGGGCCGAGGAGGTGGAGCCCCGTCTCCACGAGCCGGGCGAGGTGGGTGTGCGCCGAGAGCTCGCCGATCCGGTCGGCCCGCAGGCCGATGACGAGGAGACCGCCGCGCCGGTGGTGGTCGGCCAGGACCGCGAGGAACTGGCGCACCTGGTCGGGATGGGCGGCGAAGACCTCCTCGCACTGGTCGACGACGAGGGCCGTGCGCCTCCCCAGGCGGACCCCATCGACGGCGGTGAGCGGCTCCGGCCCCGGCGTGAGCACCGTGACCAGCTGGCCGTCGGCGAGCAGCGCCGCCGCAACCCCGGCCCGTAGCAGCGAGGACTTGCCGCACCCGGACGGCCCGACGACGGCGAGCACCCCGGTCTCGTCGAGGCGGTGCAGGCCGGCCGCGACGTCGGCCTCCCTGCCGAAGAACGCCGCGGCGTCCTCCGCCTCGTGGGCGAGCAGCCCCGGGTAGGGACAGGTCTCGCCGGGGGAGTCGAGCACCTCCGGAGGGTCGAGCGAGGGGTCCTGTCGCAGGACCGCCTGCTCGAGGGCGGCGAGCGCGGGCCCCGGGTCGAGGCCGAGCTCGGTGACGAGGAGGGCGCGGGCCCGCTGCAGCGTCGCCAGGGCGTCGGCCTGGCGACCGCACCGGTACTGGGCGAGGGCGAGGGCCGCCCACCGCTGCTCGCGCGTCGGCTGCTCGCGCACCAGGGCGGTGCCACGGGTGGCGACCTCCTCGTGGCGGCCGAGGGCGAGGTCCACCTCGGCCGCCAGGTCCTCGGCGTCACGCCGCTCCTCGAGGAGCCGCTCGGACTCGATGCGGGCGGGTTCCCACCCGTCGAGGTCGGCGAACGGCTCCCCCCTCCAGAGGTCGGTCGCCCGGGTGAGGAGGTAGTGGGCGCGGTCGGGCTGCCCCTGCGCGAGCAGGGCGCGGGCGCGGCCCGCCAGCTCCTCGAACTGCACGGCGTCGACCTCGTCCCGGTGCAGCTGGAGCCGGTAGCCCCCGTCGACCGTCTCGATGCTGGACGGCCCGAGGGCGCGGCGCAGCCGGACCACGCACCCCTGCACCACCTTGGCGGCGGACGCCGGAGGGTCCTCCCCCCACAGCGCCTCCGCGATGGTGTCGGGGCGGACGGGCGACCCCTGGCGGAGCACGAGGACCAGGAGCGCCGCCCGGTCCCGGGGACCGAGGGACACCGCACCCCCGTCGACCTCCAGGGGACCGAGGACGCCGACCCGCACGCGCCCACTGTGTCGAGGCCCCGGGTGGGTGTCAACGAGTGCGGCACCCACCCGGTCGGCCTGCTGCGCACGTGCCACCGTGCCGGCCGGTCAGCCGAGCAGCGTCACGGCGACCGCGCACAGGTCGAAGCCACCGAGGCCGGACACCCCACCCGGCTCGGACACCTCCTCGGAGATCACCTCGTCGTCCTCGGGGTCGGCCGGGTCGTTGACGGCGAGGTGCACCGTGCCGGTGACCCTCCCCGAGTCCACGCCGAACAGGGCCCCGGACGGGGTGTGCACGGTGACCGTCCGCTTCGAGGTGTACTCCACGGTGATCGTCCCGTCCCCGTTGTCGGTGAGGTGGGCGTCCGCCTCGCGCACGACCTCGTTCGCGGTGAACGACCCACCCGTCGCGACGTTGGTGTAGACGTCGTGCGTGTTGTAGCGCAGGGAGAAGTAGTCCAGCCCCGCGCGGGTCCGGCTCTGCATCACCACGTTCGACGTGCCGTCGTGGCGGATCGGGAAGGGAACCTGCAGGCACTCGCCGATCTCCTGCTCGACGTGCTCGTAGGAGAACAACAGGTGGGTGACGCCGGCGGGCTCGGCCACGGCGGAGGCCGCGGCAGCTCCCCAGAGCCCTGTCGCGGCGGCGAGGGCGACGAGGCCGCGGCCGGCGTGGCGGGCAGCCGAGCGCGAGGGGGGCGGGCTGTCGGGTGCGAGGGTCACGGTGGCCTCCTGGTGTCCGGGGCCCCGGTGGCCCCGCTGCAGCCACGGTCACCACCGCGGTATCACCGGGGTATCAGCCGCCGGGTTCAGCCGGTGACGTGCAGGCGTCGCGCGGCCTCGGCGATGGAGCCGGACAGCGACGGGTACACCGTGAAGGTCGAGGCGACCTGGTCGACGTTGAGCCGGTGCTGCACCGCGAGGGTCACCGGGAAGATCAGCTCGGAGGCGCGGGGCGCGACGACCACTCCCCCGACCACGGCGCCCGACCCCTTCTGCGCGAACAGCTTGACGAACCCGTCGGTGATGCCGAGCATCTTGGCCCGGGCGTTGCGCGCCAGGGGCAGCATGAGGACGTCGGCGTCGGCCCGCCCCTCGTCGAGGTCCTTCTGCGAGACGCCGACCGTGGCGATCTCAGGGTCGGTGAAGATGTTGGCCGAGACGACGCCGAGCGACAGCGGCGCCACGGCATCACCCAGCGCGTGCGACATCGCGATGCGCCCCTGCATCGCCGCGACCGACGCCAGGGGCAGCACGCCCGTGCAGTCGCCCGCCGCGTAGACCCCACGGACCGACGTGCGCGACACCCGGTCGACGACGACGTGGCCCGACGGGGACAGCTCGATCCCGTTCTCCTCCAGCCCGATGCCACGCGTCTGCGGCACCGACCCGACGGCGAGCAGGGCGTGCGAGCCCAGGACCTCCCGGCCGTCCTCGAGCCGCACCACGACGCCGTCGGCGGTGCGCTCGACCGCCGCCATCCGCGACCGGCCGAGCACCTCCATCCCGCGCTTGGTGAAGACGTCCTCGATGACGGTGGCGGCGTCGGGGTCCTCGCCGGGCAGGACCCGGTCGCGCGAGGAGACGAGGACCACCTCCGAGCCCAGGCCGAGGTAGGCCTGCGCGAGCTCGGCGCCCGTGACACCGGACCCGACGACGACGAGCCGCTCGGGCAGGGTGTCGAGGTCGTAGATCTGCTGCCAGGTGAGGATGCGCTCGCCGTCGGGCTGCGCGGTGTCCATGACCCGCGGGGAGGCGCCGGTGGCAAGGAGGACGACGTCGGCCTCGAGGTCGAGGGGCCCGTCGGCGCCGTCGACGTGGACGGCGGTCGGGGAGGTCAGCGTGGCCGACCCGCGCAGCAGGCGCACGCCGACCTCGGTGAGGCGGGTGGTGATGTCGGCGCTCTGCGCGGCGGCGAGCGCGAGGACGCGGCGGTTGACCTCGCCGAGCTCGGCGACGGCGTCGGAGACCTCGTCGCCCTCGGCGTCCTCGAGGTGGACCCCGAGGTCGGCGGCGGTCTCGAACTCGCTCATGTAGTCGGCGGTGGCGATGAGCGCCTTGCTGGGGACGCAGTCGGTGAGGACGGCCGCACCGCCCAGGCCGTCGCGCTCGACCACGGTGACCTCGGCCCCGAGGTGGGCGGCGACGAGCGCGGCCTCGTAGCCACCGGGCCCTCCGCCGAGGATGACGACTCTGCTCGACCGCGCGTTCACGGGCCCCATCCAACCATTCACCGCGCGGGCGGCCCCACGCCCCTCCATCGCGTGCTACCGCCCGGTACGGGGGGTGATCGCCCCGCGTACCAGGCGGTAGTGCGCGATGAGGGTGCGGCGCTGGGTCGCGACGGGGCCGACCACCGGGTGGTGCGCAGGACGCAACGACCAGGCGTCGGGAGGAGGACGCGCAGGTCACGACCCGGGAACGAACACGCGAAATGCCCAATGGTGCTGTTCCGTACCTTCACGAATGTCCCTACAGTGCGCTCAAGGAGCGACGCCGCTCGATGGCTCGCGCCGAACCCCTCAGGAGGTCCAGCTCATGTCCCACCACTTCGGCCGGCGCACCGGGGCCCTGGCGGCCGCCGGGCTCGTCGCGGTCGCCCTCGTCGCCTGCTCCCCGCCCAGCGAGAGCGGTGGAGGCAGCACCGCCTCCGGCTCGGCCGGCGGCTCCGACGCCAAGACGGCGACCTCCGCCGCCGACCTCGGGGGCATGGAGGCCCTCGTCGCGGCGGCCAAGAAGGAGGGCGCGCTCAACGTCATCGCCCTGCCCCCGGACTGGGCCAACTACGGCGAGGTCATCAAGGGCTTCTCGGCCAAGTACCCCGAGATCAAGGTGACGAGCGACCAGCCCGACGCCAGCAGCGCCGACGAGATCGCCACCGCCAAGCGCCTCAAGGGCCAGAGCGGTGCCCCCGACGTCTTCGACCTCGGTGCCGCGGTCGCCCTCGCGAACACCGACATGTTCGCCAAGTACAAGGTCGCCACGTGGGACGACGTCCCCGCCGACTTCAAGGACGCCGACGGCACCTGGATCAACGACTACGGCGGCTACATGAGCATCGGCTACGACTCGGCCAAGGTCCCTGCTCCCACGAGCGTCGCCGACCTGCTCAAGGCCGACTACAAGGGCAAGGTCGCCCTCAACGGCAACCCCACCGAGGCCGGCGCGGCCTTCGCGGGCGTGCAGATGGTCGCGATCGCCCAGGGCGGCTCGGCCGGCGACCTCGCCAAGGGCGTCGACTTCTTCAAGCAGCTCAAGGGCGCGGGCAACTTCCTCCCGGTCGACCCCACCCCGGCCACCGTCGAGTCCGGCCAGACCCCGCTCGTCATCGACTGGGACTACCTCAACGCCTCGCTCTCGGCCAAGCTCCCCACGTGGAAGGTCGTCGTGCCCAAGGAGGCCGTCGTCGCCGGCTACTACTACCAGGCCGTCAACGCCGACGCCCCGCACCCGGCTGCAGCGCGACTGTGGCAGGAGTACCTGTACAGCGACGAGGGCCAGAACCTCTGGCTCAAGGGCGGCGCCCGTCCGGTCCGCTTCGACGCGATGGACAAGGCCGGCACGCTCGACAAGACGGCAGCCGAGGCGCTGCCCGCCGTCGAGGGCACCCCGGTGGTCCCGACGCAGGCCGACTCGGACTCGGGCAAGAAGTACCTCGCCGAGAACTGGGCCAACGCGGTTGGCTGACCGGGCTCGCACCGGCTCCACGGGGGCGCTCGGACGGCTTCGGCCGTCCGGCGCCCTCGTGGGCGTCGTGCCGTTCTTCGCGTACACGACGGTCTTCCTCCTCATCCCGACCCTCGTCGTCGTCGTGGGCGCGTTCCTCGACGGGTCGAACCGGCCGACGCTCGGCAACGTCTCCGGACTCACCCAGCCGGCCGTCGTCCGCGGGCTGACCCAGTCGCTCATCCTCTCGGCGGTCACGGCGCTCGGCGGCGCGGTGCTCGGCGGGCTGCTCGCCTACGCCGTGAGCACCGCGCGCCCGGGGTCGGTCACCAAGCGGTTCGTCACCTCGGTGTGCGGCGTCCTCGCCCAGTTCGGCGGTGTCGCGCTGGCGTTCGCGTTCATGGCGTCCTTCGCCGCCAACACGGGACTGATCACCAAGCTGCTCGCCGGCGTCGGCATCGACACCGGCAGCGGGTTCTGGCTGTACGAGTGGGACAAGGGCCTGATGCTCGTCTACCTCTACTTCCAGATCCCGCTCATGCTCATCGTCTTCCTCCCCGCGGTCGAGGGGCTGCGCCCGCAGTGGCGCGAGGCCACCGAGACCCTCGGCGGCACGGCGTGGACCTACTGGCGCCGGGTCGCGGCGCCCATCCTCTTCCCCTCCTTCGTCGGGGCGACGCTGCTGCTGTTCACCAACGCCTTCTCCGCGTACGCCACGGCGGCGGCGCTGGTCTCCCAGGGCCAGCCGCTCATCCCGCTGCAGATCGCGGCGACCTTCCGTTCCGAGGTGCTGCTCGGCCAGGAGAACCTGGGCAAGGCGATGGCGCTGGCGATGGTCGTCATCGTCGCGATCGTCATGGCCATCTACGCGTGGCTCGACAAGCGCTCCTCCCGCTGGATGCAGCGATGAGCGGCCAGCGTGAGGCGTTCCACCGCCGCCAGCGGGTCTTCCGCTGGGTCGTGCTGCTCGTCGTGATGACGTTCTTCGCCCTGCCGCTGCTGAGCATGCTCGACTTCACGACGCAGGGCCCCGGCGGCAACGGCCGCACCCTCGACACCTGGCGCACCCTGGCCGACTTCTCGGAGATCTCGCTGGAGTACCCGGCCCTGAAGGAGGGGCTGCTCGCCTCGCTGGGGCTGGCCGCCATCACGGTCGTCGTCATGCTCCTGCTGCTCGTGCCCACGATGACGTGGGTCCGCCTGCGCCTGCCCGGGCTCTCGCGCACCGTCGAGTTCATCTGCCTGTTGCCGCTCACGGTGCCGGCGATCGTCCTCGTCGTCGGCCTGACGCCGGTCTACGCCTGGGTCTACTACCTGCTCGGGTCCTCGACCCTCTGGCTCGGGCTCGCGTACGTCATCCTCGTCCTCCCCTACGCCTACCGGTCGATCGACGCCGGGCTGCGCTCCATCGACGTGCGCACCCTCGCCGAGGCCGCCCGCTCCCTCGGGGCGGGCTGGGGCACGGTGATGTGGCGCATCATCCTCCCGAACCTGCGCAGTGCCGTGCTGTCCGCCTCGTTCCTGTCGGTGGCGCTGGTGCTCGGTGAGTTCACCGTGGCGAACCTGTTCTCCAAGAAGAACCTCCAGGTCGCCATGTACGAGCTCGGCAAGTCCGACGCCAAGATCTCGGTCGCCGTCGGCCTGGCCTCCCTCGTCTTCGTCGCGCTGATCCTGTTCGCGATGTCGTTCGTCGGCAGCGCCCCGGCCGGCTCCTCCCCCTTCTCCCGCCTCCGTCGCCGCAAGGAGCCCACCCCATGAGCGCCGCCACCCCCACGCGGACCGGAACCGCCGTCCAGCTCACCGACCTGCGCCGCGTGTACAGCGGCGTGGCGGCGCTCGACGGCCTCACCCTGCACCTCGAGCCCGGCGAGCTCGTCGCCCTCCTCGGACCGTCGGGCTGCGGCAAGACCACGGCCCTGCGCTGCCTGGCCGGCCTCGACGACCCCACGAGCGGCACCATCGAGGTCGGCGGCCGCGACGTCACCGGCATCCCGACGAACAAGCGCGACATGGGGATGGTCTTCCAGGCGTACAGCCTCTTCCCGCACATGACGGCCCGCCAGAACGTCGAGTTCGGGCTCGAGCTGCGCAAGAAGGACAAGGCGACCCGGCGCTCGAGGGCGGCCGAGATGCTCGAGCTCGTCGGCCTGGGCAAGCACGCCGACAAGTTCGCCCACCAGATGTCGGGTGGCCAGCAGCAGCGCGTGGCGCTCGCCCGCGCCCTCGCCATCGAGCCGCAGGTGCTGCTCCTCGACGAGCCGCTCTCGGCGCTCGACGCCAAGGTCCGCACCCAGCTGCGCGACGAGATCCGGCGCATCCAGCTCGAGGTCGGCACCACCACGCTGTTCGTCACCCACGACCAGGAGGAGGCGCTCGCCGTCGCCGACCGGGTCGGGGTGATGTCCGTGGGCAGGCTCGAGCAGCTGGCCGCTCCAGCCGAGCTCTACAGCGCCCCGCGCACCCCGTTCGTCGCCGACTTCGTCGGGCTCACCAACCGGATCCGGGGGCGCGTCGACGACGGGCGCGCCCACGTCCTCGGGGGGTCGGTGCCTCTGCTGCCGGGGTCGGCGTCGGGTCCGGAGGCGGTCGTCCTCGTGCGGCCCGAGGGCGTCACGGTCGAGCGGGTGCAGGGCGAGGGCGCCTCTGCCGCAACGGTGGTCAGCGCCAGCTTCCTCGGTGGGCATGGCCGCGTCATCGTGCGCACCGCCGCCGACGAGCTCGTCACCGTGCAGGTGTCGAACAGCGACGTCACCCTCTACCGCCCCGGGGACGCCGTGAAGCTCAGCCCGCGCGGCGACGCCGCCCTGGCCGTCGCCACCGACTGACCCCGATCGCGACCTACCGCCTGGTACGCGGGGTGATCACCCCACTGACCAGGCGGTAGGACCCGACGTGGCGCGGAGGAGGGTGCCTAGAGGGCGCGGGCGGGGAGGGAGGCCGCGCGGCGGGCCAGGAGGTCGCCGACGGCCACGAGGACGACGACGAGCGCGACCACCGACGCCAGGGCCGCGAGCGCCCCGAGCGGCTGGTCGACCGCGAACGTCGGCAGCATCCGGTCGGGCATGGCCATCGCGAACACCATGGCGATGCCCGAGCCGAGCCAGCTGCCGACCATGTTGCCGCGGTGCCCCTGCACGTCACCGCGGCGGATGCGCCACACCCCGAGCGAGACGGTGACGAGCGTGACGAGGCTGAGGACGTGCAGCCACGAGAACGCACCGTCGCGCAGGTGGCGGATCCAGAACGAGGACACCGCGCTCCACACCATGAGGACCACCCAGACGCGGCCGAGGTGGCGGTGGCGCTGGTCGCCCTTGCGGCGGACGAGCTGCACCACGCCGAGGAGCACCGAGGCGAGCGCGGCGACGACGTGGGTGACGATCAACAGGGTCCAGGCGTGCATCGGTCATCCCTCCCGGAGGGCTGCGGCCAGGCGCCGCACGGTGGTGGTGAGGTCGGTGGGGTCGACCCCCTGGCTGGTGACGAGGGCGTCGAAGTGGTCGCCGAGGACGTGGCCGGCGGCGGCCAGCCGCTCTCCCCCGACTGCCGTGATGCGCAGCTCGCGCCGGTTGCCCGCACCGCGCCCGATGTCGAGCAGCCCGTCGCGGGCCAGGCCCGCGACCATCCGGCTCGTCGCGGCCTCGCTCGACCCGAGCCGGTCGGCGAGGTCGCGCTGGGTGGGGCCGTCGGCATCCGACACGTGGAGCAGGACGAGGAAGCGCTTGTAGGTCAGGCCGACGTCGTGGCGGGCGAGCAGCCCGTCGGCGGCGCGGTCCATCAGGGCGACGAGGAGGTGGAGCTCGTGGGCGAGGCTGGGCACGACTCCATACTTGCACCTGCAACTTGCAGATGCAAGGCCAATCGAGGGCCGCAGGTGACCGAGCGCGCTCGAGCGGCCACTCAGTCGCGACCTACCGCCTGGTTGGTGGGGCGATCACCCCACCTACCAGGCGGTAGGACGCACTCGAGGAGGAGGCGGGGCGAGCGCGCGCAGCCCGCTCCACCTCGCGCGCTACGGGGCAGCAGGTGTCGTGATCGCCGCACGTACTGCCCCGTAGCGCGGGCTCCCTGAGGGGGCGGGGCGGGCGGTAGGAGGGAGGGCGCGGCGTCGGTAGGCTCCCCCCGTGACCGACACCGCCGCCAGCCACGACCTGTCCGACCCGACGACCGACCCGTTCGCCGTCGCCGAGGCCGCCGCCGCGGTCATCCGCGAGCGCACCGGCGTCGACCGCCACGACGTGGCTCTCGTGCTGGGCTCCGGGTGGGGCCAGACGGGCGACCGGATCGGCGAGACGCTGGCCACCATCGAGAACACCGACGTCCCCGGCTTCGGCAGGGCGGCCGTCGCGGGCCACAGCGGCCAGATGCGCTCGGTGGCCATCGGCGACACCGGCCGCCGCGCGCTCGTCTACGGCACCCGCACCCACTTCTACGAGGGCAAGGGCGTGCGCTCGGTGGTCCACGGCGTGCGTACCGCCGCCGCTGCGGGCTGCACGACCATCGTCATCACCAACGGCTGTGGCGGGCTGCGGCCCGAGTGGGCTCCGGGCACCCCGGTCCTCATCTCCGACCACATCAACCTCACCGCGCACTCCCCCATCGAGGGCGCCAACTTCGTCGACCTCACCGACCTGTACTCCCCGCGGCTGCGCGCCGTCGCGCAGGAGGTCGACAGCACCCTCGACGAGGGCGTGTACGTCCAGTTCCGTGGGCCGCACTACGAGACCCCCGCCGAGGTGCGGATGGCGCGGGTGCTCGGCGGCGACCTCGTCGGCATGTCGACCTCGCTCGAGGCGATCGCGGCGCGGCAGAGCGGCCTCGAGGTCCTGGGCATCTCGCTCGTCACCAACGCGGCCGCCGGCATCTCCGAGACCCCGCTGAGCCACGAGGAGGTCCTCGAGGCGGGCCAGGCCGCCGCCGAGCGCTGCGGCAGCCTCCTCGCCGCGGTCGTGGCCCGGATCTGAGGCCGCACCGATGAGCGACGCCGCCCTCACCGACCTGCTCACCGCCGCCCGCGCCTGGGCCGCCGACGACCCCGACCCGGCCACGCGGGCCGAGCTCGAGGGCCTGGCCTCGCGCGCCGAGGCCGGTGACACCGACGCCACCACCCAGCTCGCCGACGCGATGTCGGGGATGCTCGAGTTCGGCACCGCCGGGCTGCGCGGTCGCCTCGGCGGTGGGCCGAACCGGATGAACCGGGCGGTCGTCATCCGCGCCGCCGCCGGCCTCACCGGTTACCTGCGCACGGTCACCGACGAGCCCGTCGTCGTCGTCGGCTACGACGCGCGCACGAACTCCGACGTCTTCGCGGCCGACACCTGCGCGGTCGTGACCGGGGCCGGAGGGCGCGCCGTCGTCCTCCCGCGGCCGCTCCCGACGCCGGTGCTCGCCTACGCGATCCGGCACCTCGGCGCCGACGCCGGCGTCATGGTCACCGCGTCGCACAACCCGCCCGAGGACAACGGCTACAAGGTGTACGTCGGCGACGGGTCGCAGATCGTGCCGCCGGTCGACGGGCTCATCGCCGCGCAGATCGCCGCGGTCGCGTCCGTCGAGTCGGTCCCCCGGGCCGACGACGGCTGGGAGACCCTCGACGACGAGGTGCTCGAGTCCTACCTCGCCGACGTGCGCGAGGTCGTCGCGCCCGACAGCCCCCGCGAGGTCACCGTCGTCCACACCGCGCTGCACGGCGTCGGCTCGGAGACGGTGCGCCGCGCTTTCCTCGCCGCCGGGTACGCCGAGCCGATCCCGGTGCCGTCGCAGGCCGAGCCCGACCCGATGTTCCCCACCGTGTCCTTCCCCAACCCCGAGGAGCCCGGCGCGATGGACGCCGCCCTCGACCTCGCCGAGCAGACCGGGCCCGACGTCGTCATCGCCAACGACCCCGATGCCGACCGCTGTGCGGTGGCCGTCCCCGGTCCCGGGGGCTGGAGGATGCTGCGCGGCGACGAGGTCGGCGCCCTCCTCGGCTCGCACGTGCTCTCGCGGGGGGCCGCCGGTGGCGTGGTCCCCGACTCCGCCGACTGCGTGTTCGCCAACTCCATCGTCTCGTCACGGCTGCTCGCCACGATGTGTCGTGCGGCCGGGGTCCGCCACGAGGAGACCCTCACGGGCTTCAAGTGGATCGGCCGCGTCCCCGGCCTGCGGTACGGGTACGAGGAGGCGCTCGGGTACTGCGTCGACCCCGCGAGCGTGCGCGACAAGGACGGCGTCTCGGCCGCCCTGCTCGTCGCCGAGCTCGTGGCCTCCCTTCGCGCACAGGGCCGTTCGCTCACCGACCGGCTCGACGACCTCGCCCGCGAGCACGGCGTCTACGCCACCGACGCGTTCTCGGTGCGCGTCGAGGACCTCTCCCTCATCGGGCGGATCATGGACCGGCTGCGGGCGCAGCCGCTGACCTCCGTGGCCGGGGTCGACGTGGTCCGCGCCGACGACCTGGCGCAGGGCGACGGCGGGCTGCCCCCCACCGAAGGGCTGCGCTACTTCCTCGCCGACGACTCGCGCGTCATCGTGCGTCCGTCGGGCACCGAGCCCAAGCTCAAGGTGTACCTCGAGGTCGTCGAACCGGTCAGCGGGGACGACCTCAAGGGCGCCCGTGAGCGCGCCGCCGCCCGCCTGGCCGCCGTCCGCGCCGACCTCGAGTCCGCCACCCGCCTCTGACCGCGACGTGGGCACCGGGGGGAGCAGGGCACCGCGACGTCTCGTCGTCGGCGCGCTCCTGGGCGGGCTCGCGGCGGCGGTCTCGGGCTGCGAGCGGCCCACCCACCTGACCACCCCGACGTCGGGCTCCGCCGGCACCAACCCGGTCGAGTTCCCCGAGGGTCCGCTCGACACCGCCTCCCTCCTCCCCTACGGCGGCAGGTACCGCACCGAGGACGGTCGGGCCGTGACCCTCGACCGCGTCGCCGGGCCGCCCCTCGATGCCAGCGGTGAGGTGGCGTTCGCCGACCCCGGCTTCTTCCGGTACGAGGAGGTCGCCGCCGTCGCCTCGTTCACGGGGCCGGTCGCGTGCGAGCTGGGGATGTTCGCCTTCCCGGCCACCACGGTCGACGGACGCGATGTGGCCGCCCACCGCCGCGCGGCCACCGTGGCGTTCGGCGACGTCGCCGCGGTCGAGCGCTGGGAGGACGCCCGTGACGCCACGGGCGAGCGCCTGGGCTTCGGCGCCGACGCGGGGACGGGTGCCCTGTACGACGTCGGGTCGAAGAAGGCCCTCGACACCCTGGCGGAGGACGTCATCGGCCCGCTGTTCCGCGAGGTCATCCGGGTGGGGTTCGCCGCCGTGGTGGTCGACGGACGGACCGCCGCCGTGATGTTCGACTGCGGGGTCGGAGACGGCTGGTACCCCGCCTACCTCGGCCACGACCCGCAGGGGTCGGTGGTCGCCGTCGCCGCCGACCTCGAGCTCCACCACCACCTCACCCGCCTCACCTCCTGAGGACCGAGGAACCTCCGAGGTCTCAGCCGATCAGGTGCAGGTGGGGCGAAACGGGCTCGTGGGGAGGCGATCTCGCCTAGGTTGGCCGTGAGTCGCCCCTGGGGATGCGGTCACCAGACCGTGCCGGTCGGCTCGCACCCCACGTCTCGAGCCCGCGGACGACACTCCCTGCGCACCGCCCCTGCCTCTGCGACCGGAAGTCCCCAGCCATGTCAGCCACGCCCGGCTCCCCCCTGCCCGAGACCACCCCTCGGGTCCCCCGCCGCTCCATCGCCCGGGGCGCCGTCTGGGCCGTCCCCGTCATCGTCGTCGGCGCCGCCGCGCCCATGGTCTCCGCCTCGACGACCGACTGCCCCACGATCCCTCTGTACGGCGACCCGGCGTGGGCCATCGACGAGGTCGGCCGCATGTCGGGGGACGCAGCCCGCTTCCTCGGCACCGACTTCGTCGTGACGGGTCAGGGCACCTCGTTCTACACCGCCGTGGCGTACACCACGATCGACGTGGTCGCCGGCCGGGTCTACACGTTCGCCTACACCGTGACCGTCGACCCAGCGTCCGCGGGGCCGGGTACCCGCGGCAACATCAGCTACCTCGGGTTCGACGGGCAGAACCAAGGCGACTCCTCCGTCAACACCAGCGACGGCATCCTGTATCGCACCGTCACCTTCGCCGTCACCGCCAACACGACCGGTCCCACGAACCTGGAGTTCGTGTCGACCGTCTACCCCGGGTCCAACCCCGCCCACGACGTCACGTTCTCGTCGATCACGCTCACCTGCGGACCCCCGCCCGTGTGACCCTCTGCCCCGGCCGACGGTGGCGAGAGGTGACGAAGGTGCGAGACGCCGGTCGTCGGGTGCTGCCCCCTGCGCCGGTGTCCACAGGGTGAACGCCCCCGTAGACTCGACCGGTGAGCACCACCACCGCAGTCGACCCCACGGCACGCGCCCGGGACCTCCTGGGCGTCTCGCGCCTGAGCAACCACGCCCTCACCAGCTGGCTGCACGGCCTGCCGGGCGTCGACCAGGTCGGCTGCGAGTCCCGCGCCGCCGGGCTCGGCACCCGCTCGATCAAGACGACGAGCAAGGCGTGGGCCATCGACCTCGCCATCTCGATGATCGACCTCACCACCCTCGAGGGCTCCGACACCCGCGGCAAGGTCCGCGGCCTGGCCGCCCGCGCGGTCACCCCGGACCCCAGCGACCTCACCACGCCCAGCCCGGCCGCGGTCTGCGTCTACGGCGACATGGTCGAGACCGCCAAGGAGGCGCTCGGCGACTCCGGCGTCAAGGTCGCCGCCGTCGCCACCGCCTTCCCGAGCGGTCGGGCGAGCCGTGCCGTCAAGCTCGCCGACACCGCGGACGCCGTCAACGCCGGCGCCGACGAGATCGACATGGTCATCGACCGCGGGGCGTTCCTCTCCGGCGACTACCTCACGGTCTTCCGCGAGATCGCCGAGACCAAGGCCGCCTGCGGCGACGCCCGCCTCAAGGTCATCATGGAGACCGGCGAGCTCGTCACCTACGACAACGTGCGCCGCGCCTCGTGGCTGTCGATGCTCGCGGGCGGCGACTTCATCAAGACCTCCACCGGCAAGATCTCCCCCGCCGCCACCCTGCCCGTCACCCTCGTCATGCTCGAGGCCGTGCGCGACTGGCAGGGCCTCACCGGCGAGATGGTCGGCGTGAAGCCGGCCGGCGGCATCCGCACGAGCAAGGACGCCATCAAGTTCCTCGTCACGGTCTCCGAGATCGCGGGCGAGGAGTGGCTCGACAACACCTGGTTCCGCTTCGGCGCCTCGAGCCTGCTCAACGACCTCGTGCTCCAGCGACAGAAGATGGCGACCGGCGCCTACTCGGGTGCCGACTACGTCGCCGACGACGCCCCCAGCGGCTACTGACCGGCCACCCCGCACCTTCAGGAAGCAGCCCATGCCCCCCTTTGAGTACGCACCGGCGCCCGAGTCGCGCAGCGTCGTCGACATCGCGAGCAGCTACGGGCTGTTCATCGGCGGCGAGTTCGTCGAGGCCAGCGGCGGCACGCCGTTCAAGACGGTCAACCCCGCCACCGAGGAGACCCTCGCCGAGGTGTCCGAGGCCACCCCCGAGGACGTCGACACCGCCGTCCGCGCGGCCCGGCAGGCCTACTCCCGCGTCTGGTCGCGGATGAGCGGCGCCGACCGCGGCAAGTACCTCTACCGGATCGCCCGCATCCTGCAGGAGCGCGCCCGCGAGTTCGCCGTCCTGGAGACCCTCGACAACGGCAAGCCGATCAAGGAGAGCCGCGACGTCGACGTCCCGCTCGCCGCGGCGCACTTCTTCTACCACGCGGGCTGGGCCGACAAGCTCGAGCACGCCTCGCTCGGCAGCGACCCCCGCCCGGTCGGCGTCGTCGGCCAGGTCATCCCGTGGAACTTCCCGCTCCTCATGCTCGCGTGGAAGATCGCGCCGGCCCTCGCCTGCGGGAACACGGTCGTCCTCAAGCCCGCCGAGACCACGCCGCTCACCGCGCTGCTCTTCGCCGAGGTCTGCCAGCAGGCCGAGGTGCCGCCGGGTGTCGTCAACATCGTCACCGGCGCCGGCACCACCGGCCAGGCGATCGTCGACCACCCGGGCATCGACAAGCTCGCCTTCACGGGCTCCACCGGCGTCGGCAAGATGATCGCCCGCGCCATCGCCGGCACCCGCAAGAAGGCCACCCTCGAGCTCGGTGGCAAGGGCGCGAACATCGTGTTCGACGACGCCCCCATCGACCAGGCCGTCGAGGGCATCGTCACCGGCATCTTCTTCAACCAGGGTCACGTCTGCTGCGCCGGCAGCCGCCTCCTCGTGCAGGAGAACGTCGCCGACGAGGTCCTCGCCCGCCTGCAGCGCCGCCTGATGACGCTGCGCGTCGGCGACCCCATGGACAAGAACACCGACGTCGGCGCCATCAACAGCGCCGCGCAGCTCGGCCGCATCGAGTCGCTCGTCGAGGCCGGAGAGGCCGAGGGCGCCACCCGCTGGGACAGCGGCTGCGAGCTGCCGAGCAGCGGCTACTGGTTCCGCCCCACGGTGTTCAGCGGCGTCAGCCAGTCGCACCGCGTCGCCCAGGAGGAGATCTTCGGCCCGGTCGTCTCGGTGCTCACCTTCCGCACCCCCGGCGAGGCCGTGGCCAAGGCGAACAACACCCCCTACGGCCTGTCGGCCGGCGTCTGGACCGAGAAGGGCAGCCGCATCCTCTGGATGGCCGACCAGCTGCGGGCCGGCGTCGTGTGGGCCAACACGTTCAACAAGTTCGACCCCACCTCGCCGTTCGGCGGGTACAAGGAGTCGGGCTACGGCCGCGAGGGCGGTCGCCACGGCCTCGAGGCCTACGTCACGACGGGAGCCGGGAAGTGAGCACGCGCGTGGACGTCCGCAAGACGTACAAGCTCTACATCGGGGGGAAGTTCCCCCGCAGCGAGAGCGGCCGCTCCTACGAGGTGTTCGCCGCCCCCAGCGGGTCGCGCCGTGGCGCCGCCGCGGCCCCGCGCTTCCTCGCCAACGCCGCGATGGGGTCGCGCAAGGACGCCCGTGACGCCGTCGTCGCCGCCCGCAAGGCCCAGCCCGGCTGGGCCGGCGCCACCGCGTACAACCGGGGCCAGGTGCTCTACCGGGTCGCCGAGGTGATGGAGGGCCGCCGCGCGCAGCTCGTCCAGGACGTCCGCGACAGCGAGGGCCTCACCCCCGCCCGCGCCGAGGCCGTCGTCTCCGCGGCCATCGACCGGTGGGTCTGGTACGCCGGCTGGTCCGACAAGTTCACGCAGGTGCTCGGCGGGCTCAACCCCGTGGCCGGCCCCTACTTCGACATCTCCGCCCCCGAGGCCACCGGTGTCGTCGCCGTGCTGGCGCCGCAGGCGTCGAGCCTGCTCGGCCTGGTGTCGGTCGTCGCTCCGGTCGTCGTCTCCGGCAACACCGTCGTCGTCCTCACCAGCGAGGACCGGCCGCTGCCGGCGATCACCCTCGCCGAGTGCCTCGCGACCTCTGACGTGCCCGGCGGCGTGGTCAACATCGTCACCGGCCGCACCGCAGAGGTCGCGCCGTGGCTCGCCAGCCACCGCGACGTCAACGCCATCGACCTCACCGGCGCCGCGGGTGCCGAGGGCGTCGTGTGGGGCGACCTCGAGCTCGCCGCCGCCGAGAACCTCAAGCGCGTGGTGCGCCCCGGCGGCACCGGCGCCGAGGCCGTCGAGCCCGACTTCGAGCCGGTCCCCGACCTGCGCCGCCTGTCGTCCTTCCTCGAGACCAAGACGGTCTGGCACCCCAAGGGCCGATGACGGGCCGCGGCCGCGTCGTCGTCCTCGCCGGTCCGAGCGGCGCCGGGAAGTCGCGGCTCGCCGCGCGCCTCGACGCCACCCACGGCTGGCCGGTGTTCCGGCTCGACGACTTCTACCGCGACCTCGACGACCCCGCGATGCCGCGCAGCGCCGACCTCGGCATCGTCGACTGGGACCACCCGGACAGCTGGGACGCCGACGCCGCGGTCGAGGCCCTGTGCACGCTCGTCGACACCGGCCGGGTCGACACCCCGGTCTACGACATCGCCACGAGCCGGGCGGTCGGGACCCGTGAGGTCGTCGTCGGGCCCGACCAGCTGGTCGTGGCCGAGGGCATCTTCGCTGCCGAGGTCGTCGGCGCGCTGCGCGAGCGCGGGGTCCTGCACAGCGCCTGGTGCGTCCACCACCGCCCCCAGGTGACCTACGTGCGGCGCCTGCTGCGCGACCTCAGGGAGCGGCGCAAGCCGCCGCTCGTCCTCGTGCGCCGCGGGCTGACGCTGATGCGGGCCGAGCCCGAGATCGTGCGCCGCCAGACGGCGCTGGGTGCTGTTCCGGCGCGCGCCGCGGGTGTCGAGCGGGCGCTGCGCGCCTCCGCCTGACGGCGGTTCAGCCGGAGAGGACGATGGGCAGGCAGAGTCCGCCGCCCACGATCATCCCGATGGCGATCCCGAGGATGATGCCCTGCCCGAGCTGCCGGGACCGTCGCCACACGATGAGCCCCACGGCCACGGCGAGCAGCGCCGCGAGGAGCCCGATGACGGCCGCCTGGGGAACCGCGGACGTGGTGTCGCCGAAGCTGGTTCCCAGGATCACGACGAAGCTGACGACGACCCACAGCACGAAGCCGATCGGCACGCCGAGGAGGATGAGCGCCCAGTGGTAGCGGCCCGTCGACGGCGGCTGGTGGGGACGGCCGGACGGGTCGTACGGGTTGACGGGCGGCCCGGGAGGCGGCCCCGTCGGCGGCTGCTGGTCAGCGGACACCGAGCACCTCCAGGGTGGTGAGGACGGCGCCGACCGTCCCGGCGAGGGCGAGCAGGCCGAGGTAGGCCAGCACGAGGCGGGTGTCGCGCAGCACGCACTTCGAGCGCTCGAGGCCGGCTCGGCGGGCCCGCCAGTAGCCGGCGAAGCCGAGGGCGGCGAAGCCGACGACCGCGAACGGGCCGGCGAGCCAGGCGATGAGGGCCACGGTGGCGAAGACGCACAGCCGCAGCGGGTCGTACGGCTGTGGGGGTGCCACCGCTGGGGTGGGCGGGGCCTGGGCGGTCACGTGGACGACACCTCCGAGGTGGCTCGACCACCGGTGGCGGTCGAGATCCGGGTGCGGGACAACGGTGCCCACGCCTGCACGGCGCAGAACGGGGCGCACTGGTGGGCGTCGGTCAGCTCGTTGACGGTGGCCACGTGCACGCAGCACTGGAGCAGCCGCTCCTCGACCATCGTCGACATGTCCATGAACGGCTTGACGGTGACGCGCAGGACCCGCTCCCCCAGCATCGCGCGCAGCTTGCGCCGCTGGCCGGGCAGCGCGCTGGCGGCGAGGGTGCGCAGCGTGCCGATCCCGAGGTCGCAGCTCTCGCAGACGTCCTTCCACAGCTGCCCGACGTCGGGGTGCGAGAGGGAGGACTGCTCGGAGAGCAGGCCCATGAGCGAGTCCTTGACCACCGCGCGCATCGTCGCGGGGATGGCGTCGTCGGCGATCCGGTTGGCCACGAGGTCGGGGTTGAGCTCGAGCAGCTCCTTGAGCCGGTCGTGCCCGACGAGGGAGGTCAGGGAGCGCCAGGTCCCACCGTCGTCGCGCAGCAGGTAGCCGACCGAGCAGCAGTGCGGGTGCGAGCAGGGCAGCGCGGTGAGGTCGCGCCAGGTCACCTGGCCGCCCGTCTGCCCCTCGAGCCGCGCGAGGACGCCCGTGTGGGTGAGGCGGTCGAGCGGGTCGATGCCCGCCGACCGACCCGACCCGAACACCGGCTGGATGGTGACGCCGCCGACGTACGGGGTGTCGAGCCCGCGCTTGATGACGGCGCCGATCTCCTCGTCGTTGACCCCCATGGCGACGGTCATGGTCAGGGTCGTGAACACGCCTGCGCCCGAGAGCCGTTCGACGGCCAGGTCCTTCTGCCGGCTCAGGTCGGCGCCGCGGTGGTGGCGGGAGGCGTCGGCGGAGAGCCCGTCGTACTGGAGGTAGACCTCGACCCGCTCCCGGTGCCGGGCGAGGAGGGCCAGCAGCGCGTCATCGGTGGCGATGCGGATCCCGTTGGTGTTCACCAGGATCCGCACGATGGGTCGCTGCGACAGTGCGTCGAGGAGCTCGGCGAGGCGCGGGTAGAGCGTCGGCTCGCCACCGCTGAGCATCACGACGTCGATGCGGCCGTTCTCGCGCGAGAGCCGGGTGTCGACCGACGCCAGCACCTGCTCCAGCGGCGCGACCGCACCCAGTGCCGGCGAGGACTCGGCGAAGCACGTGGGACACCGCAGGTTGCAGTGGTCGGTGACGTCCTCGAGGAGGATGCAGGTGTGCTGGGTCTGCATCTCCGGCAGGCCCTGCGCGTAGGCCGACGGCACCGGCAGCCAGTTCCCGCGGACGTCGGGGACGTGCTGCTTCGTCGGCGCGGTCCACTCCTCGAGGTAGGACAGGATCTCGGGCGACTCGTCGTACAGGGTTCGCACGAGCCCGTGGTCGGGGCAGCCGCGCTCGAGCCAGACCCGGTCGTCGCGCACGACCAGCCACCCCGAGAGCCGGCGGACGTCCTCGAGCGGGCGCTGGGGGTCCTCCTCGTGGCAGGTCGGGCAGAAGGCGACCACGTAGCGGTGCACGCGGTCGCCCCGCAGCGGCATCCCGCTCATGCGGAGACCTCCTGGGGTCGGGTGACGGTGGGCTCGGCCGGGTCGCGCGTGGCCCGGTGGCGGCGCACCAGCACCGCGACGCGCAGCAGGACCACCGGGATGGTGACGGCGAGGAACAGCTGCGGTCGGGTGAGCCCGTGCCACGCGACCTCGTTGCCGCGGACGAACTCGACGAGGAAGCGGAAGACCCCGTAGCCGGCCACGTAGAGGACGAAGGTCGTCCCGGGTTCGAGCCGCTGGTGCCGCAGCCAGCCCCACAGCACCGCGAAGGCCGCGAGGTGGAAGGCGATCTCGTAGGCGAACGAGGGGTGCAGCGGGACCCCGGCCGGCGCACCGAGGCGCTCCGCGGCCGCGGGGTCGAGGGTCAGGCCGAACGTGCCGCCGGTCGGCGTTCCGGGCACCTCGGTGAGCAGGCACCCCACCCGGCCCACCGCCATCCCCAGGGCCACGGCCGGGGCGAACAGGTCGCCGGTGCGCATCCGGTAGCCGACGAGGCGCTTGGCCACGTGCACCCCGAGCCACGCGCCGACGAGACCGCCGAGGACCGAGCGGTTGCCGTAGGTCCACTGCTCGACCGCCCCGGCGTTGTCGCGGAGCTGCACGTGCTGCAGCCACGTCCCCATCCGCATCAGCACGGCGCCGCCGAGCAGGGCGCCGATCACGACCCACACCAGGCGCTCGTCGGTGTGGCCCCGGCGGCGCGCCTCCACGACGAAGACCAGGGCGGCCGCGAGCACCCCGAGCGCGACGAACACCTCGTGCGTCGGGAGGGTGAGGTGGACCCCCAGGATGTCCCCCACCGTCGGAAACATGCGCCGAGCCTGCCACCTGCGCGACGCGGGGGGAAGCACCGACCGCACCTCCCGCGGGGAGTGCGTCGGTTAGGGTCGTTCCGTGGTCGAGCCGGGGGCAGCAGATGAGTGACCAGCCGTGGGTCGCACCGGGGTCGACGACGCCCGGTGGGCCGTCGTCGAGCCCTCCGCCGCCGCCTCCCCCGCCCCCCGGGTCCGCACCGATGCCGCCCGGGTACCCGCCCCCGGCACCGGGGTACGCGCCCCCGACCGGCGGGTTCGCGCCTCCCCCGCCCGGTTCGATGCCCGGTGGCGCCCCCTACGTCGCGGGCCTGGAGTTCCGGCCCGGCATCGTCCCGCTGCGCCCGCTCACCCTCGGTGACATCTTCGGCGGCGTCACCAAGGCGATCCGCGGGAACGTCGCCGCCACCATCGGGCTGGCCGTCGTCACCTCGCTCGTCTGCCTCGTGCCCACCACCGCGCTCGGCGCGTGGCTCGGCAGCCTCGAGACCGGGAGCCTGGAGTCCACCGAGTTCGGCGTCGGGGTGTTCGCCCAGTACGTCCCCGCCATCGGCTCCACGCTGTCCTCGATCGCGCTCACCGGCTTCCTCGCCTACGTCATCGGCCAGGCGGTGCTCGGCCGCAAGGTCAGCATCGGGGAGACGTGGGACGGCACCCGGCGACGGCTGCCCGCGCTGATCGGCGTCGTGCTCCTCGTCGTGCTCGGCTCGGTCCTCATCCTCGGTGTCCTCATCGGGCCGGGCGTCGCCCTGTTCGTGCAGGCGGGCGACTTCGACGGCATCGCGTTCCTCGTCACGGCCGTGGGCACCCTCGCGGCGGTCGTCCTCTACGTCTTCCTCTGGGTGAGGCTGGGGTTCGCCACTGCGCTCATCGTCCTCGAGGGCCGGGGGGTCATCGCGTCGCTGCGCCGCTCCTGGGAGCTGACGCGCAGCGGGTTCTGGCGGCTGTTCGGCATCCGCCTCCTCACCTCGGTCGTCGTCGGCTTCGCGGCCCAGATCATCACGCTGCCCATCGCCCTCGGCGGCGTCGTCGCCGTCATCGCGGCGGGGGCCGAGGACCAGATCTTCATGTGGCAGGCGATCCTCACCGGCGTCGCCAGCCTCATCGCCGGCGCCCTGACCACCCCGTTCACGGCGGGGGTCGACGCCCTGCTCACCGTCGACGCGCGGATCCGCCGCGAGGGCCTGGACGTCCAGCTCATCCACGCGTCGCAGCACGGCGGACCGGCGCCGTGGCCGAGCGCGGCCCGGACCTCCTGAGCCCGGTGCGCGCCGACCCCCCGCTCGACCCGACCTCGCCCGAGGCGCGGCAGTGGCTCGAGGACGAGCTGCGCCGCGGGATCTACCACGAGCAGAAGGGCCTGCTGGCCCGGCTCTGGGAGTGGCTGGGCGACATCCTCGGCCGGACCGTCACCGGCGCCGGGCTGCCCGCGTGGACCATCTGGGTCGCGATCATCGTGGGGGTCCTCGTCGTGGGCCTGGTGCTGGCGCGCTCGCTGCGCTCCGAGCGCCGGATGACCGGCCGGTCGCGCGGGGGCGTCCTCGACGGCCCGGTCCGCACCGCCGCCGAGCACCGCGCCGACGCCCGGGCCGCGCTGGCCGCCGGCGACCACGACACCGCCGTGCTCGAGGGCTACCGGGCGATCGCCCGGGCGGCGGTCGAGCGCACCCTCCTCGACGACCTCCCCGGACGCACGGCCCACGAGGTGTCCGTGCAGCTCGTCCCCGTCTTCCCGGCCCACGGTGGCCCCCTGGCCACGGCGGCCGACACGTTCGACGCCGTGCGGTACGGCCGCCGGACGGCGAGCGCCGACGCCGCGCGCGCCGTGGTCGACCTCGACGAGACGCTGTCGACGACCCGGCCGGTCCTGCCCGAGCTGCCCGACTCCGCCCTCGTGGTGACCCCGTGAGCGCCGACACCGCGAGCGCGGACACCGTGCTGGGCGAGCCGGGGACCGTCCGACCGACCCGGCCGTGGCAGCGCTTCCTCACCCGGCGCACCGGTGCCTACGCCGGGGTCGTGGCGCTCGGCGTCGTCCTGCTCTCCCTGCTCGCGCTGTCGGCCCAGCGGCCGGCTGCTCCCCTCGACCCGGAGGGCGTCGGGCCCGTGGGTGCCCGCGCCCTCGCCGAGGTCCTGCGCCGCCAGGGCGTCGAGGTCGAGGTGGTGCGCTCCATCGCCGGGCTCGAGGGCGCCGGCGTCGACCGCCTCACCACCGTCCTCGTCGCCGACCCCACCAACCTCGGCAGCGGGGCCGCCGTGCGCACCTCGGGTGCGGTGCGCGACGCCGGGCGGCTCGTCCTCGTCAACCCCGACAGCGACCAGCTGCGCCGGATGGAGGTGCCGGTCACCTCGTACCCGGGCGGCACCGACGACCTCCCGGCCCGGTGTGACTCACCGCTGGCCCGCGACGACGACGCGATCGCGTTCTCGGACACCCGCTTCCTCGTGCAGCCCGCCGCACGCGGTGCCGTCTCCTGCTTCCCGCTCCCCGGGCCCGACGGCAAGGACGACCCCGAGGGGTCGGGCGTCGCCATGGTCGAGCTCCCCTCGGCGGCGGCCTACCCGAACACCGTTGTCGTCGGCTTCGGTTCGGCGTGGACGAACGAGTCGATCACGGCCGCGAGCGACGCGGGGCTCGCGGTCCGCGCGCTCGGGTCCACGCCCCGGCTCGTCTGGTACCAGCCCGGGACGAGCGACCTCACCGCCGGCGGCCCGGGCGAGGAGGGCGCCGCGCCCGCGGACGTCTGGCCCGCCTGGACGTGGCCCGCCACGACCCTGGTCTTCCTCGCCGTCGTCCTGCTCGCCCTGGCCCGCGGCCGGCGCCTCGGCCGGCTCGTGCGCGAGCCGCTGCCCGTCGTGGTGCGGGCCGTGGAGACCACCGAGTCCCGCGGCCGCCTCTACCGCCGGTCGGGTGACCGCCAGCGGGCGGCGACCGTGCTCCGGGTGGCCACGCGCGACCGCCTCGGCCGCCGCCTCGCCGTGCCCCGCGCCGCCGGAGAGGCCGCCCTCGTCCACGCCGTCGCGTCCGTGAGCGGCCTGCCCGCCCAGCACGCCGGCACCATCCTGTTCGGACCGCCCCCGGCCGACGACTCCGCCCTGATCCAGCTCGCCCAGCAGCTCACCGACCTCGAGGAGAGGGTCCGACACCCATGACCGAGCACCAGTCCGCCACACCGCAGTCCGCAGAGGGGGCGCGCGCCGCGCTCCTGGCCGTGCGCGCCGAGGTCGCCAAGGCCGTCGTCGGGCAGGAGGCCGCCGTCGCCGGGCTCCTCGTCGCCCTGCTGTGCCGCGGCCACATCCTCCTCGAGGGCGTGCCGGGGGTCGCGAAGACGCTGCTCGTCCGCAGCCTGGCCGCCGCCCTCGACATCGGGACCAAGCGCGTGCAGTTCACCCCTGACCTCATGCCCGGCGACCTCACCGGCTCCCTCGTCTTCGACGCGCGGGCCAGCGACTTCTCGTTCCGCCAGGGACCGGTGTTCACGAACCTGCTCCTCGCCGACGAGATCAACCGCACGCCCCCGAAGACCCAGTCGGCGCTGCTCGAGGCGATGGAGGAGAAGCAGGTGTCCGTCGACGGGCAGGCCCACGCGCTCCCCTCGCCGTTCATGGTCGCCGCGACCCAGAACCCGGTCGAGTACGAGGGCACCTACCCGCTGCCCGAGGCCCAGCTCGACCGCTTCCTCCTCAAGGTCGTCCTGCCGGTGCCCGGCCGCGACGACGAGGTGCAGGTGCTCCGCCGCCACGCCGGGGGCTTCGACCCCCGCGACCTCGCTGCCGCCGGGGTGCGCCCGGTCGCCGGCGCCGCCGACCTCGACGCCGGTGCCGCCGCGGTGCGTGCCGTCACGGTGTCGGACGAGGTCGCCACGTACGTCGTCGACATCGCCCGGGCCACCCGCACCTCGCCCTCGCTGTCGTTGGGCGTCTCGCCCCGTGGCGCGACCGCGCTGATGAACACGGCGCGGGCGTGGGCCTGGCTGTCGGGGCGCACCTACGTGACGCCCGACGACGTCAAGGCGCTCGCGCACGCGACGCTCGCGCACCGGCTCTCGCTGCGCCCGGAGGCCGAGCTCGAGGGCGTCGGCGTCGCCTCGGTGCTCGACAGCGCCCTCGGCTCGGTGCCCGTCCCCCGCTGATGTCGATCACGTGGCGCACCGTCGCGCTGGCCCTGCTGGGGCTGGCGCCGGTCGCGCTGTGGCCGCAGGGGTCCACGGTGCGCTGGTGGGTCCTCGTCGTCGTGCTCCTCGTCGCCCTCGACCTCGCCCTCGCGGTGTCGCCCAGGGTGCTGCGCCTGTCGCGCAGCGCCTCTACCCAGGTGCGCCTGGGCGAGGAGACGACGAGCACGCTGTGGGTCACCAACACCGGGGCCCGCGGGGTGCGCGGGCTGCTGCGCGACGCGTGGCCCCCCTCCGCCGGTGCCCGTGATGCCGTCCACCGCCTCGAGGTGCCGCCGCACGAGCGCGTGCAGGTCACCACGCACCTGGCGCCGACCCGCCGTGGGGACCGCCGGGCCGACCGGGTGACCCTGCGGGTCAACGGCCCGCTGGGGCTGGCGTCGCGCCAGCGGTCGGTCGAGGTGCCGGGGTCGTTCCGCGCGCTGCACGCCTTCCCGGCGCGCAAGCACCTGCCCAGCCGGCTCGCCGTGCTGCGCCAGCTCGACGGCCGCGCCGCCGTGCGCACCCGTGGCCAGGGCACCGAGTTCGACAGCCTGCGCGACTACGTCGACGGCGACGACGTCCGCTCCATCGACTGGCGGGCCACGGCTCGGCGCCAGCACCTCGTCGTGCGCACCTGGCAGCCCGAGCAGCACCGGCGCGTCGTCATCGTCCTCGACACCTCGCGCACCAGCGCCGGCCGCATCGGTGACGCGCCGCGCCTCGACGCCGCCATGGATGCCGCCCTCCTCCTCACCGCGCTGGCCGGCCACGCCCGCGACCGGGTGCAGGTCATCGCCGGCGACCGGGTGGTCCACGCCCGCATCTCCGGGACCGACCGCGCCCGGCTGCTCCACGACACCATCAGCACGCTGGCGCCGGTGGAGGCGCGGCTGGTCGAGGCCGACTGGTCGGCGCTGGCCACCGAGGTCGTCCGCCTCGGCACGCACCGGGCGCTCGTCGTCCTCCTCACGGCGCTGGAGTCGTCGGCCGTCGAGGAGGGGCTGCTGCCCGTCCTCCCACCGCTCGTCGCCCACCACCGGGTGGTCGTCGCGTCCGTGGCCGACCCGGCGCTCGAGGCGATGCGCACCGCCCGGACGTCGACCGGCCAGGTCTACGACGCGGCCGCGGCCGAGCGGGCGAGCTCGCTGCGTCGGCGCACGGCGTCCGCGCTGGAGCAGCTGGGGGTCGACGTCATCGACGCCGCGCACGACGTCCTGCCGGTGCGGCTCGCCGACCACTACCTCATGCTCAAGCGCCAGGGCCTGCTCTAGCCGGCCCGAGCTCCTGGGCCGTCACGGTGATGGCGCAGTACTTCCTCGATGACGCGGATGTACCCGCGCCACCGGCAAGGTTCTGCGCCGTACCAGAGATGGCGCAGAAGGTCGGACGACCGCGACCCGGTTCTCAGGCGGCGCTGACGGGGGCGACGTCGCCGGCGTCACGGGCCAGGACGTCACCGGTGACGCCCTCGCGGGCGGCCCGGCGACCGACGACGAAGACGTACGCCAGGAACAGCGACTCGGCGAGCACCCCGATGGCGATGCGCGCCCACGTGGGCAGGCCCGACGGGGTCACGAATCCCTCGATGAAGCCGCTGACCAGGAGCACCGCGACGAGCCCGAGCGAGATCGCGATGGCGGTGCGCCCCTCCGCTGCGAACGACTCGAGCCGGCTGCGCGGCCCGGGTTCGATCCAGGACCAGAACAGCCGCAACCCGATTCCCGCCGCGACGAACACCGCGGTGAGCTCGAGGAGGCCGTGCGGGAGGATCAGCCCGAAGAACAGGGCACCACGGTCGTTGGAGATCATCAGGGCCGCCGCGACGCCGACCGCCGAGACGTTCTGGCCGAGGATCCACAGCACGGGGAGCCCCAGCGTCCCGAGCGCGATGCAGAGCGCGGCGACGCGGGCGTTGTTGAGCCACACCAGGGTTCCGAACTCGCCGTGCGGGAACTCGGAGTAGTAGTTCTCGAAGTCGGTGCCGACGTACGCGTCGATCTCGGCGGGCGTCATCCGCGACTCCCAGACCTCGGGGTGGTTCAGCCCCCACCACGCGACGGCGCTGGCGAGCAGCACGCTGAGGACGGCGGTCGTCCCCCACCACCACCGCGTCCGGTAGAGCGCGGCCGGGAAGGTGCGGGTGAAGAAGCCGAGGAGGTCGGCCCAGGTCGACGACCGGGCGCCCGACGACGCGACCCGCGCCCGGGCCAGGACCGACGACAGGTACGACACGACCGACGGGTCGGGGCTCGCCGACCGCACGACCGACAGGTGGGTGCTGACGCGCTGGTAGAGGTCGAGGAGCTCGTCGGCCTCGGCACCGCTGAGCCGGCGTCGCGAGGACAGCTCCTCGAGGCGACGCCACTGCGGCTGGTGCACCGTGAGGTAGGCGTCGAGGTCCACGCGGCGAGCGTAACCCGAAGCCCCGACGCCGTGGGCCCGACCCGAGGACCCCGCCCGCGATCGCGGGTTAGGCTCGCCGCGTGAGCGACCACGGGGGCTATCGCAGCTACGCGGGCGACGACCTCGTCACGGGTGAGGGCGTCGCCGTCGAGGTGCCCGCCGCCAGCGTGGCCGCCCGGATGGCGTCGGGTGCCATCGACGTCGGCATCGCCCTGGTCCTGCTCGTCGGCGGCTTCGTCGTCTTCGGCCTGGCCCTCGGATCGGCGTCGGACGCGCTCATCGGGATCGTCTCCATCCTCTGGAGCACGATCGTGCTCATGGTCCTCCCGGCGGCGGTCGAGACGTTCACCCGCGGGCGCACCCTGGGGAAGCTGGCGCTCGGGCTGCGGGTCGTGCGCGACGACGGAGGACCGCTCACGGCGCGCCACGCCATCGTGCGGTCCCTCGTCGGCTTCGTCGAGATCTACCTGCTGCTGGGGGCGCCGGCGCTCATCGTCGCGATGATCCACCCGCGCGCGAAACGGTTGGGAGACATGGCTGCCGGCACCGTCGTGGTGTCGCAGCGCGCCAGCCTGCGGCTCACGGCGCCGCCGATCATGCACTACTCGATGCAGCAGTGGGCCGTGAACGCCGACATCACCTCGCTGCCCTCCGGGCTCACGGTCGCGGTGCGCCAGTTCCTCTCCCGCGCACCGTCGTTGTCACCCGACTCGCGCCACCGGCTGGGCGTCGACCTGCTGCGCACGATGCTGCCGCACGTCAGCCCGCCGCCTCCCGCGGGCCACCACCCGGAGGTCGTCCTCGCGGCGATCATCGCCGAGCGGCGCCGGCGAGACCTCGAGCGGCTGTGGCGCGAGGAGCGGCTGCGGGCGCGCGTCCTCCCGGCCGACCCCCTCCTCCCCCACCCCTAGACCGCGACATCGTGCGACTTCGGTACGGGTTTCCGCCTGCCGAGGTCGGAGAACCGCACCCAAGTCGCACGAAGTCGCCGGCTCGCGGGCGCCTGACCCGTGGGGTCAGGGGCGGGTCAGGCGTGGGCGCCGAGGGCGGCGTAGCCCGGCTTGACGACGTGCTCGATGATCTCGAGCCGCTCGTCGAACGGCAGGAACGCCGACTTCAGGGCGTTGATCGTCGCCCAGCGCAGGTCCTCGATGCTCCAGCCCGCCTCGTCGACGAGCAGCTGCATCTCGCGCGACATCGACGTGCCGCTCATGAGCCGGTTGTCGGTGTTCACCGTGACGCGGAACCGCAGGTCCTTGAGCATCGTGATGGGGTGCTCGGCCACCGAGGCCGCGGCGCCGGTCTGGATGTTCGAGCTCGGGCACATCTCGAGCGGGATGCGGCAGTCGCGCACGTACGCCGAGAGCAGGCCGAGGGTGGGCGCGCCACCATCGGCATCGACCTCGATGTCGTCGACGATGCGCACCCCGTGGCCGAGCCGGTCGGCCCCGCACCACTGGATGGCCTCCCAGATCGACGGCAGGCCGAAGCCCTCGCCGGCGTGGATGGTGAAGTGCGCGTTCTCGCGGCGCAGGTACTCGAAGGCGTCGAGGTGGCGGGTGGGAGGGAAGCCGGCCTCGGCGCCGGCGATGTCGAAGCCGCCGACCCCACGGTCGCGGTACGCCACGGCCAGCTCGGCGATCTCACGGCTGCGCGCGGCGTGCCGCATGGCCGTGAGGAGGGTGCGCATCCGGATGGGCGTGCCGGCGGCCGCCGCCTCCTGCTCACCCTCGCGGAAGCCGGCCTGGACCGCCTCGACGACCCGCTCGAGCGACAGCCCGCCCTCGATGTGCAGCTCGGGGGCGAAGCGCGACTCGGCGTAGACGACACCGTCGGCGGCGAGGTCGAGGGCGCACTCGCGGGCGACGCGGGTCAGCTGCTCCTCGGTCTGCATGACGGCGACGGTGTGCGAGAACGTCTCGAGGTAGCGCTCGAGCGACCCGGAGTCGGCGGCGTCGCGGAACCAGGCACCCAGGGCGGCCGGGTCGGTGGTCGGCAGGTCGGTGTAGCCCGCGGCCTCGGCGAGCTCGACGACCGTGGCGGGCCGCAGCCCTCCGTCGAGGTGGTCGTGCAGCAGCGCCTTCGGAGCGCGCGAGACGACGGTGGCGGGGACGGCGACGGCAGCGGTGGGGTCGGACACGGCCTCACCCTAGCGCCGGGCGCGGTGGCGTCCTCCGGGCCCCGGTCACACGCTGAGCGGCACCTCGTGGATCTCGTCGGCGGGGTGCCCGGCCCGCGCGTGGATGCGCTGGACGGCCTCCCGGCTCGGCGCCTCCGACAGGCAGTAGACGATGCCGAGGGTGGGGTCGGCCCACGCCTGCTTGAACACCACCGCCTCGTCGTCCTGGATGGCGAGGTCGGCGTCGTGCGCCTCCTTCAGTCCCTCCTCGGTGATGCCGACCATGCCGCGGTGGACGTCCATGAACTCAGGCATGCCTGCGCCCCTTCCCTGCAGACCCCCGCCCGGTGGCCGGGGTGGTGACCCCGACGCTATGACGGCGCGGACGCCACGGCCATGGCCCGGTCGAGCTAGGCGATCCGGTCGATGACGATGGGCGTGCGCTCCACCGGGGTGCCGTCGGTGGCGATGGTGATGGCGCCCTGGAGGGCGTCCTGCGCGCGCTCGAAGCGCTCGGGGGTGTCGGTGTGCAGGGTGAGCAGGACGTCGCCCTCGCGCACGGCGTCGCCCGGCTTGGCGTGCATCTCGATGCCGGCGCCCGCCTGCACCGGGTCCTCCTTGCGGGCGCGTCCCGCACCGAGCCGCCACGCGGCGACGCCCACGGCGAACGCGTCGAGCCCGGAGAGGACACCGGACGCACCGGCCCGCACCTCGTGGGTGTCGGTGGCGACGGGCAAGGGGGCGTCGGGGTCGCCGCCCTGGGCCGCGATCATCCGGCGCCAGGCGTCCATCGCGCGGCCGTCCTCCAGCGCGGCGGCGACGTCCTGGCCGCCCCGGCCCGCTGCCTCGAGCATCTCCTCGGCGAGGCGGACGGTGAGCTCGACGACATCGGCCGGGCCGCCACCGGCGAGGACCTCCACCGACTCGCGGACCTCGAGGGCGTTGCCCGCGGTGAGGCCGAGCGGCGTGGCCATGTCGGTGAGGAGGGCGACGGTGTTGACTCCGGCGTCGGTGCCGAGGTCGACCATCGTGCGGGCGAGCTCGGTGGCGTCCTCCCGGTTCTTCATGAAGGCGCCGCTGCCGACCTTGACGTCGAGGACGAGGGCGCCGGTGCCCTCGGCGATCTTCTTGCTCATGATCGAGGAGGCGATGAGCGGGATCGCCTCGACGGTGCCGGTGACGTCGCGCAGGGCGTAGAGCTTCTTGTCGGCCGGAGCGAGCCCGGAGCCGGCCGCGCAGATGACGGCGCCGACGTCCTCGAGCTGGCGCATCATCGCCTCGTTGGTGATGGAGGCCTGCCAGCCGGCGATCGACTCGAGCTTGTCGAGGGTGCCGCCGGTGTGGCCCAGGCCGCGGCCGCTCAGCTGCGGGACGGCGACGTCGAAGACCGCGACGAGGGGCGCGAGCGGGAGGGTGATCTTGTCGCCGACGCCGCCGGTGGAGTGCTTGTCGGCGGTGGGGCGCGACAGACCGGAGAAGTCCATGCGCTCGCCGCTGGCGATCATCGCCGCGGTCCAGATGGAGATCTCGCGGCGGTTCATCCCGTTGAGGAGGACCGCCATGGCGAGGGCGCTCATCTGCTCGTCGGCGACGGCTCCACGCGTGTAGGCGTCGATGACCCAGCGGATCTCGTCGTCGGACAGCTCACGGCGGTCACGCTTGTGGGTGATGACGTCGACGGCATCGAAGGCTTCGCTCATCGGGCCATCATGGCAGGGGCCGAGCGCGTCGTGTCCGAGCCCCCAGCCGGGTTTGGCCGGTCAGGTGCGGACGGGCGAGACGGCGTCGAGGGTCTCGCGGCCGAACGCCTGCGGGAGCACCTCGGCCATCGTCAGCACGCCCTCCGGCGTCTGCACCAGCGTCTCGGGAGATCCGTTCTCCCACAACAGCTGTCGGCACCGGCCGCACGCCATCAGGGCGTTGCCGTTCTTGTCGACGCAGCTGACGGCCACGAGCACGCCGCCGCCGGTCTTGTGCAGTTCGGAGACCATCCCACACTCGGCGCACAGGGTGACCCCGTAGGCGGCGTTCTCGACGTTGCAGCCCGAGACGATGCGGCCGTCGTCGACGAGACCCGCCACCCCGACGGGGAAGCCGCTGTACGGCGCGTACGAGAGCGTCGTCATCCGGACCGCCTCGGCGTGCAGGGCGTCCCAGTCGACGTCAGGGGTTGTACCGGTGGGGCCGTCGGAGCTCACGTCGCCTCCAGGGTGCTGTCGTCGGGGCGGGCGGTGCGGCCGCGGCGGAGCACCGCCACGGAGGCGAGGAGCCGGGCCCCGAGGGTGATCGAGCGCTCGTCGACGACGAGGTCGCCCTGGTGCAGGTCGAACGTGGGCCCGCCGTGGGTGCGCGTGCCGAGCCGCGCCATCGCCCCGTCGGTGTGGGCCAGGTACCAGGAGAAGTCCTCGCCACCGAGGGACTGCGTCGTCGGCACCGGGTGCATGCCGCCGGCCAGCGACGCGAGCCGGAAGGCCTCGATGCCCGTGGCCGAGTTGACCACCGGCGGCACGCCCTTGACCCGCTCGACCTTGGCCTGCACGCCGTACGGCTGCACGACGCCGTGGACGATCTCCTCGAGCAGCGGGCCGACCGTGAGCCAGGCCTGCGCGTCGAGCATCCGCAGCGTGCCGCGGCACTCGCCGGTGGAGGGGATGACGTTGGGCGCGCGGCCGGCGCTGATGGTGCCCCACACGAGGGCGGTGCCGGTGCGCGGGTCGAGGCGACGGGAGAGCACCGCGGGCACGTCGGTGACGACCTTGGCCAGCGCGTAGGTGAGGTCCTCGGTGAGCTGCGGGCGCGAGGTGTGTCCGCCGCGACCGTGCAGCGACACGGCCACCTGGTCGCAGGCCGCGGTCAGCGCACCCTCGCGCAGGCCGACCTCGCCGACGTCGAGCGTGGGGTCGCAGTGCACGGCGAAGACGACGTCGACGCCGTCGAGGGCGCCGGCCGTGATGGCCTCGAGCGCGCCGCCGGGCATGATCTCCTCGGCCGCCTGGAAGATGCCGCGCACGGCGATCCCGCGCTCCACGAGTGCTGCCTCGCACTCCTTGAGGGCGAGCATCGCGCCGAGCAGGGCGGCGGTGTGGACGTCGTGGCCGCAGGCGTGGGTGACGCCCGGCGTGGTCGACGCGAAGTCGAGACCGGTGCGCTCACGCACGGGCAGCGCGTCGATGTCGGCGCGCAGCGCGACGCGGTGGGTGGGCTCGGGGGCACCGACCTCGGCGAGGAGCCCGGTCCCGGGCATGAGGCGGACGGAGACACCGGAGGCGTCGAGTCGGCGGGCCACGACATCGGTCGTGCGCGTCTCCTCACGGGACAGCTCGGGGTGGGCATGGAGGTCACGGCGGACGTCGATGAGCTCGGCTGCGAGGTGGGAGATGCGCTCGCCGAGGGCGGCGAGAAGGGCATCGTCGTTCATCAGGCGGCCGAGTCTACTCGTGGGCGACCGACCCCCTCCGCCGGTTCGAGGTGAAACACCACCACGAGAGGGTCACGTTTCACCTCGACCCGCACGAGGCAGCGGCACTCAGGAGGATGCGGCGCGGCTCGCCTTGTACTCGTCCCACCGGCGGGCGAGGTCGTCCATCTCGCGCTGGACGAACTCGAGGAACTCCACCGACAGCTGCATCCGCTCCCCCGCGCGGCTGCCCGCGCCCACCTCGTCGCGCGCCTCGAGCAGGGCGGCGAGGATCGGCGCGTAGATCTGGTCCTTCTGCATGAGGACGTCGTGCCAGGCGTCGTCGAGGACGACGTAGACGTCGCGCCGCGAGCCGCGCTCCCGCTCGCGGCGGATCATCCGGACGTTGAGGAGGTAGCCCACCGCGCCCGAGACCCCGGCGGGGCTGACCTCGAGGACGCGGGCCAGGTCGGCGGCGGTGAGCCGGCCGTCCTCGGTCGCCATCAGGGCCGCGAACACCCGGGCCGGCAGGCGCGACAGGCCGGCCTCGGCCAAGGCCCCGCCGAGGTGCTCGACGACGTCGGTGAACCGTGCGTCGGCGGCGCCGGTGCCGTCGGTGCCGTCGCCGACACGGACCTCGGGAGCGGCGGCGCGGCGGGTCGGCATGGCCTCACTTTACATCGTTCACAAACTTCTGAACGAGGCGTAGCGTGACGACCATGACCGACGTGGTGCAGGTGCACGACCTCCGCAAGACCTTCGGGCGCACGACCGCCCTCGACGGGCTCGACCTCACCGTCCGGGAGGGCGAGGTCCACGGCTTCCTCGGCCCCAACGGCTCGGGCAAGTCCACGACCATCCGCATCCTGCTCGGGCTGCTGCGCGCCGACGGCGGCTCGGCCACGGTCCTGGGCCAGGACCCCTGGCGCGACGCCACCGAGCTGCACCGCCTGCTCGCCTACGTCCCCGGCGACGTCGTCCTGTGGCCCAGCCTCTCGGGCGGCGAGGTGATCGACCTCCTCGGCCGGCTGCGCGGCGGCCTCGACGAGGAGCGCCGCCGCCACCTCGTCGAGCGGTTCGCCCTCGACGAGCGCACCCGTGGCCGCGCGTACTCCAAGGGCAACCGCCAGAAGGTCGCCCTCGTCGCGGCGCTGGCGAGCGACGTGCCGCTCCTCGTCCTCGACGAGCCCACCTCCGGCCTGGACCCGCTGATGGAGCAGGTCTTCCAGGAGGAGCTCGCGGCCCTGCGCGCCCGGGGCCGCACCGTGCTGCTGTCGAGCCACATCCTCAGCGAGGTCGAACGCGCCTGCGACCGGGTGAGCATCGTGCGCGCCGGACAGGTCGTCGACACCGGCAGCCTCGCCGAGCTGCGCCACCTCACCCGCACCCGCGTGCGGGCCGTGCTGCGCGACGCGCCCTCCCTCGCCGAGATTGCCTCCTGGCCGGGGACGCACGACGTCGCCGTCGAGGGCGACACCCTCACCTGCTCGGTGGAGGCCGCGCACCTCGGCGAGCTCGTCGCCGCCCTGGGTAGCCGAGGCGTCACCGGCCTCACCTGCCAGCCGCCGACGCTCGAGGAGCTCTTCCTCTCGCGCTACGACACCCGGGAGGTGCAGCCGGCATGACCGCCGCGACCGCACCGACCCCGGCCGCGTCGCTCCGCCGCCGCTCCATCGGCGGGCTCGAGGGCACCGGCGAGCTGCTGCGCCTGGCGTTCCGCCGCGACCGCGTGCTGCTCCCCGCGAGCGTGCTCGGCCTGGTCCTGCTGTCGGTCGGCTCGGCGCAGGCCACCCTGGCCCTCTACCCCGACGACGCCTCGGCCGCCGCGGGACTCGGCGGGGTGCTGGCCAACCCCGGCGTCGTCGCGCTGTACGGGCCCGTGTCGGCCCACACCGCCGATGCCCTCGCCGTCCTCAAGACGGTGATGATGGGCGCCTTCCTCACCGCCGTCCTCGGCCTCGTCGTCGTGCGCCGGCACACCCGCACCGAGGAGGACGAGGGCCGGCTCGAGCTCGTCGGCGCCGGGGTCGTGGGGCGCAGGGCACCGCTCGCGGCCGCCGTGGCCGTGGGGGTGGTCGCGGTGCTGCTGGCGAGCGGGATCTCGGCCGCGGGGCTGGTGGGGCTGGGGATGGACGCGCGCGGGTCGGTGGCGTTCGGGGTCGCCTGGCTGACGGCAGGCCTGGCGAGCGTGGGGATGACGGCGCTCGCGGTGCAGCTGGCGTCGACGACGCGCGGTGCCGCCGGGCTCGGGTTCGGTTTCCTCGGCGCGGCCTACGCGGTGCGCGCCGTCGGCGACTCGGTACCGGCTGACGACGCCCTCCATGCGCTCGGGTGGCTCTCGCCGCTGGGCTGGGCCGGGCGGGTCGAGGCGTTCGGGGCCGACCGGCTCTGGGTCCTCGCCCTCGGGGTCGTGGCGCTGGCGGTGGGTGTGGCGGCGGGCGTCGCGGTGCTCGACCGCCGCGACCTGGGCGCGGGCATCATCCCGGCGCGGGGCGGCCCTGAGCGTGGTGGTCGCCTGCTGTCCGGGGCGCTGGGGCTCGTCGTGCGGCAGGCGCGCGGCACCGTCATCGGGTGGACCGTGGGGATGCTCGTGGGCGGGGTCGTCGTCGGCGGCCTGCTCGCCTCCGTCGCGGACCTGGCGAACGACCCGGCGGTGCGCGACATGCTCGACCGCCTCGCCGGCAGCGCCGGGGGCGTCGAGGACGTCTACGTCGCCACCGAGGTCCGGTTCGTCGCCGCGGCCGTCGCCGCCGCAGGCGTGGCGCTGGTGCTGCGGCTCGTCGCCGCCGAGCGCCGAGGCCTGGGCGAGCTCGTGCTCGCCACGCCGACGAGCCGGACCCGCTGGTACGCCGCCCACGTGGCCGTCGCCCTCGGCCTCCCGGCCCTGCTCATGGCGGTCCTCGGCACCACGGTCGGGATCGTCGGGCCGGCCGCCACGCCTGACGCCCCGGCGCTCGGCCCGGTCCTCGGGGCCTCGCTCGCCACGCTGCCGGCGGTCTGGGTCGTCGTCGGGATGGCGGCGCTCCTCGCCGGGGCGGTGCCGCGGTTCGCGCCCCTGACGTGGGGCGTCCTCCTCGTGGCGTTCGTCGTCGGCGAGCTCGGCCCGACGATGGACCTGCCCTCGTGGGTCGTCGACGCGTCGCCGTTCGCCCACGTGTCGCAGCTGCCCGGCGGGTCGTTCGAGGCGGTGCCGGCGCTCGTCCTCCTCGCGGTGGCCGCGGCCCTCGTGCTCGCCGGCCGCGCCGCCTACCTCCGCCGCGACGCCGTCTGACGCCCCTCCATCGCGTCCTACCGCCTGGTACGTGGGGTGATCACCCCACGTACCAGGCGGTAGGACCGGATTGAGCCGGGGGTCGAGGTCAGGTGAGGTCGGTGCGGCCCTCGGCCTTGAGGGCGTCGACGACGGCCTTGACCTCCTGCGCCCGCGCCCGGGTCGTCACGAGCACGGCATCCGGCGTGTCGACGACCACCACGTCGTCGAGCCCCACGACGGCCACGCGCCGCCCACCCGTCGCCACGACGACCCCGGTGGCGTCGACCGCCGTGATGTCGCCCGCCTCGCCGAGGACGCGCAGCCCACCCGCGTCGGGCAGGAGCGTCGCCAGGCTCGCGAAGTCGCCGACGTCGTCCCAGCCGAACGCTGCCGGCACCACGACGACGTGCCCGGCAGCGGCAGCGGGCTCGGCCACGGCGTGGTCGATGGCGATCTTCGTCAGGTCGGGCCACAGCTCGTCGAGTCGCGAGGGGTCGGCCGCGATGGCGCGCACCCCGGCCGCGAGCTCCGGGTGCCACTGGCCGAGCAGGTCGAGCAGCACCGAGGCCCGCACGACGAACATCCCTGCGTTCCAACGGAACTCGCCCGACTCCACGTACTCGCGAGCTCGCTCGGCATCCGGCTTCTCGACGAACTCGACCGCGTGCAGGGCCGTCGGCGCACCCTCGAGTGGCGAACCGGCCCGGATGTAGCCGAACCCGGTCGCGGGAAAGGTCGGCTCGATGCCGATGGTGACGAGGTGCCCGTCACGCGCGACGTCGACCGCCTCGCGGATCACCGTGCGGAAGGCCTCGGCGTCGGGGATGACGTGGTCGGCCGCGAACGAGCCGATGACGGAGTCCGGGTCCTCGCGCTCGACGACCGCGGCCGCGAGCCCGATGGCCGCCATCGAGTCGCGCGGCGACGGCTCCGCCAGCACGCGCTCGGCAGCCAGCCCCGGCAGCTGCTCGCGGACCGCCGACGCGTGCGCAGCGCCGGTGACGACGACCACCCGCTCGCCGGTGAGCGGCTCGAGCCGGTCGACCGTCGCCTGGAGCAGGGTGCGGCCGCTGCCGGTGAGGTCGAGGAGGAACTTCGGACGGGCGGCCCGGCTCAGCGGCCAGAGCCGCGTCCCCGCACCACCGGCGGGCACGACGGCCCAGAACCCGCGGATGTCCTGCATGGCACGCGAGGCTATCTGGTCACCGGACCTTCACCCGCCACCCACCCGGACGTCACCGACGGCGCGCCGGGCCACGGGATGGTCATGACCATGCGGGTCGCGATCGCCACCGAGTCGTTCCTCCCCACCGTCAACGGCGTGACGACGAGCGTGTGCCGCGTGGCCGAGCAGCTCGGCGCCCTCGGCCACGAGGTCCTCGTCGTCTCCCCTCGCCCCGCCCCGGACCGGTTCGCCGGCCACCGCGTGGCCACCGTCCCGTCGGTGAGCGTGCGCAGCTTCCCCACCGGCCTGCCGACGCGGGAGGTGCGGCACGTCCTCGCCCGGTTCGCCCCGGACGTCCTCCACGTCGCGTCGCCGTTCGTCCTCGGAGCCAGGGCCCTGCGCGACGCCGCCCACCTCGGCATCCCGGCGGTCGCCGTCTACCAGACCGACGTGCCCGCCTACCTCGCGCAGCACGTCGGCCCCGTCGGACCGCGCGCGTCGAGCACCGCCTGGCGCTGGGTGCGCCGCGTCCACTCCCTCGCCGGCCGGACGCTGGCCCCCTCGCGCGGCACCCTCGACGAGCTGCGCGCCCACGGCGTCCCCCGCACCGCCCTGTGGGCCCGCGGGGTGGATGCCGCGCTGTTCCACCCCGACCGCCGTCCCTCCCCGCGCGTCACCGACCTGCGGGCTCGGCTCGCCCCGGACGGTGAGGTGCTCGTCGGGTACGTCGGTCGCCTGGCGCCGGAGAAGGAGCTCGGGCGTCTCGCCGAGGTCGTGCGCACCCCCGGGGCCCGGCTCGTCGTCGTCGGCGACGGGCCCGGACGCGACGCGACCGAGCACCTGCTCCGGGGAGTGGCCAGCACCGCCCTCGCCCCCGAACCCCTCTTCCTCGGCCACCGCTCCGGAACCGACCTCGCCGACGCCTACGCCGCCCTCGACGTCTTCGTCCACACCGGCACCCGCGAGACCTTCGGCCAGACGCTCCAGGAGGCCGCGGCCTCCGGGCTGCCCGTCGTCGCGCCGGCCCGGGGTGGACCGCTCGACCTCGTCGACCACGGCCGCACCGGCCTGCTCTTCGACCCCGTCGGCCCCGGCTCCCTCGGGCTCGCGGTCGCCCGCCTCGTCGAGGACGCCGCCCTCCGCCACCGGATGGGGGACGCGGGGCGCGAACGCGTCGCCGGCCGCACCTGGGCGGTGCTCACCGACGAGCTCGTCGGCCACTACGACGCCGTGCGCAAGCGCACCGCCCTGGCCGCCTGAAGGACGGGAGACCCGGCCTCAGGCGTGGTCGGCGCCGAGCGGGAACGAGCGCACGACGCGCCACACCCCGTCGTCGTCGTGAAGGTACAGCTCGACGGTGTCGACCCGGAACGAGCACCGGAAGTCGGCGAGCTCGTCGAAGGCCCGTTCCAGGCTCGGCTCCGCGAGGTGGTGGGCGATGGTGACGTGCGGGTGGTACGGGAACTCCAGGGTCCGCTCCACGGGGCCCGAGCGCACCGCGCTCTCGAGCTCCTCGCACGCGGCGATGCCCTGCGAGACCTGGACGAACACCACCGGCGACACCGGCCGGAACGTCCCGGTCCCCGAGAGCACCATGTCGAACGGCTCCGTGCCGGCGGTGATCGACGCGAGGTGGGCGAGGAACTCCTCGAGCGCACCGTCCTCGACGGCGGTGGGCGGCAGGAGCGTGACGTGCGGGGGGATGGCCGAGGCCATGGGGTCCCCGAAGTCCTCTCGCGCGTCCTGCAGCTGCGCTCCCCAGGGCTCCGGGACGGTGACGGCGACGCCGTGGACGGGCATGGTCAGGGACCCTACCGCGCTCCCGGGAGGAGGCCGATCGCGTCCCTGACCCGGGTGGTCGTGGCCTGGGCAATGAGGCCCGCCCGCTCCGCCCCCCGCGCCAGGATGCGGTCGAGCTCGGCGGGGTCGTCGAGCAGCTCGGTCATCCGCTCTCGGAACGGCGTCACGGCCTCGACGACGACCTCGGCGACGGCCTTCTTGAGGTCGCCGTAGCCGCGGCCGGCGAACTCGGCCTCGAGGTCGGCGACCTTGGTGCCGGACAGCACCGAGTGGATGACGAGGAGGTTCGACACCCCGGGCTTGGTCTCCGGGTCGAAGCGGATCTCCGAGCCGGTGTCGGTGACCGCGGAGCGCAGCTTCTTCGCCAGCCTCGCGGGGTCCTCCATCATCTCGAGGATGCCCTTCTCGGTGGAGCTGGTCTTGCTCATCTTCGAGGTGGGGTCCTGGAGGTCCATGATCTTGGCCGACTCCTTGACGATGTACGGCTCCGGCACGCGCAGGACCTCGCCGAACCGCGCGTTCATCCGCTCCGCGAGGTCGCGGGTGATCTCGAGGTGCTGGCGCTGGTCCTCGCCCACGGGCACGTAGGCCGCGTCGTACATGAGGATGTCGGCCGCCATGAGGACCGGGTAGGTGAAGAGGCCGACGTTGGCGTTCTGGCCCTTGGCGGTCTTGTCCTTGTACTGCGTCATCCGGTTCATCTCGCCCATGGCCGTCTGGCAGGCGAGGACCCAGCCGAGCTCGGCGTGCTGGTGCACGTGGCTCTGGCAGAAGACCGCCGACTCCTCGGGGTCGACGCCGCCGGCGATGAACTGCGCCGCGGTGATGCGCGTGCGGCGGCGGAGCACCTCGGGGTCGGTCGGGACCGTGAGGGCGTGGAGGTCGGCGACGAAGTAGTAGGTGTCGAAGTCGCGCTGGAGGCCCACCCAGTTCACGAGCGCACCCAGGTAGTTGCCGAGGTGGAGCGAGTCGCTCGTCGGCTGCATCCCCGAGAGGATGCGCGGGCGTGCGGAAGGGCCGGTCGCGGGGGTGGACATGCCCTCATTCTGTCAGGGGTCCGATCCCTAGACTCACTCGCATGACGAGTGCCGTGGACGTCCACCTCGAGGTCTTCGGGACCCCGCCCGCAGGGGTGTGGTCGGCTCCGGGCCGCGTCAACCTCATCGGCGAGCACACCGACTACAACGGCGGGCTGGTGCTGCCGATCGCGCTCCCCCAGCGCACCACCGCCACCGCCACGGCGCGTGACGACGACCTGCTGCGGGTGCACTCGGCCCAGGCCGGGGAGCGCGTCGAGGTCGACCTCGGCACCGTCGGGCCCCGGTCACCCTCGGGCTGGGCCGCGTACGTCGCCGGGGTGCTGTGGGCGCTGCGCCAGGAGGGCCACGAGGTGCGCGGCCTCGACGTCACCGTCGACAGCGACGTCCCGCTCGGTGCCGGCCTGTCGTCGTCGGCGGCCCTCGAGTGCGCCGTCGGCGCCGCCGCCAGCGACCTGTTCGGCCTCGACCTCCTCGATGACGACGCCTCCCGCGCGCGGCTGGCCGCCGCCTGCGTGCGCGCCGAGAACGAGGTCGCCGGGGCGATGACCGGAGGCATGGACCAGTCGGCCGCGTTGCTGTGCCGCGAGGGCCACGCCCTCCTGCTCGACTGCCGTTCCGGCGAGACGTCGCACGTGCCGTTCCACCTGGCCGGCCACGGCGCCGGGTACGTCCTGCTCGTCACCGACACCCGCGCCGCCCACGCCCTCAACGACGGGCAGTACGAGGCGCGCCGTCGGGCGTCGGAGGCCGCGGCCTCCGCCCTGGGCCTGGACTCGCTGCGCGACGTCGACCCGCACCACCTCGACGACGCCCTGGCCCGCCTCGCCGACGACGAGCAGGTCCGCCGGGCCCGCCACGTCGTCACCGAGATCGCCCGGGTCCGCGCCACGGTCGAGGCCCTGGAGGCCGACGACCTCGAGTCGGTGGGGCGCCTGTTCGACGCCTCGCACACCTCGCTGCGCGACGACTACGAGGTGAGCTGCGTCGAGCTCGACGTGTCGGTCGAGGCGGCCCGCTCGGCCGGTGCCCTCGGCGCCCGGATGACGGGCGGCGGCTTCGGTGGGTCGAGCATCGCCCTCGTCCCTGAGTCGGACGCCGAGGACGTGGCGACCGCGGTGGCCGCCGCCTTCGCCGAGCGCGGCTGGACCGCCCCTAGGTCGTTCGTCGTCACCGCCGGCGCCTCCGCCGCCCGCGACGCCTAGGCCTCAGAAGGCGTACTCGACGACCACGGGTGCGTGGTCGCTCCAGCGCTCGGCGTACGACGCCGCCCGGCCGACCTCGGCCCGAACAGCCCTGCGCGCCAGCGGTTCCGACGCGATCTGGTAGTCGATCCGCCAGCCGGAGTCGTTGTCGAACGCCTTCCCGCGCCACGACCACCACGTGTACGGACCGGGGCCCGCGCCGTGGAGGACCCGGTGCACGTCGACGAACCCGTGGGTGTCGACCCAGCCGTCGAGGTGCGCCTGCTCCTCCGGCAGGAACCCGGACTTGCCCTGGTTGCCCTTCCAGTTCTTCAGGTCGTCCACCGTGTGCGCGATGTTGAGGTCGCCGGTGAGGACGGCGTGCCGCCCCTGTGCCGACCACTCGCCGAGACGGTCACCGACGGCCCGGAGGAAGCGCTGCTTCTCCTCCTGGCGCGGGGTGCGCGCCTCGCCGGTGTGCACGTAGGCCGACGCCACGGTGACGACGACGTCACCCACCGGCACGTCCGACTCCACCCACCGCCCCGAGTCGGCGAACTCCTCGCTGAGGACGGTGCGCACCTCCACCGGCTCGTGGCGGGACAGCACCGCCACCCCGGCCCGACCCTTCGCCTCGCCCGGCGCGTGCGCGACGTGCCAGCCCTCGAAGGTGGTGCCGGCGAGCGCCGCCCGCAGCTGGTCGTCGTCGGCCCGGACCTCCTGGAGGGTCACGACGTCGGGCGCCGCGGCCTCCAGCCACTCGATGCCGCCGCGCCGCACCGCGGCCCGGATCCCGTTGACGTTGGCGGAGACGAGGAGCACCGCGCCATTGTTCCGTCAGCTCGAGGGAAGAGTGGCACCGGTCCTGGACCAGGGGCCGACCGCGTTCTCGGAGCGCAGCACGACGTCACCGACGACGAGCCACCACGCCGTCCCCGTGGTGGCGACCGACACCTTTCCCTCCACCGGCGGCACCTCGACGCAGCTCTTCCGGGTCGATGGCTGCCCGTCCTCGAGGGCGACGGCGACGACGCCCGCGCAGCCCTTCTCCGTGCGCACGACCACGCCCCGGCCCGACGCGGCGAGCGCGATGGCGAGGGCGACCTTGTCGGTGAACGCCCGCACCCAGGTCCTCCCGCCGTCGGTCGTGGTCCGGACCTCGGCGTTCCCGCAGAGGACTCCGGCACGGAGGTTGTCGAGGGTGGTGAGGTCGAGGACGTCGGCGTCGCCGCACGGCGTCCTCACCTGGTCGCTGGGGACGTGGACCTCGCGGTCGTCCGACGGCACGCGCGACCAGGCACCCGCGGCCGACCGCGCGCCACTCCACGACCGGCCGGCGTCACCCGTCTGCCAGAGCCTCAGGGTGCAGTCGCGGTCGCCCCCGGTGACGAAGCCCCGGTCGACCCTCTCGGGCTTGGCCCGCACGGTGCGGCCGGGGGCGTCCTCCCGCGACCAGGAGTCACCGCCGTCCGAGGTGGTCCAGACCGTCCCGGGCTTTGCGCAGGTCCCGGCGTCGACGACCCAGGACTGTTCAAGACCGACCGCGGCGGCGAAGCGGGTCACCGTCGCCGGTCGCACCGCGGTCGCGGGCTCGGTCGACCCGCCCGCGGACGAGACGACCGACGGGCTCGACGACGTCGCGACCCGCGTCGTCGACAGGGCGGGGTCCTCCGCGGGGGGTCCGCGAAAGGCCCAGCTGATGAGGACGGCGTCGGCCGCGAGGAGCGCGCACAGCCCGAGGACCGGCGCCACCCTGCGTGGCTCCACCGGCACAGCGTGGCAGAGTGGCGCGTCCCGGGCGAGACCCTCAGCCCTTCGGCCAGCTCCCGACCTTGGCGAACGTGCCCGTGGAGGCGTCCGCGGAGGGGGCCCGGAGCACCGTGTCACCGGCGACGAGCCACGTCGCGTCGGCCACCACGGACACCGACACCTGACCCGGCCGGGGGGCGACGTCCTCGAGGCACTGGACGGTGCCGACCTTGCCTCCCGCGAGCGCGGCGACCGCGACGCCCGTGCAGTCCTCGGCGACGATCGCGACGGCGCCGCGTCCCGGGGCGGTGAGGGCCAGGGCGACCAGGCCCTCGCGCTCGAGGGAGGTGGTCCAGCGGGCACCGGCGTCGCTGGTGGTGCGCACCGTGCCGTCGTTGCAGACCACCGAGGCGACCCCGTCGCGCAGGCCGGCGAGGTCGAGCACCCGGGCGTCGGCCTGGCACGGCTTCACCGGGTCGCCCCCGGGCCGGTGCACGCGGGTGGCGTCGTCGGGGTCGCGACCCCAGGCGTCGGCCGCCGAGCGGGGGTCGGTCCACGACGCCCCCGCGTCGCTGGTGTTCCACAGGCGCAGCCGGCACTGGTCGTCGCCGCCGATGACGAAGCCGCTGCGGCCGTCGTTGGGTCGGATGCGGGTGACGGCGCCGGGGGCGTCCTGCGAGCGCCACGTCTTGCCGCCGTCACGGCTGACGTGCACCTTCCCCGGCTCGTCGCACGAGCCGGTGCCCGCGGCCCAGACCACCTGGGCGCTCGCGGCCGACACGACCCGGCTCAGCGGCCGGGCCGCCGCGGGGGGTTCGGCGCTCGCGCTGGCGCTCGGGCTCGGCGAGGCCGACGAGGACACCGAGGTGGACGGGCGGCCCGCCGACGGGGAGGGCGAGGCCGCCGTCGTCCCGGCCGGCCAGAGGGCCCACACGACGAGCCCGAGGTCGAGGAGCAGGAGGGCGACCAGTCCGATGGTGGGGAGGGATCGCCGGAGGTCCATGGCGGTCAGCATCCACGACGGACCCCCTCCCGCAAAGCCGGACGCGCCGCGCCGTCGGGCTCGCGCGCCGCCGGGCGGTTACGATGCTGGCGGCCGTGACGGGTGTGGCAGGGGCTCCCGGGCGTGAAGAACGAGGCAATCCGAGGAGAACCGTGGAGCTGCAGGACTACCTGCTCGTCGTGCGCAAGAGGTGGCGGGTGATCGCCACCATCGTCCTGGTCTTCATCGGGCTCTCCAGCGCCGCGTCGGCCCTGTCGACCCCGATGTACGAGGCCAGGACCCAGTTCTTCGTGTCCACGACCGGGGCCAACGACAGCGTCGCCCTCCTCCAGGGCAGCACCTTCACCCAGCAGCGGGTGAAGTCCTACGCGCAGCTCCTCACCACGCCCCGCATCCTCACCCCGGTGGCCCAGGCCGCCGGCGTCGACGCCTCCGGGCTGGTCACCCGCGTCACCGCGACCACCCCGCCCGACACCGTCCTCATCGACGTGGCCGTGAGCGACACCGACCCCGAGCGGGCCCGCGTCACCGCCGAGGCCATCGGCGAGGAGTTCCCCACCGCGGTCACCGAGCTCGAGAGCCCGGCCGGTACGGAGAAGAGCCCCGTCAAGGTCACCGTCGTCCAGCCCCCCACCACGCCCACCGCCCCGGTCAGCCCCAAGCCGGTGCGCAACATCGTCCTGGGCGTCGTCGTCGGCCTGCTCCTCGGCCTGGGTGCTGCGGTGCTCCGCGAGACCCTCGACCGCTCGGTCAAGACCCCGGAGGACGTGAAGCGCGTCACCGACGCCCCTCTCCTCGGCTCGATCGCCCACGACCCCGACGCCCCGAAGCGCCCGCTCATCGTGGAGGTGGACCCCCGCTCGCCGCGTGCCGAGGCCTTCCGGTCGCTGCGCACGAACCTCCAGTTCGTCGACGCCGCGAACCACCCGCGCACCATCGTCGTCACCTCCTCGCTCGCCGGGGAGGGCAAGAGCACGCTGACGGCCAACCTGGCGCTGACGATGGCGCAGGCCGGCTCCCGCGTCTGCCTCATCGAGGCCGACCTGCGTCGCCCCAAGGTGCTGGAGTACATGGGTCTCGAGGGCTCGGTCGGCCTCACCGACGCGCTCATCGACCGCGCCGACGTCATCGACGTCATCCAGCCCTACGGCGGGACCAACCTCTGGGTGCTCGGCGCGGGTCCGATCCCGCCGAACCCCTCCGAGCTGCTCGGCTCCACCGCGATGCGCTCGCTGCTGCAGAGCCTCAGCGCGCGCTTCGACTACGTCGTCATCGACGCCCCGCCGACCCTGCCCGTGACCGACGCCGTGGTCATCTCCAAGCTCGTCGACGGTGCGATCGTCGTCGTCGGCTCCGGTCTGGTCGACCGCGACCAGCTGGGGCAGACGCTGCAGTCGCTCGAGTCGGTCAACGGCCAGATCCTCGGCCTCGTCCTCAACCGGGTGCCGGCGAAGGACGGCAACCAGTACGGGGGCTACGCGTACGACGCGCCCGACGAGGAGGCCACGCGCCGCGAGCGCAAGCGGGTCGAGCAGGCCTGACGCCTGCCGACCGGTGCGTCAGCGTCGGGCGTGGCGGGGAGCCTTCGCGGCGACCGGGTCGTCCATCATCGGCAGCCACCCCGTGTGGATGGTCAGCGGTGCGGTGCGACCGGTGCGCCGCGACCGGCGGGCCCGTCGTCGGCGAGCGGCATCGGCCCTCACACCGACGAGGGCGGTCACGCCCAGGACCAGCACTGCACCCAGCACCACCACGATCGCCGTCATCGACAACCTCCGGTCTACCCCTGCGGACCTCCCACGGTAGGACCGTGGATTCTGCCGGGCGCCGAAATGCCCCGAAACACGCCCAAACGCGGGCCGTTCGGGTGATCTGGGGGGCCTCAGGGTTGCGGGCCGCGCAACACCGGGACGACGACGCGCAGCGCCTCCTCCACCTCGTCGGCCATCTGCGCGAAGACCGCCGGTCCGCGGCCGATCGGGTCGGTGACGTCGACCCCCTCCTGCCGGGCGGGGACCAGCCCCCGGCGCGAGCCGGCGACCGCGGCCACCTGCCGCACCCAGGACCCCTCCTCCCCCGCTGCCTGCACGTCGGCCGGGGCGAGCCCGGCGAGGAGGTCGGCGAGGTCGGTGAGGGTGACGGCGCGCCGCAAGGCGGCCGGATGGAGGCGCGCGGCGGCCCCCCGGTGCTCCCGGGCAGCGGTGATGACGAGGTCGGCCGAGGCGACGAGCTCGGCGGTCAGCTGGCGCGCTGCGAAACCGTCGGCATCCGTGTGGGAGGCCTCGAGAAGGGCCCTCGACCCGGGGTCGAGGTCGCGTCCGACGAGGGCGTGGGTGCCCGCACTCGAGATCGTGATGCCCGTGCGCGTCAGGTCGTGACGCAGCCGACGCTCGATGTACGGTGATCGACAGACGTTCCCGGTGCACACGACCAGGACGCTCCCGTCTACAACCACACTGGCACCTTCGCTATCATCAGTCACTGGGACGCTCATGCAGGGGGGCTCTCACGTGCAGGTTCGTGCCGTCGTGGCGCGGACACCGAAACCCTACCCATCGCGACGAGGCGACCGACCACGAGACCCTGGGGACCATCCATGACACTGCGGCACCGCGCCCTGCGCACCCGCCTCTGGTGGACCCTCGTCGACGTCTTCATCTGGGCCTTCGCCCTGGTCTCGGCCATCTGGCTGCGTCTCGACTTCGGCATCCCCCGCGACTACGAGACTGCCCTGGTCGTCGCCGCCGGCCTCGTCGCGCTCCTCCAGGTCGGGCTCGGCTGGGCCACCGGCCCGTACGCCGTCGACCACGAACTCGGTTCGTTCGAGGAGACCGGCGACCTCGCCCGCACCACCGTCATCAGCGGTGGCGTGCTGGCGCTCGTCACGATCGTCCTCCCGGTGATCAACCTCCCCCGCAGCGTGCCCCTGTCGGGCACGTTCCTCGCGCTGACGGCGATGTTCGCCGCGCGCTTCGTCGTGCGCTCACGCGTCACGCGGCGCCGCCGCGCCGAGGGTGGTCGCCAGGCCATCGTGTTCGGCGCCGGCTCCGGCGGGCGGATCCTCGTCGAGAGCCTCGTGCGCGACCCCGAGAGCGGGATCACGCCCGTCGCCCTCCTCGACGACGACCCGATGAAGAGCCGCCTCCACTTCGCCGGGCTGCGGGTCCGCGGAACGCGCCACGACCTCGCTCGGGTCGCCGAGCGCCACGACGCCGACACCCTCGTCATCGCGGTGCCCTCGGCCACGTCCGACACCGTCCGCGAGCTCACCGCGCTGGCCGTGGATGCCGGCCTGGCCGTCCTCGTCCTCCCGCCCGTCCGCGAGATCTTCGGCGGCCGACCCAGCGCCGCCGACCTGCGCGACCTCGATGTCGCCGACCTCCTCGGCCGCCAGCCCGTCGAGCTCGACATGGCGGCGATCTCCGACCAGCTCTCCGGCAAGCGCGTCCTCGTCACCGGCGCCGGCGGGTCCATCGGCTCCGAGCTGTGCCGCCAGATCGCCCGCTTCTTCCCCGAGCAGCTCTTCATGCTCGACCGCGATGAGTCTGGGCTGCACGCCACGCAGATGTCGATCGAGGGCCACGCCCTGCTCGACACCGACTCGCTCGTCCTGTGCGACATCCGCGACGCCGAGGAGCTCGTCGCGGTCTTCGAGCGCACCCGCCCCGACGTCGTCTTCCACGCCGCGGCCCTCAAGCACCTGACCATGCTCGAGCGGCACCCGGCCGAGGCCCTGAAGACCAACGTCGTCGGCACCCACAACGTCCTGGCGGCCGCCCGCAAGGCGGGGGTGTCGACCTTCGTCAACATCTCCACCGACAAGGCCGCCAACCCCAGCTGCGTCCTCGGCTGGTCCAAGCGCATCGCCGAACGGCTCACCGCCGCGGTCGACGCGCACGAGCCCATGTCGCGGTACGTCAGCGTCCGCTTCGGCAACGTGCTGGGCTCGCGGGGCTCGGTCGTCGTCGCGTTCACCGAGCAGATCCGTGCCGGTGGGCCGGTCACCGTCACCCACCCCGACGTCGAGCGCTACTTCATGCTCATCCCCGAGGCCTGCCAGCTCGTCCTCCAGGCCGGGTCGATCGGTGCCGGCGGCGAGGTCATGGTCCTCGACATGGGCACCCCCGTGAAGATCGTCGACGTCGCGCGCTCGATGATCCACATGTCCGGCCGCCACGACGTCGAGATCGTCTACACGGGCCTGCGCCCCGGCGAGAAGATGACCGAGGAGCTGTTCACACCCGGCGAGGAGATCGCTCGCTCCACCCACCCGTTGATCCGCCAGGTCAGGGTGCCTGGGCTCGAGGCGGACGAGGTCGCCCTTCCCTCGCAGATGGAATCCGACAGCCTGCGTTTCTGGATGATGGGTTACGCGACACCCGGGACGGTGTCGTCGCAGTCGTGAGTCATGCCGTTATCACTGGTCTGCTCTGTGCCGGAGTGACCGCGGTATCGGGGTTCGTCATCCTTCCGCTGCTGCGTCGCTCGCAGCGATGGGACGTCCCGAACCACCGCTCCTCGCACACGGTTCCCACCCCGCGTGGTGGCGGCTTGGCGATCCTTACAGGCACGGCGGCCGCTGCCGCCCTGGCTCTCGCGTCATCCTCGTGGACAGCGTCGACGTGGGGTGTCGTCGCAGCCACGGCCGCCCTGGCGGTCGTGGGCCTCGTCGATGATGTCCGCGGCCTGGCAGCGCGTCCCCGGCTCATTTTGCAGGTGGCGGTCGGGGCCTTGGGCGGTCTTGCGATCGCCGGCGCGACCGGAGCGGTGGTCGGTGCCCTCGTGACGCCGACAGCGGTGAACATGGTGAACTTCATGGACGGCATCAACGGTATCTGCGGAATCCACGCCGCCGTGTGGGGCGCTAGCGCACTCGTGGCTGCCGGCCGTGGCGGAGGTGAGGTCCTCGCGACCCTCGGGCTGCTGTCCCTCGCAGGTGGTCCGGGCTTCCTGCCCTGGAACCTTCCGAAGGCCCGGATGTTCCTGGGCGACGTCGGCAGCTACTTCCTCGGCGGCCTCGCCGGCTTCGGGGTCACGGCGGCCTTGACCTCGTCCGGGGGCACACTCACGTCCCTGGCCGTCATCGGTCTGGTGTGCGCCCCCTACCTCCTGTTCGCGGTCGACACCGCGACCGCCCTCGTGCGACGTCGGCGGGCCGGGGAGCCACTCTTCGAGGCACACCGCACCCACGTGTACCAGCGCCTCGTCAACGAGGGCGCACTCCCCCACTCGCTCGTCTCGTCGGGGATGGGCGCCATCGGCCTCCTGGTGAGCGCAGCCTTCCTCCTCGGATGGCCCATCGGGGTACTCACTTGCGCCGTCGCGGCCGTCGCGTACCTCAGCACCCCACGCCTGATCCTCCGAGGGGCGCCCGCATGACCCTTCGCGTCCTCATGCTCACCCAGTGGTACGACCCCGAAGCCGGCTCCGCCGCCCAGGCCGGTGTCATCGCTCGCGCGCTCGCACGCCGGGGGGCCTCAGTCGAGGTGCTCACGGGTTTCCCCAACTACCCCTCCGGTGTCCTCGCGGAGGGATATCGGGTCCGTCCCTACCAACGCGAGCACCGTGCAGGCATCACCGTCCACCGAGCGCCCCTGTGGCCGAACCATGACTCCGCGGCCTCCCGGCGGGCGCTGAACTACCTCAGCTGGGCCGCAGGCGCGAGCGCTGTGGGCCTTCTGCGGAAGATCCCCGCCGATGCCGTTCTCGTGCACTCCACGCCCGCGACGGCTGGCCTCCCCGCCCTGGCCCTGAAGGCCTTCAGGAGACTCCCGTACGTGGTTCAGATCCAAGATCTGTGGCCGCAGACCGTGGTCTCGTCCGACTTCCTGGCCTCCGGCCGCGGCGCCCGGCTCGAGCGGCCGCTGCACGCCATGTGCGACCGGATCTACCACAACGCCTCCGCCGTCGCGGTCACGTCGCCCGGGATGGCTCCGCTCGTCGCCGAGCGTGGAGTCCCCGCCAGCAAGATCCACCTCGCCGCCAACTGGGCCGACGAGTCGGTGTTCCGCCCCGTCGACCGTGACGACGCGCTGGCTCACCGGTTGGGCCTCACGCGGAGGTTCACCCTGATGTACGCCGGCAACCTCGGCCCGTACCAGGGGCTTGACGTTCTACTCGACGCGGCCGAACGGCTTCGGGGGCGTACGGACATCGGCTTCGCGATCGTCGGCGGAGGGGTACGTGAGCAGTGGCTGCGCGACGAGGTCGCACGTCGCGCCCTCGACTCCGTAGCCATCGTCGGGCCGGTCCCTTTTTCGGAGATGACGCCCGTCCTGGCCCTGGGGGACGCGCACCTCGTCAGCCTCCAGGATCTTCCGATGTTCCGTACGACCCTGCCGAGCAAGCTGCAGGCAACCCTGGCCGCCGGTCGACCCGTCGTCGGGGCTCTCAGGGGCGACGCCGCCGAGGTCGTGCGCGAGTCGGGGGCAGGAACCGTCGTCCACCCCGGCGACCCGAAGGCCCTGGCCGATGCCGTGGCGGCGATGGCCGACCTCACCGAGTCGAGCCGGCGGGACCTGGGGGCCCGCGGCCGCGCCCACTACCTCTCGCGCTTCAGCGAGGAGGCGACGTCGCAGACGCTGCTCGATCTGCTGGGACACGCCGCAGCGACGCGTGGCGCGGTGGCAGCATGAGGATCGTTGTGGTCGGGGCCTCGGGCTTCGTCGGGTCGCACGCCGCGACCGAGTTCGAGCGCCAGGGGCACGAGGTCACCCGCGTCCGCGCTCCGCGTCTGACGGGGGAGTCGGTCACCGCGGACGTCACCCGAGAGCTCGCCGGGGTCCTGGGAGGCCATGACGTCGTCGTGAACTGCGCCGGGGACCCGGATGCGAGTTCGGCCGACGAGGTCCGCCTCCATTGGGCCAACGCCGTCCTTCCTGGCCTCGTGGGCGAGGCGGCGCACCTGGCCGGCGTTGAGCGCTTCGTGCACGTGAGCAGTGCCGTCGTCCAGGGACGACGGCCCGTGCTCGACAGCAGCGACCACCTCGACGCCTTCTCCCCGTACGCCCGAAGCAAGGCCGACGGGGAGCGCTCCGCAACCTCGACGGGACCGAGGCACACCACCGTGTACCGCCCTCCCAGTGTCCACGCCGCCAGCAGACGCATCACCCGACAGCTCGCGCGGATCGCCACCACACCGGCTGCCACGGTCGCTGCACCCGGCGACCGGCCGTCGCCCCAGACCCACATCCGCGACGTCGCGTCAGCCCTGGTGTTCCTCGCGACCTCGCCGACCCCCCCTCCCGCCGTGGTGCATCACCCGTGGCAGGGTCACACCACGGCCGGGCTGCTCCGCGCTCTCGGCGACGGGCGTGAGCCGACCCAGGTGCCCCGCCTTGCGGTCACCCTGGTCATCGCGGTCGCCCACCTGGCGGCGCGCCTGGTTCCTCGCCTTGCCCCTCATGCCCGTCGGGTCGAGATGATCTGGCTGGGACAGGAACAGGCACGCAGCTGGCTCGACGACCAGGGGTGGACCCCCGAGACCACCGAGGCGGACTGGCGATCACTCGGGCGCCAGGCCCGCGAACACACCATCCACAACGAAGGACGCTCATGAATCAGTCATCCGTCGTCAGCGGCGCAACCGTCACGATCACGGGTGGCACAGGGTCCTTCGGGTCCACGATGGTCCGTCACCTGCTGTCCCGCGACGTCGCCCGCATCAACATCCTCAGCCGCGACGAGGCCAAGCAGGACGAGATGCGCGGCCGCCTCGGTGAGCCCCGGGTGAAGTTCTTCGTCGGCGACGTCCGCGACTACGACAGCGTGTCCAACGCCGTCACCGGGGCCGACTTCGTCTTTCACGCGGCTGCGCTGAAGCAGGTGCCGTCGTGCGAGTTCTTCCCCGACCAGGCCGTCAAGACCAACGTCATGGGCAGCAAGAACGTCATCGACGCCTCGCACCGCGCCGGCGTGCGGTCGGTCGTGTGCCTCAGCACGGACAAGGCCGTGTACCCCGTCAACGCCATGGGCATGTCCAAGGCGCTGATGGAGAAGACCGCGCAGGCGTTCTCGCGCAACCACCCCGAGTCCGCGACCACGGTGTCCGTCACGCGCTACGGCAACGTCATGTACTCGCGCGGCTCGGTCATCCCGCTCTTCGTCCGCCAGCTCGCCGAGGGGCGCCCGCTCACGGTCACCGAGCCGTCGATGACGCGCTTCCTCATGTCGCTGCAGGAGTCGGTCGACCTCGTCGAGCACGCCTTCCTCCACGCGGCGCCGGGCGACCTCTTCGTGAAGAAGGCGCCCGCGAGCACGGTGGAGACCCTGGCCAAGGCCGTCGGCCGCGTCCTCGGGTACGGCGACGACCCCGAGGTGCAGAAGATCGGCATGCGCCACGGCGAGAAGATGTACGAGACGCTCCTCACCCGCGAGGAGGTCCTCCAGTCCACCGACCAGGGCGACTACTTCCGGGTGCCCCTCGACGCCCGCGCCCTCGACTACGGCGTCTACGTCGAGCGCGGCGAGTCCGGCGGCGACGTCGCGGCCGACTACGACTCCACGACGACGCGCCAGCTCGACGTCGACGCCACCGCGGCGATGCTCCGCGAGCTGCCCGAGGTCCAGGCCCTCCTCGCCGCGGGGACTCGCCCGTGAAGGTCCTGCTCACCGGTGCCGGGGGCTTCCTCGGCTGGCACACCCGGATCCGGCTGCACGCCCAGGGCGAGCACGAGGTCACCGTCGTCACCCGCGACACGTGGGCCGACCTGGCGACCCTCGTCGCCGGGGCCGACGCCGTCGTCCACATCGCCGGCGTGAACCGGGGCAGCGACGCGGAGGTCGAGGACGGCAACGTGCGCCTGGCGCAGGACGTCACCGACGCGGTCCGAGCTGCCGGCCACCCCGTCCGCGTCGTCTACGCCAACTCCATCCAGGACGGCAACGGAACCCCCTACGGCACGGGCAAGGCCCGCGGTGCCGAGGCGCTCGGCGCGCTGCGTGCCGACGGCCACGACGTGGTCGACGTCCGCCTGCCCAACATCTTCGGCGAGCACGGGCGACCGCGGTACAACAGCTTCGTCGCGACCTTCGTGCACGCGGTCGCCGCCGGGGAGACCCCGCAGGTCGCCGACCGGCCGGTCGAGCTGCTCCACGTGCAGGGCGCCGCCCAGGTGCTGATCGAAGCGCTCACCACCACGGAGCAGCGGCTCGACCCGAAGGGCACGCAGGTCGGGGTCGCGGAGGTCCTCGACCTCCTCCTCGAGTTCGAGGCCAGCTACACCACGGGTGAGTTCCCCGACCTGTCGACGCCGTTCCGGATCGACCTGTTCAACACCTACCGCGCCGCGCTCTTCCCCCAGCGCTACCCGATCGCCCTGCGCCCCAACAGCGACGCCCGCGGCACCTTCGTCGAGACGGTCCGCTCCCGGGGCGGCGAGGGGCAGTCGAGCTTCTCGACGACCGTCCCCGGCGTCACCCGCGGTGAGCACTACCACCTGTCGAAGATCGAGCGCTTCGCCGTCGTGCAGGGCTCCGCGACCATCGCGCTGCGCCGGATGTTCCACGACGAGGTCATCGAGTTCCCCGTCACCGGAGACGCGCCCTGCGCGGTCGACATGCCGGTGGGCTGGGCGCACAACATCACCAACACGGGGGAGGATGTGCTGGTCACCCAGTTCTGGTCGCACGAGCTCTTCCGGCCGGACGCCCCCGACACCTTCCCCCACCCAGTCGCCCAGGAGGCCCAGGCCTGATGCTCAAGGTCATGACCGTCGTCGGCACGCGGCCCGAGCTGATCCGCCTCTCCCGGGTGATCCACCGCCTCGACGCCACCGTCGAGCACGTCCTGGTCCACACCGGCCAGAACTACGACTACACGCTCAACGAGGTCTTCTTCCGCGACCTCGGCATCCGCGAGCCCGACCACATGCTCGGGGTCGACACGTCGACGCTGGGCGCGGTCCTCGGCGGGACGCTCATCGCGGTCGAGCGGGTGATGCTCGACGAGCAGCCCGACGCCGTCCTCGTCCTCGGTGACACCAACTCCACGATTGCCGCTCTCATGGCGAAGCGTCTTCGAATTCCGGTGTACCACATGGAAGCCGGCAACCGCTGCTTCGACCTCAACGTGCCCGAGGAGACCAACCGCAAGCTCGTCGACCACGTCGCTGACTTCAACCTGGTCTACACCGAGCACGCGCGCCGCAACCTCCTCGCCGAGGGCCTGCACCCCCGCCGCATCCTCAAGACCGGGTCGCCGATGCGCGAGGTCCTCGACGCGTACCGCGACGAGATCCTCGCCTCCGACGTCCTGAACCGTCTCGGCCTGGAGGAGCGTGAGTACTTCCTCGTCAGCGCCCACCGCGAGGAGAACGTCGACGCGCCCGACCGCCTGCGAGCCCTCCTCGACTGCCTCGTCGCGGTGCGTGCGGCGCACGGGCTCCCCGTGTTCGTCTCCACCCACCCGCGCACCCGCAAGCGGCTCGAGGCCCTGCCCGAGTGGGAGGCACCCGAGGGCATCACCTTCAGCGACCCGCTCGGGTTCCACGACTACAACCGGCTCCAGCTCTCGGCAGCCTGCTGCCTCTCCGACTCCGGCACCATCGCCGAGGAGTCGACCCTCCTCGGCTTCCCGGCGGTCACGCTGCGCGACTCCATCGAGCGGCCCGAGGCCCTCGACACCGGCGGCATCCTCATGACCGGCCTGCACGCCGAGGACGTCGTGGCTGCCGTGGGCGTCGCGATGGCTGCGGGCCACACCCGCGACGGCGTCAGCCACCTGACCCCGGACGACTACCTCATCGACAACGCGAGCGAGCGCGCGGTCAACTTCATCCTCTCCACCGCGCACCGTCACCACGCCTGGGAGGGGATTCGTACCTGATGCTGACGCAGCTCGTTCGTGCCATCCGGCGTGCCAGGGCCTACCTGCAATTCCGGGGGAGGCTCCGGTCCGCGGGAGGCTTGGTGGTCGGGCCAGGGCTTCGCGTCGCTCGAGGTGCCTCCCTCACGACCGCGCGAAGAGTCAGCATCGGGGCTGACTGCACGTTTATGGCGCACGTCGACATCGGTCCAGACGTCATGGTTTCGTCCGGTGTCGCGTTCATCGGCGACGACCACCCGTTCCAGGGCCTCGATGGCCCCATCACTGCTCATCCCGCCAATCAGCTGAGCCAGGTCACGATTCATGGTGATTCACTCATCGGCTTCGGCGCTATCGTGCTGGGATCAGTCGAGATCGGGCGAGGCGCAATCGTGGCCGCAGGTGCCGTCGTCACTAGCGACCTCAAGGCCGACACCGTGTACGCGGGGGTTCCGGCAAGACCGATCTCCCCGCGCCGGAGGGGCAGTGATCCGTCCGGCGCCGTTGAGGGGGTCTGATGCCTCGGATGCTCGTCGTCTACCAGCACCTCCCTCACTACCGGAGGGATGTCTTTCGCGCCCTGCAGTCGACTCCGGGCTGGGACGTTCATTTTGCGGCCGGTACCTCATCTCGTGACCCCGGGATCGCCACGATGCGTCACTCAGATCTCGACACGGCGCACGAGTTGACGAACGTCTGGATCGGTCCGTTTCTCTGGCAGCGCGGGCTGTGGCGTCTACTCGGTGATGACTGGGACCACGTGATCTTCCTCGGGGACGTTGCCTACCTGTCGACGTGGGTGGGGGCCGCGCGCCGAAGACTGTCTGGGACGGCGGTGTCGTTCTGGACCATCGGTTGGCATCACGCTGAGACGGGTGTGCGTCGCTGGGTCAGGGGTGCCTTCTACCGCCTTGCCAATCAACTCCTGCTCTACGGTCAGCATGCTCGGCAGATCGGGATCCAAGCGGGATACCCCAGCCAGCGCATGACAGTCGTGCACAACAGCAGTTCCGACCCCCCAGACCACCTGGAAGAGGACGACGAGCGACTTGAGCAAATCCGCCTAAGCCTCGGCGGACTGAAGCACCCTGCCATCGGAGCCGTCATCCGGCTGGCGTCGCACAAGCGACTCGATCTCCTGCTCCAGGCCGCAGCCAGGTCAGGCTCGACCAGCGGGCGCAATGTGTCCGTCGTGCTGGCAGGTGACGGCCCTGAAATGGCCAACCTTTCTCGTCAGGCCCGCGCGCTCGGCGTCGACCTCCTCCTCCTCGGGCCCATCTACGGACGACGCGCACTTGAACTCTTCTACGACGCCTGCTTGGTAACCGTGGTCCCTTCCCTCGCCGGGCTCACGACCATCCAGAGTCTGAAGCACGGCAGACCCGTCGTGACGCACGACGATCCCGACCTGCAGGCGCCCGAGTTCGAGGCGATCGAGCCGGGCCTGACTGGCGCGTTCTACCGAAAGGACGACGTGGCCGACCTGGCGCGAACAGTCGACCACTGGATTCTTCGTGTCCAGCGGGACCCGGCGGGGATCGCTGAGCATTGCCAGGCCGTCATCATCCAGGAGTGGTCCCCGAACGCGACGGCCCGGCTCATCATGACCGCGGTTGACTCCCTCGGTCACCCGGAAGGAGCCGGCGGCGCAAGGGTGGAGCGCGAGGCATGAGCGTCGTGACCGCCCGGAAGAGCCCGCAGACGCGGAGCAAGAACGTCAAGCCAAAGGTCCTGGCAGTCAGTGCTCTCCTGATGACCTGCCTTTCGGGCGACCTCAAGGGAACACCGCTCCTCAGCTGGTTTCCCGTTGACTTCACGCTCTTCTCGGGCGGCCTCTTGCTCCTCCTCGTGATTCACCACTGGATCGGGAGGAAGTTCACCCTCCCCCCAAACTTCGGCTACGTGGTCGTCGTCTGGCTTGCGTTCATTCCCGGGGTACTTGTGGCCGTCGGCTCAGGCAACAGCCTCATGAAGTCCATGCTTCTGTTCACGCTGACTCTCCTCTGCGCGGCCAGCCCACTCATCATCTTCAGCGATGACGTGACGCTGGGCCGATGGTTCATCGGCCTCGCCGTGGTAGCGACCGTCGTTGCGCCCATGCTGTATCTGTTCCCGTCCGTGGAGACTGGGGGCAACGTCGGGCGGCTGAACCTCGAGGGTGGGACGAGCATTACCATCGCCCGTGTCGTCGCCGCCGGGGCGTTGGTAGCCGTGCTGGTCGGGCTGGGTTCCTCTCTGGGGCGGCGGCTGGCGCTGTGGCTCCTGGCAGCCGGCCTCGCGATCGCGACCGTGCTCATCGGGAGTCGAGGTCCATTCCTGGCCCTCATCGCTGCTGTGGTCGTCGTCGTGGTTGCCTCTCCCACCTTTAGGCAGAACCGGGTGGGCAAGATTCTTGGCAGCGCGGGACTCCTGTCGCTGCTGATCGTCTACGTCCTGTCCCAGAGCTCAGTGTCCGCAGCTCGTCTGGCAGGAACCCTCACAGGGAGCGGGACCGATACCGCCCGCCCTTTCCTGTACCGGACGGCCCTCGACTCGATCAGGACGTCACCACTCGGCATCGGATGGGGCGGCTATCCGCATCTCCCCGACATCCAGCTGGCCTCCGGATCTGAAGTCATCTACCCCCACAATTTGCTCCTCGAGGTGGCTGCGGAGGGTGGTTGGCTGGCGATAGCGACGCTCTTGGCCGTGCTGTTCATTCTCTTCAGGAAGACCCTGGCGAAGGCCGCCGACCTCCCTGCTGCAATCGCGCTGGGTCTGGCAACGTTCTGGCTGGTCAACGCCATGTTCTCCAGCGACGTGAACGGCAACCGCATGTGGTGGGCCTCGTTTGGCCTCTTGTGCGTGATCGCTGGCCGCACGGACCGAGGGACGGTCGATGGCTAGGATCCTCCTTGCCGAGCCGGGCCACAGTGGACATGTGTTCGTCTACCTCGCACTTTTGGCCCGCCACGCCGTCGACGAAGGCCACGACGTCATCTGCCTCATCTCGGATGAAGGCCGAGAGGCGATCGAGTTCGAACGACACCTGCGCCCGGTGGGAGGTATCTCGGTCACGTCGGTGCCGTCCCCGCTTCTACTGCGGAACATCGTGGCGGTGAGCGCAGAAAACCAGAGCGATGTCGTCGTCATCCCCAATGGAGACGTCTTCGTGACGGACGTGGCGCGCGAGGGCTGGGCCGGTCGTGGCGTGCTTCGCCTCTTGGTCATGCGTGACCCTCGTTGGGAGCGCCCCGCCAGTCTCATCAGGCGCCTCCGCCTTCGCACGAAGAGTGCGCTGATCCGCGTCGCCGCGTCACGTGGTGCCGAGGTTGTGTGGCTGAGGCAGCCTGGGTACTCGGGACCCGAAGTCCACGTGAACGACCCCGTGATCATCGATGGTGACGTTGCGGGCGTCGTGACCCGCGGCCATGCCCTTCGCCAGGCTTTGAGCATGGGCACGGAGACCTTCTGGTTCGGCATGACCGGCGCAATCAGTCCTCACAAGAACCTGGACCTTGTTCTGCACGCGTTGGCAGCGGTTCAACGACGAGGGCCAGATCGCCCCTTTGGTTTTGCCCTCATCGGGCCGCTCAGCGAGTCCCTCGGACAGCGTGAAGACGAGATCATCGCCGCACTCGACGCGCTGCCGTTTCCGACTCGGCGACGATCAGGTGTCATGACGAACGAGGAGATGAACGCCGCCGTCGCGGCCGTGGACTGCGTGATCATGGCGTACTCGACGAGTTCGCCGAACTCGACACTGGGCAAGGCCGTCGCCCTCGGCACCCTCGTCGCGGCCGCAGGCGACGGCTCGATAGCGACCTTCGTCTCCGACCTCGGAATGGGGCCGACGGCAGCTCTCACCGTCGACGGCCTTGCCGCACTGCTGGCAGAACGGCTGACCTCGAGCAAGCCACACCCGAGGGAGGACATCTTGCTGGATCAGTTCTGCGGCATCCTCGTCTCGCCACCGCACGCGTCTGGAGTGTGAGCGTTGTCAACCCTCGATGTCCCCGTCGTCCTGTTCATGTTCAAGAGACGCGACACCACCTTGAAGGTGTTGCGCGAGATCGCCGCCGCCTCCCCCTCCATGCTGTATCTGATCGGAGACGGGCCGCGTGACGCCGAGGAAGCGCAGCGGGTGCGTGAATGTCGCGAAGCGGTCGACGCGTTCGTCGACACTATGGACTGCGACGTCGTCCGGAACTACGCCGACAGCAACCGTGGCGTCTTCGAGAACATCGCGGGTGGTGCAAGGTGGGTGTTCGAGCGGGAGGACCGCGCCATCTTCCTGGAGGACGACACGATCCCAGATCCGACGTTCTTCCCATTCTGTGAAGACATGCTGACGCGGTACGAGAAGGACGACCGGGTGCTCTGGGTGTGTGGCACCAACTACCTAGGGCAGAGCAAGGCCGAGGACGGCAGCGACTACGTCTTCACCCAGCACATGCTGCCGTGCGGCTGGGCTTCGTGGGCGAGCAAGTTCCCCCGCTACTACGACGGGGAGCTGGACCTGTTCACCTCGGCGAATGTCGAGAGCATCCGGTCCCAGTACAGCAGCGCGCGCCTCTACGCGTACGACGTCGGTCGGGTCGGCGGGGAGCGACAACGACGAGACCAGGGCCAGCAGTTCCTGTCATGGGACTACCAGATGGCGTTCTCCATCAGGGTCTACGAAAAGCTGGGAATCGCGCCCACCTCCAACCTGATCCTCAACGTGGGGGACGATCCGGACTCGACGCACGGCGGGACGTCCAGGTTCAACACGATGACTCGACGGTTCTGTGGAATCCCGACCCGACCCCTCGCCTTCCCGCTGAACCACCCGTCTGAGATTGCTGTCGACCGTCGTTTCGAAGCACGAACGACCAAGATCGTGCTGCCTCCCCAGTCGAGGTTGAGGCGTTGGGGGGTGTTGGCATTCAAGCGAGTCTTCGCCGTCCCTGCAGATGTCTCGACGAGGGAAGCCCTCCATCAGCTCCGGGGACGCGTGGTCTCTCTGGGGGGCGCCCGCCGCCCGCGCAATGGATAGCCGCCACCACGTTCCGCGTCAACGGCACGTGGACGGCCAAGTCAGGACAGTTGACCACTGATGGGCCGCAAGAGAATGACGATCTCCTTGACCGCCAACATCGTCTCCTATGGCACCTCGGCACTGGTCGCGCTCGTCCTCACCCCGTTCCTGGTGACTCGTGTCGGAAAAGAGGCGTACAGCTTCTACCCCTTGGCCAACAACTTCATCCTGTACATCGGCATCCTCGGGATCGCGCTGAACTCCATGGCAGCTCGCTTCGTCACGGTTGCCGTCGTCAGGGGTGACACCAGGGAAGCGAACGCGTACTTCTCCTCGATCTTCAAGGTCAACCTCGCTCTGGCACTTGCTCTGGTTCCGGTGTCAACGCTCTTCGTTGCGAACCTCCAGCACATTCTCACCGTGCCGCCCAACGCCCTGAACGAGGTCCGGATCTTGTTCGGCCTAGTTCTCCTTGCGGCATTGATCCGTATCGGCGCCTCGACGCTGGGGATCGCTACCTTCGCCAGCGACCGGCTTGACCTGCGGGCGGCAACGGACATTGCCCTCAGCGGCGTCCGCGTCGTCGCCTACCTCGCGCTGTTCTCGATCCTCCCTCCGTCCATCATCTACGTCGGGGTGGTGGCAGCTGCCGTGGAGGTTGCAAGCCTCGCCATGAACTGGGCGCTCACGAGGAAGCTCCTGCCCCGCATCACCTACTTCTCCGCTCCTTTCAGCCTGGGCGCCGTGCGGGCTGTCGTGACACCGGGGATGTGGAATGCGGTGCGTCAGGTAGGGGCGATCATGCTCTCGTCGCTGGCGTTGTTGATGTGCAACGTCTTCCTTGGCCCGAGAGCCACGGGCGACTTCGCGATTGCCCTCACCGTGCCGACCTTCGTGGCCGGCCTAGTAGCGGCGGTGGGAGCAGTTTTCGTCCCCGCTACGACCTATCGGTTCGCCCTGGGAGTCGGGCCAGAACTGGTTCACGAGGTGCAACGAGCACAGAAGATCTCGGGGATCATCTCCTCGGTCGTCATCGGCATCTACGTCGCGGTTGCCCTTGACTTCTTCCGGCTGTGGGTGCCTTCGGAGGACGAGGAACTCTTGCGGGCACTCTCGATCCTCTGCGTGGTGCACCTCGTGTTCACGGGAGCCACGTGGCCCGTCTCGAACCTCAACATCTCGATGAACAGGGTCCGCGTGCCCGCCCTTGCCATGATCGTGGCCGGCGCCGTCAGCGTTGGCCTCGCATTCGCGACCCTTCGTTTCACCGACTGGGGTCTCGTCGGCCTTGCCGCGTCAAGCTTGGTCCCCAACCTCTTCCTGGTCCTGGCCTTCGTTCCGCTCTACCCATGCAAAGAACTGTCGCTCCCCAGAGCCACGTTCTACCCGGGGATCGGGGTAGCACTGCTCAGCTTCTCTCTGGTGTTCGGCTGTGCACTCGCACTGAAGTCCGTGGTCGCGCCGACCTCCTGGCTGGGACTCGCCGCCGTGTCACTGAGCGCTGGGTGCATCGGCTTGCTGCTGTCGGCCATGGTGGCCTTCGGGCCGAAGGTGATCGGTGAGGCCGCACGGTCGATCGGAGCCAGAGCTTCGGGCTCAGGTCGGTTGGGCACCTGAGGATGAAGGCAGGAGGAACACCGCACCCGCCTATCCCGGCGCCGCGTCCTCCGCTAGGGTTTGTCTTGACGTCAAGATAACCGCGAACCACCGAGGAGCGTCGCAGCAGACCATGGCAACGATCATCTACACCCTCACCGACGAGGCCCCGATGCTGGCCACGTACTCCTTCCTCCCCGTGGTGCAGGCCTTCGCCTCCTCGGCCGGGGTCGACGTCGAGACGCGTGACATCTCGCTCGCCGGCCGCATCCTCGCGCTGTTCCCCGAGCACCTCACCGAGGAGCAGCGGATCAGCGACGACCTGGCCGAGCTCGGCGAGCTCGCCACCACGCCCGAGGCCAACATCATCAAGCTGCCGAACGTGTCGGCCTCGATGCCACAGCTCAAGGCCGCGGTCAAGGAGCTCCAGTCGCAGGGCTACGCCCTCCCCGACTACCCGGACGACCCGCAGACCGACGAGGACCGCGACATCCGGGCCCGCTACGACAGGGTCAAGGGCAGCGCCGTGAACCCCGTGCTGCGCGAGGGCAACTCCGACCGCCGCGCGCCCGCGGCCGTGAAGAACTACGCCCGCAGTCACCCCCACTCGATGGGCGCCTGGTCCTCCGACAGCAAGACCTCCGTCGCGACGATGGGCCAGGACGACTTCCGCTCCAACGAGCAGTCGGTCGTCCTCGCGGGTGACGACACGCTGACGATCCGCCACGTCGCCGCCGACGGCACGACCACCGTCCTCAAGGACGGCCTGACGGTCCTCGAGGGCGAGGTCGTCGACTCCACCGTGATGCGCGCCGCCGCCCTCGACGCCTTCCTGCGCGACCAGGTCGCCAAGGCCAAGGCCGACGACGTCCTGTTCTCGGTGCACCTCAAGGCCACGATGATGAAGGTCAGCGACCCCATCGTCTTCGGCCACGTCGTGCGCGCCTTCCTCCCCGATGTCTTCGAGCGCTACGGCGCCGACCTCGCCGCCGCCGGCCTGTCGCCCAACAACGGACTCGGCTCCGTCCTCGACGGCCTCTCCGCGCTCCCGAACGGCGACGAGATCAAGGCCGCCATCGAGGCCGGCATCGCCGACGGCCCACGCCTGGCGATGGTGAACTCCGACAGGGGGATCACCAACCTCCACGTGCCCAGCGACGTCATCGTCGACGCCTCGATGCCGGCGATGATCCGCACGTCGGGCCACATGTGGGGCCCCGACGGCGAGGAGGCCGACACCCTCGCGGTGATCCCCGACTCCTCGTACGCGGGCGTCTACCAGGCCGTCATCGACGACTGCCGCGAGCACGGCGCCTACGACCCCACGACGATGGGCTCGGTCCCCAACGTCGGGCTCATGGCGCAGAAGGCCGAGGAGTACGGCAGCCACGACAAGACCTTCGAGATCGAGGCCGACGGCCGGGTCGAGGTCGTCGACGCCGCCGGTGAGGTCGTCATGTCCCACGAGGTCTCGGCCGGCGACATCTGGCGCGCCTGCCAGACCAAGGACGCCCCGATCCGCGACTGGGTCAAGCTGGCCGTCACCCGCGCCCGCGCCTCCGCGACCCCGGCGGTCTTCTGGCTCGACGAGACCCGTGCCCACGACCGCAACCTCATCGCCAAGGTCGAGACCTACCTCGCCGACCACGACACCGACGGGCTGGATCTGCGCATCCTCGCCCCGGTTGAGGCCGCGAAGCTCTCGGTCGAGCGCATCCGCCGCGGCGAGGACACCATCTCGGTCACCGGCAACGTGCTGCGCGACTACAACACCGACCTCTTCCCGATCCTCGAGCTGGGCACCTCGGCCAAGATGCTCTCGGTCGTGCCCCTGATGAACGGTGGCGGCCTCTTCGAGACCGGCGCCGGCGGGTCGGCGCCCAAGCACGTGCAGCAGCTCGTGCAGGAGAACTACCTGCGCTGGGACAGCCTCGGCGAGTTCCTCGCCCTGGCCGAGTCGTTCCGCCACGAGGCGACGAACGGCAACGCCCGGGCCGGCGTCCTGGGCGAGGCCCTCGACCGCGCGACCGAGCGCCTGCTCAACGAGAACAAGGGCCCGGCTCGCCGTGTCGGGCAGATCGACAACCGCGGCAGCCACTTCTGGCTCGCGCGCTACTGGGCCGAGGAGCTCGCGAAGCAGACCGAGGACGCCGACCTCGCCGGCATCTTCGCCCCGGTCGCCGAGCAGCTGGTCGCGGACTCGGAGACCATCGACGCCGAGCTGATCGCCGTGCAGGGCAGCCCCGCCGACATCGGGGGCTACTACCGCCCCGACGGTGACAAGGCGGCCGCCGTGATGCGCCCTTCCGCGACATTCAATGCGCTCATTGATTCGCTGAACTGAGGCGGCGCATCCGCATCCCCGGTGTGGCTTCGCGCTTCGAAACCTGGACTCTGTGCGATCCTCAACCGTGGGGTTGCACCGCACCGGCCCGCGAGTGATCGTGGTGGGCCACCCTCACACAACCGGTCCGCCACCTAGAGGACCTCGCAGTGGGCCGGCTTCACCCTCGCTCGGGTTCAGATTCTTGGGGACTCGTTTCGCCGCCCAGGCGAGGCATTACGGCCTCGGACCAAGAGCGACCCAAGGAAAGCATGAAGCTGTCAACACTTTTCGTGAAAGTCATCTCCATTCTCCTCTATCGCTTCGTAGTGACGATAGGCGGAGGCGTCTGGGCCACAAAACGTCGCCTTTCGACGATGCCCGAAGGGCTGATGCAAAGAGTTCTGCTCGACTGTTTCGAGCGCCGACTTCTTCGATACGGAAGTTGGATTGGGCACAAAGCGGTTATCGATGGCATCCCCATTCTGCCTCACAGCCTTCTGGGAGTCTTCATCTCCAATGGTGCCGCGATAGGCACTGGCTGTGTCATTTATCAACAGGTCACCATAGGATCCAACAACATCCGCGGCTCGTCGAATTTCGGCAGTCCAACGATTGGGAAGAACTGCTTGATCGGCGCGGGCGCCAAGATCATCGGCAACGTCAATATCGGTGACAATTGCCGAATCGGAGCAAATTGCGTAGTGGTGAAAGACATGCCGGCACACAGCGTCGCCGTTGCCGGGCCGACCAGGTACATTCAGAAGGCGAACCTTGAAAATCCATTTCTAACTGATTGACGCACCCGTACGACGTTGATGATCGCCGCACACACGCGTTCCGATGCGGCCATTTAAGCCGATAGTGGTGGTGAGCCGGGGCCTGCATGACGTGCTCTGTCCCGCGCCAATGGCCGACACATCCATTGAGCGAGTACGGGCGAAGCGAGCAGGGCCGGTGAGGGTGAAGTTGCCAGGACCCGGCCGGGCCAAGGACATGGTGGTCTGGCTAGGACGGGCCATGGCCGCCCGGTCCGGCGCGGAGGACGATGGCCACCATGTCGTCGACGGCCGCCGCTCGACCCTGCTGGGTCGCGCGCGTCCCCGTGGTGGCGGTCGCGGGAGCCATGTTGGCGGCCTGCGGCATCGTGGGCGACCAGGCGCCCTCTCCCGCACCGGCGATGCGCACCTCTCCCGTGGGCTCGGCGACGCCAGCCGCGGCCACGTCGATCTCCGTGACACCGCTCCCCGAGCCCACCGACATCATCGAGGCTGGTGGGGAGGCCCTGCCCGTCAAGGGCGCCGACTGGCTCCAGGTGGTCGACGGCCACGCGTGGACCACCGTGGGGGTGGACGTGGCCCTGCGGCTCGACCGGGCCAGCGGGAGCGAGTCGGCCCGCGTGTCCACGGACGGCCCCGTGTGCACGGCCATGGACCAGGGGTTCGGCTCGCTCTGGCTCGCGGTGTGCACCCACCCGGGCGCGCTCGTCCGCCTCGACCCCACATCAGGGAAGGTGCTGGCGCGCATCGCCCTCCCCGACCTCGAGGTGATGGAGGAGGGCTCGGTCGCGAGCGGCGAGGGCTTCGTGTGGGTGGTGACCCTCGGGCGGGAGCGCACCGTCGTCAAGGTCGACCCGACGACCGACACCGTGGTCGCCCGCCTCCCGGTGGAGGTCGGCGTGGCCGCCGCCCGTGCGGGCGAGGGAGCGCTCTGGCTGACCAACCCCCAGGACGGCGTGCTCACCCGGCGCAACGTGGCCACCAGCGCCCTGGAGGCGACCATCCCCACCGGCAAGGGCGCGCGCTTCTTCGCCGTGGGCCTGGGAGCGGTGTGGGTGCAGAACAACGTCGACGGCACGGTCACGCGCGTGGATCCCGCCACGAACCGCGTCGTCACCACGATCACGGTCGACAGCGGCCCGGTGCAGGGCGGCGACCTCGCCGTCGGAGGCGGGTTCGTCTGGGCACGGGTCAGCGACGCCCTGGTCGCGAAGATCGACCCCGCGACGAACACGGTCGTCGCGCGCTACGGGCCGAAGTCCGGCAGCGGGAGCGTCGCCGCCGACGCGGACGCGGTCTGGATCAGCGCCCACGACGTCGACCTCGTGTACCGCCTGCCACTCCCCTGACGTCCTCCGAGCCGCAAGAGGGCGGCGAGTCCCGGTGACGCGGCGGTCGCAGGCGAGCACAATCACGTCCATGACCACCCCCACGATGGTGCAACGCCTGGGCGCCGAGCTGCTCGGCACGTTCTGGCTCGTGTTCGGCGGCTGCGGTTCCGCGGTCTTCGCCGGCGTCTTCCTGTCCCCCAACGTCGTCGCCGGCCAGACCGTGCAGGTCGGCATCGGGTTCGTCGGCGTCGCCCTGGCCTTCGGCCTCACGGTGATGACGATGGCGTACGCCGTCGGCCACGTGTCGGGCGCGCACTTCAACCCGGCCGTGACCATCGGCGTCGCCGTCGCGCGGCGCTTCGAGTGGCGCGACGTGCCTGCGTACGTCGGCGCACAGGTGGTGGGTGGCCTGCTCGGCGGGCTCGCGGTGTGGGGGATCGCCCGCGGCCGCAGCGGTTTCGACGCCACCGGCAACCTCGCGGCCAACGGCTTCGGCGAGCACTCCCCCGGCGGGTACGGGCTCGTCGCCGTGTTCGTCGCCGAGGCGATCCTCACGGCCGTGTTCGTCTACGTCATCCTCGGCGCCACCGACTCGCGGGCGCCCCAGGGCTTCGCCCCCATCGCGATCGGCCTGTCGCTCACGCTGATCCACCTCATCTCCATCCCGATCTCGAACACCTCGGTGAACCCGGCACGCTCCACGGGCGTGGCCTTCTTCAACGGCGACGGCGCCCCCGGGCAGCTGTGGCTGTTCTGGCTGGCACCGATCGTCGGTGCGGCCATCGCCGGGGCGACCTTCCACCTCATCACTGGCGTCGACCGTCGCGACCGCGACATCGCCGGCGAGATCGAGATCGAGGACGTGCGCGTCGCCGAGGGCGTCGACCCCGACGCCCCTCGCTGACCGGACGTCAGCGGGCCGCGGCCCGCTCGGCGACGTCGTGGCGGAAGAGCAGGTACGCGGCCACGGCGCACAGGACGTGCCAGAGCCCGTGCCACTGCAGGAGCGACTCGGGCTCGCACCACGGGTGACCGCGACGGCCGAACTGCCACACCGTGTACGCCACGAGGAGGACGACGACGGACGCCACCCCGAACGCCGCGTCCTGCTTCGGGTCGCGACGGCGCCACAGGACGATCTCCACCACCACGGCGAGCAGGATCATCACGGCGAACGCGGCGTTGCCCGAGTGGCGCACGAGCGGCACGCGGCCACCGGTGAGGAGCACGACCATCCCCACGAGGACCAGCACCGGGAAGAGCACGGCGAACAGGCCCGGACCGCGGCGCAGCAGCCGCATCACGGCGTAGGCCAGGGCGAAGCCCGACACGAGGAACATGCTCAGCAGGTCGAGCTGGCCGCCGAGCTGGGTCTGGGTGGCGTGCATCGCCATCGAGCCGGGTCCGAGGAGGACCACCACCACGGCGTAGGTGAGCGCGAGCCCCGGGTGCGCACCCATCGTCACCCCGAGCCGGACCCGGTCGGCGGCGTACGCCGCCACGGCCAAGCCAGCCGCGACGAAGCCCAGGTTGCTCCACGTGTTGGCCGGCTGCACGACCCAGCCACCGCTCGGCGCCTCGCAGAAACCGCTCCCCCGGCCGACGTCCGGGCCGAGCCACCCAAAGCGCGCGGCGGCGAGGGCGAGGGCCAGCGAGACGACCGCGGTGACGACGGCGGCGACCATCGGACGACGGTCCGGGCGCGTGGTCGCGTCGGTCGTGGGGGTCGTCACACGGGCCAGCCCACCACACGGCCGCCCGCGGCGCCACGCCGTGGCGCTGATAGCGTCGAGGCGACACATTTCCTCGCGTACGAAGGGGTACCCCCGTGAGCCAGACGCCCGTCAAGGTCGCCGTCACCGGCGCCGCCGGCCAGATCGGCTACAGCCTCCTGTTCCGGATCGCCAGCGGTGCGCTCCTCGGCCCGGACACCCCGGTCGAGCTGCGCCTCCTCGAGATCACCCCGGCGCTCAAGGCGCTCGAGGGCGTCGTCATGGAGCTCGACGACTGCGCCTTCCCCACGCTCGCCGGCGTGCAGATCGGCGACGACGCCACGAAGGTCTTCGACGGCGTCAACCACGCCCTCCTCGTCGGCGCCCGCCCGCGCGGTCCCGGGATGGAGCGCGGTGACCTCCTCGAGGCCAACGGCGGCATCTTCGCCCCGCAGGGCAAGGCGCTCAACGAGGTCGCGGCCGACGACGTCCGCATCACCGTCACCGGCAACCCGGCGAACACCAACGCCCTCATCGCGATGAGCAACGCCCCCGACATCCCCACCGAGCGCTTCTCGGCCCTCACCCGCCTCGACCACAACCGCGCGATCTCGCAGCTCGCCGCGAAGCTGGGCGTGCCGGTCACCGAGATCCGCAAGATGACGATCTGGGGCAACCACTCAGCCACGCAGTACCCCGACCTGTTCCACGCCGAGGTCGGCGGCCGCAACGCCGCCGAGGCCGTGGGCGACCAGGACTGGCTGGCGAACACCTTCATCCCCACCGTCGCCAAGCGCGGCGCGGCCATCATCGAGGCGCGTGGCGCGTCGTCGGCGGCCTCCGCGGCGTCGGCGACCATCGACCACGCCCGCACCTGGGTGCAGGGCACGGCCGAGGGCGACTGGGTCTCGATGGCCGTGCGCTCCGACGGCTCGTACGGCGTGCAGGAGGGGCTCATCTCCTCCTTCCCCGTCACCGTCTCGGGCGGCCAGTGGTCGATCGTGCAGGGCCTGGACATCGACGACTTCTCGCGCGGGAAGATCGACGCCTCCGTGGCCGAGCTCGCCGAGGAGCGCGACGCCGTCAAGGGCCTCGGCCTCATCTGAGCCCCACGACACCGAACGGCCCGGTCCCCTTGCGGGGCCGGGCCGTTCGTCGTGCGGGGTGCTCGGTCAGAGGCGAGCCAGGGCCGCGTTGACCGTCGTCGCGTTCCCGGCCGTGGTGGTCACCTTGTTCAGCGACGGGTCCTGCGAGTCGAACGGCTTGTCGTTGTAGCACTCGCTGTCGTACCCGTTCAGACTGGCACCGGTGGCGCCCGACCCGTCGAAGCACACGACGTACTGCGTGCCCGCCGGCAGCCCGGACACGCGGTAGGTGCCGTCGTCCGCCGTGACGTCGTAGTACTCGCTGGTGGGCGACAGGACGGTGATGTAGACGTCACCGAGCCCGGCGCCCCCGCTCCCGTCGGAGACCTTGCCGGCGATGGCCGCCCCACGAGCGAGAGAGAGGTTCACGGTCGTCGCCACGCCGGTGCTCACGGAGACTGCCGTCCCGACCGGGTCGAGGTCCGTGTAGGGCTGGTTGTCGAAGCACTCGGGGACGTAGCCGGTCGTGCTGGCTCCCTCGGCCGAGTAGGTGTCGACGCAGACGATGTAGTCACTGCCTGCGTCAAGACCCTTGAACTCGTAGCTGCCGTCCTCTCCGGTGGCTGTGTAGGAGTTCCCCGACACGGGGTCGTAGAGAATGACATCAGCAGACGCCACCCCGGCCCCACCCACAGAGTCCGTGACGCGGCCCTTGATCGCCCCCGCAATGGCGAGTCCCGCGTTGGCCGTGGACGTCACCCCCGCCGTGACGGGGACGTCCGTCGGCGTCCCGTCGTTGTAGCACTCGAGACCGTATCCGGTGGTGCTGGTGCCGCCGGTGGCGTCAGCGCCCATGAAGCAGATCTCGTAGTCGGTGCCGGGAGCCAGCCCACGGACGATGTAGGTACCGTCCGACGCCGTCTGGGTCCCGCCGAAGGAGTCGGTCGTGGCTGAGTACACGGAGATCGAGACGTCGGCCAGCGGCGTGGAGCCACCGTCCTGGACGACCTTTCCCGCGATGGCGCCGGCGCGAGCGAGCCCGGCGTCAACGGTGGTCGCAGCGCCGATGCTCACCGACACGGGAGTGTTGTCCTCGGGGACCCCCGTCTTGGTGTTGAGGTGGCATTCGGGGACGTAGCCCGTGGCGTCGGAGGTGCCGCCGGTCGCCTCCTGACCATCGAAGCAGACGGTGAACTGACCCGGCATCAGGCCCTTCATCACCCAGTTCCCGGACGCGTCCGTCGTCGCGTACGGGTACTCCTCGCGGTACCAGGGCTGGTTGTCGGGATCGGGGAAGCGGTGTTCGCTGTAGACGGACACGCCCTCGAGGGGCTTGTTGGTGCCGTCCTCCTTGACCGTGCCCTTCAGGGCCGCGCCGCGGGCGAGCGAGGCGTTGACGCCGGTCTTGACCTGACCCGAGACCACCGTGACGGGAGTCTCGATCTGGTTGATGAACTCGGTGACGTCCTGGTAGCACTCGTTGATGTACCCGGTCGCGTCGCTGTTCCCGCCAAGTGCGTCCGTCGCGTCGAAGCACAGGGTGTAGTCGCCCGGGATGAGCCCCTTGGCGACGAACGTGCCGTCGGTGCCGGTGAAGACGTTGTCCCCGAAGTTCCCGGAGTCATCGCCCGACGACGTGTTGTACACGTTGACCATGACCTCGCGCAGCGGCGAGTTGGTGGTCACCTGGGTGACCTTGCCCGCGATCGACGCACCGGCGGTCAGGGCCTGGTCGACGACCGTGCTCCCGTTCGTGGTGACCGTGACGGGGGTCGGCGGGTCGCTGTCACTCGTCTGGCCGTGGCAGATGCGGATGTAGCCGGCGGCGTCCTTCGAGCCGCCGGTTGCCTGGGCCGCGTCGAAGCACACGGTGTACTCACCGGCGGTGAGGCCGGTGAACTCGTAGTGGCCGTCGACGTCGGTGGTGGCGATCTCGGACTCGTCGGTGCCGTCGAGAGCGGCCTGCACGTCGACTCCGGCGAGCGGCTGGTGCGTGCCCCCGGCATCCGTGACGGTGCCCGACAGCTGGGCCGGCGTGCTTGAGGTCGGGGCGACGAAGTAGCCCGCGACGTCGGCGAGGAGGTGGGTGCTGCCCGCGTTGTTACGCAGGCGCACCTTGCCGCCGGTGCCGACCTTGGCGATGACGAGGTTGGGCCGCACCTCACCGGTGATCAGGTTGAGGTTCGACGCGTTCGGCGGTGCCTCGCCCGTCGGGTAGGCAGTGACGAAGGTGGTGCTCGTGGGAGCCACACCGGTGACGTTGAGGATGACCGAGCGCACGCCCGAGGACGGGATGCCGTAGCGGCCGGTGACCTGCACGTCGACGACACCGCCGGCGCCGAGCGCGCCGGCGCCCTTGCCCTGGCCGTCGACCGTCGCACCCGTGGAGCGGGTGTCGAGCAGGCGGCCCGGGGTCAGCGAGTGGAACGTGGTGCCCGTGGGGATGTACCCGGCGACGTCGGCGAGGACGTTGACCGAGCCCATGCTGTTGAAGAACGACACGGCCGCGGCGGTGCCCAGCTTGACCACGACGAGGTTCGGGCGGACCTCACCCTTCTTGAGGTTGAGGTTCGACGTCGTCGGCCGGGTCGCACCCGCGGGCCACACGGTGAGGAAGGTCCCCGCCGTGGGGGCCACGCCGGTGACGTTGAGGACCACGGACTCCACGCCGGTGGTGGGGATGCCGTAGCGCCCTCCGACCGTGAGGGTACGGGTGCCGTTCTGCGCGATGGCGCCACCGCCCTTGCCCTGGCCGTCGATGGTCGCGCCGGTGGACCGAGTGTCCATGAGGCGGGCCGGGGACAGCGGCACGAACGAGCCGCCGGCCGGGAAGTAGCCCGCGACATCGGCGAGGACGTCGCTCGCGCCGGCGTTGACGAAGAACGCCACCTTGCCGTTCGAGCCGACCTTCGTCACCACGAGGTTCGGCGTGACCGACCCGGCGACGATGTTGAGGTTGGAGGTGTTGGGGCGCGTCTCGCCGTCGGGGTAGACCGTGACGAAGGTGCTCGCGCTCGGCTTGACCGCCGTGACGTTGAGGACGACCGCGGAGACGCCCGACGAGGGGATGCCGCCGCGACCGGTCACCTGGACCGCGCGGGGGGTGCCGCCCTTGACCGTCCCGCCGCCCTTGCCGACGCCGTCGACCGTGGCCCCGGTGGACCGGGTGTCGAGCAGGCGCGCGGGCGACAGCGGCACGTAGCCGGCCGGCTCGGTGGCCGCCGCCAGCGACGGCAGCGCCTGCGCGGCGGTGGCCGCCCGGGGGGCGACGGTGTGCTGCGCGGCGACGGCGGGGCTCGTCGAGAGCCCCGTCACGACGGCCACGAGGACCAGGGCTCGAAGGGCGTGACGGCGTGGTCTCATGCTTGGTGGTCCCCCACTTGAAGTGCGACTGTGCCGCGACTCGCGGCAGCCGACGCGACGCGCCGCGGGGTCAACGTACGGTCACGGGGGAGGGCCGCGCAACGGTTTCGACGAAAACCGGTCCGAACGATGTTTTGCCTGCTCAGGGCACCCTCAGGAGAGGGCTACGGCGCCATCGAGAAGTAGAGGAACGCGGCGAGCAGGGTGAGGTGCACCGACCCCTGCAGGCGGGTGGCCCGACCCGGCACGACCGTGAGGACCGCGACGACCATCGTGATGCCGAGCAGCACGATCTGGGTCGCCCCGAGGCCGAGGTGCAGGGGCGTCGGGACCCAGATCGACGCGACCGCCAGGGTCGGGATGGTCAGGCCGATGCTCGCCATCGCCGAGCCCATCGCGAGGTTGAGCGAGGTCTGGATCCGCTCGCGGCGCGCGGCGTTGGCCGCGGCGATCGTCTCCGGGAGCAGGACGAGCAGGGCGATGACGACGCCGACGAACGACACCGGCAGGCCGGCGGCGAGCACGGTGGACTCGATCGCCGGGGACTCGATCTTCGCCAGCCCGACGACGGCGACGAGCGAGAGCAGGAGCAGCCCCAGGGAGGTGAGCGCCTCGCGGTCGGTGGGCGGGTCGGCGTGGTCGTCCTCGGTGAGGGGCTTGCCCTGGTCGGTGACGGGGAGGAAGAAGTCGCGGTGCCGGACGGTCTGGGTGACGACGAACGCCGCGTAGAGGGACAAGGACGCCAGGGCCGCGAAGGTCAGCTGGCCGCCCGTGAACTCGGGCCCGGCCTCGCCCGTGGTCACCGTGGGGAGGACGAGGCAGAGCCCCGCCAGCGCTGCCACGGTGGCCAGCGCACCACCGGTGCCCTCGGCGTTGAAGTGGACGAAGTTGAACCGACGCGCCCCCAGCAGGAGCGAGAGGCCCATGATCCCGTTGACGGTGATCATCACCGCAGCGAAGACGGTGTCACGCGCGAGGGTGGCCGCCTCCTCACCGCCGGAGAGCATGAGGGTGACGATGAGCGAGACCTCGATGACGGTCACCGACACCGCGAGCACGAGGGAGCCGAACGGCTCCCCCACCCGGTGGGCGACGACCTCGGCGTGGTGGACGGCGGCCAGCACGGCCGCCGCGAGCAGTACGGCGATGAGGAGGACCACGGCGATGTTGATGTCGCGGCCCCAGGTGGCGGCGAGCGCCACGAGGGAGACGAGCGGGACGACCTTCCAGACCCGGGTCATGGTCGGGCTGGCACCCGCCATCAGGTGCCTGCCCCAGTGACCTGTCGCTCGGCCGCCTCGACGACGTTGGACAGGAGCATGGCGCGCGTCATCGGACCGACCCCGCCGGGGTTCGGGCTGACGAAGCCGGCGACGTCCCAGACGTCGGGGTGGACGTCACCGGCGACGACGGACTTCCCGCTGCCCTCCTCGACCACGCGGCTCACACCGACGTCGAGGACGGCCGCACCCGGCTTGACCATGTCGGCGGTGACGATCCCGGGGACCCCGGCGGCCGCGACGACGATGTCGGCCTGGCGCACCTCGGCCGCGAGGTCGCGGGTCCCGGTGTGGCACAACGTGACCGTGGCGTTCTCCGAACGGCGGGTGAGGATGAGGCCGAGCGGGCGGCCGACGGTGATGCCGCGGCCCACGACGACGACCTTCGCGCCGGCGATCGGCACGTCGTAGCGGCGCAGCAGCTCGATGCAGCCGACCGGCGTGCACGGCAGGGGCGCCTTCTCGCCGAGGACGAGCCAGCCGAGGTTCGTGGGGTGCAGGCCGTCGACGTCCTTGGCGGGGTCGACCGCCGAGAGGATCGCGTTCTCGTCGAGCCCGGTCGGCTGCTGGACGATGAAGCCGGTGCACGAGGGGTCGGCGTTGAGCTCGCGCACGACGGCGAGGACGTCCTCCTGCGAGGTGCCGGCGGGCAGGTCGCGGCGGATGCTGTGGATGCCGATCTCGGCGCAGTCCTTGTGCTTCGCGCCGACGTACCACTGGCTGCCGGGGTCGTCCCCGACGAGCACGGTTCCCAGGCCGGGGACGACGCCGTGTTCGGCCAGGGCGGCCACGCGGGCGCGCAGCTCGTCCTTGATCGTGCCGAGGATCGCCTTGCCGTCGAGAGTCGTCGCTGCCACGCCCAGATCCTTTCACGGGAGGTTCGCTGCCCGGGGCACCCGTCCGCGGCCTCCCGGCCCGGACATGGAGGGTCCCCGGTGCGCTCAGCCAGTCGCGCTCCGGGGACCAACCCCTGTCACCCAGCCCAACGGCCGGGAGCCCCAAAGGTTCCCGGGCGTCAGGTGGCGGCGGCGATGGCGGCGATGGCGGCGGTGAAGCACTCCTGCGGCGGGGTGACGAGGCCGGCGCCGACCTGACCCGTGCCGGCGACGCGGCCGGCCATGCCCGTGTTGATCTGCGGGAGGATGCCGGTGCGCACGACCTTGGTGACGTCGATGCCGGTCGGGGTGCCGCGGAAGCCGAGCACGGGCACCTGGTAGATCGGGTGCTCGCCGGTGGTGACCTCGTACATCGTGCGGGTGGCGCGCAGCGCGAACGGCACGTCGCCGCCCACGAACTTCACGATCGCCGGGGCCGCCGCCATCGCGAACCCGCCGATGCCGCCGGTCTCGGTGATCGCCGAGTCGCCGATGTCGGGGTTCGCGTCCTCCGGGCCGTACTCGCCGAGGAAGAGCCCCTCGGGCGTGTTCGCCGGACCCGTGAACCACTGGTCGCCGGTGCCGGAGACGCGGATGCCGAAGTCGGTGCCGTTGCGGGCCATCGTCGTGACGACCGTGGAGCCCGGGATCCCCTCTGCCGCACGGGTGGCCAGCTTGCAGGCCGGCATCCCGAGGTTGAGGAAGAAGTGCTCGTTGGCGCCGGAGAAGCGCACCGCCTCGGCGACGTCGAAGGACGAGGCGTCGGCCGTGATCATCCCGGGGAGCAGCTCGCGCAGCAGCATGAGGGAGCCGGCGCGGTTGCGGTTGTGCCCCTCGTCGCCCATCTGGAGCATCTGGGCGACGATGGCGCGGATGTCGATCGGCCCGGTGGAGCGGACCGCCTGCGACAGGATCGGGCCGAGCACGCGCGTCATCCAGTGCAGCCGGTCGATGACCTCGGGGCCGTACGCGCCGTAGCGCAGGACCTTGCCCAGGCCCTCGTTGAGGGAGCACCACGACTCGTTGCCGTGCACGTCGTCGCGCAGGGCGTAGACCCACATCGACGGGCTGACGACACCGGCCATCGGCCCGACCGCCCCACGGTGGTGGCACGGCTCGAGGTCGAACTCGCCTGCAGCGAGGCGCTTCTCGGCGTCCTCGGCGGTGTTGGCCAGGCCCTCGAACAGGACGGCGCCGATGAGCGCGCCCTTCATCGGACCGGACGCGCGGTCCCACTCCAGCGGCGGGCCCGCGTGGAGGAAGGTGCCGCGCTCGAGGCCGAGGGCATCGGACGCCGGGACGACGTCGGTGAGCACAGCCTCGGCGGCCGTCATCCGCTCGAACGCGAGCCGGTTGGCCTCGACACGTCGGGCGTCGCCCATGACGCGCGCGAGGTCGCCCTCGGTGCCGGCCATCGGCGGCTGCCACTCGGTCTCGGTGACCGGCACCGCCTGGTCGCGCAGGGCGTCCGCGAGGAGCGAGACCCCGGCGGTCGCGACGACGGGGTCGGCCTCGAGGAGACCGTGGAGGGGGCGGGACTGCTCGCTCATCGGGCGTCCTTCAGCAGCGTCAGGGCGTGCCGGGTGGCGGCGCCGTTGGACAGGAAGACGGAGGCGCCCGCCTCGGCGAGCAGGTCGGAGCACCGGGCGCGACCCTGGGGGTCGGCGTCGGTCCCGGTGAGCGACACCACGACCGGAAGCGCGCGGCCGTCGGCGTGGGCGGTCTCCCGCGCCGTGCGGATGGCGTCGGCCAGCTCGCCCGCGGGGTCGGCGTGGGCGCCGTGGCCCAGGACGAGGTCGAGGAGGAGGACGCCGCACGTCGGGTCCGAGGCCTCGGCGGTGATCCGCTCCATCCGCAGGGTGGGGTCGATCATCGGGTGGGCGCGGCCGCGGGTCATCCCGTCGTCGCCGAAGTCGATGACGACGTGCGAGGCGTCGCGCAGGTCGGGCCCGAGGTCGAGCGACGGGTCGTGCGCGATGTTGCTCCGGATGCCGCCCAGCTCGGCCTCGGCGACCGTCATCGCCTCGTCGGCGAGGGTGCCACCGCAGAAGAGGCCGCGCAGTGCGGCGCCGTGGGCCAGCCCGTCCGGCTCAGGGGCGGCGATCACCACGGGCCACTCCGGCACGTCCTGGCCCTGCGCCGAGAGGAAGGACTCGACGGCCGCGGTGAGGTCGGGGCGGCCCGCGCCGAGGACGGCCCAGTGCACGGCGAGCCCGAGCTCGGCCGCGTAGGCGTCGACCTCGGCGAGCACGCTGTCAGCGGGCGGCTTCGAGACGACGAGGACCGACTCGGTCGCCGGGTCGTCGGCGAGCGCGCGCAGCGCCTGCTTCGTCGACCGGCCACCCACGGCCTCCTTGAGGTCGCGGCCCCCGACACCGAGGACGTGGCTGATGCCGACGCCCGCCGCGTCGAGGAGGCACATGACCTGCTGGGCACCGGTGCCCGACGCCGCGACGACGCCGACCGAGCCGGGGCGCACGACGTTGGCGAACCCGAGGGCGACCCCACCGACGTGGGCGGTGCCGCAGTCGGGGCCCATGACGAGCACGTCGGCAGCGGCCGCGGCGTCCTTGAGTCGGACCTCGTCATCGACGGAGACGTTGTCGGAGAACAACATCACCGACAGGCCGGAGGAGATCGCGTCGAACGCCTCGGTCACGGCGTGCTGTCCGGGGACGGAGATGACGGCGAGGTTCGCGCCACCGCGGGCCGCGGCCGAGCCGAGCGTGCGGGGGGCGACGACGTCCTCACCCCCGCCGGTGTCCTTGGTGGCCCGCAGGTCGGCGAGGGCCGTGGCGACGGCTGCCAGCCCGACCTCGACCGAGTCGTCCGACTCGGTGCGCAGCGCGACGACGAGGTCGTTGGCGCCGGCCCCGTCCGGGACGTCGAAGCCCATCGAGCGCAGCACCTCGACGTTGAGCTCGGTGGCCATCGCCACCTGGGCGGCCACGACTCCCGGCGTCGCGGCGACCGCCCGCGACACCTGCATCAGGCTCACCGAGTCGTGGTAGGCACCTCGTCTCAGCTCGACGTGGGTCGTCATGCGGCACTCCGTCCGGTGGGGGTCTGGGTGGGGCTCGAGGTGGTGGAGAGGGTTGGGCCGACGGTCGCAGGGCCGAGGGCCCGCAGTGCGGCGAGGACGCCGGTCACGAGGTCACGCCCCGAGGTGTGCCCGATGGCGACGACCTCCGGCAGCGTGCGGGCGGTGGCCTCGACGTGGCCGACCACGGCGGCGTCGACGAGCGCGACGACGGGCCGGGCGGCGAACCCGTCGCCCGCGGCCCCGAGGAGGGCGCCGGAGACGGCGGTGGTGGCGTGCAGCCGCGACCGGACGGCGGTGGCCAGCGGTCGCGAGACGCGCAGGGCGTGGGCCACGAGCAGCGCACCGGCGAGCGCGTCGTCCCCGGACGGGGTGAGGCCGCGCCCCCGCCCGATCAGCCCGGCGACGCCAGCCCCCACCTCCTCGCCGTGAGTGCGGAAGTGGCTGCCCCCGCCACCGTTTCCGCACTCGCGGCCGGTCGTGGGGGTGAGGACGGCGGAGACGGCGGGCGCGAGCCACGGGTCGCAGACCGATGCGGCCTCGGCGAGGAGGGCGTCGACCACGGCACGGTCGCCCCGGCAGGCGGCGCCGGGCGCCACTCGGCGCACCCGCGCGGGCCGCCAGGTGCGCACGACGACGACTTCGCCGACGGGCAGCACCACGCGTCCTCCGCCGACGAGCACCCGGTCCCCCGCCTCGAGCCCCCACGGCAGGTCGGTGGCCGGCAGCGAGGTCGAACGGGCCCCCAGGCGCAGGGCCGTCGGGAGGGCGACGGCATCGGACGGGACGACCGGCAGGACCGTGCCGTCGACGTCGAGGTAGAGCCCCAGCCGGTGCGACCCGAGGACGACCGCCTGGCGCGCCCCGGCCCACAGCACCCCCGCGCTGAGGGTGGACGCGGCGGCCGGGAGGGCGGCCCGCGGGACGGAGGACGGCATACGGCGACGCTAGCGAGGGGGTTAGAGTGACCGGATGGTCATTGTTGACAACGATCGGCCTGACGACGCACAGACCTTGCCATCGACCGGTCGTCGGTCCGGCCTCGCCTCCGCCCTGCCCCTCGGGCCGCTGCCCGAGGACCCCACCGAGCGTGCCGCGGTCCTCGAGGCCCTCGTCGAGCACCAGGCCGCCCTCCTCCAGCGCGAGGACGAGGTGCACCGCGTGCTCGTCCGGATCGTGCTCGCGGGCGGGTCCGTGACCGAGCTGTGCGAGTCGGTGGCGGGATTCTTCGGTGGTGCCGCGGTCGTCACGACCACCGACGGTCGCGTCCTCGCCATGGCCGGCAGCGACGCCGAGGTCGAGCGCGTCCAGGCCCTGCCCTGCTTCGACCGCACCGGGCGCCTCGTCGTCGAGACCGAGCCGGTCGGCCCCCGCGAGGGCGACGGCCCCGAGACCACCCGCGCCCTGGTGAAGATCGTCGCCGGCTCCTCCGACCACGGCCTGCTCGGCGCCTTCTCCCCCGACCGGCCGCTGACCCCCACCGACGTCCACATGCTCGAGCGGGCGGCCACGGTCGCCGCCCTCGCCATCACCAAGGAGGCCGCGGTCGCCGCGGTCGAGGGCAAGTACCGCGCCGAGTTCCTCCGCGACGCCCTCGCCGGCCGCGCCGGCGACCCGGTCGACGCCGTCTCGCACGCCACCTCCCTGGGCTGGGACATCGACCGCCCGATGGTCGTCGTCGTCGCCGAGACCGACGAGGACGACGCCGTCACCACCCGCGCGGCCGAGGAGGTGCGCTCCCTCCAGGAGCGGTTCGTCCGGGCCTGGGTGCAGGCGGTGCGCTCCCGCGACGTCTCGGTGCCCGTGGCCGGGTTCAGCCAGGAGGTCGTGGCCCTGCTGCCCGTCGACCTCGCCTCGGAGAACGACACCGTGATGCGCACCGTCGGCGAGATCGCCAAGGTCGTGCGCGGTGACGGGGGCGGCGGCCGGCGCACCTTCTCCACGGGGGTGTCGCGCCCCATCCGCACCGTCGCCGACCTGCCCACCGCCTACGACGAGGCGCTCAAGGCCGTGCACGTCGGGCGCCAGATGTACGGCGAGTCGGCCCTCACGCACTTCGACGGTCTGGGCATCTACCGCCTGCTCGCCCTCGTGCCCGACGGCGCCGACCTGCGCCGCTTCGTCGAGGAGAGCCTGCGCGAGCTCGCCACCGACGACTCCCCCGAGAACGAGGACCTGCGCAACACCCTGTCGGTGCTCATCGACACCAACCTCAACGTCGCCGAGACCGCCCGACAGCTGTTCTTCCACTACAACACGCTGCGGTACCGGATCGCCAAGCTCGAGCGGATGCTCGGCCCCTTCACGAGCGACCCGCAGCTGCGGCTGACGCTGGCCCTGGCCCTGCGGATCCACCAGATGCGCGGCATCTGAGCGCACTCGCGAACCCTGACAACAGAACCCCGTTCCGGCTGTCACATCCTGCCGAGGGTGTCGCCTGACAGCGTCACTAGCGTCCGTGTATCACGGACTCGTGATCCGCGTCACCGATGGCGCGGGCCCCTGTCACCGCGGCCCCGGCCGCGGTCCCCCGGAGAGAGGCACCCTCATGGCGCTCGGATTGGGCTGGAAGCTGAAGGGGGACGGGCGCACGCTCGGACCCGACGAAGTGGTGGCGCCCGACGAGCGCCTCTCGTGGGGAAAGACGGTGGGCCTGGGTGCCCAGCACGTCGTCGCCATGTTCGGCGCGACGTTCGTCTTCCCCCTCATCATGGGGCTCAACCCCCAGCTCGCGATCATGATGAGCGGCATCGCGACCATCGCGTTCCTGCTCGTCGTCCAGGGCAAGGTCCCGAGCTACCTCGGCACTTCAGCCTCCTTCGTCGGCGGTGTCGCCGCGATCCGCGCCAACGGGGGTGACTCGGCCGAGGTCACGGGGGCGATCCTCGTCGCCGGTCTCGTCCTCGCGGCCGTCGGTGTCGCGATCCACTTCCTCGGCTCGTCGGTGCTGCACAAGGTGCTGCCGCCCGTCGTCACCGGTGCCGTCGTCATGCTCATCGGCTTCAACCTGGCCCCGGTCGTGGCCGGCATCTACTGGCCCCAGGACCAGTGGGTCGCCCTCGCGACGATGCTCTTCACCATCGTGGCGGCGGTCGCGTTCCGCGGCTTCATCAGCCGCATCGCGGTCTTCCTCGCGCTGATCTTCGGCACCGCGCTGTCCTGGCTGCTCGACAGCACGGTCGGCAACATCACCTCCGTGCTCGGTGGCGCCACCGAGGCCACGAGCCACCTGCGCTGGAACACCGGCGGCGTCTCCGAGGCCGCCTGGTTCGGCTTCCCCCAGCAGACGATGGTCGCCGCCGACGGCAAGGAGGTCGTGGGCTGGCACACGCCGAGCTTCACCCTCACCGCGGTCCTCCTCGTCCTGCCCGCGGTCATCGCGCTCATCGCCGAGAACACCGGCCACGTCAAGGCGGTCGCCGAGATGACCGGCCACGACCTCGACCCGATGATGGGCCGCGCCATCGCCGGTGACGGCCTGGGAACCGTGCTCGCCTCGGCCGTCGGTGGCTCGCCCACCACGACCTACGCCGAGAACATCGGCGTCATGGCGGCCACCCGGGTCTACTCCACGGCGGCCTACTACGTCGCCGCGATCACCGCCTTGATCTTCGGCCTCTCGCCCAAGTTCGGTGCCCTCGTGGCCTCCATCCCCGGCGGCGTCCTCGGCGGCATCACCGTGGTCCTCTACGGCATGATCGGCCTGCTCGGCGCGAAGATCTGGAAGGAGAACGGGGTCGACTTCGGCAACCCGATCAACCTCGTCCCGATCGCCGCGGGCATCATCATCGGTGTCGGCAACGTCAAGATGCAGCTCACCGACAACTTCTCGCTCGAGGGCATCGCGCTCGGCACCATCGTCACCGTGGCCGGCTTCCACCTGGCCCGCGTCATCGCCCCGAGCGAGCTGCGCGACCGCGCCGACGGCACCGCCATCGCCGTGGGCGACCACGTCTACGGCGACAGCGACGGGGTCGACGACCTCTACCAGAAGGGGTACCCGGGCTCGTCCGGCACCCGCGACCCCGACCGCGACCGGCGTCCCTGACCCCGAGTCGCACCACCACGGTCCGGCGGCCGGTCCTCCCCCGGGAGGGCCGGCCGCCGCCGTTCCCGGCCCACCCCCCGCCGCCCGTCCCGTGGTGCCTTTGGCACTCTTTGACGACCCCACGGGGCAGTGTTGGCACGCGCTCCCTACCGCTCGGAGACCACAGTGGACATGATCGACGCATGAAGCCCGGACCCTTCGTGCACCACGCACCTCGCACCGTCGAGGAGGCCGTCGCCGTCCTCGCGCAGGTCGGCCACGACGGCAAGGTGCTCGCTGGCGGGCAGAGCCTGGTCCCGGTCCTCAACATGCGCCTGGCGAGCCCGGGCCACCTCGTCGACATCAACCTCGTCGACGGGCTGGCGTCGGTCGACGTCAGCGACCGGTGGGTCCGCGTGGGCGCCCTCGTGCGCCATGCCGGCCTCGAGCGGCACGACGGGGCCTTCGCCGCCAACCCCCTCCTGCGCCAGGCGCTGCGCAACGTCGCCCACCCGGCCATCCGCAACCGCGGCACCACGGTCGGCTCGATCGCGCACGCCGACCCCGCCGGCGAGATGCCGTCGGTGGCCGTGCTCACCGGTGGCGTCGTCGAGGCCGTGAGCGTGCGCGGGCGCCGCGAGATCGCCGCCGCCGACTTCTTCGAGGGCCCCCTCGAGACCACCCTCGAGCACGACGAGCTCGTCGAGGCCGTGCGCTTCGGCCGGTTCGCCCCCGGCACCCGCACCGGCTTCACCGAGTCGGCCCGCCGGCACGGCGACTACGCCCTCGCGGGCGTGGCCGTGGCCGTCGAGGTCGACGGCGGGGTCGTGCGCTCGGCGCGGGCCGCGTTCGTCTCGGTGACCCCGGTCCCCACCGTCCTCGACCTCACCCCGGCGCTGGCCGGGTTCGAGGTCGGCGCGCCCGTCCCCACCGACGTCGACGAGCTGGTGCGCTCGCACGTCGAGCCCGAGGACGACATCCACGCCACCGCCGACTACCGCCGCATGCTCGCCGCCGAGCTGACCCGCCGGGTCCTCGCGACGACCATCCACGACGACGAGGAGGGGGCGGCGTGAGCGAGCCCGTCACCGAGCAGCTGCACGACGTCACCATCCGGGTCAACGGGGTGCCGCGCACCGCGCAGGCCCCCGCCCGCCGGCTGCTCTCCGACTTCCTGCGCCACGACCTCGCCCTCACCGGCACCCACGTCGGGTGCGAGCACGGCGTGTGCGGCGCGTGCACCGTCCTCGTCGACGGCCAGCCGATGCGGTCGTGCCTGATGTTCGCCGTCTCGGCCCAGGCGCACGAGGTCACCACCGTCGAGGGGATCGGCCACGACCCCGAGCACCTCAGCCCGGTGCAGCAGGCCTTCGCCGAGTGCCACGGCCTCCAGTGCGGCTTCTGCACACCGGGATTCGTCACGACGATCACCGCGTACCTCGAGGAGAACCCCGACCCCACCGAGGAGGAGGCCCGCGAGGCCATCTCCGGGAACCTCTGCCGCTGCACGGGCTACCAGAACATCGTCAAGGCCGTCGGTCGTGCCGCCGAGATCCGCCGCGGCCTCGTCGAGCTCGTCGACCCCGTGCCGGGGTACGAGGGTGGGGGGTCGCGATGAGCACCCGCCAGTTCGGCGAGAAGGTCCAGCGCCGCGAGGACCCCCGCCTCCTCACCGGCAACGGCCGCTACCTCGACGACCTCGGGCTCGGCGCGCTCGAGGCCGCCTTCGTCCGCAGCCCGCACGCGCACGCCCGCGTCGTCGACGTCGACATCGACGACGCGTGGGAGGTCGACGGCGTCGAGGCCATCTACACGTGGGAGGACCTCACCGGCCGGGTCGCCGAGCCGCTGCCCGTCCTCATCCCCCACCCCGCTCTCACCCACCCCCGGGTCGGGTACTGCCTGGCCAAGGACGAGGTCAACCACGTCGGCGAGGCCGTCGTCATGGTGGTCGCCCGCGACCGGTACGTCGCCGAGGACGCCGCCTCCCGCATCCGGGTGCGCTACGAGACGCTGCCCGTGGTCGTCGGCATCGAGAAGGCCCGCGACGCAGGGGTGCTCGTCCACGAGGACGTCCCCGACAACGTCAGCGCCCACCTGCTCCAGGAGGTCGGCGACGTCGAGACGGCGATGGCCGGGGCGCCGAACCGGCTCACCCTCGAGCTCGAGATCGAGCGCAGCGCCTGCATGCCGATGGAGGGCAAGGGCGTCTACGCCCGCTGGGACGCCGACGACCAGTCGCTGCGCCTGTACTCCTCCACCCAGACGACCACCGGCGTGCGTGCCGCCGTCGCCGCCAAGCTCGGGATGCCGCTCGCCAAGGTCGAGTGCGTCGCCCCCGACGTCGGTGGGGGCTTCGGCGTCAAGATCATGCACCCGTGGCCCGAGGAGGTGCTCGTCCCGTGGGCGGCCCGCAACCTCGGCCGTGACGTCAAGTGGACCGAGGACCGCCGCGAGCACTTCGTCTCCAGCGCCCACGAGCGCGGGCAGGTGCAGGAGGTCACGGTCGGCTTCGACGACGAGGGCCGGCTGCTCGCCCTCGACGTGCGCTTCTGGCACGACAACGGCGCCTACACCCCGTACGGCATCATCGTCCCGATCATCACGGCCACCCAGCTGCTCGGGCCGTACAAGCCCGGCGCCTACCGCGTCGAGTTCTGGTCGCTCTACACGAACACCGTTCTCGTGACGCCGTACCGGGGCGCCGGCCGCCCCCAGGGCTGCTACGCGATGGAGCGCACGATGGATGCGATCGCGGCCCACCTCGGGCTCGACCGCACCGAGGTCCGCAGCCGCAACTTCATCCAGCCCGACGAGATGCCGTACGACCACGGGCTGATGTTCCAGGACGGCCGCCCGCTCAAGTACGACTCGGGCGACTTTCCGGCGTCGCTGGCCAAGCTCAAGGCGCTCGTCGGCTGGGACGACTTCGCGCAGTACCGCCGTGAGGCGGAGGCCGCCGGCCGCAAGGTCGGGCTCGGCATCGGCTGCTACGTTGAGGGCACCGGCGTCGGTCCGTACGAGGGTGGGCACGTCCAGGTCGAGACGAGCGGGCGGGTCAACGTCGCCACGGGCCTCACCACGCAGGGCCAGGGCCACCAGACGATCCTCGCCCAGATCGTCGCCGACGAGCTCGGCGTGCGCATCGAGGACGTCCACGTCACCACCGGCGACACCCGCCGGATGGCCTACGCGGTGGGCACCTTCGCCTCCCGCGGTGCCGTGATGTCGGGCAACGCCGTCGCGCTCGCCGCGAAGGTGGTGCGCACCAAGGCGCTGCGGATCGCCGCCGACGCCCTCGAGGTCTCCCCCGACGACCTGCAGATCGAGGACGGCGTCATCTCGGTGAAGGGCACGCCCGACGGCCCCCACATCGACCTGTCCACCGTCGCCGTGATGTCGAACCCGCTGCGGTACGCCTTCGACGCCTCGGCGCAGGCGGCCACCCAGTTCGCGGGGACCTTCGACCCCGACAAGCCGCCGGTCGCCGACGACGACGAGCCGGGCCTGGAGGGCCAGGACTTCTACTCCCCCACCCAGGCCACCTTCGCCAACGGGATGCACGCGGCGATCGTCGAGACCGACCCGGTGACCGCCGAGATCAAGATCCTGCGCTACTGCGTCGTCCACGACTGCGGCGTCATGGTCAACCCGATGATCGTCGAGGGCCAGGTGCACGGCGGTGTCGCCCAGGGCATCGGCGGCGCGCTCTACGAGCGGATGGCCTACGACGAGTCGGGGCAGCTGCTCAACGCCTCGTTCATGGACTTCCTCATCCCCTACGCCTCCGAGGTCCCCCACGTCGAGACCGACCACCTCGAGACGCCCAGCCCGCTCAACCCGCTGGGCATCAAGGGCGCCGGCGAGGCCGGGACCATCCCCGTCACCGCGGTCATCGCCTCGGCCCTCGAGGACGCCGAGGGCTTCCCGATCCGCTCGATGCCGATCAGCCCGTCCGAGCTCTGGGAGCTGCGGCGCACCCACTCGGCGGCCACCAACGACCCCAACCCCGTTCCCGCGCAGGAAGGCTCGCGATGAAGATCTCCGGCAGCTCCACCCTCGACGCCCCCGTCGAGAAGGTCTGGGAGGCGATCCAGGACCCCGCGGTCCTCGCCCGCTGCATCCCCGGCTGCGAGACCCTGACCACCCTCGGCGAGGACCGCTACGCCATGTCGGTCACCGCCGGCGTCGCGGCCATCAAGGGCACCTACGCCGGTGAGGTCTCCCTCTCCGACAAGGTCACCCCGTCGTCCCTGACGATGAAGGCGTCCGGCGCCGGTGCCCCCGGCACCATCGACGCCGACGTCAAGGTGCGCCTGGCGCCCTCGGCCGCGGGCGGCACCGACCTCAGCTACGACGCCGACGCGTCGGTGGGCGGCGCCATCGGCGGTGTCGGCCAGCGGATGCTCGCGGGCGTCACCAAGAAGATGGCCGGCCAGTTCTTCACCGCCCTCGACCGCGACATCGCCGGTGAGCGGGTGGCGGTGGCGGCGCCCTCGGCGACCGGTGCCGCGGCGCCGGCTGCGGGCGGCGCGCCCGTCTACGCGGGACGCAACGCGAGCGCGACGGCCACGGCCAACCTCGGCCTGGACTCCGGGGCCGGTTTCGCCCTCGGCGTCCTCGTCGGTGGGATCCTTGCCCTGGCGGGCGTCGCCCTCGGCGCCCGGATCGGGAGGAGGAGCTGATGCGCGCGTTCACCGCTGCCGCGGTCCAGATCGCCCCGGTGCCCGGGCCGCTCACGGCCGCGTCCGTCGCCGCCAACCTCGACAAGTGCGTCGACTTCACACGGCGCTGCGTCGAGGCGACCGGGGCCGAGCTCGTCGTGCTCCCGGAGTCGGCGACCACGGGCTTCACCCCCGGCATCCCCACCGAGGAGCTGTGGGAGCTCGTCTCCGAGCTGCCCGGCGCCGTGATCGAACCGCTGCGCGACGTCGCCGCCGAGCTGGGCATCCACCTCGTCGCCGGCACCTACGAGCGCGGCCCCACCCCCGAGGTCGTCTACAACTCCTCGGTCCTCATCGCGCCCTCGGGCGAGGTGCTGGGCATCTACCGCAAGACGCACCCGTTCTGCTCCGAGGCCGTGTCCGGCGGCGGCTGGGTCACCCCGGGCGACACGGTCACGGTGTGCGACACCGAGCTCGGCCGCATCGGCATGATCATCTGCTTCGACGGCGACTACCCCGAGCTCTCGCGCATCCAGGCCGTGCAGGGCGCCGAGGTCATCTGCCGCCCGTCGGCGCTGCTGCGCTCGGCCGACGTCTGGGAGCTCACCTCCCGGGCGCGCGCCTACGACAACCACGTCTACGTCATCGGCGCCAACGCGGTCGGGGTCGACCCGGCCGGGGTCCTGTACTTCGGCAACAGCCACGTCGTCACCCCGATCGGCCACATCGTCGCCAAGGCCGCCACCCACGAGGGCTGGGTCTCGGCCCGGCTCGACCCTGCCGAGGCGCTCTCGTCGCTGACGCCCGGGTCGAACATCAGCCAGGGCTTCGACCACCTGCGCGACCGCAACCTCGACCTCATCCGCAACCACCGCGAGGAGCTCGAGGGCCCCGCCAAGACGTCCTTCCCCCACGCCTGAACGCGAGCAGGCCGCCTTCTCGTCGACTCCGTGCGACTTCGGTGCGGTTCTTCGGGGTCCCGGGCCACCGAACCGCACTGAAGTCGCACGAAGTCGGGGTCTATGCCGGGACGGTGGCGCGGACCCAGCGGGCGGTCGAGGTCATCTCGATCGGACCGTCGCCGAGCCGGGCGGCCAGCTCGGCCCGCAGCGCCTCGCGGCCGGCGTCGTCGAGGCCGAGGACGTGGTCGCCCGCGGGCCCGATGCCGAGGAGGAACGGCTCCCAGTAGTCGGCGAAGGTCGGGAAGTGCATCGGGACCTCGAGCAGCCCGCCGGCCACGTCCACGAGCCCGGCGTCCGTGAACAGCCCCTCGAGGCCGCCGTCGCGGGCCGGCCGGTCGAGCGCCTGGTCGACCGCCCCGGCGTCGGGGTGGACGTGCGCGGCCGCGTCCCAGAAGGTGCGCAGCATCGCCATCCCGCCGCCGTAGTCCCACACCGCCGCCCCGAGGACTCCGCCCGGCCGGGTCACCCGCCGCATCTCGGCGACCCCCACCACCGGGTCGGGCAGGAAGTTGAGGACGAGCATCGCCAGGGCGGCGTCCACCGAGGCCGGCGCCTCCGGCAGCTGCATCGCCGAGCCCACCAGCACCCGGGACCGACCAGGTGTCAGGCGTTCCCGCGCCGTGGCGACGAAGGCCGGGGAGGGGTCGATGGCGACGACGTGGGTGAGCGGCCAGCGGGCCAGCAGCTCGACCGACAGGTTGCCCGTGCCGCACCCGACGTCCATGACGCTCGCGGGCGAGGCCGACGCGGAGGTGCCGAGGACGGCATCGACGAACCCGGGCGCCAGCACCGTGCTCCAGCGGCCCATGTACCGCTCGTAGGCCGCCGCGTCACCGAACACGACCACACCGTCCCATCCGCGCACGGGTCCTGACCAGTACCCCGGCGCGCGGGTCGCCGGGTCGAGGTGATGAACGACCCGGAGACGGTCGGACATCACCTCGAACCAGCCCCGCGTCGGACTCCCGTTCCCGTGAAGTCCCTGTGCGCGGGAACGGCGACCGTCTAGGCTCGCGGCACCGGGTCCGGGGGGACCCGCGTCCGCCCACGAGGGCGGCCGGCTGAGAAGGAGACCTGATGCAGGCCACGCTGCTCGTCGTCGGGGGGATCGGCATCGCGCTGCTCCTCCTCTCCCTCGTCGCAGGGGACGTCGTCGACGGGTTCCTCGACGGGGTGGGGCCCGACCTGCTCTCCGGGCTCGCCGTCGCGGGCTTCCTCGCCGCCTTCGGCTTCGTCGGGGCGCTGGTCGCCGACTCCGGCGCCTCCAGCCTGGTCGTGCTCCTGTCGGGGCTCGCCGCCGGTGTCGCCGTGGGCTTCGGTGCGGGAGAGGCGAGCAAGCGCCTGATGAGGGGTGGCGACGAAGCGACCGTGCGCAGCTCGGGACTCGTCGGCCTCTCCGGCACGGTCGTCGAGGCCGTCCCGGCCGAGGGGTTCGGGATGGTCAACGTCGTGGCGTCGGGGCACATGACCCGGCTCAACGCCCGCGCCGACGAGCCGCTGCCGAGCGGGACCGCCATCGTCGTCACCTCGGTGCTCAGCCCCACCTCGGTCCGCGTGTCCCGCCGCGAGGGCTGACCGACCGCACGACCCCTTCCGCCCCGGCGGAACCGGCGACCCACCGCCGACGTCCACCACGCACACTCACACCACTGGCGCCCACCCGGCGCCCAAGAAAGGTCAGGCAGACATGTTCGGGTTCGAGATCCCGGTCGCGCTGGTCGCCATCCTCGGGCTCGTCGCCCTCGTCGTCCTCCTCGGGCTGGTCATCGCCTCGAGGTACCGGGTGGCGGGGCCGAACGAGGCCTTCATCGTCACCGGCCGCAAGGGCAAGGAGGTGAAGAACCCCGAGACCGGCGAGATGTCCACCGACCTGTCCGGCCAGAAGGTCGTCATGGGTGGCGGGATCTTCGTCGTCCCGTTCGTCCAGCGCCTGCACATCCTCGACCTGTCGAGCCGCCGCATCATGGTGCAGATCCGCGGCGCGGTGTCCGGGCAGGGCGTCAAGCTCAACCTCGACGGCGTCGCCATCGTCAAGGTCGGCGGCAACGAGGACTCCATCCGCGCCGCCGCTCAGCGCTTCCTCACCCAGCAGGGCGAGATCGAGACCTTCACCCAGGAGACCCTCGCGGGCTCGCTTCGCTCGATCGTCGGCTCGCTCACCGTCGAGCAGATCATCCGCGACCGCGCCGCCTTCGCCCAACGGGTCGCCGACGAGGCCGAGTCCTCGCTCACCGGCCAGGGCCTGGTCCTCGACACCTTCCAGATCCAGGACATCACCGACGACGGCACCTACCTCTCGGACCTGGGGCGCCCGGAGTCGGCCAAGGTGGGCCAGGTCGCGGCGATCGCCGAGGCCAACGCGCGCCAGGCCGCCGAGCAGGCCCGCATCGTCGCCGAGCAGGAGATCGCCATCAGCCAGCGCCAGCTCGCGCTGAAGACGGCCGAGATCAAGGCCGAGACCGACGCCGCCCAGGCGCAGGCCGCCGCGGCCGGACCGCTCGCGCAGGCCGACCGTGACCAGGCGATCCTCGCCGAGCAGGAGAAGGTGGCCGTCCGGCAGGCGGCCCTGAAGGAGCGCCAGCTCGACACCGAGGTCCGCAAGCCGGCCGACGCCGCGCGCTACCGCGTCGAGCAGGAGGCGGAGGGCGCCCGCAACGCCGCCATCGCCGAGGCCGAGGCCCGCAAGGCCGCCTCGATCGCCGCAGCCCAGGCCGACGCCGAGAAGGCCCGCCTCACCGGTGAGGCCGAGAAGGCCCGGCGCAGCGCGCTCGCCGACGCCGAGGCCATCGAGGGTTCCCGCCGCGGTGAGGCCGACAAGGCCCTGCGCGTCGCGCAGTCCGAGGCCACCCGGGCCGAGGGCGAGGCGCAGGCGAGCGCCATCCTCGCGACCGGGTCGGCCGAGGCCGAGGCGATGAACAAGCGCGCCGACGCCTTCGCCCGGTACAACGAGGCCGCGGTGCTGCAGATGCTCGTCGAGGTGCTCCCCAAGGTGGCGCACGAGGTGGCGGCGCCGATGGCCGCCATCGACCAGCTCACCGTCATCTCCACCGACGGCGCGGCGGCGCTGCCGCGGCAGGTGGCCGACAACCTCACCCAGACGCTGGCCATGCTCAAGAGCGCGACCGGCATGGACCTGCAGGCCCTGCTGACCCGCTACACCAACGGTGCGGGCACCGACGGGTCCGCCCCGGCCAAGGCCCCTGCGGCCGCCCCGGCGGCCGCGGCGATCGACGCGGAGCCCCCGGCCACGGCCTGAGCCGCCTCCCGGAAGACGGGTGGGTGAGCCTCCCTGCAGAGCCACCCACCCGCCGGTCCGGGGCACCGGCGCACTCACGTGCCGGCGGGACGGTCGCCGCAGCACATCGGCGACCGTCCTGTCTGTCGTTCGGAGCGGACGCCCCCGCGGATGGGTGGGCGGCCCGCGAGCACCACGGGGTGGCAAGGATGGACGGCGAACCGCCGTTCCGTCGGCAGATCCTGACAACGCCCCCGGGGGTCCCGGCGGGGTTGGATCGTGGACATGGCCGAGCAGACGCAGCGACGGATCAGGGTGGGCATCGACACCGGCGGGACGTTCACCGACGTCGTCGCCTTCGACGAGGACACCGGTGAGCTCGTCACGACGAAGACCCCCAGCACCCCCGCGAACCCGGCCGACGGGTTCATCAGCGGCATCGAGAAGATCCTCGGCGTCATGGGGGCGAGCGGCGACGACATCACCGCCGTGTGCCACGGGACGACCGTCGCGACGAACAAGCTCCTCGAGGGCAAGGTCGAGAAGCTCGGCTTCATCACCACCGAGGGCTACGAGTTCATGCTCGAGATCGCCCGCCAGGCCGTGCCCGACGGCTACGGCAACTCCTACTTCTGGGTCAAGCCGCCGCGCATCGTCGCCGCCGACCACGTCCGCACCATCGGTGGCCGGATGGACTTCGAGGGCAACGAGATCCGGCCGTTCGACGAGGCCACCGCCGTGGCCGCCGCCCGCTGGTTCCGCGACCGCGGCATCACGACGATCGGCGTCTGCCTTCTGCACTCCTACGCCAACGACGAGCACGAGCTGGCGATGCGCGAGGTGCTGCGCCGCGAGCACCCGGACGCCGTGGTCTCCATCAGCTCGGAGGTGCTGCGCGAGTACCGCGAGTACGAGCGCTCGATGACGACCCTCGTCGACGCGGCCGTGAAGCCGAACGTCAGCCGGTACGTCACCAACATCCACGAGCGCCTCGACGGCTTCACCGGCGGGCGGCCGATCCCGTTCTACGTGATGAAGTCCAACGGCGGCGTCCTGTCGGCCGACGAGGTCGTCCACCAGCCCATCACCACGGTGCTCTCGGGCCCCGCGGCCGGCGCCCTGGGCGCGGCGCTCATCGCCCGCAAGGCCGGGTTCGACAAGGTCCTCACCTGCGACGGCGGCGGCACCTCCACCGACGTCTCGGTCGTCCTCGACGGCGAGCCGACCCTCACCACCGAGGGCTCGGTCGGCGCCTACCCGAGCAAGATCCCGATGATCGACGTCGTCACCGTCGGTGCCGGCGGAGGCTCCATCGCGTGGGTCTCCCCCGAGGGCGCGCTCAAGGTCGGCCCACAGTCGGCCGGCGCCGACCCGGGCCCGCTCTGCTACGCCAAGGGCGGCACCGAGCCGACGATCACCGACGCCCACGTCGTCCTCGGCCGGATCCCCCCGCACCTGCTCGGTGGCGAGATCCCCCTCGACGTCGACGCCGCCCACCGCGGCATCGCGGCGCTGGCCGAGCGGCTCGGGCTCGACCTCGAGCGCTGCGCCACCGGCATCCTCGAGATCTCCGCGTGGAACCAGGCCAACGCGCTGCGCCAGGTCTCGGTCAAGCGGGGCCTCGACGTCCGCGACTTCATGCTCACGACGTTCGGTGGCTCGGGCTCGCTGCTCGCCTGCCGCCTCGTCGACATCCTCGACCTCGCCGGTGTCGTCGTCCCGCAGAACCCGGGCAACGTCAGCGCGTTCGGCCTGCTCACCGTGGACGTCAAGAACGACTACGTGCAGACCCACGTCACCCGCCACTCCTCGCTCGACCACGGCTCGGTCGAGAAGGTCCTCGACGAGCTCACGGCCAAGGCGGCCGCCGCGCTCGACGCCGAGGGCTTCGCCCGCGAGGACCACGAGTACGTGCGCACCGTCGACCTGCGCTACTTCGGCCAGGCCTACGAGGTGCGGGTGCCCGCGGGGTCCGGCCGGGTCGACGAGGCCTTCGTCACCGCCGTCGGCGACCGCTTCCACGACGAGCACCGCCAGCTGTACGGGTACGACTTCCGCAACGACCCGACCCAGCAGGTCGAGTGGGTCAACCTGCGCGTCACCGGTGTCGGCCCCATCACCCGCCCCGAGCTGCGCGAGATCGCGGTCCGTGACACCGAGGTGCTCGCCCCGCGGTCGTCGCGCGAGGTCTGCTTCGACGCCGACCAGGGCCGCGTGACCACGCAGGTCTACTGGCGCCCCGACCTGCGCGCCGGCGACACCTTCTCCGGCCCGGCGGTCGTCGAGGAGTTCGGCTCGACCGTCCCGATCCACCCCGGCTTCACCGTGCGCGTCGACGCGTACGGCAACCTCGTCGTCACGAAGGAGGCCTGACCATGTGCGGCCCCACCATCCGCCAGTCCATCGCGCCGCCGGCCACATCCGGCAGCGCCCCGGTCGCCGACGCCACGGCCCCCGCGGCCAACCCGGCCGGCCTCCCGACCTCCTACGAGCACGGCAACCGGCTGACCCCGCTCGGCAGCGAGGTCGACCCGATCCTCGTCGAGATCGTCCAGGGCACCCTGGCCTCCGTCGAGATGGAGGTGGAGACCGCCATCGCGCGGACCTCGCGCTCCCCCATGATCCGCGACGCGCACGACTTCCGCGCCGGCATCCACGACCGCCAGCTGCGCAAGCTCACCGGCCGCTCGTACTCGGCTCTCGTGCACCCGATCGCGCGTGACTTCCCGCTGGAGGAGATGCGCGAGGGCGACGTCTTCTTCCACAACGACGTCTACGAGTCGGAGGGCGGCATCGGCCACCTCCCCGACCTCTGCGTCACCGTCCCCGTCTTCAACGAGGGCGAGGTCGTCGCGTTCGTCCAGGCCTTCGGCCACCACGACGACATCGGCGGCGCCTGCCCCGGCTCGATGCCGTCGGGCGCGCAGAGCGTGTTCGAGGAGGGCCTGTCGGTCCCCCCGATCAAGCTCTGGGACGCCGGCGTGCCGAACAAGGCCGCGCTGCGGATCATGACCCGCAACAGCCGGATGCCCGACAGCCTCGCCGCCGACCTCGACGCCGAGTGCTCCGCCTGCCTGATGGGCGCGCGCCGCCTGTCCGAGCTGTTCGCCCGCTACGGCCGCGACACCATCGAGACGGCCTTCGACGCCATCCTCGACGCGACGACCCAGACCTACCGTCGCGAGATCCTCAGCAAGATCCCCGACGGCACCTACGTCTGGGAGGACTACGCCGAGCACGACGGCGTCGACGAGCCGCAGCTGCACACCCAGCGGATCACGCTGACCAAGGTGTCGACCGGTGGCCCCGGCCCCGGCGACGGCGGCCCGAAGCTCATCATCGACTTCACCGGCACGAGCAAGCAGGCCAAGGGCCCGATCAACCACTGCGGCGACTACGTGGGGGGCAACTTCCTCAAGAAGTGGCTCGCGCCCATCCTGCGCAACCTCGCCGACACCCCCGAGCGGATGGCCGAGCTCGACGTCAACGAGGGCATCGTGCCGCTCATCGAGATGAAGTTCCCCGAGAAGGGCACGCTGCTCACGCCGATCTACCCGGCGCCGACCAACGCGCGCACCTTCGTCATCCTCCGACTCCTGGGCGTGCTGGCCGGGGTCGTGGCCAAGGCCGTGGACGGGCAGATGCCGGCCGACCAGGAGACGATCCGGTACACCGGCGTCTACGGCAAGGACCGCGACGGCAACGACTACCTCATGCGCGAGGTGCTCGGCGGCGGCTCCGGCGGGCGGTACTACGCCGACGGCGAGGACACCATCCACGTCGTCCCCGACTCGCGGAACCTGCCGACCGAGTTCACCGAGAGCCGCTTCCCGTTCATCGTCGAGCGGCTCGGCCTCGCGGTCGACTCCGGCGGCGCCGGTCGCCACCGCGGCGGCCTGGGCTACGAGAAGCACATCCGGATGCTCGAGGATGCGAACTTCATGTCCATCGCCGACCGCTCCATCCTCGCCTGCTGGGGCGTCAAGGGCGGCAAGGCGGGGCGCCCGTTCGAGGTGACCATCGACCTCGGCGGTCCGAACGAGCGCGTCGTCGACGCCCTCGCCGACGCCGAGGCGGTCACCGCCGGCCAGGTCATCCGCATCCGCACCACCGGTGGCGGCGGCTGGGGCGACCCGCTCGAGCGCCCGTACGACGAGGTCGAGCGCGACCTGCGGTGGGGCAAGGTGTCGTTCGACGGCGCGCGCACCGACTACGCCGTCGTCGCGAGCGGCACGAAGGACGAGCCGGTGATCGACGTCGCGGCGTCCGACGCGCTGCGGGCCGAGCGTCGCGCGGCGCGCGGCGAGGAGCCGTTCTTCGACCGCGGCCCCGGATACGCCAGACTGGCGGCAGGCAGCCCCGCGGCCGAGGTCGACTGGGTCTGACGCGTGACGCGAGAGCAGGAGGCGGCGGGGTCGGGGACGGTGGCGGTCCACGACCCCGTCGTCGTCTCCGGTCCGGCTGCGGCAGAGGCTGATCCGCGGCCGGTGCTCGTCGTCGGAGCTTCCGGGAAGACCGGCCGCGCCGTGTCGCGGGCCCTGATGGCGCGGGGCGTTCCGGTGCGGGCGGGCGTGCGGCCCGGTCGGGAGGGCGCCGCTCCAGCGGGGGCGACCTCCGTTCCCCTCGACCTCGTCACGGGTTCCGGTCTGGAGGAGGCGCTGTCCGGCGCCCGGGCGGCCTACCACATGGCGCCGAACGTGCACCCCGACGAGGTGATGATGGCGCGCCGGGTGGCGGAGGCGGCCTCTGCCGTGGGGCTCCCCCACCTCGTCTTCCACTCGGTGCTCCACCCCGAGGACGCCCGGATGCCGCACCATCTCCACAAGGGAGACGCGGAAGCCGTTCTGGCGCAGGAGTTCTCGGGCAGCCTCGTCGTGCTGCGGCCGTGCGCCTACCACCAGAACGTCCTGCCGCAGGTGCTCGCGGGCGAGGTCGTCCTGCCGTACTCGGCCGACTCCCCCTTCACCACGGTCGACCTCGACGACGTCGCCGAGGCGGCGGCGGTCGTCCTCCTCGACCCGTCACGCGGCGGCGAGGTGCACGACCTCTGTGGCCCCGAGGTGCTGTCGACCCGCCGGATGGTGGAGGTCGCGGCCGAGGTGCTCGGACGCCCGGTGGCGCTGCGCGAGACGACCGTCGACGCGTGGCGGAACGGCCCGGGCGCAGGGCTGCCGGCAGAGGCGCGCGACGTCCTCGCCGCGATGTTCACCGCCTACGACGAGGACGGCCTCGTCGGCGACCCCGCGCCGCTCACCGCCCTCCTCGGCCGCAGCCCCACCCCCTGGGCCGAGACCCTCCGCCGCACCCTGCCGTCCTCCTGATCGGCACCTACCGCCTGGTACGTGGGGTGATCACCCCACGTACCAGGCGGTAGGTCGCGATAGAGGGCGGGAGAAACGGGGTGGTCGGGCGGGCTCGGGGCGCTCCATACTGGCGCGAGCCGACGCAGGAGGACACCCGGTGGACACGAGCACGTTCTACGCCCTGTTCTCCGCGACCTGCTTCACCCTCACCGGCCTGTGGTGGACCGTCGTCGAGCGGCACGAGCACTGGCTGAGCGACACGAGGACCCGCCGCGAGGTCGCCTCGGTCTACCTGTCCTTCCTCCTCCCGGCGCTCATGGGCCTGTTCGCGCAGATCGGCGGCACCGACGCCCCGATGTTCTGGCGGGCGAGCTTCGTCGTCATCGCCGTCTTCGGCGCCGTCACCACCGTGCGCTTCCTGCGCGCCGCGCGTGGCGACGGCCGGGCCGGGACGGTGGCGCGGCACTGGTGGGCCTCACTCGTGGGCTACGGCGCGGTCGCCGTCCTCGGGGTCGCGCCGGGCATCGCCCGCGGGGTCGGGGTGACCCCGCTCCAGGCGGAGGCGACGATCCTCGTCCTCCTCGTCGCCCTGGCCCACGCGCTCGTCTGGGAGTTCCTCACGCACCACCGCACGGACCCCGCCGCCTGACGCCGCCCGTGGCTACCGTGGGGTGATGGCGGAGTACGAGGTCAACGACGCGGCGGTCGCCCACGTGCGCGACCTCATCGACAAGAAGCAGTACGTGCTCGAGAGCGACTGGGGCGACGTGCAGCCCGACGCCGAGGCGCAGAACGCCTACCTCGGAAGGCACTCGTGGGACGAGTACGCCTCCTGGCACCTCGGCCTCACCACGGGCGCCAACGACGAGACCAAGGCGCGGTACGCCTTCGTCGCCGGCGACCTGCGCCGGGTGCACCGCAGCGCCCTCATCGCGTGCGTCTACCGGGCGAGCGAGTGGCGGCACAAGAAGGTCGAGCTCGCCGCCCACGACCTGCTCCAGCACCTCGACGCCACGAGCGGCCACGCCACCTGACGACACGCCACCCGACGCCCGCCGCGCCTCTGGCAGGTTGTGACAGCCCGACCCCGGGAGGGACGGCCGCGACTGCCGAACGGCGGCGCTCAACTGGTGGCTAGGTTGGCCGTACACCGAGCGACTGGAGCACCACCGTGAGCGGACCCCTCGACGACGTCGTCGTCATCGACCTGACACGCGCCCTCGCCGGACCGCACTGCGGGATGATGCTCGGCGACATGGGCGCCCGCGTCATCAAGGTCGAGAGCCCTGGCACCGGTGACGAGTCGCGCGGCTGGGGACCCCCGTTCGTCGGGCCCGACGACCAGCCGGTCTCCACCTACTTCCTGTCGTGCAACCGCAACAAGGAGTCGGTCGAGCTCGACCTCAAGAGCGAGGAGGGCAAGGACGTCCTGGCCCGCCTCGTGGGGCGCGCCGACGTCCTCCTCGAGAACTTCCGCCCCGGCGTCCTCGACCGCCTCGGCTTCCCCATCGAGCGCCTGCACGAGCTGAACCCCGGCCTCGTCGTGCTGCGCATCAGCGGCTTCGGCCACGACGGCCCAGAGGGCGGTCGCGCCGGGTACGACCAGATCGCGCAGGGCGAGGGCGGCCTGATGTCGCTCACCGGCGCCGATGCCGACCACCCCCAGCGCGTGGGCGTCCCCATCGGCGACCTGCTCGCCGGGATGTACGGCGCCTACGGTGTCGTCGCCGCGCTCCACGAGCGCAACCGCACCGGCGTCGGACGGGTCGTGCGGACCTCGCTGCTCGCGTCGATCGTCGGCGTCCACGCCTTCCAGGGCACGCGGTACACCGTGGCCGGTGAGGTCCCCCAGGCCGGCGGCAACCACCACCCGTCGATCTGCCCCTACGGGCTGTTCACCTGTGCCGACGGGATGATCCAGCTCTCCTGCGGCAGCGAGGGGCTCTGGCAGAAGCTGGCCAGTGGTTTCGGGATCGACCCCGCCGCACCGGGATTCGCCACGAACCGCGAGCGGGTCGGGAACCGCGACGCCGTCATCGACGCGGTGAACGCCGCCTTCGCCGACATCCCTCTCGAGACCCTCCTCGCCCGCCTGGCCGAGTACGGCGTCCCCGCCGGCGAGGTCCGCACCCTCGACCGCGTCTACGACTGGGACCAGACGCGCAGCCAGGGCCTCGTCATCGACGTCGACCACCCCCTGCTCGGTCGCATCGAGATCCCCGGGCCGCCGATCCGGTTGGACGACAACGCCTTTGCCGGCGGCCGCACCGAGCACGTCCACCCGCCCCTGCTCGGCGAGCACACCGAGAGCGTCGTCGCCTGGCTCGACGACCTCGACGCCCGCGACACCGGCACCCCCTCGGACGCGCCTCGATGAGTGGCCGCCCCCCGCGGCCGGGAGCGCACGACCTCCTGACCGCCGTCCTCGACGCGGGCTCCTTCGTCTCGTGGGACGAGGCCCCGATCACGGTGGCCGAGCCCGGCAGCGAGTACGAGGCCGAGCTGGCCGCCGCCGCCGAGCGCGCCGGCACCGACGAGGCGATCGTCACGGGCGAGGGCCGCATCCAGGGCCACCGGGTCGCGGTGGTCGTGGGCGAGTTCCGCTTCCTCGCGGGCTCGATCGGGCGGGCGGCGGCCGAGCGGGTCACCCTCGCCTTCGAGCGGGCGACCCGCGAGCGCGTCCCGCTGTTCGCGGCACCGGCGTCGGGCGGCACCCGGATGCAGGAGGGAACCCCGGCCTTCGTGACGATGGTGAAGATCTCCGCCGCCGTGGCCGCCTTCAAGGAGGCGCGGCTGCCCTACATCACCTACCTGCGCCACCCCACGACCGGCGGGGTTCTCGCCTCGTGGGGGTCGCTCGGGCACGTCACCGTCGCCGAGCCCGGCGCGACCATCGGCTTCCTCGGCGCCCGCGTCTACGAGGCGCTCTACGGCGACCCGTTCCCCGAGGGCGTCCAGACGGCCGAGAACCTCTACGAGCACGGCCTGCTCGACGCCGTGCAGCCCGTGGAGGCGCTGCCGATGATCGCGGGCCGCTTCCTCGACCTCGTCATGGCCGACCGCGATCACCCGCCCGTGCCGGAGGTCCCCAAGGAGCCGCTGGCCGACATCCCCGCGTGGGAGTCGATCACCCGGTCGCGCAACCCCGACCGCCCCGGAGTGCGGGCGCTGCTCAAGCTCGGCGCCACCGACGTCCTGCCCCTGTTCGGCACCGGCGCCGGTGAGTGGGACCGCAGCCTCTTCCTCGCCCTGGCGCGCTTCGAGGGCGTGCCGTGCGTCGTCCTCGGGCAGGACCGCCGGGCCGAGCGCGCCGAGGCGCCGCTGGGTCCGTCCGGCCTGCGGGTCGCGCGGCGCGGCATGAAGCTCGCCACCGAGCTCGACCTCCCCCTCGTCAGCGTCATCGACACCGCGGGGGCGGCCCTGTCGAAGGAGGCCGAGGAGGGTGGCATGGCCGGCGAGATCGCCCGCTGCATCTCCGAGCTCGTCGTCCTCCCCGTGCCCACCGTGTGCGTGCTGCTCGGCCAGGGCACCGGCGGTGGGGCGCTGGCCCTCATGCCCGCCGACCGCGTGGTCAGCGCGCAGCACTCGTGGCTCTCTCCGCTGCCGCCCGAGGGCGCCTCGGCCATCCTCCACCGCACCCCCGACCGGGCGCCGGAGATGGCGACCCAGCAGCGGGTGCGCTCGCTCGACCTCCTGCGCGCCGGCATCGTCGACCGGATCGTCGCCGAGCACCCCGACGCCGCCGAGGAGCCGCAGGCCTACTGCCGGCGGATGGCCCAGGCGATCCGGCACGAGCTCGCAGAGCTGTCGGCCCTCGAGCCGACGACCCGCCTCACGGCGCGCCACGACCGCTGGCGCGCCCTCTGACGGTCGGCCTCAGCGCGCGGGGGCGAGGGCGTCCTCGGCGCGCACCGGGGCGTCGACCGACGGCCGGCTGCTGCGCTGCTCGTGCAGCGCGAGCCCGACCACCGAGGCCAGCACGATCGCGACCCCCAGCCACTGGGTGGCCGTGGGCCGGGCCCCGAAGGCCACGATGCCGACGATCGCCGCGGTCACCGGGAAGGCGAGCTCGGCCAGCGTCGCCCGCGAGGCCGGCGTCCGCCCGAGGGCCAGGTAGTACAGCACCAGCGCGATGAGGCCCGGGAAGAGCGCCAGGAGAAGGATGTTCGGCGCGGCATCGAGGCCGAGGGCCAGCGGGGTCGACGTGACGAGGCTGATGACGAGGAGCGTCACGAGCCCGACGCCGAACCGCAGCGCCGTGAGGTCGGTGAACGACAGCTCGGCGCGGGCCGCCCGGCCCAGCACCGTCCCGGCCGCCCACAGCGCCGCGGCGCCAACCGCCAGCAGCGCGGCCTGCGCGCTCGACACCGTGACCCCGAACGGGTCGGCGAAGGCGAGCAGCCACGCCCCGACGAGCGCCGGCGCCAGGAACCACGCGTAGGTCGGTCGCAGCCGCTCGCCGAGCACGACCGCCGCGAGCCCCACCGCGATGAGCGGCTGGAGCTTCTGCAGCACCTGCGGCGTGATGGGGTCGCCGAGGCGGAAGGCCGCCGTGAACAGGGTCGTGGCCAGCGCCGACGACCCCGCCCCGATGACGAGGACGCTCAGCTTCGTCCGCGTGCTGGAGGCGAGCAGGTGCCGGACGGCACGCACGAGGAACGGGCTGACGAGCAGCACGAGGACGAGATGCTCCCAGAAGACGATCGCGAGGGCCGGGTACTCCTTCGCGAGAGGGCCGCGCCACAGGGCCGACAGGCCCCAGAAGGACGCGGCGAGGGCGACGAGCCAGGTGCGGTCGGAGACCTTGGGTGCCATGGCGCCAGCATCCCCCACAGCCGCCCCACCACGGAACGCCGGTCCCACCCGCCGAGCACGCCCCCTCGCCCCACCGCCCGCGAGTGCGGAAACGGTGGCCGGGGCAACCACTTCCGCACTCGCGGCTGGCTGGCTCTGCAGCGAGTGCGGAAACGGTGGCGGGGGCAACCACTTCCGCACTCGCGCCTGCGTGGCCATGGGGCGGAAGTGCCAACCGGGAGCGCCCCGTTGGGCAGGTCTCGACAACGCCCGTGCGCAGCGGGGCTCCTAGGGTCGACGTCATCGGGCACCCCGCCCGGGCGATCTGGAGGTGGCGAGGATGCGGGTCCTGCTCGCGCTCGGCGGCAACGCCATGACGGCCGCCGACGGCAGCGCGACCCCCGACGCCCAGCTGGCCGCCGTCGGCGTGGCGATGGAGGCCGCGGCGCGGCTCGTCGCCGAGGGCCACGAGCTCGTCATCACCCACGGCAACGGCCCCCAGGTCGGCAACCTGCTCGTGAAGAACGAGCTCGCCGCGCACGTCGTCCCCCCGGTCCCGCTCGACTGGTGCGGCGCCCAGACGCAGGGCACCCTCGGCTTCGCCATCCTCGACGCCCTCGACGGCGCCCTCGCCGCCGCCGGCACCACGCACCCCGTCGCGGCCCTCGTCACCCGCACGCTCGTCGACCGCGACGACCCCGGCTTCACCCACCCGACGAAGCCGATCGGCCGCTACCTCGCCGAGGACCAGGCGAAGGCCATGGTCGCGCACGGCCAGGTCTGGGAGGACCGCGGCGACAAGGGCTGGCGGCGCGTCGTCGCCTCCCCCGAGCCGCTCGAGGTCGTCGACGTCGAGCCCATCCGCGCCCTGCTGGCCGCCGGCCACGTCGTCGTCGCCGCCGGTGGTGGCGGCATTCCCGTCGTCCGCGGCGACGACGGCCGCCTGCGTGGCGTCGAGGCCGTCATCGACAAGGACCTCACCGCCGCCCTGCTCGCCCGCACCCTCGACGCCGACGTCCTCGTCATCGCCACCGACGTCGACCACGCCGCCGTCGACTGGGGCACCCCGCAGCAGCGCGACCTCGGTCGCGTGTCCCTCGCCGAGATGCGGCGGCACACCGAGTCCGGGCAGTTCGCCTCCGGCTCGATGGGCCCGAAGGTCGACGCCGCCACGCGCTTCGTCGAGGGCGGCGGCCCGCGCGCCGTCATCACCTCGCTCACCCACATCACCGAGGCGGTCGAGGGCGGCTTCGGCACCGTCATCGAGCCCGAGATCTCCTGACCACCAGAACCGCACCGCACCCACCGGCCACCGGCCGACCCAGGAAGGAACGCACCGTGCCCGACGCCATCGAGGTCCGCAAGGTCCCGCTCCACAACGTCTCCGACGCCTCCGAGCTCGGCAAGCTCATCGACGCCGGCGTGATGGAGGCCGGCCGCGTCATCGCCATCATCGGCAAGACCGAGGGCAACGGCGGGGTCAACGACTACACCCGCATCATCGCCGACCGCGCCTTCCGCGAGGTCCTCGTCGCCAAGGGCGCCGACGCCGCGAAGGTCAAGGAGGTCCCGATCGTGTGGTCCGGTGGCACCGACGGTGTCATCAGCCCCCACGCGACGATCTTCGCCACCGTCCCGGCGGAGGCCGCCGAGCAGACCGATGAGCCGCGCCTCACCGTCGGCTTCGCGATGAGCGAGCAGCTCCTCCCCGAGGAGATCGGCTACGTGCCGATGGTGAGCAAGGTCGCCGCCGCCGTGAAGGTGGCGATGGAGCGCGCCGGCATCACGGACCCCGCCGACGTCCACTACGTGCAGACCAAGACCCCGCTGCTCACCATCCACACCATCCGCGACGCCAAGAGCCGCGGCAAGCACGTGTGGACCGAGCACACCCACGAGTCGATGGACCTGTCCAACGGCTGCACCGCCCTCGGCATCGCCGTGGCGCTCGGTGAGATCGAGATGCCGACCGACGCCGACGTCATGCACAACCGCGACCTGTTCTCCTCGGTCGCCTCGTGCTCCTCGGGTGTCGAGCTCGACCAGGCGCAGGTCGTGGTCGTGGGCAACGCCCGCGGCGTCGGTGGCCGCTACCGCATCGGCCACTCGGTGATGAACGACGCGCTCGACCAGGACGGCATCTGGGGCGCCATCAAGGACGCCGGCCTCGACCTCCCCGAGCGCCCGCACCGCAGCGACCTCGACGGCCGGCTGGTCAACGTCTTCCTCAAGTGCGAGGCGTCGCAGGACGGCACCGTCGCCGGTCGCCGCAACGCGATGCTCGACGACTCCGACGTGCACTGGCACCGCCAGATCAAGTCCTGCGTCGGCGGCGTCACGGCGTCGGTCACGGGCGACCCGGCGGTCTTCGTCTCGGTCTCCGCCGCCCACCAGGGCCCCGAGGGTGGCGGCCCCGTGGCCGCCATCGTCGACCTCGGCGCGGGCGAGCCCACCGGCTACCGGCCGCCCACCGCCTGACCCCGAAGGACCTCAGCCCGACCGGCTGACCAGCGGCTCCACCCGCTGACGACGCGCCGTCCCCGCCACCGCGGGGGCGGCGCGTCGGCGTTCACCCCCCGGTGTCGCCGTGAGTGCGGAAACGGTCGTCGGGGCCGCCGCGAGCGCACTCATCGCGCAGGGAACGGGCCCGTTCACCGGCCTCCCGAGCACGAATCCGGCGCCGTTACCAAACCGTGACATTCCTTAGCCCCCACGGCACGGGGTCGGCCGGGCAAGGTCGAACCTGATCTTGTAAGCGCTTTCAAGGATGAGGGCAGATGACGGAACAGGCACGGAACCGGCAGCAGTCGGCGACCATCTACGCGGTCGCCGACCTCGCCCAGGTGTCGATCGCCACCGTCTCCCGGGTCCTGCAGGGTTCCCCGGTCGTCACCGAGAAGACCCGCCAGAAGGTCCTCGCCGCGGTCGACCAGCTCGACTACCTCCCCTCCGGCGCCGCCCGCAGCCTGGCCGTGCGCCACCACGACACCTACGGCCTCGTGCTCCCCGAGCTCAGCGGTCCGTACTACGCCGAGCTCCTCGTCGGCTTCGAGACCCGCGCCGCCCAGCTCGACCAGAGCGTCATGCTCGTCCTCGCCGGGACGAAGAAGGACCGCGGCCAGGCCGTGCGCACCCTCGCCACCCGCGTCGACGGCATCGCGGTGCTCGGCTCCGACGTCGCGCACGTCGGGGGCAGCACCAAGCCGCTCGTCGTCATCGCCGGCCACGCGAGCTCGGGCATCGAGACCGTCACCGCCGAGAACATCGAGGGCGCCCGCCGGATCACCGAGCACCTCCTCGACCACGGGCGCACCCGGCTGCGCTTCGTCGGTGACCCCTCCGCGGCCCACGACGTCGGCGAGCGCCACCAGGGCTTCCTCGCCGCCCACCACGACCGCGGCCTCGAGCCCGCAGCCCCCGTCCTCGCCTCGTTCCGCGAGGAGGAGGGCACCGCGGTGGCCGAGCGGATCGTCGCCGGCGACATCGACACCGACGCCCTCGTGTGCGGCAACGACGAGCTCGCCCTCGCGATCATGGCCCGCCTCACCGACCGCGGCGTCTCCGTCCCCGGCGACATCGCCGTCGTCGGCTGGGACGACGTCATGACCTCCCGCTACGTGCGGCCCGGCCTCACCACCGTGCGCCAGCCCGTGCAGGCCGTCGGCGCCCTCGCGGCCGACCGCCTCCACCACCTCGTGTCCGGTGCCGCGCCCAGCGCCGTCCGCCACGTCCTGCCCACCGAGGTCGTCATCCGCAGCTCGTGCGGGTGCCCCGGCGAGGTCGGCCCACCCCCCTCACGTCCCTGACCAGTCCCCTCCGATGAGAACCAGCACCACCCAGAAAGAGAGAGTTCGATGAGACGCACCTCCACCATCACCGTGGCCAGTCTGGCCGCCCTGACCCTGGCCCTGACCGGCTGCGGTCGGGAGAGCGCCGACAGCTCGTCCGGCGAGACCGGCAAGGCCGTCGGCTCCGGCGCCGCCAAGGGCACCATCACCGTGTGGGCCATGGGCGCCGAGGGCGAGAACCTCCCCCAGCTCACCAAGGAGTTCGAGGCCGCCAACCCCGGCACCAAGGTCGAGGTGACCGCGATCCCGTGGGACGCCGCGCACGACAAGTTCACCACCGCCATCACGGCCAACAAGACGCCCGACGTCGCCATGGTCGGCACGACCTGGATGGGTGAGTTCGCGGGCCTCGGCGCCCTCGACGCCACCCCCGGCGAGATCGACAAGTCCGTCTTCTTCGACGGTGCCCAGAAGACCACCGAGGTCGGCGGCACCTCCTACGGCATCCCCTGGTACGTCGAGACCCGCCTGGTGTACTACCGCACCGACCTGGCCAAGAAGGCCGGCATCACCACGCCCCCCACCACCTGGGCCGGCCTGAAGGACATGGCCAAGGCGATGCAGGACAAGGCGGGCGCCAAGTACGGCATCGGCCTGCAGGCCGGCGGCGTCGGCTCCTGGCAGTCGGTCATGCCCTTCGCCTGGTCGGCGGGCGCCGACCTCACCAAGGACGGCGGCAAGGCGTACAACTTCGACAGCCCCGAGATCCTCAAGGCGGCGCAGTACTACCAGTCGTTCTTCACCGACGGCATCTCGGACAAGGCCGCCCCGGCCACGCCGACCACCGAGCCCGACTTCGCCAGCGGCAAGGTGCCCATGTTCATCTCCGGCCCGTGGATGATGTCCGCGGTCGAGAAGGCCGGTGGCGAGGGCTTCAAGGACAAGTACGACGTCATGCAGATCCCTGCTGACAAGACCTCGTCCTCCTTCGTCGGCGGCTCGAACCTCGTCGTCTTCAAGAACACCAAGAACCGCGACACCGCGTGGAAGTTCGTGCAGTGGCTCGGCGACCCGAAGACCCAGGTCAAGTGGTACGGCATCTCCACCGACCTCCCGTCGGTGAAGAGCGCGTGGCAGGACCCGGCCCTCAGCGCCGACAAGAAGCTCGCCGTGTTCGGCAAGCAGCTCGAGACCGCGCAGGCTCCCCCGAGCTTCCCGACGTGGGAGCAGGTCGTGACCTCCTTCGACACCGAGATGGAGAAGGTCACCAAGACCGGCGCCGACCCGGCTGCCGCGCTCAAGACCGTCCAGTCGCAGGCCGAGTCGATCGGCACCGGCAACTGATCATGACCACCCTCACCGACGGCGCGGACACCGCGCGCCGCGAGGAGACCCCCTCTCCCTCCCGGAAGCCCCGTCCTCGGACGGGCCTCCGGGAGGGGCGGGCGGCCTGGGTCCTCGCGATCCCGTTCGTCCTGCTCTTCCTCGTCTTCACGGTCTGGCCCGTGCTGCAGTCGCTCTTCATGAGCGTCACGGACACCCGGGCCAAGGACCTGCGGACCCCCTTCTCCGTCGACATCGTCGGCTTCGACAACTACGTCAAGGCCTTCTCCGACGCAGGCTTCCTGCGGGCCGTCCGGAACACGGCGTACTTCGTCGTCATCGGCGTGCCGCTCACCCTGCTCCTGGCCCTGGCCGCCGCCGTGGCGCTCGACCGGGGGATCACCCGGTTCCGCGCGGCGTTCCGGCTCGGCTTCTACCTGCCGGTCATCACCTCGATCGTCGCGGTCGCCGTCGTGTGGCAGTTCCTGCTCAACGGCGAGTTCGGCCTCATCAACACCGTGCTCGGCTGGGTCGGCATCACCGGCCCGAACTGGCTCGGCGACCCGAACTGGTCGATGCCGGCGCTGATCATGATGGCCGCCTGGCGCAACTTCGGCACCGGCATGATCATCTTCCTCGCCGGGCTGCAGGCGGTGCCGTGGATGCTCCACGAGGCCGCCGCCATCGACGGGGCCAGCGCGTGGCAGCGCTTCCGGCACATCACCCTGCCGCTGATGAAGCCGACGATCCTCTTCGTCTCCGTGACGACGATGATCGGCTACCTGCAGTTCTTCGAGGAGCCCTTCGTCATGACGAACGGCGGCCCGCTCGACAGCACCGTGTCGATGTCGATGTACACGTACAAGCAGTTCGGCTTCGGCAACTACGGGTACGCGGCCTCCCTCAGCTACATCATCTTCGTCGTCGTGGCCATCGTCACCGCGATCCAGTTCCGCGCGCTGCGCGAGAAGGGGTGAGCACACCGTGAACCGCACCAGCAACAGCAAGTGGTGGCTCTACACCCTGCTCACCCTCGCCGTCCTCGTCGTGGGCGCCCCGTTCCTCTGGATGGTGCTCGGCAGCTTCAAGTCGACCACCGAGCTGCGCCAGAGCCCGCCCACCTGGCTGCCCGAGCACGCCAGCCTGGACAACTACACGCAGCTGTTCACCCGGCTCGACTTCGGCACCTACTTCTTCAACTCCACCGTCGTCGCCGCCGTCGTGACCATCGGCAACCTGCTCTTCTGCTCGATGCTCGGCTACGCCCTGGCGATGCTCGAGTTCCGCGGGAAGAAGGCGCTGTTCGCCGTCGTCATGGGCACCCTGCTCATCCCCGGGGTCGTCACCTTCGTGCCCCTGTTCGTCCTCGTGGCGAACGCCGGGCTCATCGACACCCTCCCCGGGCTGATGCTGCCGTTCCTGGCGGCGCCCTTCGGCGTCTTCCTCATGCGGCAGTTCATCATGGGCCTGCCGAGGGACCTGCTCGACGCCGGACGGGTCGACGGAGCAGGTGAGCTGCGCATCTTCGCGCGGATCATCCTGCCGCTGTGCGGACCCGCCCTCGCGACCCTGGGCATCCTCACCTTCCTCGGGAGCTGGAACAACTTCCTCTGGCCGCTCGTCGTGGCCCAGACCGAGGAGACCTACACCCTCCCCGTGGCGCTCGCCCTGTACGCCAAGGGCCAGAACTCCACGAACTACGGGCTGCTGCTCGCGGGAGCCACCGTCGTGGTCATCCCGATGCTGCTCGTCTTCCTCGGCTTCCAGCGCCGCGTCATCGAGGGCATCGCCACCACCGGCATCAAGTAACCGACCAGGCACGACCACCACCGCAACGGGCCGCCACGAGCGGCACCGACGAACGGAGTCCGACCATGACCGACCTCATCCTCCCCACCCCCGGCCGCCGCCAGCTGATCCTCGGCGGCGCGGCCGCGCTCGCCGGCCTCGGCTTCGCGCCGACGACCGCCGTCGCCCGCCCGGCCTCGGCCCCGCTCGCAGGAACCGCTGCGGGGGTGCCGAACTCGCGCCTGCACCGCTGGGCCGCCGACACCTGGCACAGCCTCGACGCGATGACGGCGCCCGCCACCGGCCTCCCGGCCGACAACATCCCCGAGTCGCTCGCGGCGGGTGACCGGTCGGGCTACACCTCCCCGACCAACATCGGTGGCTACCTGTGGTCCACCGTCGTGGCCCGCGAGCTCGGCATCATCTCGCGCGCCGAGGCGAGCCGCCGGATGCTGCGCACGGTCCAGACCCTCGAGGGGATGGAGCACCACGAGCCCAGCGGCATGTTCTACAACTGGTACGACGAGGAGACCGGGGACGCGATCCGCGTCTGGCCCACCAGCGGCGACCCCGTCGAGCCGTTCGTCTCCAGCGTCGACAGCGGCTGGCTCGGCGCGGCCCTGCTCGTCGTCGCCAACGCCGACCCGGTCGCCGGCCCGCGCGCGAAGGCCCTGTTCGACAAGATGCGCTGGGACGCCTTCTACAACCCCGGTGACGGCAAGGACGGCCACCCGGTCGTGCGCACCGGCGGGCTCATGCACGGCGGCTTCTTCCCGTACCGCGACGGGCGCCCCGGTGGCACCTACCAGGGCACCCACATCGGCGGCGAGAAGGTCTGGCTGACCACGCACCACTACGACACGATCGTCTCCGAGACCCGCATCACCAGCTACCTCGGCATCCTCACCGGACAGGTCCCCGGCCGCCACTACTACGCCGCGTACCGGACCTTCCCGCGCGGGGACTGCAACAACTGGAACTGGCAGGAGATGCAGCCCGTCGGACAGACGCGCACGTACCTCGGCGTCGAGGTGTTCGAGGGCGCGTACACCTACCGCGGCATGCACATCGTCCCCGGCTGGGGCGGCAGCATGTTCGAGGAGCTCATGCCCGCCGTGTTCGTCCCCGAGGAGACCTGGGCGCCGAACAGCTGGGGCGTCAACCACCCCCTCCACGTGCGCGCCGAGCGCGAGCACGGGATGGAGGAGGCCGGCTACGGCTACTGGGGCTTCTCCCCCGCCAGCGACCCGTTCGACAACTACCGCGAGTACGGCGTCGACGCCCTCGGCATGAACCCCGAGGGCTACTTCTCCGACAAGGAGAAGACGAACTACGACGCCGGCTTCGGCGACTGCCGCCCGGGCTCGAACCCGAACCCCAAGTTCGGCGACGGCGTCGTCACGCCGCACGCGTCCTTCCTCGCGATGATGTTCGAGCGCGGCCCCGCGACCGCCAACCTCCTGAAGATCGAGCAGAAGCTCGGCGCCTACGGCAAGGGCGGCTTCTTCGACGCCGTCGCCGTGAAGAGCGGCACCATCGCCCGGCGCTACCTGTCCCTCGACCAGGCCATGGTCATGGGTGCGCTCGGTAACGTGCTGTCCAAGAACGTGCTTCGCCGCGCGTTCAGCACCCCGGAGGTCGAGGCGAAGCTGCGCCCCGTCATCGGGATCGAGCGGTTCGGCGCCGGCATCATCGAGTGACGCCAGCCGCCGCGGGGGTCCGAGTCGCCACGAGTGGAAGAGAACTGATGGAACCGGTGAGGCTCACGAGCCCCGAGGGCGTGGAGTTCCGCGACCTCAACGGCAACGGCGTCATGGACCCCTACGAGGATCCTCGACTCGCGCCCGAGGCGCGGGTCGAGGACCTCCTCGCCCGGCTCTCCCTCGAGGAGAAGGTCGGGCTGATGTTCCAGACGGTCATCGAGGCGGGCGCCGACGGCTCGGTGCTCGAGCAGCCCGGGGCCATCAGCAAGTCGCCGACGAGCGCCGTCGTCCTCGACAAGCACCTGACGCACTTCAACGTGCACGCGCTCGACGACCCCCGGATGGCCGCCCGGTGGCACAACGCCCTCCAGGCGATGGCCGAGCGCACCCCGCACGGCGTGCCCGTGACCGTCTCCACCGACCCGCGGCACGCGTTCATCGAGAACGCGGGGGTCTCGTTCACCGCCACGGCGTTCTCGCAGTGGCCCGAGCCCCTCGGGCTCGCGGCCCTGCGGGACGCGGACGCGGTGCGCGAGTTCGCCGACATCGCGCGGCAGGAGTACGTGGCCGTGGGCATCCGCGCCGCGCTGCACCCCACCCTCGACCTCGCGACCGAGCCGCGCTGGGCCCGTCAGGCCGGCACGTTCGGCCAGGACCCGCGCCTCGTCACCGAGCTGGGCGTCGCGTACCTGCGCGGGTTCCAGCAGGACCGCGTGGGTGCGGGCAGCGTCGCCTGCACCTCGAAGCACTTCCCCGGCGGCGGCCCGCAGAAGGACGGCGAGGACGCCCACTTCCCCTACGGCCGCGAACAGGTCTATCCCGGAGGGCGGTTCGCCGACCATCTCGAGCCGTTCCCCGCGATGGTCGAGGCCGGGACCGCGGCGATCATGCCGTACTACGGCATGCCGGTCGGCCTCGAGGTCGACGGCGAGCCGGTCGAGGAGGTCGGCTTCGGCTACAACCGCCAGGTCGTCACGGGCATGCTGCGCGAGGGCCTCGGGTTCGACGGCGTCGTCGTCACCGACTGGGAGCTCGTCAACGACAACCACGTCGGCGACCAGGTGCTGCCCGCCCGCGCCTGGGGCGTGGAGCACCTCGACCCGCACGGCCGGATGGAGCTGATCCTCCACGCCGGCGCCGACCAGTTCGGCGGCGAGGAGTGCGTCGAGATCCTCCTCGACCTCGTGGCCCAGGGGCGGGTGACCGAGGCCCGTGTCGACGAGTCGGCCCGGCGCCTCCTGCTCGTGAAGTTCCGCCTCGGCCTGTTCGACGACCCCTACGTCGACGAGGACGCCGCCGCCGTCACCGTGGGTCGCGACGACTTCCGCGCGGCGGGGTACGCGGCCCAGGCCGGCTCGGTCACGGTGCTGCGCAACGAGGTCGGCCCCGGCGGCGCGCCCGCCCTGCCACTGCGGCCCGGGCTGCGGATCTACGCCGAGAACGTCGCCGAGGACGTCGTCCGCCGCCACGGCACCCCGGTGTCCCGACCCGAGGACGCCGACCTCGCGCTGGTCCGGCTGTCGGCGCCGTACGACGTGCGCTCCGACCTCTTCCTCGAGTCGTGGTTCCACCAGGGCTCGCTCGACTTCCCGCCGGGCCTCGTCGCGCGGCTGCGCCGGGTTGCGGCCGCCTGCCCACTGGTCGTCGACGTCATCCTCGACCGGCCGGCCGTCCTCACGCCGCTGCTGCCCTTCACGGCCGCGCTCGTCGGGACGTACGGTACGAGCGACGCCGCCCTCCTGGACGCCCTCACCGGGCGCATCGGCCCGCGCGGTCGGCTGCCGTTCGACCTCCCGCGCTCGATGGACCAGGTGCGGGCCCACCCCGAGGACGTCCCCGGCTACGACGACCCGCTCTTCCGGTTCGGCGACGGCCTCACCATCTGAGACCGGACCGGCCCGCGGGCCCTGACCCGCGGGCCTGCGCGCGAGGGCGCCGACGCGACGGCACACTGTCGCCATGGCGCCGACCCCCCGCACCGCCCGGCTCGCCGGGCTCGACCTCGCGCGGGGTCTCGCGGTGGTGTCGATGCTCGTCGCCCACCTGTCGCCGGTGGGCGGGCTGTTCGACGTCAGCGAGTACCTGACGGCGCCGCTGTTCGCGGTCGTCATCGGGGTCGCCATGGGGGTTCAGCTCGACCGGCGGCACCCGGGGGTCATCCCCTTCCTCGTCGCCAACCTCCAGCGCGGGCTGGTCCTCGTGGTCCTCGGGCTCGTCCTCCAGCTGCTGTACGGGCAGATCGTCGTCGTGCTGCCCTACCTGGGGCTGCTCGTCCTCGTGCTCGCACCGCTGGCCCTCCTGCTGCACCGGGCTCCGGTGCTCACCCTCGGGCTGGCCGCGGGAGGCGCGGTGCTCGGGCCGCTGGTCACGGAGCGCGCACGCGAGGCGGGTCCGGCCGCCGCGGCCGCAGGCACCCCCTGGCCCGGCTGGTGGTCGGACCTCTCGCAGTGGTTGGCCACGGGGTCGTCGTACCGGCTCACCTCCTTCGTCCCGATGGCGCTGGGCGGTCTCGCGCTCGCCGCCATCGTGCGGCGGGTCGGGCGCGGACCGTTCGGGTGGGCCGTCGCGGGCGTGCTCGTGGTGGCCTCGGGGGCGGTCTACCTCGTCGGGGGCACCACCGCGGACGGTGCTGCCGCGTACTCGGGCACCACCGCCGAGGTGCTCGGCGCGACGCTGCTCGCGGCGTCGGTCGTCGTCGCCTCGTTCGTCGTCGACGACCAGGTCGGCCACCGCCCCGCCGGCCGGGCGCTCGGCCCGCTGCTGGCCACGGGACGGCTGGCCCTCACCGCGTACACGGTGCAGATCGTCGCGCTCGCGGCGATCTCCCTCGTGCGTGGGCGGGACCTGCCGGACGACACCTGGCCGATCCTCCTCGGGACCACGGCCGTGGTCGTGGCGACCTGCTGGGCGCTCGACCGCTGGTGGGGCACCGGCCCGCTCGAGTGGGTGCTGCACCGCATCCGGCCCCAGGTCCCCGAAGGCCGCCACCGCACCCCCTGAGGGGCGTCAGTGGGCGAAGTGGCGGGTGCCGGTGAAGTAGAGCGTGGCGCCGGCTGCCTCGGCCGCGGCGACGACCTCGGCGTCGCGCATCGACCCGCCGGGGGCGACGACGGCCCGCACCCCGGCATCGAGGAGCACCTGGAGGCCGTCGGCGAAGGGGAAGAACGCGTCGGAGGAGGCGACGGCGCCGCGCGCCCGCTCCTCGCCGGCGCGCGTCACGGCGAGGTGGCACGAGTCGACCCGGTTGACCTGGCCCATCCCGATGCCGACCGACGCGCCGCCGCGGGCGAGGAGGATGGCGTTCGACTTCACCGCGCGCACGGCCCGCCAGGCGAACTGGAGGTCGGCGAGCGTGGCCTCGTCGGCGGCCTCACCGGCCACGAGGCGCCACGCGGACGCGTCGTCACCCCCGGTGAGGGTGCCCTCGTCGTCACGGACCTCGGCGTCGACCGCGTCGCGGACCTGCATGAGGAGGCCGCCACCGATCGGCCGGATCTCGGCGCCCCGCCGGTTCGGTGCCGCGCACTCGAGCAGGCGGATGTTCTTCTTCGCGGTGAGGACCTCGAGGGCCTCGGGCTCGAAGCCTGGCGCCACGACGACCTCGGTGAAGATGTCGGCGACCGTGCGGGCCATCTCGCCCGTCACGGGGCGGTTGGTGGCGATGATGCCGCCGAACGCCGAGACGGGGTCGCAGGCGTGGGCCTTGCGGTGGGCGTCGGCGACGTCGGACCCGACGGCGATGCCGCACGGGTTGGCGTGCTTGATGACGGCCACGGTCGGCTCGTCGCCGTGGTCGTGGGCGGCGCGCACGGCGGCGTCGGCGTCGACGAAGTTGTTGTACGACATCTCCTTGCCGTGCAGCTGGGTCGCCTGGGCCAGGGCCGGCTGCGGCTGGAAACCGTTGCTGTACAGCGCTGCCCGCTGGTGCGGGTTCTCGCCGTACCGGAGCGTGGAGGTCTTGGTCCAGGTGGCGCCGACCCACGCCGGGAAGCCGGTGCCGTCGGTGGTGTCGACGTAGGCGTTGCCCATCCACGAGGCCACGTGCACGTCGTAGGTGGCGGTGTGGACGAACGCCTCGGCCGCCAGGCGCTTGCGCTGCTCCAGGGTGAACCCGCCGCTCGCGACGGCCTCGAGGACGGCCGCGTACGTGGACGGGTCGGTGACCACGGCGACGCTGGGGTGGTTCTTGGCGGCGGCTCGCACCATCGACGGACCACCGATGTCGATCTGCTCGACGCACTCGTCCGGGCTGGCGCCCGAGGCGACGGTGTCGGCGAAGGGGTACAGGTTGACGACGACGAGCTCGAACGCCTCGACCCCGAGGTCGGCGAGCTGGGCCACGTGGTCGGGCTTGCGGGTGTCGGCGAGGATGCCGGCGTGCACGCGCGGGTGCAGGGTCTTCACGCGTCCCTCGAGGCACTCGGGGAAGCCGGTGAGGTCCTCGACCTTGGTCACCGGCAGGCCGAGCGACTCGATGAGCGCGGCGCTCCCTCCGGTGGAGACCAGGGCCACGCCGGCGTCGTGGAGGCCGCGGACGAGGTCCTCGAGCCCGGTCTTGTCGTAGACGGACACGAGCGCGCGGCGCACGGGACGGACGTCCTGCGACGGTCCGGGGGCGGTGACGGCGGCCATGGGGGACTCCTCGGGGTCGGTGACACGCTGCGGGACACCCAGGCGGGCGATGTCCCGACGTGTGACTTCCCGGTGGTGCACCACCCGCGCCAGTCGTCTGCGACGAGGCTACCGGGGCCGGTGGCGGCGCGGAAATCGGCCGCGCGCGTCCTCAGGTGGCGTACGGCGAGGGCGGGAGCGGGTCGGGCCACGAGGCGCCGAGGACGCGGTCGACCTCGATGACGAGCACCACCCGCTCGGGGTTGGGGCGCGGCACGCGGTAGCGCCCGGCGTACCGCTCCTCCGCGTCACGCACGGCGGCCGCGTCCTCGAGGACGCGGGTCGGGCCCTCGAGGGTGAGCCACCGGCGGCGGTCGACCTGGCCGAGGGCGGCGCGGGACCCGGCGCGCGCGTTGCGGGCCTTGACGCTGCCGCGGCTGGTGATGACGCGGGCCACCAGCGCCTCGGCGTCCCAGGTGAACCCCACCGGGACCACGTGCGGTGAGCCGTCGGCGCGCAGGGTCGTCAGCGTGGCGAGGTGCCGCTCGCGCAGGAAGTCGACGGCGGCGGCGGGGAGGTCGGCGGGGTGCAGGGCCACGGCGCCGATCCTCGCAGGTCCGGCGGGGGGGCCTGGGGTCAGGTGGTCCGCCAAGTGCGGTCGGCCGCGAGGCGGGACAGCACCTCGACGAGCATCGCCCGCTCCTCGACCTTGATCCGCTCGTGGAGGCTCTCGACGGTGTCACCGTCCTCGACCCGGATCGCGCGCTGCTCGATGATCCGCCCGGTGTCGACGCCGGCGTCGACCCAGTGGCAGGTGCAGCCGGTGACCTTGACCCCGTGCTCGAGCGCGTCGCTGACGCCGTGGGCGCCGGGGAAGCTGGGAAGCAGGGCGGGGTGGGTGTTGACCACCTTGTGGGCGGCGAGGAAGTCCGGCCCGAGGACCTTCATGAAGCCGGCCGACACCACGAGGTCGGGCGCCTGGGCCGACACCAGCCGGGTGATCGCGGCGTCCCAGTCGGCCCGGGTGTCGTGGTCCTGCACGCGACACGTGAACGTGGGGACGTTGCGCAGGGCGGCACGGACCACCCCGCCGGTGCCGTCGCGGTCGGCGCCGACGGCGACCACCTTGATCGGCGCACCCTCGGCCTGGGCGTCGAGGAGGGCCTGGAGGTTGGTGCCGGAACCGGAGACGAGGACGACGAGGCGCAGTGCAGGGGTCACCGGCGCAGTCTCCACGCATCGCGGACGACGACGACGAGCGCCCCCACCATCAGCCACCCGAAGACGGCGACGACGAAGGCGGCCGTGGGGACCCCGACGTCGGAGAGGCGGAACTGGCCGGCCGAGCCACCGCCGAGGACGTCGAGCAGGCCGAGGGCGATGGCGCAGGTCGCGCAGGCGACCGTGGCGACGGTGAGCTTGGTGCGCAGCCGCGACAGGCGGGCGACCTCACCGAGGGCGCGGCGGGCGACGAACCCGCCGACCGCGACGACCACCAGCACGCAGGCGCCGGTGACCCACGGGAACTCCCCCGGCTGGGGCAGCGCGGCGAGCACCGGGACGAGCGGCAGCAGCCCACCCTCGGAGCCGGACCACGTGACCGCGCCGCCCTCGACGACCTCGAAGCCGGGGCCGGCGAGGAAGGACACCGCCCACAGCGACAGGTTGGGCAGGGAGAGTGCCTGGGCGGCGCCGAGGAGGAGGGTGCCGAGCCCGGGAGCGCCGACCTCGCCGGAGATCGTGGCGACGCGCGACCAGCCCAGCGCCACGACGAGGCCGACGACGGCCGCGCCCACCCCGAGGAGGACGGCCGCGCCGGTGAGCCCGGGGCGCACGCCGCGGCGGACGTCGTCAGGCAGCCAGGGGAGGTCGAGGGCCGGGCCGAGCACCTCGGGGTCGTCGCGGACGACCGGTCGCAGCGCGAGGGCGATCGCGGCCAGGGGCAGCACGGCCGCGGGGACGACGACCGACAGCGGGTCGACGCGCAGGGGGCCGGCCGTGGTCAGGCCGATGGCGCCGGCGAGGGCGAGCAGGAACCCGCCCCACCAGGAGCCCACGGCCGCGGCGAGGGGCCGGGGCAGCACGCCGCCCCAGTACTCGCCGTCGGTGGAGACGTCGACCATGGCCTCGCGGACCCCGACGCGGGCGAGGAGGACGAGGAGCGCCAGGCCGAGGAGCGGCACGAGCGAGAGCAGGGCGGTGCCGGCGAGGAGGTGGCCCCCCGACATCAGGAACCACAGCGCCGCACCGGTGCCCGCGGCCTGCCACGCGGTGCCGACCGAGAGCGGGTCGACGAGCCAGGCGAGCACCACCGGAGCGCCGACGAGGAGGAGCGACGCGACCCCCGTGACGAGCCCGATGACGACTCCGCGCCACCACGGCGGAGCCGGGACGACGTGCGCCTCGGCGGGCGCGGGGTCGTCGGAGCCCGGCAGGTGGGCGCGAAGGCGGTCGATGACGGTCATCGGTTCCAGTGTGCGGGAGGGCGACCCACGCTCGCCCGAGCACACGCCGGTGCGGGCGCCATCAGGTCCGTTCGGCCGACCCTCGGAGGCTCGTTAGCCTCTTGCCCTCCCCGGTCACCACTTCAGTACGGCAACACGCCGACGTCCGGGGTCGGGCGTCGGCGTGTTGCCGTACTGGAGTCGAGCGGGTGTCAGGCGGTCAGGCGTTGAGGCCCTGCATGATCTCGCGCATGAGGTCGGCGGCCTCGGACGGCGTCTTGCCGACCTTGACCCCGGCGGCCTCGAGGCCCTCCTTCTTGGCCTGCGCCGTGCCCGAGGAGCCCGAGACGATGGCGCCGGCGTGGCCCATGGTCTTGCCCTCGGGGGCGGTGAAGCCCGCAACGTAGCCGACGACCGGCTTGGTGACGTGCTCCTGGATGTAGGCCGCGGCCCGCTCCTCGGCGTCGCCGCCGATCTCGCCGATCATGACGATGGCGTCGGTGTCGGGGTCGTTCTCGAAGGCCTCGAGGCAGTCGATGTGCGTGGTCCCGATGACCGGGTCGCCACCGATGCCGACGGCGGAGGAGAAGCCGAAGTCCCGCAGCTCGTACATCATCTGGTAGGTCAGGGTGCCCGACTTGGAGACCAGACCGATGCGGCCGGTGCCGGAGATGTCGGCGGGGATGATGCCCGCGTTCGCGACGCCCGGGGTGATGAGGCCGGGGCAGTTCGGGCCGACGATGCGGGTCGTGCCCTTGTCCTTGGCGTAGTTGTAGAACTCGGCGGTGTCCTTGACCGCGACGCCCTCGGTGATGACGACGGCGAGCGGGATGGCGGCGTCGATCGCCTCGACCGCGGCGGCCTTGGTGAACTGCGCGGGGACGAAGATCACCGAGACGTTCGCGCCGGTGGCCTCGATGGCCTCGGCGACGGAGCCGAACACGGGGACGGTGACGCCGCCCTCGAACTCGACGGTGGTGCCGGCCTTGCGGGGGTTGACGCCACCGACGATCGCGGTGCCGCTGCGCAGCATCCGCTGGGTGTGCTTCATGCCCTCGGAACCGGTCATGCCCTGGACGATGACCTTGGAGTCGGCGTTGAGGAAGATGGCCATGGGTGTGTGTCTCTCTTCTCTTGCGCTCTGGGTCAGTTCTGGGAGGCGAGCTCGGCGGCGCGGCGGGCGGCGCCATCCATCGTCGCCTCGATGCTCACGAGGGGGTGGTTGCGCTCGGCGAGGATGCGGCGGCCCTCCTCGACGTTGTTCCCGTCGAGGCGGACGACGAGCGGCTTGGTCGCCTCGTCCCCGAGGGCGTCGAGCGCGCCGACGATGCCGTTCGCCACGGCATCGCAGGAGGTGATGCCGCCGAAGACGTTGACGAACACCGACTTCACCTGCTCGTCGCCGAGGATGATGTGCAGCCCGTTGGCCATGACCTCGGCCGAGGCGCCGCCACCGATGTCGAGGAAGTTGGCCGGCTTCTGGCCGCCGAACTCCTCGCCGGCGTAGGCGACGACGTCGAGCGTGCTCATGACGAGCCCCGCGCCGTTTCCGATGATTCCGACGGAGCCGTCGAGCTTGACGTAGTTGAGGTCCTTCTCCTTGGCCGCGGCCTCCAGCGGGTCGGCGGCGGCCTTGTCCTCGAGGGCCTCGTGGTCGGGGTGGCGGAAGCGGGCGTTGGCGTCGAGGGTGACCTTGCCGTCGAGAGCGACGATGTCGCCGTCCTCGGTCTTCACGAGCGGGTTGACCTCGACGAGCGTGGCGTCCTCGTCGCGGTAGACGGTCCACAGGGTCTGCAGGACCGGCTCGATCTTCGCGGCGGTCTCGGCGTCGAAGCCGGCGGTCTCGACGATCTCGCGCGCCTTGGCGGCGTCGATGCCGGTGTTCGGGTCGACGGCCACGCGGGCGAGGGCCTCGGGGCGCTCGACGGCGAGGGTCTCGATGTCCATGCCGCCCTCGACCGAGCACATGGCCAGGTAGGTGCGGTTGGCGCGGTCGAGCAGGATCGAGAAGTAGTACTCCTCCGCGATGCGGGCGCCCTGGGCGATCATCACCTGGTGGACCGTGTGGCCCTTGATGTCCATGCCCAGGATGGCGCGGGCGTGCTCCTCGGCCTCCTCGGCCGTCTTGGCGACCTTGACGCCGCCGGCCTTGCCGCGGCCACCGGTCTTGACCTGCGCCTTGACGACGGTGACCCCGCCGCTCGCGGCGCCGATGCGCTCCGCGGCCGCGCGGGCCTCCTCGGGGGTCGTGGCGACGGCCCCGGCGAGCACGGGCACCCCGTGCTTCTCGAACACGTCACGGGCCTGGTACTCGAAGAGATCCACGGGGCGATCCGTCCTTCATCTGCTGGTGGAGGGGAAGTGGTCCGCTGGGGAGCCTAACGGGGTGCGGGACGTGCGGTCTCCCCCGGAGCCCTCGGTGGGACCGATCTCACCCCCGAGCGGTCGCCCCCGCCGCCGACCGGTGGTTGGGTGTCGGGGTGACCTCGATGCCGTCCGCTCCCCCGCCGCCGTCCGGTCCGGTCCGCGCCCGGTCCCCCCGTGCGAGGGGGGCCGCGCTCATCGCGCTCTCGCTCGTGCTGGCGACCGCCGCGTGCGGATCGACGCCCACGCCGGGCACGACCTCCACCTCACCGACCCCGCCGAGCGCGAGTGCCACGTCGTCGCCGGGGGCGAGCGGCGCGGCCTCCGGGGTGCGGCTGGCCCGGGTCGGCGGGGTGGCGGGGTTCCAGGACGTGCTCGTGGTCGGGGCCGACGGCCACGTGACCGGCACGACCCGTGCCGGAGAGGTCGACTGCACCGTCCCGGTCGGCACCGCACAGGTGCTCGCCACCGCCGCGCCGCCGACCACCGGGCTGAACGCCGGCAACGACCGGATCGCCACGAGCGTCGAGCGCGACGGGACGACCCACGACCTCGGCGAGGGGCAGGGGGGCGACCCGCTCTCGCAGGCCGCGCGCTCCCTCCTCGACGACGTCCAGCTGCCGCAGGACCAGCGCACCCTCTGCCGCCCCTGACCTCCTGCACCAGAGCACGTGCTACCGCCTGGTACGTGGGGTGATCACCCCACGTACCAGGCGGTAGGCCGCGATGGAAGGGCGGCGGGTGCCCGGGTCAGCTCGTGGCGAGCGCGGTGTCGTCGAGGACGAACGAGGTCTGCAGGCTCGCGTCCTCGGTCATCGTGAACCGGATGGTGACCGTCCTCCCCTTCCAGGCGCTGAGGTCGAACGACTTCTGCGCGTAGGTCGCGTTCGCGCCGACGTTGGAGTACGTGGCGAGCGTGGTCACCGTCGAACCGTCGACCACCTGGGCGCGCATCGTGTCGTAGGCGGTCGAGCCGGACTCGGCGGTGTCGGTGCGCAGCCAGAACGACAGGGTCGCCGCGGTCGCCGACGACGGGACCGCCACCGACTGGTTGATCGTCTCGGTCCCGGCGGACCCGTTGCCGCCGAGCCACGCCTTCCAGGACCCGCTGCGGGCCGGGCGGCCGGAGTTGCTCGTGATGGGGCCGCTCGTCCCGGTCCACACCGTCGCGCCGGACTCGAAGCCGGCGTTCTGGAGGAGGTTGCCCCCGGTGGGCGGCGGGGTCGTGCCGCCGAGGTCCTTGGCGGCGTAGAGCCAGAGCATGTGCCCGATGAGGTCCGCGCCGCGGTCGAGCGCGGTGACGTTGATGTTCGAGGACGAGTCGCAGGAGGAGTGGTAGCAGCGGTCGAAGGCGGTGCCCGCCGTGCCGCCCCACTTCTGCGCCTGCGCGCTCGTCTTCACCGTCTCGGCGCCGCTGAAGATCCCCGAGGTCGCGATGCCGTGGGACCGGAAGGCCGCGTGGTCGCTGCGCCCCTGGACGTCGATGTACTCCCACGGGATGCCCTTGGACGTGTACCAGGCGGTCAGCTCGTCGCGGGCGGTGTTGCCGACGGGGTTGTCGTCGTAGACGAAGTACCCGGGGTTGGGCGAGCCGATCATGTCGTAGTTGAGGTAGAGCTCGATCTTGTCCTTCTCGGTGGTCGAGAGGCTGCTCATGTAGTGCTTCGAGCCGAGCAGGCCCAGCTCCTCGGCACCCCAGAACCCGACGCGGACCTTGTTGCGCGGGGTCTGGCCGCTCGCGGCGTAGGCCAGCGCGGCCTCGAGGACGCCCGCCGAGCCGGACCCGTTGTCGTTGATGCCGGCGCCGTTGGCCACGCTGTCGAGGTGCGCCCCCATCATCACGACGCTGTTGGGGTCACCACCGGGGAGCTCGGCGAGGAGGTTGTACGAGGTGCCCGAGCTCGTGCTGAACGACTGCGTCGTCGTGGTGAAGCCGGCGGCCTCGAGCTTGCCCTTCACGTAGTTCACCGAGGCGAGGTAGCCGGGCTTGCCGGTGCCGCGGTTGCCGCCGTTCGCGGTGGCGATGGACTGCAGCTGGGCCAGGTGGGCCTGGACGTTCGCGACCGGGATGTCGGGGCTCGCGGCGGTGGCCGTGGGCGCCGTGGCGGTGAGGACCGAGGCCGCGAGGGCCGCGGCGAGGACGGGAGCGATGGCTCGGGGGGTGCGCATGAGGGGTCTCCTTCGGGGCGGACAGACAGGCGTGGGCCGGCCCCGGGGAGGGGCCGGCCCACGGCTGGTGGTGGTCAGCTCGTCGCGAGCGAGGTGTCGTCGACGACGAACGACGTCTGCAGGCTCGAGTCCTCGGTCATCGTGAAGCGGATGGTGACCGTCTTGCCCTTGTAGGCGGTGAGGTTGAACGACTTCTGCGTGTACGTGGCGTTGGGGGCCACGTTCGAGTAGGTCGCCAGCGTGGTCACCGTCGAGCCGTCGACGACCTGCGCGCGCATGGTGTCGTACGCGGTCGAGCCGGACTCGGCGGTGTCGGTGCGCAGCCAGAACGACAGGGTCGCCGCCGTGGCCGAGGCCGGGATGGCCACGCTCTGGTTCACCGTCTCGGTGCCCGCGGTGCCGTTGCCGCCGAGCCAGAGCTTCCACGATCCGGTGCGGGCCGGGCGACCGGTGTTGTTGGTGATCGGGCCCGCCGTGCCGGTCCAGACCGTCGCACCCGACTCGAAGCCGGGGTTGCCCAGGAGGTTGCCCCCGGTGGGCGGCGGGGTCGTGCCACAGGTCTCGGAGCCGGCGGGGACGCTGATCGCCGAGAAGGCGGACTCGACCGCGGTGCAGGTGGCCGAGGTGGCGCCGTAGAGCTCCTTGGCCGACGCGATGGCGCCGTTGCGGGCCGCGGCGTAGGTGCTGGTGGAGGTCAGCTTGGTCGACAGGGTCCGGTACCAGACCTTCTCGATGTTGGTGCGACCGGCGCCGGTGACCGTGGAGGCGTTGCACGTGGGGCTGTTGTAGGCGACGCCGTTGATGGTCTTGGCGCCCGAGCCCTCGGAGGCCAGGAAGAACCAGTGGTTCAGCGGGCCGGACGAGTAGTGCGGGTCGAGGTTCTTGGTGCCGGTGGTCCAGCAGTCCTGGCTCGCGCCGTCCTTGCTCGGCTTGTCCATGTAGCGCAGCGGGGTGCCGTTGCCGTTGATGTCGATCTTCTCGCCGATGAGGTAGTCACCCGGGTCGGCGGCGGAGTTGGCGTACCACTCGACGGCGGTGCCGAAGATGTCGGAGGTCGCCTCGTTGAGGCCACCCGCGTCACCGGAGTAGACGAGGCCCGCGGTGTTCTCGGTCACGCCGTGGCTCATCTCGTGGGCGGCGACGTCGATGGAGGTGAGCGGCTTGAGGTTGCCCGAGCCGTCGCCGTAGGTCATCTGGGTGCCGTCCCAGAACGCGTTGACGTACGCGTTGCCGTAGTGGACCCGGCTGCGGGCGCCGGTGCCGTTGTTCCAGATGCCGGCGCGGCCCAGGACCGAGTTGTAGTACGCGTACGTCTTCTCGGCGCCGTACTGCGCGTCGACACCGGCGGTCTGCCGGCTCGTCGTCGAGCCGTTGCCCCAGATGTTGTCGGCGTCGGTGAACTGCGTGCCGGTGCCGGAGGTGGCCCCGTTGAGGTCGGTCGTGTAGTTGCCGAGGGTGTCCTTCAGCAGCCAGGTCGACCCGCTCTGGGTGGAGTTCAGGGTGACGCTGCCCGAGTACTGGCTGTTGCCGGTGCCCTTGACGACCTCGTCGAAGGAGGTGATGACCTCGCCGGTGTCGGCGTCGACGATGGTGTGCAGCCGGCTCGGCGTCTGGTCGGCCAGGGTCCCCGTGGTGAGGACGTCGTAGGCCAGGCGCGGCGTGCCCGTGCCGGCCCAGACGACGAGCTCGCCCTCGCTCTTCTCGCCCTTGGCGTTCGACCGCTTCTCGCCGGTCGCCACGGCCTCCTGCTTCGCGACGCCCGGGGACGTCGTCTTGGCCGAGACGTCCTTGCGGTCGGCGTTGTAGCGGACCTGCTCCACGTCGCCGCTCTTGGACTTCTCGACGACGAGGTCGCCCCCGATGACGCGCAGTCCCTTCCAGGTGCGGTCGTACCGGGTGTGCGTGGTGCCGTCACGGTCGGTGACGACCGAGCGCTTGACCAGCTGCTCGTCCGAGCTGAGCCCGAGGGCGGAGCGGTCGTTCGAGGCGCCGGCGCTGGTCGCGGTCGGCACCCCGGATGCGGTGGCGGCGGGGACGCCGGCCGCGAGAGTCGCGGCGACGGCCACGCCGAGGGCGAGGCCGCTGGTGAGTCGGTTCACGGGTTCTCCTTCGTGAAATGGGCCCGGGGTTGTCCGGGCCACCCGGAAACCTCCCTCTCGACTGCGGTGTGCCACAACAGTTCTTGCGAAGAATTGACCAAAGGACAGCAACTCTTTACCGACCGCGGTCCGCTTCTTGAGGAAACTCACAGGCGCCCCGCTCAGGCCCCTTGACGGGTTCTTGACCGACTCCATGAGGTCGGTCGCCCCCGCCGCGGACCGACATGCGGTATCGCGTCACACGCCGCGCGCGAGGGGCCGGTGGCGGACGTAGGGTGGGCCCGCCATGGCGTCGTCACCGCGGCCGAGAGCCGCTCCGCACGACGAGACCACCGCACCGACGCGGCCCTCGCCGCGTTCTGTCGTGCGCGCGGTGAGCGGCGCCGCCCGCTTCGCGCTCGACCCCGCGGTCATCGCCGGCGGTGCGGTCGAGGCGGTCTGGCTGGCGGCCCACGCGGCCACCTGGCCCCTGGGCCTGCTCGGCGGGCGGGGTCGCGGGGCGACCCCCGCGTACCGCGTCGAGCACCTCCCGCCCGTCCAGCGCGGCCTCATCGTCTCCGACGTCGAGGCCGCGGGGACGCCGATCCTGCTCGTGCACGGGATCGTCAGCAACCGTTCGGTCTTCACCCTGCTGCGGCGAGGCCTCACCCGCCGCGGCTTCACCAACGTGTTCGCGATGAACTACACGACGGTCTCCACCGACGTCCGCGCCGCCGCGGCGAGCCTGGCGGAGGAGGTCGAGCGGGTCGTCGAGGAGACCGGCTTCGAGCGGATCCACGTCATCGGGCACAGCCTGGGCGGCCTCATCGGGCGCTACTACGTCACCCGGCTCGGCGGCGACGCCCGGGTGCACACTTTGGTCACCCTCGGCACCCCGCACGAGGGCACCTGGGCGGCGTACGCGGTGCCGACCCGCCTCATGCAGCAGATGCGCCCCGGCAGCGGGCTGCTGCGCGAGCTCGCCCGGCCGGCCCGCGGGTGCCGCACCCGCTTCATCTCGTACTGGTCCGACAGCGACGAGGCGGTGCTGCCCCAGCGGTCGGCCGCCCTGCGCCACCCGGACCTGCGCTCGAGCAACGTGCGCCTGCACGGTGCCGGCCACCTCACCCTGCCGATGATGCGCGACGTGGTCCACGGCATCTCCACCGCGCTCGCCTTCCTCGACACCGACGGCGCCACCGTGACTTCGGGCGTCCTCCTCCTCGCGCGTGACGAGTGAGTCACGCGAGACTCGTGTGACTGGCGTGACGAATGGGGTTCGCGCGTCCCCACCGAGACACTCCGCATGCTGGTCTGTGACCCACATCACATCCAGCGACGGACCCGCACGTCACCGGGGGTTGACCAAGGTTTGTCGAAGCACCGCCTCCGCGTCGACCGGACGCGAAGTTTGTGTCACGGAATGGTCACGGTACGGTGGTCGACGAGTCAACAACGCCCCACCCCTTCCCCCTGAGGTCATGCCCCCTGTGAGTTCTTCGTACCGGGGGCGCCACTACGCCGGACGCCATCGCGTCTCCAGCCGTGGTGCGCGCCTGCCCCGCGCCTTCTCCTCGAGCTTCGTGCTGCCGACCTCGGCGGCCGTGGCCCTCGTGGTGACGGCGACCGGCGCGACGGTCGCGGAGTCGTCCTCGGCGCTCACCTTCGACCTCACGGGCCAGCAGACGGCCCTGGCTCGCACCGAGCAGGCCGCCGACGAGGCGACCACCACCGACCTCGCCCAGCGCCGCCAGGCCTCCGCGATGCAGACGGCCGCCCTGGCCGGTCGCGTCGAGGCCAAGCAGCGCGCCGCCCGCAGCGCGGCCCGCAAGGCCGCCGCCGAGGCCGCGGCCCGTGCCAAGGCCGAGCGCGAGGGCAAGCGCTGGGTCAAGGCGATCCGCACCGGCACCCTGACCTCCGGCTTCGGCCCCCGCTGGGGCAAGACCCACGACGGCCTCGACATCGGCGCCCCCACCGGCACCCCGATCTACGCGATGTCCAAGGGCACGGTCATCCTGTCGGCCAACGTCTTCAGCTTCGGCAACAAGGTCGAGATCCGCTACTGGGACGGCACCGTCTCCTGGTACGGCCACATGAGCCGTCGCGACGTCGCCGTCGGCGACACCGTCATGCCGGGTGACCAGGTGGGCCTCGTCGGCAACACGGGCCACTCGTTCGGCTCGCACCTCCACCTCGAGATCCACCCGACCGGCGGGGACAACCCCATCAACCCGGCCCCGTGGCTCAAGCGCCACAACATCATGGTCGGCTGACACCGGCCCCCAGCCATCGCAGCACCCAGCGCGACCCCGGAGACGTCCTCCGCGGGTCGCGTTCTCGTTGGTGGGGCACCCGCCCGCCCGGAGGGGGCCTAGAGCTTCTCGAGCGGGGCGAAGCGCAGCACGAAGCGCTTGACCCCGAGCTCGCCGCCGAAGTCGACCTCGGCCTGCGTCTTGTCGCCCTCGCCGAGGGTGCGCACGACGGTGCCCATGCCGTAGCTGTCGTGGGTGACCCGGTCACCGGCGGCCAGCGCGATGATCGGCCGGTTGCCCGGCGAGCGCACGCCGGGGCGGGCGGCCAGGGTGGCGACCGCGGGCCGCTGGTCGCGACGGCCGATGGCCGCGGCGCCGGAGAGCTCGCGCTCCCACTCGAGGAGCTCGGCCGGGATCTCGTCGAGGAAGCGTGACGGAGGGTTGTACTGCGGTGCGCCCCAGGCGGATCGGACCGCGGCTCGGGAGATGTGCAGCCGCTCGCGCGCCCGGGTGATGCCGACGTACGCGAGGCGGCGCTCCTCCTCCAGCTCCTTGGCGTCGCCGAGGCTGCGCAGGTGCGGGAAGGTGCCATCCTCGAGGCCGGTGAGGAAGACGACGGGGAACTCCAGGCCCTTGGCCGTGTGGAGGGTCATCAGCGTGACGACGCCCTGCGCCTCGGCCTCCGCGCTGTCGGGGATCTCGTCGGCGTCGGCGACGAGGGAGACCCGCTCGAGGAAGTCCTCGAGGCTGACGACCTCCCCGGTCTCGCGGCGCGCGTCGTCGAACTCGCGGGCGACGGCGACGAGCTCGGCGAGGTTCTCGACGCGGGTCTCGTCCTGGGGGTCGTGGCTGTCGCGCAGCTCGGCGAGGTAGCCCGAGCGGTCGAGGATGGCCTCGAGGAGCTCGGAGACGCCGGCCTCGTCGTCGTCGCGGACCTGGCCCAGGCTCTCCAGGAGCGAGGTGAACCCCTTGACCGCGGCCACGGAGCGCGAGGCGATGCCCGGCGCGTCCTCGGGACGGCCCAGCGCGGCGACGAACGGGATGCGCTCGCGCTCGGCGAGGGCCACGACGCACGCCTCGGCGCGGTCGCCGATGCCGCGCTTGGGGACGTTGAGGATGCGGCGCAGGTTGACGGTGTCGGTGGGGTTGGAGAGCACCCGCAGGTAGGCCAGGGCGTCCTTGACCTCGCGGCGCTCGTAGAACCGGGTGCCGCCGACGACCTTGTAGGGCAGCCCGACCCGGACGAACACCTCCTCCAGCGCCCGCGACTGGGCGTTGGTGCGGTAGAACACCGCGACGTCACCGGGGCGCACCCCGTGCTCGTCGCCGAGGCGGTCGATGCTGCGGGCGACGAACGACGCCTCGTCGTGCTCGTTGTCGGCGACGTAGCCGATGATGCGGGCGCCGTCGCCGCTGTCGGTCCACAGGTTCTTCTTGCGGCGGCCCTCGTTGCGGGCGATGACGGCGTTGGCCGCACGCAGGATCGTCTGGGTGGAGCGGTAGTTCTGCTCGAGCAGGATGGTCCGCGCGTGCGGGTAGTCCTCCTCGAACTCCTCGATGTTGCGGATCGTGGCACCGCGGAAGGCGTAGATCGACTGGTCGGCGTCACCGACGACGACGAGCTCGCTGGGCTCGACCCCGTGCTCGGTGCGCGTCTCCTCCGAGCCGACGAGCTCGCGGACCAGCTGGTACTGCGCGTGGTTGGTGTCCTGGTACTCGTCGACCATCACGTGCCGGAACCGGCGCCGGTAGTGCTCGGCGACGTCGGGGAAGACCTGGAACATCTGGACCGTCATCATGATGAGGTCGTCGAAGTCCATGGCGTTGGCCTGGCGCAGCCGCCGCTGGTAGTCGGTGTACGCCTCGGCGAGGACCTGCTCCTGGTGCGTGCCCGTCTCGTTGACCCGGCGGGTGAAGGTCTCCTCGTCGATGAGCTCGTTCTTGAGGTTGGACACCTGGTGGCTGAACGCGCGCGGGTTGTAGCGCTTCGGGTCGAGGTCCATGTCGCGCAGGACCATCGACATCAGGCGCTGGGAGTCGGCGGCGTCGTAGATGGAGAACGTGGAGCGCAGCCCGACCTTGTCGGCCTCGCGGCGCAGGATGCGCACGCACGCGCTGTGGAAGGTCATGACCCACATCGCCTTGGCGCGCGGGCCGACGAGGGCGGAGACCCGCTCACGCATCTCGGCGGCGGCCTTGTTGGTGAACGTGATGGCGAGGACCTGGCCGGGCTGGACCCCGCGCGCGGCCATGAGGTACGCGATGCGCTGGGTGAGGACGCGGGTCTTGCCCGAGCCGGCGCCGGCGACGATGAGCAGGGGCGGGCCCTCGTGGAGGACGGCCTCGCGCTGCTGCGGGTTCAGCCCGGTGAGCAGCTCCTCGGGGTCGGCCTGCGGGCGCTCGCCCGGACCGCCCTCGGGGCCGCGACCGGCGGCGGCGGCCTCGGCCCAGGTGGGGACGCCCGCCGCGTTGACGAGGGCCGCGTGGGCGCTGGTGTGGGTCGCCTGGTCGACGTTCGGCTCGGGCCGGGAACCGCCGATGTCGAGGCCGTCGAAGAGGGTGCTCATGTCGGGGTCAACCCTACGTCGCGGCACCGACCGTCACCCGCCGCGACCCGGGTCCGTGGACAGGGCGGGCGGACACGGGTGACGGCCGGGGCGCGGTGGCCCCGGCCGTCGGTGACGCGCCGGTCGGAGGAAGGGAGCAGGCGCGTCGGAGGGTGCGTCGGCAGTCGAGCGTCAGCGCCTCAGCCGGCACACCACGGGTAGACGAAGATGCTGTTCTCACCAGCGCGGTGGTCGGCGACGAGCGTCTTGTAGTCGATGACGGTGTCGAGCGTGATGCCCGCGGGCAGGGAGCCGCCGCGCGGTGTGACGCCGAGCGACACGGCGGTCGCCACGGACACCCCGTTCGCCTGGACGGCCTTGAACGCGCCGATGCTCTTCAGCGTCGCGATGCCGGCGGCCTGGCACTGGCCGTCGGCCGCCGAGGCGGGGCCGGCGCCGGCGAAGGCCGCGACCGCGGCTCCGATGACGACGAGGGTGGTGGTGGTACGGGTCTTCCTGCTCATCGGGTTCTCCTCGGGGTCTGCCGCGGCACCTGCCGCCGTGGCGTCCTGGGCACCACCGTCCGCCCTGAGCCCCCTGGATGTCTAGAGTTTGTCGAACCTTGACTGCGACGGGTCGAGGTGAAACCCCACCCCCTTACGGTCGGATTTCACCTCGACCGGGCTGGCGCTGGTGCGAGGTTCTGCGCGGCCGGGGGGAGGCCCGTCGGCATGGAGAGGGGATCGCACCCATGCTCATCTGGGGGTGGGGACGCAAGTCCCGCAGCCGGCAGCTCGACGCTGCGCAGGCGCTCTTCGTCAACTTCGGCTACTTCAGCCTGTTCTTCGTCTTCAGCGTGACGTGGGACGCGAAGTACGTCCTCGCACGGGTCCAGCCCGACGGCGGGTGGTCCTACCGCGACGTCACCGACGCGGAGGCCACGCAGCTCGCCGGGGGCGGCGAGCTGCCGGCGCCGTCGCCCTGGCAGCGCTTCAGCCTGCTCGGCCTCGTGGTCGTCGTCGTCGCCTTCATCGCGCTCTCGGCAGCGCTCCCCCGCTCCTGACCCCTAGCGTGGGGTCCATGGCTTCGCGCAAGGGAGAGTTCGGGGAACCCGTCGTCCTCGACGTCGATGGGTTCGACGTGCGCGTCTCCAGCCCCGAACGCGTCTACTTCGCCGCCCGCGGCGAGACCAAGCTCGACCTGGTCAGCTACTACCTGTCCGTCGGCGACGGCATCGTCAACGCACTGCGCGACCGGCCGTGCATGCTGCACCGCTTCCCCGACGGCGTGTCCGGCCCGAAGGTGCACCAGAAGCGGCTCCCCCGTGGCGCGCCGCCGTGGGTGGAGACGGTGCGACTGCACTTCCCCCGCTACGGGCTGCACGCCGACGAGCTGTGCGTCACGCGGCTGGCCGACGTCGCGTGGGCCGTGCAGATGAGCACCGTGGAGTTCCACCCGTGGAACAGCCGCCGCGCCGACACCGAGAAGCCCGACGAGTGGCGCATCGACCTCGACCCGATGCCGGACGCACCCTTCTCGCGCGTGCGACGCGCCGCGCACGTGGCCCACGAGGTCCTCGACGAGCTCGGCGCCACCGGCTTCCCGAAGACCAGTGGCGGCCACGGCCTGCACGTCTACGTCCGCATCGTCCCCGAGCACGGCTTCCAGGACGTCCGGAGGGCGGCCCTCGCCTTCGCGCGCGAGGTGGAGCGGCGGATCCCCGACGACGTCACCACCACGTGGTGGCGCAAGGACCGCGACCCCGAGGCGGTGTTCGTCGACTACAACCAGAACGCCCGCGACCACACCATCGCGGCGGCGTACTCGGTGCGCGGCAACGACATCGGCACCGTATCCACGCCCATCCGGTGGGACGAGGTCGACGACGCCGAGCCCAACGACTTCACCATCGCCACGGTGCCCGCACGCTTCGCCGAGCTCGGCGACCTCCACGCCGGCATCGACGACGCGGTCTTCGACATCAGCCCACTGCTCGAGTGGGCCGACCGCGACGAGGCCGAGGGCGCCGAGGCACCGCCCGAGCCCGAGGACGACACGGGCAAGCCCTGATGGACCTCGTGGTCCCGCCGGGTCCCGGTGTGCCGCAGGGCCTCACGGTGCCGGCGGGCGAGCTGGTCGAGCGGTTCTCGCGGTCCTCCGGGCCGGGTGGGCAGGGCGTCAACACGGCCGACAGCCGGGTCGAGCTCGAGCTCGACGTCACGGCGTTCGGGGGTTTCACCGAGACCCAGCGCCGGCGGGTGCTGCGGGCGCTGCACTCTCGCCTCGTCGACGCGCGGCTGCTCGTCGTCGCGGCCTCGGAGCACCGCCAGCAGCGGCGCAACCGCGTGGCGGCGCGCGAGCGGATGGCCGACCTCCTGCGTGACGCGATGTCTCCGCCGCCCGCGCCGCGACGGGCCACCCGCCCGACGCGGGGGTCCAAGGAGCGCCGGCTCGCCGCGAAGAAGCGTCGCGGCGAGACCAAGGCCGGCCGCTCCCGACCCGGCCCCGACGCCTGAGGCCGCGCCCGCGCTCCTCAGTGGTCGAGGAGCCAGGTGGGGCCGAGCGTCGACGCCCGGACGGCCGTCACCCGCTCGACGAGACCGCGGTCGGCCGTGACGACCGTGACCTCCGCGCCGCGGTCGAGGCCGCGGACCACCTGCGCCACGATCTCGTCGTCGCCGTGGCCGGGCGCGTGCACCGTGCGCACGATGCCCTCGAGCCCCTCCGGCACACCCGGGCGCGCCTTCCCCTCCAGGACGAGGACCACCTCGTCGAAGCCCAGCTCGGCGCGCACCACGAGCGCGTGCAGTCGTGCCGCCGCAGCGGGACGGTCGCGCCACCACCCGTCGGGGCGCGAGCCCACGACGTTGGCACCGTCGACGACGAGCAGGAGTCGGGGCACGTCGCTCACGGGCCGTGCCCCTCGGCCACGAGGCGCACGACCTCCTCGGCGCACCCCCACGACAGCGTGACCCCGGCGCCGCCGTGGCCGTAGTTCGTCACGACCCTCCGACCACGAACGGTGCTGTGCGCCAGCCGGACCGACGGCGCCACGGGCCGCAGGCCGACCCGCGCCCCGAGCACCTCGGCATCGGCCAGCTCGGGCACCACCGACCGCACCCGGGCGAGGATGCCGGCGTGCACCCGGGCGTCGGGCTCGGTGTCCGACGCCCCGAGGACGTCGGTGCCGCCGCACACCACCCAGTCGGGGTGCGGGATCGCGTAGACCATGCCGTCGGGGTGGTCGTCGTCGACGAGCCAGCGCTCGAGCCCCGGGTTGGCCAGGAGGGCCACCTGCCCGCGCGACGGCTGCGGCCCGTCATCGCCCACCAGCGCCCCCGACCGCAGGCCGGCCGCGACGACGACCACGTCGTCCTCCACCTGCTCCACGTCCTCGACGCGTCCTTCGTCCAGGACGACGCCTACGTGCCGGCACCGCTCCTCGAGCCAGGCGAGGTGCACCGGCATCGTCACCAGGGGCACCGTGCACACCACCCCGCTCGGTGCCCCCGGCGGAAGCTCCGCGGACGCGGCCTCCCGCCACCGGTCGACGCCCTCTGTCCACCAGCGGTCCGCGGGGCCGCGCTCCACCATGACGCCCTCACGGAAGGTCACCCCGGCAGCGGGGAGGTCGACCAGCGACCGGAACCTCTCGAGCGTCACCGTCCCCCAGCCGACGACCCGCTCGCGCGGCTCGACGTGGTACGGGAACCAGAGGCCGCCCGCGACCGCGGACACCGTCCCGGCGGCGGGCACGTCGCGCACACAGGTCACCCGGTGCCCCGCCTCGGCCAGCGCGAGCGCCGACGTCAGACCGATGACCCCGCCGCCGACCACCGTCACGCCCGTCATGGACGCATCCTCGCGCACCCGCTCCCCTACGGTGGCCGGATGGAGCGCCGCGACCCCCACCCCGTCACCGGGCAGGAGTTCGCGTCGCCCGTGCCGCCCGGGACCGGGTGGCCCGGCGACCCCGCCGACCCCACCACCCTCGTCGCGCGCTCCCCCGCGGGGGTCCGCCGGCTGGCCCGCGGCGCCCGCGACCTCGACACCCTGCAGGCGCGGGTCTCGGTGTGCCGGGCCTGTCCCCGGCTCGTGCGGTGGCGCGAGGACGTGGCCCGCACCGGCCGGCGCGCCTCCTTCGCCGACGAGCCGTACTGGGGCCGCCCCGGCCCCTCGTTCGGCGACCCGGAGGCGGCGACCCTGCTCGTCGGCCTCGCCCCGGCAGCCAACGGCACCAACCGAACCGGTCGCATGTTCACCGGCGACTCCTCGGGTGACTTCCTCTGGGCGGCCCTGCACCGCACCGGTTTCGCGACGCTGCCCACCTCGGTCGCGGCCGGCGACGGACAGGGTCTGCGTGGCCTGCGCATCGTCGCGGCCGTCCGCTGCGCCCCACCCGACAACGCCCCGACCCCCGAGGAGAAGGCGACCTGCTCGGCCTGGCTGCACCGCGACCTCGAGCTGGCCGAGCCCCACCTGCACTCGATCCTCTGCCTCGGCGCGATCGGCTGGGCCGGGGCGCTCACCGCCGCGGCCACCGCCGGCTGGGAGGTGCCGAGGCCGCGCCCGCCCTTCGCCCACGCCGCCGAGGCCCTCCTCACCACCCCGACCGGTCGGCAGGTCCGGCTCGTCGGCAGCTACCACGTGAGCCCGCACAACACCTTCACCGGGCGGCTCACGCCCGCGATGCTCGACGAGGTCCTGCTCTCGCTGCGCACTCCCTGATGCCCAGGGCGACCCACCGCGTACCGTCGCGGGATGGTCGTCCTCGCCCGCCCGCACGCGCGGTACCGCCGCAGCTACCTCCGGGCCCACGACGAGTTCCTCGAGGCGCGCGAGGGACACCGCGACGGCGAGGGCGCCTGGGTCGAGCCCGCCGACGCCGGCGGCTACCCGGGCGCCGCCTTCTCCCGGGCCGAGCTCGAGACCGACGAGGGGTTCGCCCGCCTCGTCCGCTTCCGCCTCGACCGCAGCCTGGAGGACACCCCACGTCCCACCGGCCACGTCCCCAGCACCGTGTACTGGATCGGCGGCGACGACCCCGCCGAGTACCTCGGGTCGCTGTCGATACGGCACTCCCTCACCCCGTTCCTGCGCGACGTCGCGGGGCACGTCGGCTACTCCGTGCGGCCCGGCGCCCGCCGCCGGGGCGTGGCCACCGAGGCCCTGCGCCTCGCCCTGCCCGAGGCCGCCGCCCTCGGCCTCGACCGCGTCCTCGTCACCTGCGACACCGCCAACGTCGCCTCGGCCAAGGTCATCGAGGCCAACGGTGGCGTCCTCGAGGACGTCCGCGGCGTCAAGCGTCGCTACTGGGTCGCCACCACGTGACCGGCATGCCAGGGTCTCGAAACCCGTTCGCCCACAGCCCGGCCCGCCACCTAGGGTCTTCGCCATGATCCGTCTCGTCCGTCCGCACGCCGCCCTGCAGTCCTCCTGGCTGGAGGCCGCCGACGAGTTCGGCGACGCGCACCGCGACGGCGACGGCGACCTCGTCGAGGAGGCGGACGAGGGCTTCGCCGGAGCGGCCTTCACCCGCGCGGACCTCGAGACCCCGGAGGGCTTCGCCGCCCTGGTCGCCCGCCGCCTCGAGATGGAGCGCGAGGACGCACCCCGTCCTGCCGGCCGCGTCCCGTGCTCGTTCTTCTGGGTCGTCGACGACACCGAGCCGACCACCTACCTCGGCTCCCTGGCCGTGCGGCACCGCCTCACCCCGTGGCTCACGGACTTCGGTGGCCACATCGGCTACTCCGTGCGGCCGTCGGCACGGCGCCGGGGCATCGCCACCACCGCCCTCCGCCTCGGCCTCGAGGAGGCCGGTCGCCTCGGCATCGACCCCGTCCTGCTCACCTGCGACGTCACCAACGACACCTCGCGGCGCGTCATCGAGCGCAACGGCGGGCTGTTCGAGGACGTCCGCGGGGCCACCCGCAGGTACTGGGTCCCCGTGCCCTGAGGCCGCACCGACCGGCCTACGCTGGCGGGATGAGCGACCACACCGGCCCCGCCCTCGTCGTCACCGCCCACGGGGGACGCGACGTCCTCGCTGTCGAGGAGCGCACCGCGCCGGCACCCGGCCCGGGCCAGGTGCTCGTGGAGGTCGCGGCGGCCGGCGTGAACTTCATCGACGTCTACCAGCGCGAGGGCGTCTACCCGATGCCCACGCCGTTCGTCGCGGGCAACGAGGGCGCCGGCACCGTCGTCGCCGTCGGTGAGGGCGTCGAGGGCTTCGCCGAGGGCGACCGGGTGGCCTGGCCGCAGGGCCTGGGCAGCGCCGCCACCTACACGCTCCAGCCCGCCGCGATGCTCGTCCCCGTCCCCGATGCGGTCGACCTCGAGGTCGCGGCGGCCGTGATGCTCCAGGGCCTCACCGCCCACTACCTGGTCACCAGCAGCCACGAGGTCGGCGAGGGCACCACCGCGCTCGTGCACGCGGCGGCCGGGGGCGTCGGCCAGCTCCTCGTCCAGATGGTGCGGGCCCGCGGCGGGGTCGTCGTGGCGACCGCCGGCGGACCGGAGAAGGCCGAGACGGCCCGGGCACTCGGCGCCGACCACGTCATCGACTACCGCGCGGTGGACGACCTCGCCGCCGAGGTCCGCGCCGCGACCGGCGGCCGGGGGGTCGACGTCGCCTACGACGGCGTCGGCAAGGACACCTTCGACGCCTCCCTCGCCTCGCTGCGCCCGCGCGGGACGCTCGTCCTCTACGGCGGCGCCAGCGGCCAGGTCCCGCCGTTCGACATCCAGCGGCTCAACCAGGGCGGCTCGCTCTTCCTCACCCGGCCGACCCTGGGCCACCACCTGGCCACCCGCGACGAGCTCGAGTGGCGCGCCTCGGAGGTCCTCGGCGCGGTCGCCGACGGCTCGCTCCGCGTCGCGATCGGCGGGCGCTACCCGCTGGCCGACGCCGCCACCGCCTACGCCGACCTCGAGGGCCGCCGCACCCAGGGAAAGCTCCTGCTCCTGCCTTGAGCGCCGCGAGTAGGGTGCCCGCCATGGCCGACGTGACGATCCTCCACAACCCCGCGTGCTCGACCTCGAAGGCGGCACTGGAGCAGGTCGAGGCCTCCGGCCTGGACCACGAGGTGGTGCGCTACCTGCGCACGCCGCTCGACGGCACCGCCCTGCGCGACCTGCTCGACAAGCTCGAGGACGAGCCGACCGACCTCGTGCGCCGCGACCCGTTCTTCGCGAGCCTGGGCCTCACCGACGACGACGTGCGCACCCGCGAGCAGGTCGTCGCCGTGCTGGTCGAGCACCCCCGCCTCCTGCAGCGGCCGGTCCTCGTGCGCGGCCAGCGCGCCATCATCGGCCGGCCGAAGAGCCGCGTACCGGCCTTCCTCGCCGACTGACCCACCAGGGGCCGACGGTCAGGAGGAGGAGGTCCAGAGCACCGCGACCGCGGCGTTGAGGACGGCCAGCGCGCCTGCGGCGGTGACGAGCTGGGCCCGCTCCCCCTCACCACGTCGCGCCTTGCCGGCGGCGATCTCGGCGCACGCGGCGACCGCGACCGCGATGACGAGCTTGACGCCGACCTTGGTGTGGTTCACCGGGTCGTCGCCCGACTCGGCGAGGCCGACGAGCAGGATCCCGGTGATGATCTGGGCCCTTGCGCCCCACACGAGCGCCGGGGTGGCGCGCCCCCGCGCGACGAACACGGCGCTGCCGATGATCGCGGCCATGCCGAGGAGGTGGGCGAGGACGAGGAGGCCGTGCACGAGGTCCATGGCGACACCCTAGGACGCCCCCGGCTCAGAGCAGGCGCCGACCCATCGCCCACGCCGTCAGCTCGTGGCGCGAGGAGAGCTGGAGCTTGCGCAGCACCGAGGACACGTGCGTCTCGACCGTCTTGACCGAGATGAACAGCTCCTTGGCGACCTCCTTGTACTGGAAGCCGCGGGCGATGAGGCGCATCACCTCGCGCTCGCGCGCCGACAGCCGGTCGAGCTCCTCGTCGACCTCCGCGATCTCCCCGGCGGCCGCGCCGAACGCGTCGAGGACAAAGCCCGCCAGCCGCGGCGAGAACACGGCGTCGCCGTCGGCCACGCGGCGGATCGAGCGGATGAGGTCGCGCGCCCCGATGGTCTTGGTGACGTAGCCGCGGGCGCCGGCGCGGATGACCGCGATGACGTCCTCGGCCGCGTCCGACACCGACAGCGCGAGGAAGCGGACCGGCCCCCCGGACCGGCTCTCCACCCCCATGCAGCCGCGGATGACGTCGACCCCACCGTTGCCGGACCCGCCGGGAAGGTGGACGTCGAGGAGGACGACGTCGGGCTGCTCGGCGCGGATCACCGAGACCGCCGTGTCGACGTCGGGGGCCTCACCGACGAACTCGCACACCGGGACCCCGCCGGCGAGCATCGCCTCGCTCAGCTCGGCGCGCACCCCCGTGCGGAACATCCGGTGGTCGTCGACGAGGACGACGCGGACCGGGACGGCCGCGCCACCCGTGGGGCTGGTGGGGGTGCTCATGCCTGGACTCCTTCGATGGGTGGCAGGGTCAGCTCGACCTCGGTGCCGTCGTCGCGGCGGCGGACCCGTGCGGTGCCGCCGTGCCGCTCCATCCGACCGAGGATCGAGCGGCGGACCCCGAGCCGGTCGGCCGGAACGGCGTCGAGGTCGAAGCCCTCGCCCCGGTCGCGGACGAACGCCTCGACCCCCGCGGGGCCGATCTCGACGTAGGCCGTGACCGGTGGGGCGCCGTGGCGGACGGCGTTCTGCAGCGCCTCCCGCATCGCCTGGGCGAGAGCGGCGCCGTGCGGGTCGTGGGGTCGGTCGCCGGTGACGACGAGGTCGACCGCGACGCCGTGGACGTCCTCGACGTCGTGCGCCACCTCGGTGACCGCGGCGGCCAGGCTGGACTGCGACCCCTGCGGCCCGGCGTACAGCCACGAGCGCAGCTCGCGCTCCTGGGCCCGGGCCAGCCGGGTGACGGCGGCGGCGTCGCCGGACTGTCGCTGGATGAGCGCGAGCGTCTGCAGCACGCCGTCGTGCAGGTGGGCGGCGATGTCGGCGCGCTCGGTGGCGCGGGCGGCGGCCACCTGCTCGCGCCGCAGGTCGCCCCACAGGCGCAGGCCCCACGGCGCCGCGATGATGAGCGCGCCGACGAGCACCGCGACCGCCGCCAGCAGGGCGTCCCACACGGCCGAGACCGACTGGCCGCGGGTGACGAGGACGAGGATGCCGGCCACGGCGAGGATCGAGCCGAAGGTGACGCGCACCCATCCGAACCGCTCGTTCTCGCTGCCGGAGCCGAGCCAGCGGTGGCGCTGGGCCTCGTCGAGGTTGGACCAGGCCACGATCGCCCCGACGACGATGACGAACAGCGGCACGAGGACCCCGGCCGTCCCGGACCCGCCGAGCAGCGGTGTCACCAGGACGATCCCGACGATGACGAGGACGACGCCGGCCATGATGACCGCGCCCCACTGGCGCCGGCCGGAGGTCGGGGCGTCGGTGACGCCACCCACCGCGTCACCCTCCGGCGTCAGCGCCCAGAGGAAGACGTAGGCCGCGATGCCGCCGCCACCGAGGATCGCGAACGCGACGAACGCGATGCGCACCGAGCGCCTCGACACCCCGAGGTGGCGCGCGACCGCGGCGCTGACCCCCGGCGTCCACCCGGCCCGGTCGCGGTCGCGGACCAGCGGCGGACGCGGTGGGCGGCCCGACGGGTCGGCGGCACCCGACCCGGCGTCGGTCGCCTGGGTCGTGCGCGCGGAGGGGTCGTAGGGGACGGGCACGTGCCCATCCTGACGCACGTCAGGGCCCTCGCGACCCCGACCCGGGGTCCGGTCAGGGCCGCGTCAGGGTCGACCCTCATGGCGAGCGCACCCCGCGGGACGCCACGGTTGAGCCATGACGGAGAACCCCACCCAGACCCCGCCCCCGGCAGGACCCCCGCCGACCGGGCCCGACCCCCGCTACGCCCGACCCCAGGGCAGCGGCGGCTCGGTCCTCGACGACGCGTTCGCCCGCCTCAGGGAGAGCGGCTACACCCGCGACACCGACGCCCGCTGGTTCGGCGGTGTCTGCTCCGGGCTCGCCCAGCGCTGGGGCGTCGACCCCATGCTCATCCGGGCGGCCGCGGTCATCCTCGCCTTCTTCGGCGGGATCGGCGTCACCGCGTACGTCGTGCTGTGGCTGGTCCTTCCGGACCGCCGTGGCGACCTCCTCGCCGAGCGCGCCGTGCGCCGCGGCGACGTCGGGCCCGTGGCCCTGCTCGTCCTCACGGCGGTCCTGCTCCTCGGCGGCTTCTTCTCCATCGGGCAGGGCAACGGCTGGATCGCACCGCTGTGGGTCGTCGCCCTCGTCGGACTGGCCTTCGTCCTCTTCCGCCGCGACCGCGTCTCCGGCGCGACCTCCGGCTTCGCACCGGCCCCCTACGGGTCCACCCCACCCCCGCCCCCTCCAGGAGGAGCCCCGATGAGCGCCCCCACGACCGCGTTCTCCCCGCCCGCCGGTGCCGGCCAGGGCGCCCCGTACGCGATGCCGCCCGGCTCGGCCGGTGCGCCGGTCCCGCCGTACGGCGCCCCCGGCCACCCCGGCCCCTACGGAGGCCGCCCGGTCCCGCCGGCTCCCCCGCGCGTCATGACCCCGCCCCCGCCGCCGCGTCCGCGGCGCCGCCGGCCCAGCTGGTTCGTCGGCCTGATGTCGATCGGCATCGCGCTCGTCGGGCTGGGCCTGGGCGCGGCGCTCGCCGAGCCGCTCGGCTACCCCGGCAGCGCCGGCACGCTGGGCCTGCTCATCGGCCTCACCGGTGTCTCGCTCGTCGTGCTGGCGCTCGGGATCTCCGGCCGCGCGGCCGGGTTCAGCGGGTTCGTCACCGTGGTGCTCGCCGTCCTGCTCGTCGGGTCGGCCGCGGCCTCCCGCGTCAACCTCGAGGAGTCGTCGGGCTTCGGCCCGCGGACCTGGACGCCCGTCCCGGCGGCCGGCGAGACCCGTTTCGAGCACGGGGGCGGTGACGTCGTCCTCGACCTCAGCCGCTTCGAGGGCTCCACCCTCGACCTCACGACCCCGCAGCAGATCGACGTCGAGATCGGCGCCGGCGACCTGACCATCCTCGTCCCCGAGGGCGTCAGCGCCACGGTCGACGCCGAGGTCGGCTTCGGCAGCATCATCCAGCGCGCGGCCGACGGGTCGACGGCGCCCGAGTCGACCGGTCCCGACCAGCAGGTCTCGACCACCGTGGGCGACGGTCCCACCCAAGTCGTCGTCGACGCCCAGCTCGGGGTCGGCCAGATCACCATCGAGGAGCAGTGATGACCACCCCCGACACCCCCCGCGACGAGACCACCCCCCTCGCCGACCAGGTCTTCGAGGAGCACCCCACCACCACGTGGGCCCCCGCCGCCCCCGGGACGACGACCGCCACCGCGGTCCGCCCCACCGAGGTCGCCGCCCCGGCGGCACCCGCCCTCCCCGCCCGCGAGTACGTCAAGGGCCCGGCCCCGTTCGCCATCGTCCTGGGCCTGCTCGGCCTCGTCGTGGCCGCGGCGACGCTGTTCACCGAGATCGTCGGGATCGACGTGCCGTGGGGCGACCTCGGCCCGTGGACCGTCGTCGGCGCCGGCGCCCTCGTCCTCCTCGTCGGGGGACTGGGGCTGCGGGCCAGCCGCGGTCAGGACTGAGGGCGCACGTGGAGGTCGGCGACGCCCGCGGCCCGCAGGGCCACCGGGACGCTCGCCACGACCTCCACGGACCCCAGCTCGTCGAGCCGGACCCAGCGGGCGTCCGCGGTCGACCCACCCACGTCGTGGACGACGGGGAGGGTCGGCCGCGGACATCGGGCCGTGTGGAGCAGCCGCACGGCGTGGTAGTCCTCGAGGCCGCGCGGCGAGCGACCCACCCAGTGCTGGGTCATGACGTCGACGAGGCGCACGTCCTCCACCACCTGACCGGTCTCCTCGAGCACCTCGCGCACGACCGCCTCCTCCGGCCCCTCGCCGGGGTCGAGGCCACCCCCCGGCAGGTTCCAGCGGCCTCCCGCCCCGGTGCGGGCCGCGAGCTGGGTCAGCAGCACCCGGTCGTCGGCGACGACGACCGCGTAGGCCGCCACCCGCTGGTTCGGCACGACCCCGCGCCGCTCGGCGGCGTTGAGACCGGGGCCCTGCGGGTCGGCGAGAGCAGGAGGCCTTGCGCCGCCCACCACCGCCTCGACCGCGTACCGGAGGGTGAGGTCGCCGAGGACGCCCTCCACCCGCTCCGCGTGGCCGGCCCAGCCGCGCTCGCGCAGCCCGGCCAGCGGGTCCTCCCCGTGGCCGAGCGCGAAGGCAGCGACGGTGCGGCCACCCTGCACCCCGACGACGGTGATCACGCGGGGCGGGCCCCGGCCCGGTGGTACTCGCCGAGCGTCGCCCCGAGGACGTCGGACCAGTCCTGCGCCGGAGGGGTCGTGAGGTTGTGGTGACGGATCCGCCGGCGCATCGCCGGGTCGGCGGCGAGCCGCGCCACCGCGCCGGCCAGCTGCACGTCGCTGTCGCCGAGGACGCCCTCGACGCCGTCGCCCACGAAGTCGTCGACCCCGGTGGCCCGCGGCGCGACCACCGGCAGCCCCGCCGCGCGCGCCTCGAGGGCGGCGATGCCGAACGCCTCCAGCCGAGCGGTGGTCAGGTAGACGTCGGCGCCCTGGTGCAGGCGGCGCAGCTCGTCGCGGTCGACCCGCCCGGGCAGCTCGACCCAGTCCAGGCCGCGCGACGCGACGTACCGCTCGAGGACGCGCCGCTGCGGGCCCTCCCCCACGATGGTCGCGCGCAGCGGCACCGCGGGGTCGAGGATCTGGCGGGCGCCGCGGAGCACGGCGAGCAGGGCCACCGGGCGCTTGCGGGCCGCGAGGCGGGTGGCGGTGACGACGTGGACCGGGCGGGGCGCGCCATCGGCTGCCGGGGCCGCGTCCCCGTCGGGGGCACCGTCGCGCCACCAGGCGACGTCGACGCCGTTGGGCACGACCTCCACGGGCGCGTCGCCGGCAGCGGCGCTGACCCGCGTGGCCGCCATCGTCGACACGGCGTTCATGGCCACGCCCTTCTCGGCCCAGCGGGCGAGGTGGCCCAGCACGCGGAACACCGGACCCGAGCGGTCGATGACGCAGTGGAACGTGGCCGTCACGGGCAGCCCGCGGTCCAGGGCCAGCGGCACCAGCTCGGTCGCGAACGGGCTGACGACCCCGAGGTGGGCGTGCGCGACGTCGAAGCGCCCGGCGGCCAGCCGGCGCCGGATCTCGGGCCGGGCGAACGGGTTGACCGGGATGCCTCCGGGCAGCGGGATCGCGAAGCGGTGCACCGTGACGCCGTCGTCGCCCGTCGCCGTCGCGCCCCCGCGCTCGCCGTCGGGACCGGTCGTCGCCGTGAACACCTCGACCTCGTGGCCGGCCCGCACGAGGTGGCGGGAGAGGTCGCGCACCTGCGACTCGATGCCACCCAGCCGAGGCGGGTAGCAGTCGGTGAGCATGGCGACCTTCACGAGGGTCCACCCTGCCATGAGCGAGGATGGGTCACGATGTCCCGCACGATCGTGGCGTTCCACGCCCACCCCGACGACGAGGCCCTCCTGACGGCGGGCACGATGGCGCGGCTCGCGGCTGAGGGGCACCGCGTCGTCCTCGTGCTCGCGACCGACGGCGGCGCCGGGCTCGCGGCGGACGCGCTGCGGGCCGACGGCCTCCTCGGCGAGCGCCGCCTCACCGAGGCCCGACGGTCCGCAGAGGCCCTCGGCGTGGCCCGGGTCGAGTGGCTCGGCTACGCCGACAGCGGCAGCGGTGCCGAGCCCGACCCCGACGTCCCGGGCACCACCCGCTTCTGCCGCGCGCCGCTCGAGGAGGCGGCCGAGCGGCTGGCGGCGCTGCTGCGCACCGAGCGCGCCGACCTCCTCCTCACCTACGACGCGAACGGCGGGTACGGCCACCGCGACCACGTGCGGGTCCACGAGGTCGGAGTCCGCGCGGCGCAGATCGCGGGGACACCGCGCGTCCTCGAGGCCACGGTCCCCCGCGACACCATCGCCCGGGCCATCCGCGGCGCCGCCCGCGTGTACCGCTTCCCGGCCGAGTTCGACCCCACGAGCTTCGAGCGCGCCTTCACCGCGCGAGCCGACATCACCCACCGGATCTCGGTGCGGCGACACGTCGCGGCCAAGCGCGCGTCGATGCGCGCGCACGCCTCGCAGGCCACCGGAGGGGGCGCCACCGAGGTCGGCGCGGGCGGCCAGACGGGCGACCGGACCCTGGGAGCCTTCCTTCGCATCCCCCGCCCCCTCTACGATCTCGTGTTCGGGAGGGAGTGGTTCCGCGACCCCTCGCTCCCACCGGGGGGCCGGGTCAGGACCGAGATCTTCGAGGGGGAGCAGTGAGCAGGGGACGCAAGCAGGTGCTCCAGGCCGCGGTCGGCCTGGGGCTGGCGGCGATCCTGCTCGTCTGGGGGCTGCCCTACTTCGCCAAGACCGAGTGGAGCGAGATCTGGACCCACGTCCGCGCGGTGCCGCTGAGCCACGTGCTGGGCTTCCAGGTCCTGATGCTCGCGGGCCTGTGGTGCTACACGTTCACCTTCACCGGGGCGCTGCGCGGGCTGACCCACAGCAAGGCCCTCATCATCAACCTCTGCGGGTCCTCGGTCTCCAACCTGCTCCCCGGGGGCGGCGCCGTGGGCCTGGCCGCCACGTACGCGATGTGCCGCTCGTGGGGGTTCACCCGGCGGGCGACCTCGACGTCGGCGATCGTCACGGGCGTCTGGAACGTCCTGGCCCGCATCGCCCTGCCGGTCGTCGCGATCCTCGCGCTCTGGCTCGGCGGCGTCACGCTCCCGGTGGTCCTCACCGAGCTGGCGGTCGGCGGGGCCCTGACCGGGCTGGCCCTGCTCGGGGCGTTCGTGGCGATCATGGTCAGCGAGCGGGCAGCCCAGGCCATCGGGCGCGGCGTCGACCACCTGCTCGGGCCGCTGCTGCGCCGCCGCAGCCGGGCGTCGGGCAAGCCGGCGATGCGCATCGAGGAGCTCGTCCACGACCTGCGCGCCCGGATCAACGACGTCGTCTCCACCGGCTGGCTGGCGATGACGCTCGGCATGGTGGGGTTCTTCGGCGCGTACTACGTGCTCTTCGTCCTCGTGATGCGCCAGACCGGCGTCACGACGATGCCGCTCAACCTGCTCTTCGCCGCGTTCGCGATCGGACGGCTGCTCACCGCGGTGGGCATCACGCCGGGTGGCGTCGGCGTCACCGAGACGGTCACCGCCACCGTGCTCGTCGGCTGGGGTGCCGACAGCGCCGCGGCGACCGCGGGGGTCGTCCTGTTCTCGATCATCACGCACGTCATGGAGGTGCCGCTCGGCGGCCTCGGGTGGCTGCTGTGGACGCTCAGCCCGAAGGTGACCGCTCCCCCCGAGGGGCAGGAGCCCACCTTCGAGCGGACGGCGCGAGGGGTGCGCACGCCCCGTCCTCCGCACACGACCTAGCGAGGCCGGCGCGGCCGACAGCGGGCCGGCGCGCGTCTTCAGGCGTCGTCGCGGAGGAAGACCATCGCCATCGGGGTCTGCTCGCTGCCCTGCCCGAGCGGGTTGTCGGCGAACATCTCCTCGTAGCGGTCCCACGGCTGCGCCACGTCGGCGCCGAGCACGTTGCGCCCGATGTCGTTGGCGTCCATGACCACCGTGCCCTGGAAGGTCGAGCGCCACGGCTCGGGCAGGCGCGCGCGGATGGCCGCGGTGAGGCGGGCCGCGACGTCGTCGGGGTCCTTCGGCGCGAGCTTCGCCGAGACGTTGCTCGGGTAGGCCGAGTACTCGGTGGGGCCGTCGATGGCGTTGATCGAGTTGCCGACGAGCTCGTAGAACAGGCCCTTGCGGCCGATCACCTTGCCGATGGCGCCACCGGCCGAGGCGTACAGGACGCGCGGGAGGCCGGCCTCCTGGATGGCGAGCTGCATGGTGAACGGGCTGCCCAGTCCGATGCCGGCGGGGGTGCGCGTGACGTACCGGGACAGGACGCGCGCGGGTCGGCCGACCTTGATGTCCCAGACGAAGTACGAGCGCCCCTGGGTGATCGCGACGATCTTCTCGGAGATGAAGAACCACCAGGGCCCGGACGTCGCGGCGGCGTGCTCGGGGCCGGCCGAGGGCAGACCGGCGAAGAAGCGGTCGACGTGCTCGATGACGCGGGCGTCGAGGTCGTCGTCCTTGCTGACCAGCTCGGTGCGCACCGGGTAGCGGCGCACGGTCTCGCCGCGCGCGGTGACGAGGTCGAGCGGGCGGCGCTCGTTGGGCTCGTAGTCGGTCTTCACGTGCGCCGCACGGGCCGCCTCGGCGGCGTCGGCCTCGTCGTCCTTCTCGTCGAAGAACTCGCGCAGCCACAGCTCGAGGTTGATCAGGCGCCAGAACGTCATCGTGTCGACGTCGTTGGCGCCCTTGATCCAGCCCTCGAACGCCGCGATGACCTCGGTCTGGTCGACGTACGGGCGGTTGGCGAACGACTCGCTGAGGAAGATGTTGTAGAAGTGGTTCTTCAGCCGCATGAACCACTCGACCTGCGGGGTGGTGAACCCGATCTTGTTGCGGCGGCGGTTGATCGACTCGGGCAGCAGGCCGCGGGTGGCGTCGCGCAGCACCCGCTTGTTCCAGCCGTCCTTGATGATCGCCTCGTCGGACAGGCTGAAGACGAACTTCACGACCTCCTTGTCGAGGAACGGCACGCGCCCCTCGAGGGAGAAGCGCATCGTGTTCTTGTCCTCGTAGCGCAGCAGGCTGGGCAGCGAGTTGTGGAACAGGTCCTCGACGAGGCGCTTCTTGAGGTTGGCGCCCTCGCTGACGTACTTCTCGCCGGTGTGGGCCTTGACGAAGTCGCGGCCGAGCAGCTGGGTCGTGGGCACCGACTTCTTGAGCCTGACCTTGGCCTTGAGCTTGAAGCGGCCGAGCCGGTAGAGGACGTCGAGGCTCTTGGCGAGCTCGGCGGCGGCGACGCGGGCGCCCTGGGCGCGCAGCTGGCGCAGGTAGACGGCGTAGTACGGGATGTAGCCGGCCATCATCTCGTCGGCGCCCTGGCCGTCGAGGAGGACGGTGACGTGCTGGGTGGCCTCGCGCATCACCTGGAACTGCGCGTAGGGGCCGCTGGAGATGAGCGGCTCCTCCTGGGTGCGGACGAAGTCGAGCAGGTCGGCCTTGAACTCGTCGGCCGTGGGCTTGATCTTGTGCGAGGCGACGTGGCCGGTGCAGATGTCGAGGACGTCGTCGACGTAGCGCTCCTCGTCGTTGATCGACCCGGGGAAGACGGCGGAGAAGGTGTTCTGGCGGGTGCCGACCGAGCTCAGCGAGAGCGAGTCGCCCTCGTTGAGGAGCTGGTTGATGATGACCGCCACCGCGCTGCTGTCGAGGCCGCCGGACAGGCTGGTGCCGACCGGGACCTCGGACTGCAGGCGCAGGCGCACCGACTCGACGAGGCGGCGCTTGTACTCGGCGGCCGCGGCGTCGTCGTAGGGGCGCTGGACGCTCGCGAGCTCGAGGAGCTCCTCCTTGAGGCGCGTGAACATGCGGCGGTGGATGCCGGTGGCGTCGGCGGTGAGGAGCTCGCCGGGGGCGAGGCGCTCGATGCCGTCGAAGAAGGTCTCGGTGCCGTCCTCGTGGGCGCGGAAGCGCAGGTACCGGTAGACCGAGCGCTCGTTGACCTTCTTGTCGTACAGGCCGCTGGCGAGGATCGGCTTGATCTCGCTGGAGAAGAGGAGCACCTCCCCGTCGCCCTCGGGGGCGGGGACGCGGGCGACGTAGAGCGGCTTGATGCCGAAGTGGTCGCGGGCCAGGGTGAGCCGCTGCTCGTGGCGGTCCCAGATGGCCAGGCCGAACATCCCGTTGAAGCGGTCGAACGCACGCTCGCCCCACTGGGCGAAGGCCTGGAGGACGACCTCGGTGTCGCTGTCGGTGGCGAAGGTGCGGCCCTGGGCCTGCAGCTCGGAGCGCAGGTCGAGGTAGTTGTAGACCTCGCCGTTGTAGGCGATGACGTAGCGGCCGTCAGCGGTCTCCATCGGCTGCTGGCCGTGGGCGACGTCGATGATCGACAGGCGCCGGTGGGCCAGGCCGCAGGGACCGTCGGTGGCGATGCCGTCACCGTCGGGACCGCGGTGCTGCTGGCAGTCGTTCATCCGCGTGAGGAGCGCAGCGTCGGCTGCGAGCCCGTGGTAGCCGGCGATGCCACACATGCGTCTGGTCAGTCCTGTCCTCGGGGGCGGTCCACCGGTCCGGCTCGTGGCCCGACGCGGTCGTCCAAGCCTGCCACGGATGCCGCGTCAGGCCGATTCGCGCGGGCGCTCAGGCGCTGGGGAGGTGCGCGTCGAGCCAGCGGATGACGTCGGCCGTCACCTCGTCGCGGTTGGTCTCGTTGAACACCTCGTGGCGGGCGCCCGGGTAGAGCGTGAGGCTGACGTCGCCGACGCCGGCCGCCGTGTACTGCTCGCGCACGGCCCGCGGCCCCTTGCCCTTGTCGCCGACCGGGTCCTGGTCCCCGGCGATGAGGAGGACGGGCAGGTCGCGCCGGACGCGCGCCACGCGGCGCTTGTCGTTGATGCCCTGGAGCCCGCCGAACAGGTCGCTGAAGAAGCCGCTGGTGAAGGTGTTGCCGCACAGCGGGTCGGCGACGTACAGGTCGACCTCGGCGTCGTCGCGCGAGAGCCAGTCGAAGTCGGTGCGGGCCGGCTTGTAGGCCGCGTTGAACTGGCCGAAGGTCAGCTTGTCGAGCATCGTGCTCACGTGCCGGCGGCCGCGCAGGCGCGACTCGGCCGCGGCGACGCCGATGCCGACCTTGCCCAGCGGCCCGGGGTCGCCGGCGGTGCCGGAGAGCACGACGCCGGCGAGGTCGCGGCTGTCCTCGATGACGTAGGCGCGGGTGAGGAAGGACCCCATCGAGTGGCCGAGGAGGAAGACCGGGAGGCCGGGGTGCTCCTCCTGGGCGAAGCGGGTGACCGCCCTCAGGTCGCCGACGACGGTGGCCCAGCCGTCCTTGTCGGCGAAGTAGCCGTGGTCGGCCGTGCTGGCGGTGGCGCCGTGGCCGCGGTGGTCGTCGGCGTAGACGGCGTACCCGGCGGCGGTGAGCGCCTCGGCGAGGCGGGCGTAGCGGGCCGAGTGCTCGGCCATCCCGTGGGCGATCTGCACGACGGCCTTGGCCTCGCCGTCGGGGAGCCAGCGGTGGGTGTGGAGACCCGTCCCGTCGCTCGCGGTCACGGTGGTCGTGCTGCTCTGCATGGTCGCCGCCTTTGGTTACCGATGGGTATGCGGGAGCCAGCCTGCCACGTCGATCCCCCGTCGACGACCCCGTCCCACCGCTATCGTCTGGCGCCATGACCGACGTGACGCCGGGGGGACCGGCACCGGGACAGCAGGGCCGACCGGCGCAACCGCCGCAGGGCACCATCCGCCTGACCCTGCAGGGCAACCCCATGACCTCCGGGCTCGTCCCGACCGTCCACGTGGGCGGGCACAAGGTCAACGCCCGCTTCGGGACGATGGACGTGCCGGTGTGGGCCGGGCGCACCAGGGTCGACGTGCACACGCAGTGGATGCGGCAGTACGGGCAGGCGAGCCTCGAGGTCGACGTGCCTCCCGGCGGGGTGGTCCCGGTGTTCTACGCCGTGCCGTGGCACCAGTTCACGACGGGCTCCATCGGGCACGAGAAGCAGCCGCGCAAGGGCGTGTGGGCCATGGTGCTGCTGCTGGCGATGGTGCTCGGCATCCCGGTGCTGGCCATCGTCGCCGCCGCCCTGTCCTAGGGTCACTCGCGCTCGGGCGTCATCCCATCGATGACGCGGAGGTCCTGCGATGACGCAGGTACACCTGCGCCATCCGGGGACTCCTGCGCCGTCACGGGGATGACGCAGCACGCCGTCGCACCGCGTGGGAGGCGGCGTCAGGCGCGGGTGCCGACCGTCACTCCCACTCGATGGTGCCCGGCGGCTTGCTCGTGACGTCGAGGACGACCCGGTTCACCTCACGCACCTCGTTGGTGATGCGCGTGGAGATCTTCGCGAGCACGTCGTAGGGGACGCGTGTCCAGTCGGCGGTCATCGCGTCCTCCGACGACACCGGACGCAGGACGACCGGGTGGCCGTAGGTGCGACCGTCACCCTGGACCCCGACCGAGCGGACGCCGGCCAGCAGCACCACCGGGCACTGCCAGATGTCGCGGTCGAGGCCGGCGGCGGTGAGCTCCTCGCGGGCGATCTCGTCGGCGGCTCGCAGGATGTCGAGGTTCTCGGCCGTGACCTCGCCGACGATCCGGATGCCGAGCCCCGGGCCGGGGAACGGCTGGCGCCACACGATGCCCTCGGGGACGCCGAGCTCGAGACCCACCTGGCGCACCTCGTCCTTGAAGAGCAGCCGCAGCGGCTCGACGAGCTTGAACTGGAGGTCGTCGGGGAGCCCGCCGACGTTGTGGTGCGACTTGATGTTCGCGGCACCGGTGCCGCCGCCCGACTCGACGACGTCGGGGTAGAGCGTGCCCTGGACGAGGAACTCGACCGGGTGGTCCTCGGCGCCCGAGTGCGAGCCGACGACGTCGCGGGCGGCCTGCTCGAAGACGCGGATGAACTCTCGCCCGATGATCTTGCGCTTCTCCTCCGGGTCGCTGACCCCGGCGAGCGCGGAGAGGAAGCGGTCCTTGGCGTCGACGACGACGAGGTCGACACCGGTCGCGGCGACGAAGTCCTTCTCGACCTGCTCGGCCTCGCCCGAGCGCAGCAGCCCGTGGTCGACGAACACGCAGGTCAGCTGGTCGCCGACGGCCTTCTGCACCAGCGCCGCGGCCACCGAGGAGTCCACCCCGCCGGACAGCCCGCAGATGACTCGGGCCTCGCCGATCTGGGCGCGCACCGAGGCGACGAGGTCGTCGACGACGTTGGCCGCGGTCCACTCCCCCGTGAGCCCGGCCCCGCGGATCAGGAAGTTCTCGAGCACCTGCTGGCCGAAGGTCGAGTGCAGCACCTCGGGGTGCCACTGCACGCCGTAGAGGTGGCGCTCGTCGTCCTCGAACCCGGCGACCGGCGCCCCGGACGTCGTGGCGGTCACCGTCATCCCGGCCGGCGCCTGCGAGACGGAGTCTCCGTGGCTCATCCACACCGACTGCTCGTCGGGCTGGCCGTTGAACAGGGTGGAGGTGGTGTCGGAGATGCGCGCCGGGGTGGCGCCGAACTCGGACAGGCCGGTCTTCTCGACCGTGCCGCCGAGCGCCTGCGCCATCGCCTGGAAGCCGTAGCACATGCCGAACACCGGCACCCCGGCCTCGAGGAGCGAGGGGTCGAGGGACGGCGCGCCCTCCTCGTACACCGACGACGGACCCCCCGACAGGATGATGGCGGCCGGGTCCTTCGCGAGCATCTCGGCGACGGGCATCGAGTGGGGGACGACCTCGCTGAAGCAGTTCGCCTCACGCACGCGGCGCGCGATCAGCTGCGCGTACTGGGCCCCGAAGTCGACGACGAGGACGGGACGGTCGGCGAGGTGGACCGGGTCGCTGTGGGGCTGGTCGCGCTCGGGTGCGGTGGGCTGGAGGGGGGCGTCGCTCACGGGGCCAAGGCTACTGGCGCGCGGCGGCGAGCCCGTCCTCGACCTCCCGCGCCACGCGGCGCTCGACCCAGAACGACAGGAAGGGCACGCAGCCGGCGAGCATGACGAGCACCATCTTCGGCAGGGGCCAGCCGACCTTGAACCCGAGCAGCGCGGTCGCCACGAGGTAGGCCATGTAGATGAAGCCGTGCGGCTGCGGCCACCAGTACAGGGGGTTGTCGGTGCCCTTGAGGAGGAAGACGTACGACAGCACCATCTCCACGACGAGGACCAGCAGGCCCACGCCGACGACGAAGGCCATGACCTTGAAGAAGGTGAGCCGGGTGCGGGTGCCGTCGACGTCGTCGATGCGCAGGGCGGGTCCGGGCTCGACCGGCTCGGCGGTCTCGGTGCGGGGGTCAGGCGTCGTCACGCGGACCATTCTCCCCCGCCGCGACGGGCCGCTGGGCGTCGGCCCCCGCGGGCGGCACGGCACCGTCGGCGGCGGCCTCGCGCTGCGCCTCCTCGCGGACCATGCGCCACCAGAGCCAGAGCGCGAACCCCGCGAAGATCCACCACTGCACGGCGTAGGCCGCGTTGCGCCAGCGGATCCCCGTGTCGCCGATGGGCGTGGGCACCTTCGCGAGCTGGGCGCCGGACGCCGGGTCCTCCGACTCGAGGAAGACGAAGCCGTTGTAGAGGTCCCCTGACCAGGTGTTGACGAGGACCGAGAGGTCGACCGAGGCGAGCTCCCCCGGCCCGACCGGCACCCGGCTCGGCGACTCGCCCGGGGCCAGGCCGCCGGTGATGGTGAGCGTGCCCGACGGCGGGGCGCCCGGGGTCGCGGCGTCGTCGACGAACCCGCGCAGGACGGCGATCGTGCCGCCGCTCCCCTCGACGACGAAGGGCGTGACGACCCACGCGCCGCTGCGGCCGTCGAGCCGGCGGTCGGGGACGACGACCTGGCCCTCGGCGTACCGCCCCTGCGCGGTCACCGGACGCGACGACAGCTCGCCGCGGAAGCGCTCGTGCGGGCGCAGGACGGAGGTCAGGGCGACGGGCGTACGCGCGCGGGCCTGTTCGAGCGCCTCGCGGTGCGCCGTGGACTCCGCGACGCCGAGCTGCCACCGGCCGAGCTGGACGAACGCCGCCCCCACGACGAGGACGAGCCCGAGCAGGCCGAGGAACCTCGGTCTCAGGGCGGTCCGCAGCACCCCCCGAGGCTACGTGACCCACCTGCGACCCCCCTCCCCGCCCGCTCTCCGGCCGCGAGTGCGGAAGTGGCTGCCCCGACGACCACGTCCGCACTCACGGCGGGGAGGATGGACCCGTGACGGCTTCCGCGGACTCGACCCCGGGCACGGACGACCCACCCGTCGTCGTGGCGATCCACGTGGCCAAGGGACGCCGTCTGCCGATGCGCCCCACCGAGTCGGTCCACGCCGAGGCGGGCGCCGGGCTCGTCGGCGACCGGTACCACGGCACCCGCCACCGCCACGTGAGCGCGCAGTCGGCCACCGAGCTCGCGCAGGCTGCCGAGCGGCTCGGCTCCCCCGTCCCCGACGACCGCACCCGGCGCAACCTCACCCTCAGCCACGGCGCGGTCCCGACCCGCCCGGGCACCCGCGTGCGCGTCGGCGGCGCCCTGCTCGAGGTGGTCCGCAAGGCCGCGCCGTGCCGCATCCTCGACGACGAGATCGCCCCCGGGGCGGCCCGCGCCCTGCACGACCGGGCCGGCACGATCCTGCGCGTGCTGGAGTCCGGCGACATCGCCGTGGGCGACGCCTGGGTCGTCGAAGAACCAGCCTCCTGATCGACACCCGAGAACCCCTGTCCGACAGCCTGATTCACGAACCCCGGCAACGCCACGGAAACTCGGTGGCCGACGTCGGTTGGGGGGACGTAGCGTTGATGACCGTGCCCACCCGACCAGCCTGGCGTTACGGCGTCGACCCCCACGAGGACGCACCGGCCGATGCCGACCGCCTCCTCGTGTGGCTCGCGCGCCGCCAGTGGCGCACGCTCCTCGCCGGGGCGGCCTGCGGCATCCCGTGGATGCTCGCCACCGCCCTCATCCCCGCGGCCATCGGGCGCGCCGTCGACGCCGGCATCGTCGAGCGCGACGCGGGCGCCCTCGTCACCTGGTCGCTCGCGGTCGTCGGGCTGGGTTTGGTCTCTGCGGCCACCGGCAACGGCCGGCACTGGTTCGCGGTGCAGAACTGGCTCGTCGCGGCATTCCGGTCCGGAGTCCTCGTCGACCGCGCGGTGCGCCGCACCGGCCCCGCCCTCACGCGGGAGATGCCCGCGGGCGAGGTGCTGGCCAGCTTCACGAGCGACTTCGGCCGGATGGGCCACACCTTCGACGTCTTCGCCCGCTTCATGGGCGCCGTCGTCTCGTTCGTCGTCGTCGCGGTCATCCTGCTGCGCGGGTCGCTGACGCTCGGCCTCATCATGCTCATCGGCGGCCCCCTCCTCGTGGCGAGCCTGGCCTTCGTCATGAAGCCGCTCCAGCGCCGCCAGAGCGCCCAGCGCGAGCAGGCCGGCAAGCTCACCGCCCTCGGCGCCGACACGGTCGCGGGCCTGCGCGTGCTGCGCGGCATCGGCGGTGAGGACGCCTTCCTCGCCCGCTACCGCCTGCAGTCGGAGGCCGTGCGCCTCGCCGGGGTGCGCGTCGCCGGCACCCAGGCGACCCTCGACGCCGCGCAGGTCCTCCTGCCCGGGGTCTTCGTGCTCGTCGTCACGGCGATCGGGGCCCGCCTGGCCGTCACCGGCGAGATCTCGCCCGGCCAGCTCGTCGCGTTCTACGGGTACACGGCCTTCCTCACCCGGCCGCTGCAGACCGCGGTCGAGTTCGCCGACAAGCTCATCTCCACGCGCGTCGCGGCCCGCCGCATCGCACGCATCCTCGCCGTGGAGCCCGACCACACGCTCGACGAGGCGGCGACCGACCCCGCCCTGCGCCTCCAGGTCGAGCGCCTCGTCGACGCCGCGACGATGGTCGACCCCGCCTCGGGCGTCGAGGTCGTGCCCGGCCGCCTCACCGCGCTCGTCAGCATGCGGCCCGAGGAGACCGCGGCCGTCGCCGCGCGCCTGGGCCGCACCGCCCCGGGCGAGCACGGCGTCACGTGGGGCGACGTCGCCCTCGACGACCTGCCCGTGCGCGTCGTGCGCGAGCACGTGGTCGTCGCCCAGCCCGACCCGCGCCTGTTCAGCGGCCCGGTCCGCACCGAGCTCGGCGGCCCGGACGACGACGCCCGACGCGCCGCCCTCCAGGTGGCCGACGCCGACGACGTGCTCGTCACCATCGACGGCGGGCTCGACGGCGAGGTCGAGGAGCGGGGCCGGTCGCTCTCCGGTGGCCAGCGCCAGCGGCTCGCCCTGGCCCGCTCCCTCCTGCGCGAGGCCGACGTGCTCGTCCTCGTCGAGCCCACGAGCGCGGTCGATGCCCACACCGAGGCGCGCATCGCCGAGCGGCTGGCCCACCACCGCAAGGGCCGCACCACCGTCGTCGTCACCGCAAGCCCGCTGCTGCTCGACCACGCCGACGAGGTCGTCCTCGTCGAGGGCGGCCGGGCCACCGACCGCGGCTCGCACCGCGAGCTGATGCGCCGCTCCAGCACCTACCGTTCCGTCGTCGTCCGAGGGGAGGACTGATGTCACCGTTGCGTGAGAAGACCGACCACGCGCGCCGCACGCTTCCCATCGCGTCGGGCCGCGTCGTGCGGGCCCAGGTCGGCGTCCTCCTGCGCGAGCACCGCGGCCCCCTGGCCCGGGTGCTGCTCTGGCACGCCGTCGCGGCCGTCGTCGGGCTCGCGGCGCCGTGGGTCATCGGCCAGGTCGTCGGTGGCGTCACCCAGGGCACGGTGACGCTCGACCGGGTCAACCAGCTGGTCCTCCTGCTGGCCGGCGCGGTCGTCACCGAGACCGTCGTCACGTGGGTCGCGCGGCGCAGCTCGTTCGTGCTGTCCGAGCGGGTGTTCGCCCGGTTGCGCGAGGACTTCGTCGCATCCGCGGTGCGCCTGCCGCTGTCCACGGTCGAGCGCGCCGGCACCGGAGACCTCCTCTCGCGCACGACGAACGACGTCGACGCCATCAGCTACGTCATCCGGTTCGGCGTCCCGACGATGGTCGTCTCGTTCATGACCGCGGTCGTCATCGCCGGCGCGACGATCCTCACCTCGCCGCTGGCGGCGCTGCCGCTGCTGCTCACGCCGCTCGTGTGGTGGTTCCCGACGCGGAAGTACCTCGAGCTCGCCGGCCCCGGCTACCTCTGGGAGCACGCCACGTACGCCCGGCTCAACGGCGTCGCGGCCGAGACGGTGGAAGGTGCCGCCACCATCGACGCGCTGGGCCTGCAGGACAGCCGCGGCGAGCGCTTCGCCGAGGCGGTCCGCGAGAGCCACGACGCCGAGCGGTACACCACCGGGATGCGGCTGCGCTGGTTCCCGTGGCTCGAGGTCGGCTTCTTCGTCCCCGTGGCCGGCACCCTGCTCTGGGGTGGCTGGCTCGTGTGGCAGGGCAGCATCTCGGTCGCCGCGGCGACCGCGGTCGTCCTCTACGTGCAGCGGATGCTCGACCCGCTCGGCGAGCTCGTCGGGATGCTCGACGAGATCCAGTTCGCCGCCACCTCGCTGTCGCGCATCCTCGGCGTCGGCGAGGTCCCGGCCGACCGCGTCGCCACCGGGGCCGTCCCCGACGGCGAGCAGGTGGAGGTCGGCGACGTCCGGTACGCGTACCGCGAGGGGCGCGACGTCCTCCACGGCGTCTCCCTCGACCTCGTGCCCGGCGAGCGGCTGGCCATCGTCGGCCCGTCCGGCGCCGGGAAGTCGACCCTCGGCCGCCTGATGGCGGGCATCGACGGCCCGCGGTCGGGCCGGGTCACCGCTGGTGGCGTCCCCCTGGTCGACCTCGACCTCACGGTGCTGCGCGGCGAGGTCGCCCTCGTCACCCAGGAGCACCACGTCTTCGTCGGCACCCTCGCCGAGAACCTGCGCCTGCCCCGCCCCACGGCCTCCGACGCCGAGCTCGAGGAGGCGCTAGGCGCCGTCGACGCCCTCGAGTGGGCCCGTTCCCTGCCCTCCGGCCTGGAGACGGTCGTCGGCTCCGGCGGGCACGAGCTCACCGAAGGCCAGGCGCAGCAGGTCGCGCTGGCGCGCCTCGTCCTCGCCGACCCCCACACGCTCGTCCTCGACGAGGCGACCTCGCTGCTCGACCCCCGGGCGGCCCGCCACCTCGAGCGCTCGCTCGCGGCGGTCGTCGAGGGCCGCACGGTCGTGGCCATCGCGCACCGCCTGCACACGGCGCACGACGCCGACCGGGTGGCGGTCGTCGAGGACGGCCTGGTCAGCGAGCTCGGCTCGCACGACGAGCTCATCGAGCGCGACGGGTCCTACGCCGCCCTGTGGCGGTCCTGGCGCGACGAGGCCTGAGCGGCCTCAGTCGTCGGCCGTGACGCGGGTGTCCGCGTCGGTGTCGTCGGTCGGCTGCGCACCGCGCTCGCGCAGCCGGCGGACGATGAGCCAGACGAGCACCAGCGCGACCACCGCGACGACGCCCTTGCTCACCGGGCCCATGTACTGCTCGACGAGCTCGTACTCCGCGCCGAGGCGGTAGCCGATCCCGATGAAGATCGCGTTCCAGAGGCCGCTGCCCAGGGCGGTGAGGGCGAGGAAGCGCGGCAGCGGCATCGCGTCGAGCCCCGCCGGCACCGACACGATCGAGCGGATGAGCGGGATGAAGCGGCCGACGAGGACGACGGCGCTGCCGTGGTCGTCGAAGAACCGCATGCCGCGCTCGAGGTCGCGCACGCCGAAGAGGAAGAACCACTTCTTCTCGGCCAGGTGGTGCAGTCGCTCGTAGCTGAACTTCACGCCGAGGGCGTAGAGCACGCCGGCGCCGAGGAGCGATCCGAGGGTGGCGCAGGCCCACGCCAGGTACAGGTTGAGCTTGCCGTCGTGGGCGGCGAACCCCGCGAACGGGAGGATCACCTCGGACGGGATGGGCGGCAGGATCGTCTCGAGGGCGATGAGCAGCCCCACCCCGACCTCCCCGATCGACTCGATGATGCCGATGACCGTGGCGGTGAGGTTCGTCACCGGACCACCGTACGTGAGGCGGCGCCTCGACCCGGCCGCCGGTGACGGCCGGGCCGGAGGGGCTCACCAGCGGTGCGCCACGTCGACGACGAGCTTGCTGCGGTTGGTCGTCGCGTCGTACAGCGTGAACACGCGGAACGGCAGCCGGGCCCGCACCCCGAGCCCCACGGTGGTGTAGCCCTCGAACGCCCCCGCCCACTTCACCTGCCGGAAGGTGGTGAACCCGGCGACCGACGGCATCGACGGGATGACGGTGGCGCCCTTCTTGGCAACGACTGCGAGGCGGGCTCCGCCGGCCACGGGCACGACGTGCCCCGAACCATCGGCCGTCACGGCCGTGACGTAGCGGACGTCGTAGCCGGGGGCCCGGCCGGTCATGTCGAGGACGAGCCGGTCGAAGCAGGCGTGGCGGCCGGCGCGGACGCCGGTCACCCGGCCGCGCGCCAGGGGCGCGGAGGTCTTGGCCAGCGACCCCCAGCTGGTGCTGCACGAGGCCGTTGCCGCGGCCGTCGTCGTGGTCGTGCCGGTGGCGGAGGCCGACCCGGCGCCCGAGGCGGTGGGGACGGCGACGAGGGCCGCGCCGGCGGCGAGGACGGCGAGGGCGCGGGCGCCCCGTCGCGGACGGGTGGGGCTGGTGGTCGGTCGCCGGTTCATGGGGGTCTCCTTCTCCTCCGGGTGGACACCCCTATGACGCGTGAGCGGCTCCGGCGGTTGACGTGGCCACCTCGACCCGGCGGGTCAGCGGTCGACGAGCCGGATGGTGACCTCGGCGGGGTCGCCGTCGTCGAGGCCGTTGGCGGTGCGCACCGCCTTCTTCACCGGCAGGACGTAGGCGCCGGCCTCGGCGGACGGGAACAGCGAGGTCCTCCACACCGACGACCCGATCGTCACCTCGACGCGCACCGAGCCGAACCCGCCGGTGGCGTCACCGACCACCTCGTCGACCTCGTCGCTGACGTCCTCGGGCACCGTGACGAAGCGCCACGACCCCTCCCTCCAGCGCCAGACCTCGGCGGTGAACGACCACGCCCGGCCCGGCCCCTCGCTCATCAGCCCATCGTGGCGCCGACCACCGACACCCGCACCGGGTCCGGCACGGCGGGCGTCGACGCGGGCACGGGCTCGAGGCGCCGGTACCCACCGGCGGCCAGCGCGGCCTGCGAGGGCCGCGGGTCGGCCTCCCCCGCCACCGGCCAGAACGACATCGCCCGCTCGGCCTGGGCCGTGATCGTCAGGGACGGGTTGACCCCGAGGTTGGCCGACACCGCCGACCCGTCGACGACGTGCAGGCCCGGGTACCCCCAGACCCGGTGGTACGGGTCGACGACCCCGCGCTGCGGCGAGGACCCGATGACGACCCCGCCGAGGAAGTGGGCCGTCATCGGCACGTCGAGGACGTCGAACCACGAGCCGCCGACCGCCGTGTACCGGCCCGTCGCCTCGGCGAGCCGCTCGGCGAGGACCTCCATCGAGCGCGCCCCGGCCGGGATGTACGTGGGGTTGGGCTCGCCGTGCCCCTGGGTGGAGGTGAGCGTGCGGCCGAACAGCCCGCGCCGCCCCGAGACCCGCAGGCTGTTGTCGCGGGTCTGCATCACCAGGCCGATGACCATGCGCTCGCTCCACCGCCGCACGATCGGGGAGACCCGCAGGAGCGGCCGGGGGTCGCGCAGCACGGTCCGCAGCGCCTCGACCCACCGCGGTCGGCCCGTCCCGCCGGGCACCGCGATCGAGGCGAGCAGCCCCATCGCGTTCGAGCCCCGCCCGTAGCGGACGTTCTCGACGTGGGTGTGCTCGTCGGGGTGGAACGACGTGGTGATGGCGATGCCGTGCGAGAGGTCGACGCCCTCGGGGACCCGGTCGGTCATCGCGCCGAGGAGCGCCTCGGAGTTCGTGCGGGTCAGGTGGCCGAGCCGGTCGGACAGGCGGGGCAGCTCGCCCACCTCGCGCATCGCGTGGAGCAGGGTCTGGGTGCCCCACGTCCCCGCCGCGAGGACGACGTGGCGGGCGGTGACGACCCGCACGTCGCGCCCCGACACCGGTCCCGTGCGCGCGTGCAGGACGCGGTACGTCGGCGCGCCCGCGGCCTCCGAGCCCGGGACGACACCCAGCCGGGTCACGGTCCGCATCGGCGCGATCTCGACCCCGAGCCCCTCGGCCAGCGCCAGGTAGTTCTTCACCAGGGTGTTCTTCGCCCCGACCCGGCAGCCGACCATGCAGTTGCCGCAGAAGGTGCAGCCCGTCCGGCGTGGTCCGGCCCCACCGAAGTAGGGGTCGTCGACCGTCTCCCCCGGGCGGCCGAAGTGCACCGCGACCGGGGTGTGCCGGAACGTGTCACCGACCCCGAGGTCCTCGGCGGTGCGGCGCATCACCTGCTCGACGACCCCGTCACACGGGTTCACGGCCTCGCCGAGCATCCACCGGGCCGTGGCGTAGTGCGGCGCCAGCTCGGCCTCCCAGTCGGTGACGTCGGCCCACTGCCGGTCGCGGAAGAACGCCTCCGGCGGCGTATAGAGGGTGTTGGCGTAGTTGAGCGAGCCGCCGCCCACGCCGGCACCGGCGAGGATGACGACGTCGGGCAGCCGGTGGATGCGCTGGATGCCGTAGCAGCCCAGCCGCGGCGCCCAGAGGTATCGCCGGGCGTCCCACGACGTCCGCGCGAAGTCCTCGTCCTCGAAGCGGCGGCCGGCCTCGAGCACGAGGACGCGAAAACCCTTCTCCGCCAGCCGAAGAGCCGTGACCGACCCGCCGAACCCGGAGCCCACGACGACGACGTCGACGTCCGTCCCGACGTCGGTCCCGACGTCGGCCGCAGCGGAGGTCACTTCAGGCCCACGGCCTTGAACGCCTTGAGCGCCACGGTGAGGGTGCGGGCGAACGCCTCGTCGGACTGGCGCGGCAGCGGCGAGATCCCCACGAGGTGCTGCGAGGAGACGGTCTGGCTCTCGGTGTACTTGAGGATGCCCTCGCGCCCGTGCCGGCGGCCGACCCCCGAGGCCTTCATGCCACCCATCGGCGACGCGATGCTCCCCCACGCCGACGCGTAGCCCTCGTTGACGTTGACCGTCCCCGCCTCGATCCGGGCCGCGATGTCGCGGCCGCGGCGCACGTCGCGGGTCCACACCGAGGCGTTGAGGCCGTACTCGGTGTCGTTGGCCAGCCGGACGGCGTCGTCGTCGGACGGGACGCGGTGGATGGCGACGAGCGGCCCGAAGGTCTCCTCGTCGCGGCAGGCCATCGCGGCGGTGACGCCCTCGAGGACGGTGGGCTCGACGACGAAGGGCCCGACGTCCGGCCGCGCCCGACCCCCGGTGAGGACGCGCGCGCCCTTGGCCACGGCATCCTCCACGTGGGCGAGGAAGCGCTCCTTCTGGGCCTCGTTGGCCAGGCTGCCCATGTCGCCGCCCCAGTGCAGCTCGGTGGACAGGCGCATCGCCTCCACGGCCTCGACGAAGCGGGGCACGAACGCGTCGACGACGTCGGTGTGCACCGCGAGCCGCTCGATGCTGATGCACAGCTGGCCCGCCGAGGAGAAGCAGGCCCGCACGGCGCCCGGGACCGCGCGGCGCAGGTCGGCGTCGGCGGCCACGTACATCGTGTTCTTGCCGCCGAGCTCGAGGCTGGCGCCGACGAGGCGGCGCCCGGCGGTCTGGGCCACCTTGCGCCCGGTGGCGGTCGAGCCGGTGAAGCAGACGTAGTCGGCACGGTCGACGACGGCCTGGCCGGTGGGCTCGCCCGGCCCGAGGACGACCTGGAACAGGTCGGCCGGCAGCCCCGCCTCGATGAGCAGCTCGACCCCGGCGAGCGCCGTGAGCGAGCCCTGCGGGTCGGGCCGCAGCACGACGGCGTTGCCGGCGACGAGCGCCGGGAGGGCGTCGGTGAGGGCCAGGCTCAGCGGGTAGTTCCAGGGCGACACGATCCCGACGACGCCGCGGGGACGGTGGTGCTCCACCGTGCGGGTCAGCACCGGGTAGACGCCCAGGTGGCGCGACTCGCGCAGGTAGCCGGCCGCGGATCGGCCGTAGTGCCGGGCGGCCAGGGCGCAGTCGGCGACCTCCTCGAAGGCGTGCAGGCGCGCCTTGCCGGACTCGAGCTGCACGAGGTCGAGCAGGTCGGACTGCCGCTCGAGGACGAGGTCGTGGAAGCGCAGCAGCACGGCGGCGCGCTCGGCGACCGGGACCCTCGCCCAGGCGCGCTGGGCCCGCGAGGCCACCTGCACGGCCCCCGCGACGTCGCGGGCGTCGGCGACGGGGAGCACGGCGAGCGGGGCGCCGGTCAGCGGGGTCTGGGTGCGCAGCTCGCCCCCCGCCCCCGAGGCCACCGCCCTCGCCGTGAGGTCGCGGACCCGGGAGGGGTCCACCGCCCAGGTCGCGCGGGGATCGGTCTCCGGGTCAGCGATGACATCGGCCATTACCGAAGAGTAACCACGACGTCGCCGCCCCGACAGGTGAACATGGTCACCGGTCGCCGAACGGTCGTGCCCCGTCCACGATGGGCGACAACAATTGACATGTTCGGCCGGACGCGTGAAGGTTTTCTCCGTCCAGTCGCCGACGAGGGAGTCACGATGGCCCAGGCCACCACCGCCGAACGCCGCACCGTCATCGACGTGCGCGCGTCCCGCCGCAGTCTCGTCGGGGGGTGCGTGGGCAACTTCATCGAGTGGTACGAGTTCGGGGTCTACGGCTACTTCGCCACGATCATCGCGGCCAACTTCTTCGTCACGGAGGGGGCGAGCGACCTCGAGGCGCTCGTCAAGACGTACGCCTCGTTCGCCATCGCCTTCTTCTTCCGGCCCGTCGGGGCGTGGCTGTTCGGCCGGATCGGTGACCGCATCGGCCGGCGACCGACCCTGCTGCTCGTCCTCGTCCTCATGGCCGTGGGCACCGCCCTCATCGGGCTGCTGCCCACCCGCGAGGTCGTGGGCGCGGCGGCCCCGTGGCTGCTCACGCTCGTCCGCATCCTCCAGGGCCTCTCTGCCGGAGGCGAGTTCGGCGGTGCCGTGTCCCTGATGACCGAGCACGCCCCCACCCGCCGCCGCGGCCTCTACGGGTCGCTCCAGTCGTTCACGGTCGCGCTGGGCCTGCTCGGCGGGGCGGCGACGGCTGCCGTCCTCGCCTCGCTGCTCACCGAGGGCCAGCTGCAGTCGTGGGGCTGGCGGATCCCCTTCCTCCTCGCGATCCCGCTGGGCGCGGTCGCGGTCTGGCTGCGCTTCCGCATCGAGGAGACGCCCGTGTTCCGCGAGGCGACGGAGGAGGAGGTCGGCACCGAGGTCTCGTCGGCCGACCGTCCTGCGGCCACCGGCACTGGCGCCGCGATCGGCCTCGGCATCCTGCGGCTCATGGGCTGGTCGGCGGCGGGCTACACCTTCCTCGTCGTCCTGCCGTCCTACCTCCAGGTCGCGCTCGGCGCCTCGTTCCACGAATCCCTCGTCGCCGGGGTGGTCGCCAACGCGGGCTTCGCCGCGTCGATCCTGCCCGCCGGGGCGCTGAGCGACCGCGTCGGTCGCCGCCCGGTCATGCTCACCGGAGCCGTGCTCATCGCGGTGCTCGCGATCCCGCTCCTCAACCTGCTGCAGGACGAGGGCACCACCACACCGGTGCGCTTCGCCGCGGTCTTCGTCGCCGGTGCGGTCGTCGGGCTCATGGCTGGCCCCGGACCTGCGATGCTCTCGGAGATGTTCCGGACCACGGTGCGCTACACCGGACTCGGCCTCAGCTACTCGCTGTCGAACGCGGTGTTCGCGGGCAGCGCGGGCCTCATCATCACCCAGCTCATCGCGTCGACCGGCGACGAGGACATCCCCGCGTACTACGTCCTCGCCACGTGCGTCGTCAGCGCCGTCGCGCTCGCCACCCTGCGCCGCGACGACCACGAGCACCCGCTGCCCCGCTGATGCGCGTCGCCGGCCTGATGTCGGGCACCAGCGCCGACGGCATCGACGTCGCGGTCGTCGACCTGGTCCCCGACGGGGACGTGCTGGGCGCGTCCCTCGTGGCGCTGCGGTCGGTTGCGTACCCGCCCGCGGTGCGCTCGGCAGTGGAGGCCGCCCTGCCACCGCGCGAGGTGACGGCGCGCGACTGGTGCGTGCTGGACACGGTCGTCGGGCAGGCCTTCGCGGCGGCGGCGGCCGAGGTCACCGCAGAGGTGGGCGCGGTCGAGCTCCTCGTCTCGCACGGGCAGACCGTCTTCCACTGGGTCGACGGCGGTGAGGTCCGCGGCACGCTCCAGGTGGGGCAGCCGGCGTGGCTGGCCGAGGTGACCGGGCTGCCCGTGGTCTCCGACCTGCGGGCGCGCGACGTCGCCGCCGGCGGACAGGGGGCGCCCCTGGTCAGCGCGTTCGACGTGCTGTGGCTCGGGTCGCGCCCGGGCCGACCGGTCGCCCTCAACCTCGGCGGGATCGCCAACGTCACCGCCGACCTCGCCGGGGCGCCGGTCGCCTACGACACCGGGCCGGCCAACACGCTCGTCGACGTCGCGGTCGGGCGGCTGACCGACGGGGCGCAGGCGTACGACCGGGACGGCGAGCGCGGCGCCCGGGGCGTCGTCGACGACCGGCTCCTCGCGCGGATGCTCGCCGACCCGTACTTCGCCCGCCCCGCACCCAAGACGACCGGCCGCGAGCTGTTCCACGGCGGCTGGCTCGACACCGCCCTCGACGGCCGCCGCTTGGACGACGACGTCATCGCCACGCTGACCGCCCTCACCGCCCGCACCGTCGCCGACGCGGTTCGCCGGCACGAGGCCACCGAGGTCGTGGCGGCCGGCGGAGGCACCCGCAACCCCACCCTGATGGCGATGCTCCGCGCCGCGCTGGGCGGCACCCCGGTGCTCACCACCGACGAGCTGGGCCTGCCGTCGGGCGCCAAGGAGGCGGTTGCCTTCGCGGTGCTCGGGTACCTCACCGTGCACGGCCACCCGTCGACGGTGCCGTCAGCCACAGGGGCGAGGCACGCGAGCCTCCTGGGCTCGGTGACTCCCGGGGTCGGCGGCCTCCCCCGGCCCGGACGCCAGGAGGCGCCGCGGTCCCTCGTCATCGGTGCCGCGACGCCTGCGTGACGAAACGGGGTCAGCCCGCGAGCAGGGCCTTCATCTCGACGATCTCCTTCTGCTGCGAGCTGATGATCGACTCGGCGAGGGCCCTGGCGCCGGGGTGCACTCCGTCGCGGAGAACGGCCTTCGCGCTGGTCACGGCACCCTCGTGGTGCTCGACCATCATCTCGAGCCAGCGCTCGTCGAACGCCGCACCCTTCAGGGTGGCGAGGTCGCGCAGGTCGTCGGCGCTCATCATCCCGTTCATGCCGTGGCCGGCCATCGCGTCGTGGTCCTCCATCGGCGAGGCGCCCCAGCCGGCGAGCCACGCGCTCATCTGCGCGACCTCGGGCTGCTGGGCCCGGCGGATCCGCTCGGCGAGGTCGCGGACCTGCGCGCTCCGGGTGCGGTCGGGGACGAGGTCGGCCATCTCGATCGCCTGGAGGTGGTGCGGGACCATCATCGTGGCGAACATGACGTCGGCCTGGTCGTGGTCGGCCGCGGCGGACGGGCTCGCCGAGCCCGTCATCGAGCCGTGGCCGCTCGAGTGCCCGTCGTCGCCGCCGCAGGCGGACAGCCCGAGGGCGAGGGTCGCGGCCGCGACGAGCGCGGCGGTCCGGCGCAGCGCGAGGTCCACCGCGGTCAGCTGCGCTGGTAGGGGGCCACGACGACCTCGACCCGCTGGAACTCCTTGAGGTCGAGGTAGCCCGACGTCGCCATCGCACGGCGCAGCGCACCGACGAGGTTGGTCGTGCCGTCGGCGACCCGGCTCGGGCCGAAGAGGATCTCGTCGAGCCCCGCGACCGCCCCGACCTCGACGCGCTCGCCGCGCGGCAGCTCGGGGTGGTGGGCCTCGGGACCCCAGTGGAAGCCGCGACCGGGGGCGTCGGTGGCGCGCGCGAGGGCGGCACCGAGCATCACGGCGTCGGCGCCGCAGGCCACGGCCTTGACGACGTCGCCGCTCGTGCCCACGCCACCGTCGGCGATGACGTGCACGTAGCGGCCGCCCGACTCGTCGAGGTAGTCGCGGCGGGCCGCGGCGACGTCGGCGATGGCGCTCGCCATCGGCGCGTGGATGCCGAGGGTGCGGCGGGTGGTGTGGGCCGCGCCGCCGCCGAAGCCGACGAGGACGCCCGCGGCACCGGTGCGCATGAGGTGCAGGGCCGCCGAGTAGGAGGCCGCGCCACCGACGATGACGGGCACGTCGAGCTCGTAGATGAAGCGCTTGAGGTTCAGCGGCTCGGCCCGGCCGGAGACGTGCTCGGCGGAGACGGTGGTGCCGCGGATGACGAAGAGGTCGACCCCCGCGTCGACGACGGTCTTCCACAGCTGCTGGGTGCGCTGCGGGGTGAGGGCGCCGGCCACGGTGACGCCGGAGGCCCGGATCTCGCGCAGCCGCTCGGTGACGAGGTCGGGGTCGATCTCGGCGCGGTAGATCTCCTGCATGCGGGTGGTCGCCAGGACGGGGTCGAGCGTGGCGATCTCCGCGAGGAGCGGGGCGGGGTCCTCGTAGCGGGTCCACAGGCCCTCGAGGTCGAGGACGGGCAGCCCGCCGAGCTTGCCGAGGGCGATGGCCGACTGCGGGGAGATCACCGAGTCCATCGGCGCCGCGATGACCGGGATGTCGAAGTGGTAGGCGTCGATCTGCCAGCTGACGGACACCTCCTCGGGGTCGCGCGTGCGCCGCGAGGGCACGATGGCGATGTCGTCGAAGGAGTAGGCGCGGCGGCCGCGCTTTCCACGGCCGATCTCGATCTCGGTCACCGGGGCAGCCTACCGACCTGCGGCGGGGCGCCGGACCGCCGCCCGGGGCCGCCCTGCCGGGTGGGCGCCGAACCTGTGAGTTCTGCTCCGCGGCGCCGTGGGGGCCGAAAAGGGGTGGGGGCTGTCGGTGCCAGGGTGCAGACTTCTCGATGGCGACGACGCCAGACCCTCGATGGGTGGTGCCGTCCCCGGACGACGCGACCGATCGCCGTCCAGACCGAGCGACATGGAGCACACGTGTCAGCACAGCCCGCCACCACGGCACCCCCGCAGTACCCCGACAAGATCGACGCGGCCGTTCTCAAGGTCGCCGGCGTCGTCGTCCTCGGCGCCATCATGTCGATCCTCGACATCACCGTCGTCAACGTCGCGCTGCCGACCTTCCAGAAGGTGTTCGCCGACGGCGGCGAGCCCCTCGCCTACTCCGCCGTCGCGTGGACCGTCACCGGCTACACGCTGGCCCTGGCCACGGTCATCCCCCTCACCGGGTGGGCCGCCGACCGGTTCGGCACCAAGCGCCTCTACATGACCGCGCTGCTGCTCTTCACGCTCGGCTCGGCCCTGTGCGCCATGGCGAACTCGATCGAGATGCTCGTGTCCTTCCGGGTCCTGCAGGGCCTGGGCGGCGGCATGCTCATGCCGCTCGGCATGACGATCATGACCCGCGCCGCCGGCCCGGCCCGGATGGGTCGCCTCATGGCGATCCTCGGCGTGCCGATGCTGCTCGGCCCGATCTTCGGCCCGATCCTCGGCGGCTGGCTCATCGACCACTACTCGTGGCACTGGATCTTCCTCATCAACCTGCCGATCGGTGCCCTCGCCCTCGTCTACGCCTTCCTGGTGCTGCCGAGCGACCGCCCCGAGCCGTCGGAGTCCTTCGACTGGGTCGGCATGGCCCTGATGTCGCCCGGCCTGGCCCTGTTCCTCTACGGCGTCTCGTCGATCCCCGGCGAGGGCACCTTCTTCGCGCCGAAGGTCCTCATCCCGGGCCTCATCGGCGTCGCCATGGTCACGGGCTTCGTGGTCTGGAGCTTCCGCCCCGAGCACCCGCTGCTCGACCTGCGGCTGTTCCGCAACCGCAACCTCACGATCTCGATCACGACGATGGTGCTGTTCGCGGCGGCCTTCTTCGGCGGCCTGCTCCTCGTGCCGACCTACTTCCAGCAGGTCCGCGGCGAGTCCCCCGTCGACGCCGGCTGGCTCATGGCGGTGCAGGGCCTGGGCGCGATGCTCACCATGCCCGTCGCGGGCGCCCTCTCCGACAAGCTCCCCGTCGGCCGCATCGTCCCCATCGGCCTGGTCCTCATCACCGGCGGCATGTTCGCCCTGACCCAGATCACCGCGACCACCAGCTACGGCTACATCCTGCCGGTGCTGTTCGTCATGGGCCTGGGCATGGGCGCGACGATGATGCCGCTGATGACCTCGGCCATCAAGACGCTGACGTCACACCAGGTCGCGCGCGGCTCGACGCTGCTCAACATCAGCCAGCAGATCGCGTCGTCCATCGGCATCGCGATCATGTCGGTCGTCCTCACCAACGGCCTGAGCGAGGACCCGCTCGTCGCGCAGGCGCAGGGCTTCGGGCAGGCGACCGCCGGCGTCAGCGACCCCGCGGCGATCGGGCGGCTGCTGCCGCAGTTCCCCGAGGTCGCGGCCATCCTCGCGCCGTTCGGCCAGGACCTGGCCGCCGGCCAGGCGGTCCTGCTCGACGCGGTCCGCGGGGCGATGGCCGGGGCGTTCAGCTCGACCTTCTGGGTCGCGGCCATCCTCATCAGCCTCACCCTCGTGCCGGCGTTCTTCCTCCCGCGCAAGCGCGAGGTGGCCCACCTGCTCGACGACGCCGACGCCGCCGAGGTGGCGCCGCCCGTCATCCTGCACTGAGCCCGTCATCCAGCACTGAGCCCGTCATCCAGCACTGAGCACGTCATCCAACACTGAGCACGGGCTCACGCCCACCGGATGCCGGTCCCGCCGTCGCGGGGCCGGCATCCGCCATGCTGGGGCCGTGCAGACCGGACCCCTGAACGCGATCACCGACGTCGAGGGCCTGCGGGTCGGCCACACCACCCGTGACGAACCGGGCTGGCTCACCGGCGTGACCGTCGTCGTGCCGCCTGCGGGGTCGACGGGTGGGGTGGACGTCCGCGGTGGAGGGCCCGGCACCCGCGAGACCGACCTGCTCGACCCGCGTCGCGGCGTCGACCGGGTCGACGCCGTCGTGCTGTCCGGCGGTAGCGCGTTCGGGCTGGGCAGCGCCGACGGGGTCATGGCAGGCCTGTGGGAGGACGGCGTGGGGTGGCCGGTGGGGCCGGAGCCGCACCAGGTCGTGCCGATCGTGCCCGCCGCCATCCTGTTCGACCTCGGGCGCGGCGGGGCGTTCCGCAACCACCCGCGGCCCGAGGACGGGCTCGCCGCGTACCGGGCGGCGAGCGCGGGGCCGGTGACCGAGGGGGCCGTGGGCGCCGGGACGGGGGCGATGACCGGCGGGCTGCGCGGGGGTGTCGGCACGGCCTCGGCCGTGCTGGCGTCGGGGGCCACGGTGGGCGCGCTCGTCGTCGTCAACGCGGTCGGGTCGGCGTGGGACGCGCAGGGCCGGCTGCTCGCGGCACCGCTGCTCACGGCCGACGAGGTGGCGGGCCTCCCGGTCCCCGACCCCGGGGCCGTCGCCGCCCACCGTGCCGCGCAGGCCGAAGCCCTCGCCGCCCTGCGCGCCGGCACCGCGACGACCCTCGCCGTGGTCGCCACCGACGTCCCGCTGACCAAGGCCGGCTGCCAGGCGCTCGCCGGGGTGGCCCAGGACGGGTTCGCCCGCGCCCTGTCACCGGTGCACACCTCGTTCGACGGCGACACGGTGTTCGCCCTGTCCACCGGCACGGGGGTGGAGGCCGACCGCTTCGACCTGGTCGAGCTGCAGGCCGCGGCCGCCGACTGCGTCTCGCGCGCCATCGCGCGGGCCGTGCTGGCCTCCACCTCGGTCGACCGGTCGGCCGACGGCGGTGCGGTCCTGCGGTCCTACCGCGACGCCCTCACGACGCGGGGCTGAGCGGGTGGATCGACGGCGGTGAGGCCAGGTGACCGTCGGTCGCGGCCAGCGCCGCGGCGATGTGGTCGCTCGCCATGTGCTGGTCGAGGTCGGCCGAGCCGTCCCACGACTCGATGGTGACGAACGTGCCCGGCTCCGCGACGGACTCGTGGAGGGAGTACGCGCGGCAGCCGCTCTCGGCGAGGGTCGGCTCGACCAGTCCCTGCAGGGCGCTGCGTACGGTGTCCTCCGACCCCGGCTTGGCGACGATCACGGCGACGACGGGCAGGTCGGACACGGGATGCTCCCTACGACGGACGGTGGCGCGGAGCCTCAGCGTGGCACGGGCCCGCGGTCGGCGGTGGCGCAGCACGGACCTTCGACGACACCGACGCCGCCGCTCAGCTGAGCGGGACCGGCGCGCCCTCGTCGAGCTCGCGCCGCAGCACCTCGAGCTGCTCGGTGATGCTGTGGGTGCGGGTGCCCAGGCGCGCCATCGTGGCCTCCCCCGACATGCTGGTGTCGTAGGGCACGGGAGCGGGCAGCCGGGCCTCGTCCGGAGGCGGGCGGAAGTCGAGGAGGTCGGGGTCGACCCCGAAGACGGCGCAGGCCGCGTGGGCCAGCTCACGGCGGGTCACCGCGGTGCCGCCGGCGAAGTGCAGCACGCCGTCGACGCCGCGGTCGACGGCCCGCCCCAGCAGCGCCCCGATCTCCGGGGACACCACGGGTGTCGCCACCGCGTTGATCGCCGGGTCCTCCCACACGATGAACCGCTCCCCCGCCCGCAGCGCGTCGACGAGGGCGAGGACGAAGTAGCCGAACCCGACGTCCTGCGAGCGGGGCCCGGTGTCCTGCGTCTGGTGCAGCCCCTGCACGCCGCCCACCCGCGCGACGAAGCCCGACCGCGCGCGCTCGAGGACGACGAGCTCGGACGCCGCCTTGAGCACGCCGTAGTAGTTGACCGGGTTGGGCGGCTCGTCCTCGGTGACCAGGTGGCCGGTGCCGTCGAAGACCCAGTCGGTGGAGACGTACCCGACGCGCGTGCCGGTGGTGTTGGCGGCGTCCACGACGCGTCGGGTGAGCCCGACGAAGCCGTCCCAGCCGGCCCGACGGTCGGCGTAGATGCCGTGGAAGTCGTTGAGGATGGCGAGGTGGGCCACGGCGTCACGGTCCTCCAGCGCCGCGGCGATGGAAGAGGCGTCGCCGGTGTCGACGAGCCGGGTCGCCCACGGGAACGCGGGCCCGGGGTCGCGCCGCACGAGGCAGACGACGTCATGCCCCTTGGCGGCGAGCACGGACGCGACCGTGCCGCCGACGAACCCGGTGCCCCCCGTGACCGCGACGCGGCTCGGGCTCACCCGATCTCCTCGACCCGCACCGCCCGGCCCTCGCGCAGCGACAGCCCGGCGGCGAGCGCCGCCGTGGTGCACGCGCGGGCGGCGTCGGTGCCGGCGGGCGACGGCCCGCCCTGGGTGAGGTAGGCGTGGAAGGCGGCCCACTCCCTCCGGTACGACTCGACGTACCGCTCGAGGAAGAACCACGGCAGCGGCTGCCCGACCGTGGCCTCACCGGTGCGCACCCACGCGTTGTGCCGAGCAGGGTTGTCCGACACCGCCATCCCGCCGGACCCGAAGGCCTCGATGCGCTGGTCGTACCCGTAGACGGCCTGGCGGCTGTTGTCGATCGTCGTCAGCGTCCCGTCGGCGTGGGTCATCACCACGACGGCGGTGTCGATGTCGCCAGCCTCGCCGATGCGGGGGTCGACCCGCACCGCGCCCCGGGCGTAGACCTCGACGACGTCGCTGCCGGCGACGTAGCGGGCCATGTCGAAGTCGTGGATCGCCATGTCGAGGAAGATGCCGCCGCTGCCGGCCACGTACTCGGGCGGCGGCGGGGCGGGGTCACGGCTGGTGACCCGCAGCAGGTGCAGGTCGCCGATGCCGCCGGAGGCCACGGCGTCTCGCACGGCCTGGTGGCCCGGGTCGAAGCGCCGGTTGAAACCGATCATGAACGGCACGCCGGCGTCGTCGACGGCGGTGAGCGCCCGGTCGACCTCGGCCAGGCTGAGGCTCACCGGCTTCTCGCAGAAGACGGCCTTGCCCGCCTGCGCCGCGGCGACGACGAGGTCGGCGTGGGTGTCGGTGGAGCTGCAGATCGCCACGGTGTCGATGTCGTCGGCGGCGAGGAGCTGCTCGATCGTCATCACCGGCGCACCGGTGGCCGCCGAGACCGACTCCGCGGCGGCCGGCACGGCGTCGGCCAGCCCGGCCACGGTGAAGCCGGGCATCTCGGCGAGGATCCCGGCGTGCATCCGGCCGATCCGGCCGCAGCCGACCACCCCGATCCGCCGCACCGCGACCTGCTCGTCCTGCGCCACGGCGAACCCTGCGTCGCGTGTGGTCATCCGACCTGCACCCACTCTCCGTTGTCCTGGGACTGCACCATCGCGTCCAGGGCGCGCCCGCTGGCGACCGCGTCGTCGAGCGTGGCGAGCTCGGCCGCCTCACCCGCGACGGCCCGGACGAAGTTCATCGCCTCGACGACCTTGGTGTCGTCGTAGCCCATCGCGATCCCGGCGCCGGGCTGGAAGGCGGCGTACTCGCCGTCGCCCGGCTCGCTGAACACCGTCGTCGTCGCCTGGCCGGCGTACTGCGTCCCCGAGGACACCTGCAGCTCGCCCGGGCGGCGGAAGTCCCACCGCACGAGACCGGCGCTGCCGTGCACCTCGAGGGCGTAGTTGTTCTGCTCACCGACGGCCGCGCGGTCGGCCTCGCAGACCCCGATGACGCCCGACGCCATCCGCAGGATCGCCACGACGTAGTCCTCGTTCTCCACCTCCCCGAACGTCAGGTCCGGGTCGTCGACGTCGAGGACGCTGTAGTGGCCCTGCGCGTCGGCGACCGGACGCCGCGGGATCGTGATCGACGTCTGCGCGGTCACCGCCACGACGTCGCCGAGGACGAAGCGCAGCAGGTCGACCCCGTGCGAGGCGAGGTCGCCGAGCACCCCGTGGCCGCCCCGCGCCACGGCGTAGCGCCACGACAGGGGGCTGCCGGGGTGGGCGGCGTAGTCGGTGAAGAGCTGGACCCGCGCGTGGGTCGGGGTCCCGATGGCACCGGACGCGACGAGCCGGCGGGCCCGGGCGACCGCCGGCACGTGGCGGTAGTTGAACCCCACGCACCCGACGACCCCGGCGGCGGCCACGGCGTCGCGCACGGCCAGCGCGTCCTTTGCCGTGAGCCCCACCGGCTTCTCGATCCACAGGTGCTTGCCCGCCTCCGCGACCGCGACGCCGATCTCGCGGTGCATCGCGTTGGGGGCGGTCACGCTGACGGCCTCGACCGACGGGTCGGCGACGAGGTCGCGCCAGTCGGCGTACTCGGTGACCTCCTCACCGTGGGCCCGGGCGAACGCCGAGGCCGCCGCCGGCGACGAGTCCGCCACCGCCGCGACCCGGGGTCGCAGCGGGAGGTCGGGCCAGTGCTGCGTCAGCCGGCCGTACGCACGGGCGTGCACGTGCCCCATCCATCCGGCGCCGATGACGCCGACCGTCAGTGTGTCCATCGCTCCTGGTTCCTAGCGGGTGGAGGCCTCGAGCTCGTGCGCGAGCGCGTCGAGCTCGGCGCCGCCGGCCATGGCCTGGACGAGCTCCTCGCGGGTCACCGTGGCCCGCTCGAACTCGTGCTTGAGCCGGCCGCGGTTGAGCAGGTAGAAGCGGTCGCCCACCATGTGCGCGTGGTGCGGGTTGTGGGTGATGAACACGACCGCGATCCCGCGCTCGCGCGCCTGGAGGATGTACTTGAGCACGACGCCCGACTGCTTGACGCCCAGGGCGCTCGTCGGCTCGTCGAGGATGAGCACCTTGGCGCCGAAGTACACGGCCCGGGCGATCGCCACGGCCTGGCGCTCGCCACCGGACAGCGTGCCCACGGGCTGCTCGAGGTCGCGGATGTCGATCCCCATGGCGAGCAGCTCCTCGCGGCAGGTCGCGCGGGCCGTCGCCGTGTCGAGGACGCGGAACGGCTTGATGCCGCGCCGCGGCTCGTTGCCGAGGAAGAAGTTGCGCCACACCGACATCAGCGGCACGGTCGCGAGGTCCTGGAACACCGTGGCGATCCCGGCCCGGAGCGCGTCCCGCGGGGACGTGAAGCTGCGCGACTCCCCGGCGACGAGGAACTCGCCCTCGGTCGGCTGGTGGACCCCGCTGAGGACCTTGATGAGCGTGGACTTGCCGGCGCCGTTGTCACCCAGCACGCAGGTGACGGTGCCCGGGTCGACGTGCAGGCTGATGTCCTGCAGCGCGAGCACGCTGCCGAACGCCTTGCCGACGCCCTTGAGCTGCAGGGCCGGGGTGACCGTGCCGGCCGCCGGGGCGGGAAGGGTCTCGGGCGTCGCCGGGACCTCGGGGACCTCGGGGGTGGGCTCGGTGGCGGTCATTTGCGGGCTCCCTGGGCGCGACGGCCGATGTAGGTGTTGACGAGCACGGCGATGAAGAGGATGACGCCGAGGAAGAGCCAGGACCAGTCCGTGTTCCAGCCGGCGTAGGCGATGCCGATGAAGGCCATCCCGATGATCGAGGCGCCGATGGTCGAGCCGATCGCCGACCCGAAGCCACCGGTGAGCAGGCAGCCACCGACGACCGCGGCGATGATGAAGGTGAACTCCTCACCCACCCCCTGGCCGGCCTGCATCGACTTCAGCCGCATGAGGCTGATGATGCCGACGAGCGCCGACGCCATCGAGGTGGTGACGAAGAGGGTGATCTTCGTGCGGCGCACGGGGACACCGGTGTTGCGGGCAGCGTTGGAGTCGCCGCCGACGGCGTAGATCCAGTTGCCGAAGCGCGTCTTGGTGAGCACGGTCGTCGCGACGACGGTGATGACGACCCACCAGATGACCGAGATGCGGAAGTTGAAGGGCGCCCAGAACGTCGTGCCGAAGATGGCCTGCGCCGAGTCGTAGCCGGGCACCTTGTCGATGCCGGCGACGCGGACGGTGTCGGTGAGCGCCTTGGTGACGCCGAGGTTGATGCCGCGCAGCGAGAAGAACATCGCCAGCGTGACGATGAACGACGGCAGCCCGGTGAGCATGACGAGCCAGCCGTTGATCAGCCCGATGCAGGCCGCGAACGCGAGGGTGACGAGGATGGCGGGCCACATGCCCAGCCCGTACTCGGTGGTGAGCAGGCCGGCCAGCAGGCCCGAGGTGCCGATCATGACGCCGGAGCTGAGGTCGAACTCGCCCGCGATCATCAGCATGGCGACCGGCACGGCGACGATGCCGACGGTGGCGGCGACGTCGGTCCACCGTGCGGTGCCCGCGATGGTGGCGAAGTTCCCGGTCGTGTCGACGACGGCGAACATCAGGTAGATGACGACGGCGCCGAGGAGGGCGCCGAGCTCGGGCCGGCGCAGGATCTTGGTGAAGCGGGAGACGCTGGCCAGTCGCTCGTCGGCGCTGGTCGCGGTGGTCGCGGTCATGGCGGAGCCTCTCGTGAGTGGACGCGGGCAGCGGTCCGGGAGCCGTGGCGGGGCGGGGGCCCCGCCACGGCCCGCGGTCAGCGGGTGCCCGCCTCCGCCAGCTTCTGGACGAGGTCGGCGTTGTCCTTGGTGACGAACCCGGGGCCGGTGTACATGGGCTGCCCACCGCCGAGCTCGTGACCGTTGATCTTGTTCAGGTAGAGCAGGACGACGGACAGGTAGCCCTGCGCGTACTGCTGCTGGTCGATCGCGAACGCGAGCTTGCCGTCCTTGATGGCCGTGACCGCGTCACCCGAGAGGTCCACGGTGCCGATCTGGAGCGTGCGGCCGACGGCCTCGGCGGCCGGGATGGCCCCCGCGGTGGCGATGTCGGCGTTGAGCGCGAAGACCGCGTCGATCGAGGGGTCGGCCTCGAGCTTGGCCTGGATCTCGGCCTGGCTCTTGGCGAGGTCGGCGAGACCGGCGGACAGCTGGAGGTTCTCGACGTTGCCGAAGGTCTCCTTCGCGCCGTCGCAGCGCTGCTGCAGACCGATGTTGTTGGCCTCCTGGATCGGGCAGAGGACCTTCTTCGCGCCCAGCTCCTTGAACTTCTTGCCCGCCTCCTGGCCGGCGATCAGCTCGTCCTGGCCGACGTGGGTGAACGCGCCGAGCTCCTTGAAGACCGCGCTGCCCGAGTTCATCGTGACGATCGGGATCTTCTTGTCGGTCGCGCCCTTGAGGGCGTCCTTGATGGCGTCGGGGTTCGGCGCCGAGACGGCGATGCCCTGGCACCCGGCCGTGACGCCCGCCTCGATGAGCTGCGCCTGGGCCTCCGCGTCGTTGTTGGACTCCTGGTAGTCGAAGGTGACCCCGAGGTCCTCGGCCGCCTTCTGGGCGCCCTTCTTCGCGACCGACCAGAACCCGCCGCCGTCGCCGTGGGTGTACATGCAGAGCTTGATGCCCTTGTTGTCCCCGCCGGCCGCGGCGCTCGAGCCGCCGCTGCTCGTGTTGCCGGACGTGTCACCGGCACTGCATCCCGCCAGCAGCAGCGCGGTCGCCGCGACGACCGCCAGACCCAGCTTGGGAGCCTTCATGCTTCCTCCTTCGTCGCGGGCCCGGCCCGCCTGCGCGTCGTTGCGCTGTCGCGAACGCTCTGGATTAGCGCGCGCTAACGGCATACTGTGGCGCACCCGGCAGGGCGCTGACAAGACCTTGTCCTGACATTTATGAAAATGTGACGACATTCTGACGTGAGGAGCACGGATGCGACCGACCCAGGAGGACGTCGCGCGCCGCGCCGGCGTGTCCCGGGCGCTGGTCTCCCTCGTCATGCGCGACGCCCCCAACGTCTCCCCCACCCGTCGCCGCACCGTGCTCCGGGCCGCCGACGAGCTCGGCTACCGCCCCAACGCCTCCGCCCGCTCGCTCGCGAGCAAGGAGGTGCGGACCTTCGGCGTCCTCATCCACGACGTCACCAACCCGTACTTCGGGCTGGTGTACGGCTCGGTGGCCGCCGCTGCCGAGCGCGCCGGCTACGACCTGCTCGTGGCACCGGGCACCCGGTCCCCGGAGCGCGAGGTCTCGCTGGTCCGCACCCTGCTGGAGCACCAGATCGCCGGGCTCGTCCTGCTCAGCCCGATGATGCGCACCGCCGACCTCCAGCGCCTGTCGGGGACGGTGCCGTGCGTCATCATCGGCAGCGACACCTCGGTCGCCGGGGTCGACGCCGTCACCACCGACGAGGTGCAGGCCGCCCGGCTCGTCGTCGAGCACCTCGTCGGCCTGGGGCACCGCGACATCGCCCACGTCACCGGCGGGCCGACCCGCCCGGCCCGCGACCGGGAGGCCGGCTACCGCGCGGTGATGGCCGAGGCCGGGCTCGAACCGCGCGTCGTGCCAGGCGAGTTCACGCCGGAGGGGGGTCGCGAGGGCGGCGAGGGGCTGATGGCGCTGGACCCGCTCCCCACCGCGGTCATGGCCGCCAACGACCTCACCGCCGTGGGCGTCATGGGAGTGCTGCGCGCCCGGGGGGTCGACGTGCCGGGGGACGTCAGCGTCGTGGGGTTCGACGACTCGCAGATCGCGGCGCTCGACCTCGTCGGCCTGACGAGCGTGCGGCAGCCGGTCGACGCGTTCGGCGACGCCGCGGTCGCGCGGCTTGCCGAGCTCGTGGCCGAGACCGGCGGGGAGGCCCGCACCCAGCACATCCCGGCGGAGCTCGTCATCCGCTCGAGCACCGGCCCGGTCCGCGGCGCCTGAGGCCCCGCGACCGGCCGGGTCAGCCCTTGGAGGTGTAGTTCGGCGCCTCGACGATGCCGGTGATGTCGTGCGGGTGCGACTCGCGCAGGCCGGCGGTCGTGATGCGGATGAAGCGCCCCTTGGCCTTGAGCTCGGGGACGGTGCGCGCACCGACGTAGAACATCGACTGGTGCAGGCCGCCGATGAGCTGGTGGGCGACGGCGCCGACCGGTCCGCGGTAGGCGACCTGGCCCTCGATGCCCTCGGGGACGATCTTGTCGTCGCTGGTGACGTCGGCCTGGAAGTAGCGGTCCTTGGAGTAGGACTTCTTGCCGCGCGAGGACATCGCGCCGAGCGACCCCATACCGCGGTAGGCCTTGTACTGCTTGCCGTTGATGAAGACGAGCTCACCCGGCGACTCCTCGCACCCGGCGAGCAGCGAGCCGACCATGACGGTGTCGGCGCCGGCGACGAGCGCCTTGGCGATGTCGCCGGAGTACTGCAGGCCGCCGTCGCCGATGAGCGGGACGCCGGCGGGCCGGCAGGCGAGGGAGGCCTCGTAGATCGCCGTGACCTGCGGGACGCCGACCCCGGCGACGACGCGGGTGGTGCAGATCGAGCCCGGCCCGACGCCGACCTTGACGGCGTCGACCCCGGCGTCGACCAGCGCCTGGGCGCCCGCGCGGGTGGCGACGTTGCCGCCGATGACCTGCACGTGGCGGGTGGAGGGGTCCTTCTTGACCCGCTCGATCATCTCGAGCAGGAGGCGGGCGTGCCCGTGGGCGGTGTCGACGACGAGGACGTCGACGCCGGCCTCGATGAGCCGCGAGGCGCGCTCCCAGGCCTCGCCGAAGTACCCGACCGCCGCGCCCACGAGGAGGCGGCCGTCGGCATCCTTGCTGGCGTCGGGGAACTGCTCGGACTTCACGAAGTCCTTGACGGTGATGAGCCCGCGCAGGCGGCCCTCGTCGTCGATGATCGGCAGGCGCTCGCGCTTGTGCTGGCGCAGCAGCAGGGTGGCCTGCTCGTTGCTGATGCCGACCGTGCCGGTGATGAGCGGCATCGGGGTCATGACGTCGCGCACGAGGGTGTGGCCCCACTCGGCGACGGGGGTGAAGCGCAGGTCGCGGTTGGTGACGATGCCCAGCAGGTGCTCGCCCGGGTCGACGACCGGCAGGCCCGAGACGCGGTAGCGACCGCAGATCTCGTCGAGCTCCTCGAGGGTGGCGTCGGGGCCGATGGTCACGGGGTTGGAGATCATCCCGGTCTGGGTCCGCTTGACGAGGTCGACCTGGTAGGCCTGGTCCTCGATCGACAGGTTGCGGTGGAGGATGCCGATGCCGCCGTGCCGCGCCATCGCGATGGCCATGCGGGCCTCGGTGACGGTGTCCATGGCCGCGGAGATGAGCGGGACGCGGATCGAGATGCCGCGGGTGAGCCGGCTCGTGGTGTCGACCTCGCTGGGGATGACGTCGGTCTCGCCCGGCTGGAGCAGGACGTCGTCGTAGGTCAGGCCCAGCGCGGCGAACGGCGACGGCGGCGCGGGTTCGTACGTGCCGGCGTCGGTCGTCGGGGTCGAGGGGGCCGGGGCGGCGCTCGGCGCCGCGGAGCCCGCGTGGTCGGCGGTGGTGCTGGTCTCGTCCAGTCCGAGGCTCATCACCCGATTCTACGGGCTCGCGCCACCACCCCCGGACACCCCGCCACGCCCCGGGACGGCGGGGGTGGAGCCGTCCCGGGGCGCCCCCTCAGCTGCGGAAGGGCTCCACGACGCGTCGCGCCTCCCCGCTCGGCGTCACGACGGCGTCCACGTACTCGACCCCGAAGGACCCGAGGTCCTCGCACGCGATCTGCCGCATCCCGAACGTGGTGGTCCCGTCGTACGAGAAGCACGACGTCCGGTCCGTGATGCGCACGGTCACGGGAGCACCGGTCGACACCTCGGGCGGGTTGCCCATAAACTCCTCGCCGCGCCCGCGCTCGCGCTGCCACCGGAACCCCTCGACGTCGTTGGTCAGGGTGCGCGTGGGGGCCACCCGCAGGGTGCGCGTCCCGTGGCCCTCGATGACCTCGCCGTGGACGAAGTGCAGCCCGGTGGAGCCGGAGTCCGTGGCGAACCGCACCGATGCGAGCACCTCGTGGCTGCGCGGGTGGTTGAGCAGGTCAGTGGCCTGCAGGCCCGTGACGGGAAGCCACCAGATCCGCGGGCGCAGATACCCGCCACCGCCGCGGCAGCCGGCCACGTACCAGGACAGCTCGGCGACCTTCGGCCCGACGGCGCCCAGCGATCTGGCCGGGAGGCCGCCCTCAAGCCCGACGACCGGACCACCGTCGTCGACCCACTCCGGGCCCCAGAGGGGGCAGCCCGCCGGGGCGGTGCGCGTCGTCCTCCATCCGTCGCGCTGGTGGCTGGACCACGGGCCCCCGTCGCGGCCGACGACGCCGTCGCCCCAGGCGAGCTGCAGGGTGCACGGGGCCCAGGACGGCCGGTCGGTCGCGGGGTCGGCGAGGCACAGGGTGTTCTCGCGCTCGCCCCGCGGGTGCTCCACGCGCCAGCCCGCGGGCAGCGCCACCGACCCGATCGACCCCAGCGCGACCCGACCCGGGTCGGCGGGCGGCGGGACCGTCCCGCTCGCCGTCGGCTCGGGCGCAGCCGTCGGCGAGGTCGAGGGGCTGGGGTCCGCGGATGCCGTCGGGGCCGGTGCCGACGTCGCGGGCAGGGGAGCGTCCGCCCGGTCGCGCGAGAGCCCGCTGGTCACGGCAACACCGGCGCCCAGCACCACGGCGGCGAGGACCGAGCCGGCCGCGGCGGTCCGGGCGCGGCGTCGGCGCCTTTCCCCACCCTCGCGGACGACCTCGGCCGGTGGGAGGTCGAGGGTGCCCGTGCTCACGGCCAGGGCGTGCAGGCGGTCGACGAGCAGGGCGTCGGGGTCACGGGCGTCAGACATGCCGCCCCTCCTTCACGGTCGGCGCGGCCAGGGCCGCGGCGAGGGCTCGTCGCCCTCGGGAGAGCCGGGCCTTGACGGTCCCGACGGGGACCGCCAGCTCGGCGGCGACCGCCTCGACCGACAGGTCGGCCAGGTGGTGCAGGACGATGGCGAGGCGCTGAGCCTCCGGCAGGGCCAGGAGGGCGGCGACGAGGACGGGGTCGAAGGGCTCCCCCGGGGCGTCCACGAGGTCGTGCGCTCGACGGCGCCACGCGAGGACGGCGTTGCGCTGCCGCCGCCATCGGCTGACGGCGAGGCGCATCGCGGTCACGCGCACCCACGCCTCCGGTGAGCGCTCCCGGTCCAGCCGCGAACGATGCTGCCAGGCTCGCTCGAAGGCCTCCTGGACCACGTCCTGGGCCTCGGCCACGTCCCCGCACATCGCGTGGACCTGGCCGACGAGACGCGGTGCGCTCGCGCGGTAGAGCTCGTCGAACTCCTCGGGCGACATCACCCCTCCGTTCCCTCCGTCGGGTGGTCTCCGAACCGCCCCGAACCACCCGGTCAGGGAGAGTACGCACGGGGGCCGACCCGGGTTGCACTCCCGCGCCGTGGGAGCCGCCCGGACCCCCGAGCGCGGCCCGGGCCGAGCCTGCGACGTGCACGTTTCTGCGTCATGGCCAAGCCCTGACCAACCGCAGGTGAGGTTGACCAAAGCCTTACCCACGGATTGCCCTCCCTCTACCAACCCCCTCTTACCGTGAAGCGCAAGCCGCTCGGGGAAGTGGCGAGCGCACCACAGGAGGTAACGACATGGCCGAGATCACCAGACTGCCTGGGCCCGTCGCCGACCTCTGGGACTGGCAGCTCGACGGTGCCTGCCGTCGGGTCGGTCCCGAGGTGTTCTTCCACCCCGAGGGTGAGCGCGGCAGCAAGCGGCGGACCCGCGCCAGTGCTGCCAAGGAGATCTGTCTCGGTTGTCCGGTCCTGCAGCAGTGCCGATCGCACGCCCTCTCCGTCCGCGAGCCCTACGGCGTGTGGGGCGGACTCACGGAGGACGAGCGGGAGTCGCACTACTCGAGGGACCGGCACATCGCCTCCTGACCCCGACACGGTGGCCCAAAGGGGTGGTCACCGTCGCACGGCCCCGGAAGCGATACCGGGTCGGGACCGCAGGACCTTCGCGAACGGCCCGCCACCGGCCACCGCGAACCAGCGGTCCCGACCCGAAACCCTCGCCCTCGCGGCGGGGGTTTCGTCCTGTCCGGGCCCGGTCGGCCGGCGACTAGCCTTGGGGGCGTGAGCGCACCCCTCGACGTCCCCATCCGTGACGAGACGATCCGGCTGGGCCAGCTGCTCAAGCTGGCGGGCGTCGTCGACGACGGCGCGATGGCGCGCGAGGCCATCGAGCGCGGGGTCGTCGCCGTGAACGGCGAGGTCGACACCCGTCGCGGGCGCCAGGTCCGCCCCGGCGACGTCGTGACCTTCGAGGGCGAGACCCTCCACATCACCGCCGAGCCCTGACCGCCCCCGGCGGCCCTTGATGGGTCAGTCGGCGCAGAGCCAGTCGACGCCGGCGGCGACGTGGAGGGCCGTGGTGTCGTACAGCGGCACGGCCGCGTCGCCGTCGCGCAGCAGCAGGCCGATCTCGGTGCACCCGAGGACGACCGCCTCGGCCCCCGCGGCGACCAGCCGGTCGACGACCCCCAGGTAGGCCTCGCGCGACTCCGGCCGCACGACGTCGTGGACGAGCTCGTCGTAGATGACGCGGTGAACCACCTCGCGGTCGGTGGCATCCGGCACCACGACGTCGAGGCCGCGCTCGCGCAGGCGTCCCACGTAGAAGTCCTGCTCCATCGTGAACCGGGTCGCGAGCAGCCCCACCCGGGTGTGCCCGCCCGCGACCATCGCGTCGGCCGTGGGGTCGGCGATGTGCAGCAGCGGGACACCAGCGGCCTCCTCGACCGCCCCGGCCGCCTGGTGCATGGTGTTCGTCGCGAGGAGGACGGCGCCCGCTCCCCCCGGCCGCCAGGCCGCGCGCGGCCTGCGTGAGGACGCCCGCCGCCGCGTCCCAGTCACCGGCGTGCTGCGCCTGCGCGACCGGTCCGAAGTCCACGGAGTGCAGCAGCACCCGTGTCGAGTGGAGCCCGCCGAGGCGGGCGGCCACGCCCTCGTTGAGCCCGCGGTAGTACGAGACCGTCGACGTCCAGCTCATCCCGCCGAGCACCCCGAGCAGCCGCATGCGCCCGACCCTACGACCTGGGACGACGGATGCCGCCCGCCCCGGGGTGGGGCGGACGGCATCCGGTGTCAGCGCGTGGAGCGCCGGGGGTGGAGCGTCAGTGGCCGTGACCGTGGCCGTGGCCACCGCCCGCACCAGCCGGCTCCTCCTCCTGCTTCTCCACGACGAGGGTGTCGGTGGTGAGGACCATCGACGCGATCGAGGCCGCGTTGCGCAGCGCCGAGCGGGTGACCTTGACCGGGTCGATGACGCCGGCCTTGATGAGGTCCTCGTACTCGCCCGTGGCCGCGTTGAGGCCCTGCCCGAAGGCGAGGTCCTGCACCTTGGCGACGGCGACGTAGCCCTGCAGGCCCGCGTTCTCGGCGATCCAGCGCAGCGGCTCGGCCGCGGCCTTGCGCACGATGGACGCGCCGACCTTCTCGTCACCCTCGAGGTCGAGACCCTCGATGACCTTGACGGCCTGGATGAGGGCGGAGCCGCCACCGGCGACGATGCCCTCCTCGATGGCCGCGCGGGTCGCCGAGATGGCGTCCTCGATGCGGTGCTTCTTCTCCTTGAGCTCGACCTCGGTGTGCGCGCCGACCTTGATGACGCACACGCCACCGGCGAGCTTGGCGAGGCGCTCCTGGAGCTTCTCGCGGTCCCAGTCGGAGTCGGTGCGCTCGATCTCCTGCTTGATCTGCGCGACGCGGCCGTCGACGTCGGCGTGGTCGCCGCCGCCGTCGATGATGACGGTCGAGTCCTTGGTGACGACGACGCGACGGGCCTGGCCCAGCGTCTCGAGACCGACCTGGTCGAGCTTGAGGCCGACCTCCTCGGCGACGACCTGGCCGCCGGTGAGGACGGCGACGTCCTGGAGCATCGCCTTGCGGCGGTCGCCGAAGCCGGGCGCCTTGACGGCGACGACGTTGAACGTGCCGCGCATCTTGTTGACGACGAGCGTCGAGAGGGCCTCGCCGTCGACGTCCTCGGCGATGACGAGGAGCGGCTTGCCGGCCTTGACGACCTTCTCCAGCACCGGCAGGACGTCGGCGATGGCCGAGATCTTGCCCTGGTGGATGAGGACGTACGCGTCCTCGATGACGGCCTCCATGCGCTCCGGGTCGGAGACGAAGTAGGGGCTGATGTAGCCCTTGTCGAACTGCATGCCCTCGGTGAACTCGAGCTCGGTGCTCGCGGTCGAGGACTCCTCGACGGTGATGACGCCGTCCTTGCCGACCTTGTCGAACGCGTCGGCGATGGTCGAGCCGATCTCCGGGTCCTGCGCGGAGAGGGAGGCGACCTGGGCGATCTCCTCCTTGGACTCGATCTCGCGGGCGACGCGCAGCAGCTCCTCGGAGACGGCGTCGACGGCGGCGTCCATGCCGCGCTTGAGGCCGGAGGGGGCGGCGCCGGCCGCGACGTTGCGCAGGCCCTCGTGCACCATCGCCTGGGCGAGGACGGTCGCGGTGGTCGTGCCGTCACCGGCGACGTCGTTGGTCTTGGTCGCGACCTCCTTGGCGAGCTGGGCGCCGAGGTTTTCGTACGGGTCCTCGAGCTCGATCTCGCGGGCGATCGTCACACCGTCGTTGGTGATCGTGGGGGCGCCCCACTTCTTGTCGATGACGACGTTGCGGCCCTTGGGGCCGAGCGTCACCTTGACGGCGTTCGCGAGCGCGTCGACGCCGCGCTCGAGGGACTTGCGGGCGGAGTCGTTGAACTCCAGTTGCTTGGCCATTGCTGTCCTTCGTGATCGGGATGCCGGTGGCGGGCTCGTGCTGCGCGCCGGCGGGGTCTGATGGGTGCTCCGGTCACCTCGACCGGACGCGCCCCGGTGGGCACCCACGGCGGGGTGCCCTCCGGGGCGCGGTCACGACATCGGGTGGTGCGTCAGCCGACGACGGCGAGCACGTCACGCGCGGAGAGGATGAGGTACTCCTCGCCACGGTGCTTGATCTCGGTGCCGCCGTACTTGCTGTAGATGACCCGGTCGCCGACCTGGACGTCGAGCGGGACGCGGTTGCCCTTGTCGTCGATGCGGCCCGGGCCGACAGCGAGGACCTCGCCCTCCTGGGGCTTCTCCTTCGCGGTGTCCGGGATGACCAGACCGGAGGCAGTGGTCTGCTCGGCCTCGAGGCTCTTGATGACGATGCGGTCCTCGAGCGGCTTGATGGAAACCGACACGGTGTGCTCCTCCCCTGTGGGGTGAGTCGAAGTGGACGGGACTGCGCTCCCGGGCCGCTCTCGCCGTCGCGGGGGTCGATCCCGACCCGGGGTGCGCTGGCACTCACACGGGGTGAGTGCCAATGAGGCAAATCTAGGTCGCGCGTTAGCACTCGGTCAACTCGAGTGCCAGTTCCGTGGACGCGCCGCGTCCGGGGCGGGTCCGGGCGGGCGCAATGGCAGGATGTCGCGCCGTGGACATCGGCGTGGTGCGGACCCTCGGGAGCCCGGAGGGCAAGGAGCTCCTGCGCTCCCTGCCCGCCTGGGACGAGGCCGCCGTCATGCCCCTCCAGGACCGCCTGCGCCGCGAGGGGCACGCCCCCGAGCTGGTCGCCGCGCTCCTCACCCAGCAGCGCCTGCGGGCGCGCGCGGTGGCCAAGTTCGGCGAGTTCGCCGACGACCTGCTCTACACCGCCGACGGACTCGAGCAGGCTTCCCGTCTCGAGCTGTCGGCCACCCACGCCGGCCGCTTCTACAACGCGAGCCTGGCCACCGTGCACGACCTGGGCTGCGGGATCGGCGCCGACGCCGTGGCGATGTCGGCCCTCGGCGTCACGGTGCAGGGCGTCGACATCGACCCCGTGACCGCCGCCATCGCCGACATCAACCTGCGGCCGTGGCCGGACTCGCGCGCCCGGGTCGGGCTGGCCGAGGAGTTCGAGCCGCCGCGCGACCCGCTGCGCTCGCGCGTCGGGGTGTGGCTCGACCCGGCGCGACGGGTGCCGGGCGTCACCGGGCGCCACGGCCGGATCAAGCGGGTCTTCCGCCTCGACGAGATCCGCCCCACGTGGGACTTCGTGGTCCAGGTCGCGACGGCCGTTCCCGCCACGGGCGCCAAGCTCTCGCCCTCGATGCCCAAGGACGCCATCCCCCTCGGCACCGAGGCGCAGTGGACGTCGTACGGCGGTGAGGTGCTCGAGTGCGCCGTGTGGTGGGGGCCGCTGGCGCAGCGTCCCGGCCGCAGCGCCCGCATCCTCGGGCCCGGCCGGTCGCCGGTCGAGGTCGACGAGTCGATGTGCGAGCCGGACACCCCCACCGTGGCCTCGCTCGGGGCGGTCGGCCCGTGGCTCTACGAGCCGGACCGGGCCGTGACCCAGGCCGGGCTGCTCGGGGCGGTCACCGCGGCGACGCTCGGGAGCGAGGTCGACCACGGCCTGGGCTACGTGGTGTCCGACGCCGAGGTCGACGTCGAGTTCGCCCGGCGCTACGCCGTGCGCGAGGCCTTCCCCTTCTCGGTGAAGTCGCTGCGGGCGTGGCTGGCGCAGCACGGGGTGACCGGGCTGACCATCAAGAAGCGCGGGGTGCGGCTCGACGACGACGAGCTGCGCCGCCAGCTGAAGATCGGCCGCAAGGCGGGCGACGGCGCCCAGGCGACGGTCATCCTCACCCGCGTCGCGGGCCAGCAGGTCGTCCTCGTCGTCGACCCCGCCCGGCCCGCCTAGAGCTCGGGGTCGGCCTGGGCGCCCTCGCGGCGCACGGCGTCGGCGCCGGCGGCCAGGGCTGCCGCGAGGGCGGTGTCCCGCTCGTCGCCCCGGGCGAGGGCCGCGGCGAGCGCCCCGCAGAAGGCGTCGCCCGCGCCGGTGGTGTCGAGGACCTCGTCGGCGGCGACCTCGACGGCCGGGCTCGTGGCGCCGTCCCAGGCGGCGCCGTTGGCCCCGAAGGTGACGAGGAGGGAGCGCGGCTCGGCGCCGGCCTCGGCGAGCGCCGCCATCTCGAGCTCGTTGGCGACGACCGGGTCGGCCAGGGCGACGACGTCCGGCGGGAGGGCCGCGTACGGCGCCGTGTTGACGACGACGCGCGCCCCCCGCCCGGCCGCGCGCCGCACCGCCGTGCAGACCACCGTCCGGGGCACCTCGAGCTGGACGAGGAGGACGTCACCGGGACCGAGGGTGTCCACGGCCGCGACCTCGCGCTCGTCGAGCAGGTCGTTGGCGCCGGGGACGACGACGATCGAGTTCTCGCCGTCGTCGGACACGGCGATGAGGGCGTGGCCGGTGGGGGTGTCCTCGACCGTGCGCAGGCCGGAGACGTCGACGCCGCGGGCCTCGAGCCGCGCCCGGTAGGCCGCTCCCCCCGCGTCGTCGCCGACGCAGCCGACCATCGCGACGTCGGCCCCGGCGGCGGCCGCCGCCACGGCCTGGTTGGCGCCCTTGCCGCCCGCGAGCCGGCGCAGCCCCTCGCCGAGGACGGTCTCGCCCGGTCTCGGGTGGCGCTCCACCCGCGTCACGAGGTCGACGTTCAACGACCCGAGGACGAGGACGCGGCCCGCCATCAGACCTGCCCCCCGACCGTGCGGACCCAGAGGTCGGCGATGCGCGGGCCGTCGACCTCTAGGGCGACATCGACCATCGCCGGGGCGAGCCCGTGCGGGTCGTGCGCGAGGTGGCCGCTCCAGTCGCGGCGGTCGACGACGGTGCGCCCACGCGTCCAGGTGCCGGTGAGCTCGACGCGCACGGGCAGCCGCTCGGTGCGCACGGCGTCCGGCTCGAGGAGGATGCCGACCGCACCGGCGTCGCCGATCGTCGCGCCCGCGTTGGCGAAGCGGCGGTGGTGGAAGGAGATGAGGCCGGCGGCCAGCCGCGCGACGGGGGTGTCGACCTCGAGCAGGGCGGCCACCTGCACGTCGGTGACGAGCGGCTCGTAGAAGACGTCGAGGCCGTACATCGTCACCGGCACCTCGTGCTCGGCGCAGGCGTCGAGGACCATCGCGGTGGCCTCGGGGTCGTGGAAGACGTTGAACTCGGCGGCCGCGGTGGCGTTGCTGATCTCCACGCCGCCACCCATGAAGACGATCCGCCCGATGCGGGAGAAGGCCGCGGGGTGGACGCGGGCGAGAAGCGCGAGGTTCGTCATCGGGGCCAACGGCACGACGGTGAGCGACTCGCCCGCCTCCGCGGCGGCCTCGATGGTGTCGCGTAGGAGGTCGAGCGCGGAGCGGGCGTCCGGCACGAGGGTGGGCGGCGCCATCCCGAGGTCGGCCATGCCGTCGGAGCCGTGCACGTGGCGGGCGTCGACCGGGTCCTCGAGGAGCGGGCGCGCGGCCCCGACCCCCACCGGGACGTCGCCGCGACCGGCCGTCTCGAGCACCGTGAGCGTGTTGCGGACGACGTCGGCCAGCGGGGCGTTGCCGCCGACGCAGGTGACCGCGCGCAGGTCCAGGCCCGGGTGGAGTGCGGCGAGGAGGAGGGCGCAGGCGTCGTCGACACCGGTGTCGACGTCGAGGACGACGGGGATCGCTGGCATGGGGTGATCATGGCGGATCGGGGTCCGGGAGTCTCCCCGGTGGTGACCTGCGGGTTGGGTCGCCGGGCGCCCGGTCACGTAACGTCGTCGGGTGACTTCTCCCCGCACGCACGCCCTCCGGGCCCCCACCGCGCTCGTCGTCGGTGGCGTGCTCGCGGCGGTGGCCGGGTGCTCCACCGGTACCCCCACCGCGTCGCCGTCGGGGTCTGCGACCTCCTCGAGCCCGGCCCCGTCGTCGGCCTCGCCCAGCCCGTCTGCCTCCCCGACCTGCGCGGAGCAGACCTTCGAGGCGCTCTCCGCCGACCAGCGCCTCGGGCAGCTGCTCATGGTCGGGTTCGACACCAACGCGGCCCGCGGCTCCCTCGACGACCTCGTCACGTCCGACCACGTCGGCAACGTCATCTACCTCGGCGGCTGGGACGGCGCGGCCAAGGTGATGCGGACCTCGAAGCACCTGGGCGGGCTGGTGTCCACCAAGGCCACCGGCGACGTCGGCCTGATGATCGCCGCCGACCAGGAGGGCGGGATCGTCCACCAGCTGCGCGGCGACGGCTTCACCCGTCCCCCCAAGGCGCTCGACCAGGCGAAGCTCGAGCCGGCCGAGCTGACGAAGGACGCGGCGGGCTGGGCCCGACAGATGAAGGACGTCGGCGTCAACGTCAACCTCGCCCCGGTCGCCGACACCGTGCCCGAGGACATCGGCCGGGCCAACGGGCCGATCGGGCGCTTCGGGCGCCAGTACGGGTCGGACCCCAACACCGTTGCCACCTACTCGGTCGCGTTCCTCGAGGGGATGCTCGAGGAGGGCGTCGAGGGTGCGGTCAAGCACTTCCCCGGCCTGGGGCGGGTGCGCAACAACACCGACTTCTCCTCCTCCGGGATCACCGACTCGGTGGCCACGGCCGACGACCCGTTCCTCGAGCCGTTCCGCGCGAACATCGAGGCCGGCGTGGGCCTGGTGATGATGTCGTCCGCCCGCTACCCGAAGCTCGACGCGAAGAACCCGGCGATGTTCTCCGAGAAGATCGTCACCGGGCTGCTGCGCGAGAAGCTCGGGTACGAGGGCGTCGTCATCACCGACGACGTCAACGCCGAGGCGCTGAAGAACGTCTCGCCGGGCGACCGGGCCGTGCGGCTCGTCGACGCCGGGGGCGACGTCGTCCTCACCGGCAGGGCTGCGGACGCCGACGACATGCTCGAGGCGCTGGCGGACAAGGCTTCTGCCGAGCCGGAGTTCGCGGCGAAGGTCGAGGCGTCGGTGCGACGGGTGCTGGCCCTCAAGGACCGGATGGGGCTGCTCCCCTGTTCCAAGGACGCCGGCTGACGTCGCCCGCCTGAGCCGACCGAGCGACGTCCGAAACGGTCGTTGTCCGTGCGGTCCGCCACGATGGGGTCATGACCGCCTGGGTCCTGCACGTCGACATGGACCAGTTCATCGCTGCCGTCGAGGTCCTGCGGCGGCCCGAGCTGGCCGGGCTGCCCGTCGTCGTCGGAGGACGTGGCGACCCCACCGAGCGCGCGGTGGTGTCCACCGCGTCGTACGAGGCGCGCGAGTTCGGGGTGCGGTCGGGGATGCCGCTGCGCACGGCGCTCAAGCGCTGCCCCGACGCGGTGTTCCTCCCGGTCGACAAGCCGACGTACGACGCGGCCTCCGCCGTCGTCATGGACACGCTGCGCGCCCTGCCCGGGGCCGTCGTCGAGGTGCTCGGCTGGGACGAGGCGTTCGTCGGCATCGAGACCACCGACCCGGAGGACGTGGCGCGCCGCCTGCAGGACGACGTCCTCAGCGCGACCCGGCTGCACTGCAGCATCGGCGTCGGCGACACCAAGGTGCGGGCGAAGATCGCCACCGAGTTCGGCAAGCCCCGCGGCACCTTCCGGCTCACCCGGGAGAACTGGTTCGAGGTGATGGGGCCCAAGCCGACCCAGGACCTGTGGGGCGTGGGCAGCCGCATCTCGCAGCGGCTGGCTGCCCTGGGCGTCCTCACCGTCCACGACCTTGCGACCGCTGAGGACGCCCTGCTGGCAGCGGAGTTCGGCCCGCAGTCCGGTCCGTGGCTGCGCGAGCTCGGTCAGGGCGAGGGGAGCTCGGAGGTCGACGACACCCCGTGGGTGCCGCGCGCCCACGGGCGCGAGACGACGTACCAGAGCGACCTGCGCTCCCCCGAGGAGGTCGAGGACGCGGTACGGGCGCTCGCAGCGCAGGTGGTCGACGACATCAGCGCCGAAGGGCGGCCGTGCGCCCGCGTTCACCTCAAGGTGCGGTTCGTGCCGTTCTTCACGGTCAACCGGTCGCGCAAGCTGGCGGAGGCGACGTGGGACCCGGACGTCATCGCGAGCACGGCCATCGCGCTGTTCCGGGCCCTGGAGGACGACCGGCCGGTGCGCCTCCTCGGGGTCCGGGCCGAGATGGTCGCGCCCGAGGGCGGTTACGACGCTCCACGCACCCACGGCCGCCGCGGCATGCCCTGACCGGGTGAACCAGACGCTGCGGCGCGGCCGTCAGGCGTCGTCGTCGTGGCGGTTGCCAGTTCATCGAGCCCGGCGAGGAAAGGCGGGGGCGCAGGCCTCATCCAGCACCCGCTACGGGGCAGTAAGCGCTGTGATCACGACACCTACTGCCCCGTAGCGCGCTCCATGGCGCGGGCTACCGCGTAGTCGGTGGGGTGATCACCCCGCGTACCAGGCGGTAGGTCGCGATGGAGGTCAGGCGGAGGCGGGGGCGTCATCGAGTCAGGCGGAGGCGCGGGCCTCATCGAGGTCGGAGAGGGTCAGCGCCGACCGCACCTCGAGACCCACGTCGGCCAGCACCTCCGAGCCCGGGTCGCTGCGGTCGATGGCGCACACGACGGCCTCCACCAGGGCCCCGGCCTCCCGCAGCTCCGTCGCGGCCGCGCGCACCGCCCCGCCGGTGGTGATGACGTCCTCGACGAGCACGACCCGGCGCCCGGCGACCTCCGCCCCTTCGGCCAGTCGACGGGTGCCGTACTCCTTCGCGGCCTTGCGGACGAAGACCACGGGGAGCCCGGTCACCTGGCTGAGCACCGTGGCGATGGGCACCCCACCGAGCTCGAGCCCGCCGAGCACCTCGGCGTCCTCGGGCAGCAGGCCCACCATCCGGTCGACCACCCGGCGCAGCAGCGCCGGGTCGGCCTCGAATCGGTACTTGTCGAAGTACTCGGTGGCCGTGCGTCCTGACCGCAGGAGGAAGGACCCCGACAGGCGGCAGACGCGGTCGATGTCGTGGGCGAGGTCGTCGGCCATGCCTGCACCCTGCCACGACGCGAGGCGCCGAGAAGGTCGGCTCAGGCCGAGATCTCGGTGACCGGCATCGAGGAGTCGGCCGGGATGTCGAGGTCGGACGGCGTGCGCCCCTTGAGGACCATCTGCGCCCCGAGCGCCGCGACCATCGCGCCGTTGTCGGTGCACAGCCCCGGCCGCGGCACGCGCAGCTCGATGCCGGCGGCGTCGCAGCGCTCCTGCGCCATCGCCCGCAGCCGGGAGTTCGCCGCCACCCCGCCGCCGATCTGCAGGTGCCCCACGCCGTTCTCCTTGCACGCGAGCAGCGCCTTGCGGGTGAGCACGTCGGTGACGGCCTCCTGGAACGACGCCGCGACGTCAGCGACCGGAACCGGCTCTCCCGCAGCCTCCTTCGCCTGCACCCAGCGCGACACGGCCGTCTTGAGTCCGGAGAACGAGAAGTCGAAGCGGTGCCGCTCCATGTCGCGGCCCGTCGTCAGCCCACGGGGGAAGTCGATGACGACCTGCCCCTCGCGCGCCATCCGGTCGATGTGCGGCCCACCGGGGAACGGCAACCCGAGGACGCGGGCGACCTTGTCGAACGCCTCCCCGGCGGCGTCGTCGATGGTCGAGCCGAGGCTGCGGATGTCGTTGGTGACGTCGGGGACGAGCAGCAGCGAGGAGTGGCCCCCGGACACGAGCATCGCCAGGGTGGGCTCGGGCAGCGGCCCGTGCTCGACGATGTCGACGGCCACGTGCGACGCGAGGTGGTTGACGCCGTAGAGCGGCACGCCCAGCGACAGCGCGAGCGCCTTGGCCGAGGCCACGCCCACCATCAGCGCCCCCGCGAGGCCGGGGCCGGACGTGACGGCAATCGCGTCGAGGTCGCGCAGCGCGACTCCCGCTGTGGTGCAGGCGCGTTCGATCGTGGGCACCATGGCCTGGAGGTGGGCGCGGCTCGCGACCTCGGGGACGACCCCGCCGAAGCGCGCGTGCTCGTCGACGCTGCTGGCGATGGCGTCGACGAGCAGCGTCTCGCCGCGCACGATCCCGACGCCCGTCTCGTCGCACGAGGTCTCGATGCCGAGGACCAGTGGTTCGTCACGCATCGCGGATCTCCCTCCCGGAGAGCGTCTTTCGCAGCACCAGGGCGTCGACGTCGCCCGGCTGGTAGTAGCGGCGGCGGGTGGTGAGCAGCACGTACCCGGCGCGGTCGTAGAGCGCCCGCGCGGGTGCGTTGTCGGCGCGCACCTCGAGCATCACGTGCTCGGCGCCCCGGGCGGCCGCACGTCGCTCGAGCTCGGCGAGGAGCCCGCCACCGAGGCCGCGCCCGCGGGCCCGCGGCGCGGTCGCCACGGTCATCACGTCGGCGACGTCGCCACCGTGGTCGAGGCCGGCGTACCCGAGCAGGCCCACCTCGTCGGCCACGACCACGTAGTCGCGCCGGGGACGGGCGGCCAGCTCGGACCACCAGGACGGCTCCGACCACGGGTCGTGCGGGAACAGCTCGGCCTCCAGCGCCACCAGCGAGGCGACATCGGTCCAGGCCGCGTCGCGCAGCCCCGCAACCGCCGCCTCGCCCGTGGCACCGCGCTCGTGCACCGCCACGGTCATCACGCCCTGGCCCGCTCGGCGGTCGTCAGTGCATCCGGGCGCCGCAGGTACAGCGGCTCCACGGGCATCGACCGGCCCGCCGCCACCCCCTGCGCCCCGAGGAGGGCGAGGAGGCCGGCATCGACGTCGAGCGGCTCGAGCGCGTGCGGGAAGAGCTCCGGGTAGAGCACCGGACCGCGGCCGGCCGTCGGCAGCGACCGGACGTCCTCGGGGAGCTCGGCCGGGCGGTCGACCGCTGGGTCACCCACCCGCACCACGGCATCGAGCCCGACCCCGCCGGACCCGGCCCGGTAGCGCGCCCAGTAGACCTCCTTGCGCCGCGCGTCGGTGGCGACGAGCACCTCGTCGTGCGCGCCGAGGGCGGCGTGGGCGAGGACGTCGAGGGAGCAGACGCCGTGCACCGGGAGGCCGAGGGCGTGGCCCATCGTCACGCCGGTCACCATCCCGACCCGCAGCCCGGTGAAGGGCCCGGGACCGGTGCCGACCACCACGTCGGTGAGGTCGCGCGGGGTCAGGCCGGCGTCGTCGAGGAGCCGCTGCACGAGCGGCGCGAGATGCTCCGTGTGCCCGCGGGCGTCGACCCGCGCCAGCGACGCGAGCACGCGAGCGCCGTCGGCGAGCCCCACGGCGATGGCCGAGGTCGTGGTGTCGATGCCGAGGACGATCACGGCGTGCCTCCCAGCGTCGCGAGGGCGTCGCCGGCGGCGGCCGTGGCCCACCGCCCTCCGACGCCCGTGACGGTGGCGGTGCGGACCTCGCTCGCGGTGTCGACGTCGAGCACCACCTCGAGCCGGTCCTCGCTGAGGTCCTCGGCCAGCCCGTGGCCCCACTCGACGACGGTGACCGAGGAGGCGACGTCGGCGTCGAGGTCGAGGTCGTCGAGCTCGAGCGCGCCGCCCAGCCGGTAGGCGTCGACGTGCACGAGCGGCGGCCCGCCCACGAGCGACGGGTGCACCCGGGCGATGACGAAGGTCGGCGACGTGACCGGCCCGCGCACGCCCAGCCCCTCCCCCAGACCCTGCGTCAGGGTCGTCTTGCCGGCGCCCAGGCCGCCGGTGAGGACGACGAGGTCACCCGGCGCGAGCAGCCGCCCGAGCGCCAGGCCGAGGGCCTGCGTGTCGGCGACCGTGGTGAGGACGACGCGGCGCGCGCTCATGACGCGGCGTCCGTCCCGCGGGAGGCCCGGGCCTTCTCCACCCGACGCTTCTTGGAGATGTCCTGCACAGTGCGCCGCACCCGCGGCTTGCTGCTGACCGGGATGCCCTCGGCGACGGCGCGCTGCGCCCGCGCGATGAGCATGAGCAGCTGCTGCGTGACGACGTCCGGGTGCTCCAGCTGGAGGATGTGGCCGGCGTCCTCGACGACGACGTGCTCGGCGCCGGGCACCCGCCGGACGATCTCCTCGCTGTGCGACGCCGGCGTGATGAGGTCGCCCGCCCCGTTCATCACCAGGGTCTCGATGCCGGTGAGGGCACCGAGGTCCCCGCCGAGGTCGAGGGAGTCGATGTCGGGGAGGAACGCGGCCATGACGTCGAAGGACGTCGAGAAGATCATCTCGCCGACGAGGTCGACGAGGTCGGTGCTCACCGGGGAGTCGAAGGCCCACCGCTGCACGGCGAGGTCCTGCACGCCCTTGCCGACCTTGCGCAGCAGTCCGATCGGGCCCGCGTGCCGCGACATCCGGGTGAGGACGCCGGGGCCGAGCGAGCCGACGACACGCCCCACGGTGGGCCCCAGCCCGAACTCGGTCATCTCCCGGCCGCCGGGGCTGGTGGAGACCAGCGCCACGGCGAGCACCCGGTCGCGCACGACGTCGGGGTGCTGCCCGACGTACGACATCACCGACATCCCGCCCATCGAGTGGCCGATGAGGACGACCGGACCGCTCGCGCAGGTGGCGTCGAGGACGGCGGAGAGGTCGCGCCCGAGCTGGGCGATGGTGCAGGAGGCGAGCGCGGCGGTGCCCGAGCGACCGTGCCCGCGCTGGTCGTAGCTGACGACGCGGTACCCCTCGTGGATGAGGGCGCGGCGCTGCAGCACCCACGACCGCATCGACAGGGCGAACCCGTGCACGAGGACGACCGTCGGCATCCGCCCGGTGACGTGCCGGCGGCTGCGGCTGGCCGTCTCGGGGGCGTCGATCTCGACGTGGAGGGCGACGCCGTCCTCGGTGTTCACGGTGAGGGACTCGGTGGGCGTGTGGGCCCAGCCGTCGGGGGCGTCGACCGACCGGAAGCCCGACCGCGCCCGCACGACCCGCTCGCCGACGAGGTTCGCGGCAGCGCCGAGCGGCGCGAGTGCCCGCAGTGCCATCAGTCCCGACCTCCGAGGTGGCGGCGCGGGAGGCGCGGCCCCATCCGGGTGACGATCTCGTAGTTGATGGTGCCGGCGGCCTCGGCCCAGTCCTGGGCGGTGGGCTCGCCGTCGGCGCCGCGGCCGAGGAGGACGACCTCGTCACCCGGCTGCACGGTGGCGTCGGGGCCGAGGTCGAGGACCACCTGGTCCATGCAGACCCGTCCGGCCAGGGTGTACCGGCGCCCGCCGGCGAGCACCGGCCCACGGTTGCCGGCCGAGCGCGGGACCCCGTCGGCGTAGCCCATGGGCACCAGCCCGAGGAGGGTGTCCTGCGTCGTCGTGTACTCGTGGCCGTAGCTGACGCCCTGCCCGGCGGGGGCCTTCTTCACGCCGGCCAGCCGGGCGGTGACCCTCATCGCCTCGCGCAGGCCGAAGTCGGCGGGTGACCCGAGGTCGGGGACCGGCGAGAGCCCGTAGACGGCGACGCCGGGGCGGACGAGGTCGAAGTGCGCCGAGGGGTTGGTCAGCGTCGCGGCGGAGTTCGCGAGGTGGCGCAGCCCGGGACGCACCCCGGCGCGCTCGAGCTCGGCAGCGGCCTCGACGAAGCGCTCCTGCTGCGCCCGGACGGTGGGGTGCTGCGGCGCGTCGGCGTAGGCGAAGTGCGACCACACCCCGGTGACCTCGACCGCCTCCTCCGCCTGGGCGCGCGCGACCGCCGCGACGACCTCCGACCAGTCGGTGAGCGAGCCGTTGCGCCCGAGCCCGGTGTCGACCTTCAGCTGGATGCGCGCGGGGCGGCCCCGGTCGCGGGCCGCGGCCAGCACGGCGTCCAGGCTCCACGGGCTGCTGACGGTGACGTCGATGTCGGCGTCGATCGCCCCGGCGACGTCGGCGCCCGGGGGGAACAGCCAGGTGAGCACGGGCGCGGTGACACCGGCGCGGCGCAGCTCGAGCGCCTCGGCGAGCTGCGCGACACCGAGCCAGGTGGCCCCGCCGGCGAGCGCGGCCCGGGCCGACGGCTCGAGCCCGTGCCCGTACGCGTCGGCCTTGACGACCGCCATGACCTGCGCGGACCCCGCGCGGCGACCCAGCTCGGCCACGTTGTCGCGGATCGCGTCGAGGTCGATGTCGACCCACGCCGACAGGCCCGCGGTGGCGGGGTCGGTGGCGGGGTCGGGTGTCGTGGTCATGAGCCCACGAGTCTAGGACGGCGGGGCCGGGCGCCGACCCAGCAGGTGGCCCACCGTCTGCGGGAGGGCGTGGGCGACCGCGAGCGCGCGCACCGGCCCCCCGGGGTTGGCCCGGTCGGCGGCGACCCCGTGGACCAGCGCACCCAGGGCCCCCGCCTCCGCCACCGGCAGACCAGCGGCCACGAGCGTGCCGAGCAGGCCGGCGAGGACGTCGCCGGCGCCGGCCGTCGCCAACCAGGCCGGGGCGTCGGCCTGGCTGTGGACCGTGGCACCCTCCCCGGGAGGGACGACGAGGGTGGTCGCGCCCTTGAGGAGCACGGTGGCCCCGGTGAGGTCGGCGAGGGCGCGGGCGTGGGCCAGGGGCGCCGCCTCGACGGCCGACCGCTCGACCGGCGAGTCGCCGAGCCGGGTCAGCAGCGTGGCGCACTCCCCCGCGTGCGGGGTGAGCAGGGTGGGGCCGGCGCGAGCGGCGAGGACGTCGGCGTCGAGGAGGTCGAGCCCGCCGGCGTCGACGACGACCGGCTCCGCGCCGGCCAGGGCGTCGCGGGCGGCGTCGAGCTGGGCCTTCGCCCCGGCCGCGCGCGAGGCGGTGTCGAGCCCCGGCCCGACGACCCACGCCTGAACGCGACCGACCCCGTGGACCGCCTCCGGCACCGCGGCGCGCACGAGGTCGGAGGGAGCGGGCGGACCGACGTACCGGACCATCCCGGCACCCGCCTCGACCGCAGCCGTGACCGCGAGAACCGCTGCGCCCGTGTAGGACTCGCCACCGGCGATGATCCCTACCACCCCGCGCGAGTACTTGTCGTCGGAGGCCACCGGCACGGGCCAGAGGTCGGCGACGTCGTCGTGGTCGAGCCGGCGGACGAGGGGTACGGCGTCGACCTCGAGCCCTATGTCGACCACGGTGAGCACGCCGCAGGCCTGCTCGGTGGGCGGCAGGAGGTGCACCGGCTTGGCCACGGAGAACGTGACCGTCTCGTCGGCGAGGACGCCGTCGGGGTCGAGCGCACCGCCCATCGGGTCCTGTCCGGAGGGCAGGTCGACGGCGATGACGTGTGCCGACTCGGGCACGGCCGCGACCCACGCGGCCGCCCAGTCCGGCAGTCCCGGACGGGCACCGAGCCCGAGGACCCCGTCGAGGACGACGTCGGCCTCCTCGAGCAGCGCCGGGTCGGTGGTGAGGACGACGCCCGCGGCCTCCGCGGCCAGGCGTGCCCCCTCGTGCACGGTGTCGTGGTGCACGGCGACGGCGTTCCAGCCGGCGCTCGCGAGGGCCGCGACGGCGTACAGGGCGTCGGCGCCGTTGTTGCCCGGCCCGACCAGGGCGGCGACCGACCGGCCGTCAGCGGACTCGAGCCGGGCACCGGCGACCGCCACGAGGCCCTCGACGGCGCGCGCCATCAGCTCGCCGTCGTCGAGGGTGGCGAGCAGCGCCTGCTCCGCCGCGACGACGGCGTCGACCGCGAACGCCTCGATCACGTGCCGCCCCCGCTCGCCGCCTCCGCCACGACGACCGCCGAGGCGATCCCCGCGTCGTGGGACAGGGAGACGTGCAGCGACCCGATGCCGAGCCGCTCGACCTGCGCCGCGACGGTGCCGCGCACCTCGAGGTGCGGCCGGCCGTCGGCGCCGCGGTGCACCTCGGCGTCCTGCCAGTGCATGCCCGCGGGGGCGCCGAGCGCCTTGGCCAGGGCCTCCTTCGCGGCGAACCGCGCGGCGAGGGAGTTGAGCGGGAGCACCCGCTCGGCGGGGGTGAAGAGCCGCTCGCGCAGGCTGGGGGTGCGCTCGAGGGTGGCGCCGAAGCGCGCGACGTCGACGACGTCGATCCCGACGCCGACGATCACCGCTCGCCCCCGGTCACTCGACGGTGACGCTCTTCGCCAGGTTCCGCGGCTGGTCGACGTCGAGGCCCTTGGCGGTGGACAGCTGGAGCGCGAACACCTGCAGCGGCACGACCGACAGCAGCGGCGCGAGGAGCGGCGAGCACTGCGGGATGCGGATGACCTCGCTCGCGAACGGCACGACGTCCTCGTCGCCGTCGTGGGCGACGACGATGGTGCGCGCCCCGCGGGCCCGGATCTCCTGGATGTTGGAGACGACCTTCTTGTGCAGCTCGTGCGGGGTGTCGGGCGCGGGGACGATGACGAACACGGGCTGGCCGGCGTCGATGAGCGCGATCGGCCCGTGCTTGAGCTCGCCGGCCGCGAAGCCCTCGGCGTGGATGTAGGCGAGCTCCTTGAGCTTGAGCGCACCCTCCAGGGCGATGGGGTAGCCGACGTTGCGGCCGAGGAAGAGCACCGAGCGGGTGTCGGCCATGAACCTGGCCATCTCGACCACGCGGTCCATCCGGCCGAGGAGGTCCTCGATCTTCTCGGGGATCTCGTGGAGCTCGGCCATGACGGCCTTGGCGTCGTCGGCGTAGGTCTCGCCGCGCAGCTGCGCGAGGTAGAGGCCCAGGACGTAGCAGGCGGTGATCTGCGCGAGGAACGCCTTGGTCGACGCGACGGCGATCTCGGGCCCGGCGTGCGTGTAGAGCACGGCGTCGGACTCGCGCGGGATGGTCGAGCCGTGGGTGTTGCAGATCGACAGCGTCATCGCGCCCAGCTCGGTGGCGTGCTTGACGGCCATGAGGGTGTCCATGGTCTCGCCGGACTGGCTGATGGAGACGACGAGCGTGGTGGCGTCGACGATGGGGTCGCAGTACCGGAACTCGTGGGCGAGGCTGACCTCGACCGGGATCCGGGTCCAGTGCTCGATCGCGTACTTGGCGACCATGCCGGCGTAGGCCGCGGTGCCGCAGGCGACGATGGTGATGCGGTCGACGGCGCGCAGCTGCTCCTCGCTGATGCGGACCTCGTCGAGGACGAGCCGACCCGACTCGTCGGTGCGCCCGAGCAGGGTGTCGGCGACGGCGTGCGGCTGGTCGTGGATCTCCTTCTCCATGAAGGTGTCGAAGCCGCCCTTCTCGGCGGCCGCGGCGTCCCAGGTGACCTCGTAGGCCTTGCCCTGCGCGGGCGAGCCGTCGAAGCCGATGACGTCGTACCCGTCGGGGGTGATCGTGACGATCTGGTCCTGGCCGAGCTCGAGGGCGTGGCGGGTGTACCCGATGAAGGCCGCGACGTCGCTGCCGAGGAAGTTCTCGCCCTCGCCGAGGCCCACGACGAGCGGGCTGTTGCGCCGGGCCCCGACGACGACGCCGGGGCTGTCGGCGTGCACGGCGAGGAGCGTGAAGGCGCCCTCGAGCCGCTGCACCGCGCGCTGCATCGCCGTGGTGAGGTCGCCGGTCTCGTCGTACTCGCGCCCGACGAGCTTGGCCGCGACCTCGGTGTCGGTCTCGCTGTGGAAGACCGCCCCCTGCGCGAGGAGCTCCTTCTTCAGGGCGTGGAAGTTCTCGATGATGCCGTTGTGGATGAGGGCGAGCCGGTCGCCGTCGCCACCGCGGTGCGGGTGGGCGTTGCCGTCGGTGGGCCCGCCGTGGGTGGCCCAGCGGGTGTGCCCGATGGCCGTGCGGGAGGCCGCGAGGGGGTGCGCGTCGAGGGCGGTGCGCAGGTTCTCGAGCTTGCCGGCGCGCTTGTCGGCCTCGATCCCGTCCTCGGTCACGAGGGCCACACCGGCGGAGTCGTACCCGCGGTACTCGAGGCGGGTCAGCCCCTCCATGACGACGTCGAGCGCCGTGCTGTCCATGGTCCGGCCCACGTAGCCGACGATTCCGCACATGACGGCCAGCCTAGTCGGCGGCCGGGGACCCGCCGGTCACCGCGACGGGGTGGGCGCGGGCCATGCGCAACAATGGCGCGCGTGAGCTCGCCCTCCCGGCCCAAGGCCGCGCCGACGCCGTACGTCGAGCTCGACCGGACCGCGTGGTCACGGCTGCGCGAGAACCAGCCGATGAGCCTGGAGCAGAAGGACCTGGCCCGGCTGCGCGGCCTCGGCGACCGGCTCGACCTCAGCGAGGTCGAGGAGGTCTACCTCCCGCTCTCCCGGCTGCTGCACTACTACGTCGAGGCCGTGCACGGGCTGCGCCTGGCCACGAGCGAGTTCCTCGGCGAGCGCCCCGCCCGCGTGCCCTTCGTCGTCGGGGTCGCCGGGTCGGTGGCCGTCGGCAAGTCGACGACGGCCCGCATCCTCAAGGAGCTGATGAGCCGCTGGCCGCACACGCCGCGGGTCGCGCTCGTGACGACCGACGGGTTCCTCCACTCCAACGCCGAGCTCGAACGGCGAGGGCTGCTGCAGCGCAAGGGTTTTCCCGAGTCGTACGACCGGCGCGCGCTCCACCGCTTCATCGCCGACGTGAAGTCGGGGATGCCCGTGGTCGAGGCCCCGCACTACTCGCACCTCACCTACGACGTCCTCCCCGACACGGTGCGGGTGCGCAAGCCGGACGTCCTCATCATCGAGGGGCTCAACGTCCTCCAGCCGCCCACGGTGCGCCCCGACGGGTCGAGCACGGGCGCGATCTCGGACTACTTCGACTTCTCGGTCTACGTCGACGCCCCGGTGGAGGAGATCCGCACCTGGTACGTCGAGCGCTTCCTGCGCCTGCGCGAGACGGCCTTCGCCGACCCGCAGTCGTACTTCCACCGCTACGCGGGGCTCAGCGACGAGGAGGCCCGCGAGACGGCAGCGGGCATCTGGGAGCGGATCAACGAGCCGAACCTCGTGGAGAACGTCCTGCCGACGCGGGAGCGGGCGACGCTCGTCCTCACCAAGGGCGCGGACCACGCCGTGACGAAGATCCGGCTGCGCAAGCTCTGACGCGGCTCACCCCGTGGGGCGGAACGGGCCGGCTCAGTACCAGTGCGGCGAGCGGGCGTTCCACTGGTCGAGGGCGTTGCACGGGGTGCCGTAGGACTTCTTGATGTAGTCCAGGCCCCAGCGGATCTGGGTGACCGGGTTGGTGCGCCAGTCGCTGCCCATCGTCGCCATCTTGCGGCCCGGGAGGGACTGCGGGATGCCGTAGGCGCCCGACGAGGAGTTCTCGGCCCACCAGCGCCAGTCGCTCTCGCCGATCCACAGCTGGTCCAGGCACGGCCACTGCGCGTCGCCGTAGCCGAACTCGGGGAGCAGGATGCGGGCGACGGCCTTGGGGTCCTTCTGGGCGTTGGCGATGATGCGCGTGCGCTCGGCCGCGCGGGCAGCGCGCTCGGCGGCGGCCTTGCGCTGCTTGGCCAGCTTGGCGGCGCGCGCCTTCTCGACCTGGGCGTTGCGCGCGGCCGCGGCGGAGCGCTGCGCGTTGGTGGCGCTGCGGTCGGCGGCCACGCGGGCGAGGTCGGCCATCTCGGTCTTGCTCTGCTCCGTGGACGCGCTCGAGGTGAGGGCGTCGACGGCGAAGGTCAGCGTGTCCGCGCTCGCGGCACCCCCGGAGGAGGCGGCGGCGATGGCCCCGGTCGACAGCAGCGCGGCGGCGACGCCGGCGGTGACGACGGGGCGGCCCAGGGCACGGCGCGCGGCCTTGGACATCCCCGAGCGCCCCGCGTGCCGGGAGCCGGCATGGCGAGGGGCGTGGCGCGGAGCGTGTCGACCCATGGGTGCAGCAGGGACCTCTCGTGGAACGGGTGGTGGTGACGGCCGGGATGCAGCGCATCCACCTGGCAGCGTTACCGAATCGAGACCTTACCCTAGGCGAAGTCCCCGGCGAGGGGAAATCGCCAACTGAGGACCGTCTTCAGGCCCACCACACCCGCTCCGTCGAGGCCGTGCTCAGATCTCGATGCCCTCGAGGAGGTCGGTGACGAGGGCCGCGATGGGGCTGCGCTCGGACCGCGTCAGCGTGACGTGGGCGAACAGCGGGTGCCCCTTGAGCGCCTCGACGACCGCCACGACCCCGTCGTGCCGCCCGACCCGCAGGTTGTCGCGCTGGGCGACGTCGTGGGTGAGGACGACGCGCGAGTTCTGCCCGATCCGCGACAGGACCGTGAGCAGGACGTTGCGCTCGAGGCTCTGCGCCTCGTCGACGATGACGAAGGCGTCGTGGAGGCTGCGTCCGCGGATGTGCGTCAACGGGAGGACCTCGAGCATGCCGCGGTCGAGGATCTCCTCGACGACCTCGCGGGACACCAGGGCCGACAGGGTGTCGAAGACCGCCTGGCCCCACGGGTTCATCTTCTCGGCCTCGGACCCGGGCAGGTAGCCGAGCTCCTGGCCGCCGACGGCGTAGAGCGGGCGGAAGACGACGACCTTGCGCTGCTGGCGGCGCTCCATCACGGCCTCGATGCCGGCGCACAGGGCGAGCGCCGACTTGCCGGTGCCGGCGCGCCCGCCGAGGCTGACGATGCCGATGTCGGGGTCCATGAGGAGGTCGAGGGCGATGCGCTGCTCGGCGCTGCGGCCGTGCAGGCCGAAGGCGTCGCGGTCGCCGCGCACGAGGCGCACCTGCTTGTCGGGGCCGACCCGGCCGAGGCCGGAACCTCTGGGCGACAACAGCTTCAGGCCCGTGTGGCACGGCAGCTCGGCGGCCTCGACGCTCTCGAGGCGGCCGTACTCGTAGAGGTGGTCCATCTCCTCGACCGTGACGTCGAGCTCGCGCATGCCGGTCCAGCCGGACTCGACGGCGAGCTCGGCGCGGTACTCCTCCGCCTCCATGCCGCAGGCCGAGGCCTTGACGCGCATCGGGAGGTCCTTGCTGACGATCGTGACGATCCGGCCCTCGTTGGCGAGGTTGCGCGCCACGGCGAGGATGCGGGTGTCGTTGTCGCCGAGGCGGAAGCCGGCGGGCAGCGAGGTGGTGTCGGTGTGGTTGAGCTCGACGCGCAGCGTGCCGCCGTGCTCGCCGATCGGGACCGGCGCGTCGAGGCGGCCCGCGGAGATGCGCAGGTCGTCGAGCATCCGCAGCGCGGTGCGGGCGAAGTAGCCCAGCTCCGGGTGGTGCCTCTTGGCCTCGAGCTCGGTGACGACGACGACCGGCAGGACGACCTCGTGCTCCTTGAAGCGCGTGATCGCGCGGGGGTCGGCGAGGAGGACCGAGGTGTCGAGCACGTACGTGCGACGCGGCTCCTTCCCCCGTGCTGCTGCCGGTGCCGGTCGGGTGCTCGAAGCCATGGCCACTCCTGAGGAAGGGGACTTAGTGGTGCCGACGCTACGACTGCGCGGGAGCGGTTCCACGGACCTCGCGCGCGTGTCGGCGCACCTCCCAGAAGGGGCCGTTCGGCCGACCTGCGGACCTCGTCGGTGGCCCCTGTGACGGGTGTGACCAGTGGTGTCCCTGGGGCGTTTGGGGGACCCCGAGGTCAGGAGCCGAAGCGGCGCTGGCGCTCGCCGAAGGCGCGCAGCGCGCGCAGGAAGTCGACCTTGCGGAAGTCGGGCCAGTAGGCCTCGCAGAAGTAGAACTCGCTGTGCGCGCTCTGCCAGAGCAGGAACCCGCCGAGCCGCTGCTCGCCCGACGTGCGGATCACCAGGTCGGGGTCGGGCTGGCCCTTGGTGTAGAGGTGCTCGGCGATGTGCTCGACGTCGATGACCTCGGCGAGCTCCTCGATGCTCGTGCCCTTCTCGGCCTGCTCCTGGAGCAGCGAGCGCACGGCGTCGGCGATCTCGCGGCGGCCGCCGTAGCCGACGGCCACGTTGACGAGCATCCCCTCGACGTCGCGGGTGCGGTCCTCGGCGCCCTTGAGGCGGGCGGCGGTCTGGGCGGGCAGGAGGTCGAGGGCGCCGACGGGGTGGATGCGCCACCGGTGCGCGTCGGCGAGGGTGTCGATGGTCTTCTCGATGATGCCGAGGAGGGGGCGCAGCTCACCCTCGGGGCGGTTGAGGTTGTCGGTGGAGAGCAGCCAGAGGGTGACGACCTCGACCCCCACCTCGTCGCACCACGACAGGAGGTTGGCGATGTTGTCGGCGCCGGCTTGGTGGCCCTCGCTCGTCCCGGCGCCGCGGGCCCGGGCCCAGCGGCGGTTGCCGTCGAGCATGACGCCGACGTGCCGCGGGACGGAGGACGCGCCGAGGGCCTTGGTGAGGCGTCGGGCGTAGGCGGCGTAGAGGACGTCACTCAGCGCCATCGACCCTGTCCTCCCGCTTGCTCCGGAGCCGTGGCGCTCCTCGCGCACGGTGCCTCCCACGCTACTCCGCGGCGGGGTCGACCACGACGCGCAGGGCGGTGGCGGTGCGTCGGGAGTCACTCCCGGGGATCGCCCTAACCTACGGTTGCGTAGGTTAGTCTGGATCGATGACCCGCCCCGACGCACGCCGTGACCCCGACTCGGGTCCGCTCGAGATCCTCGAGACCCGCGTCGAGGCCGCGCTCGAGCACGTCAAGCCCCACCTGCGTGGCTGGCTGCACGCGGGGATGACCCCGCTCGCCCTCGTCATGGGCATCGTCCTCGTGGTCCTCGCGACCACCACCGAGGGCAAGGTGTCGGCCGCGGTGTTCGGCGGCACCGCGGTGCTGCTCTTCGGCACCTCGGCGGTCTACCACCGGGGCACCTGGTCCCCCCGGGTCGGCGGCTTCCTGCGCCGGTTCGACCACTCGAACATCTTCCTCATCATCGCCGGCACCTACACGCCGTTCGCGCTGCTGCTGCCCACCGACCAGGCCACCCGGATGCTCGTCATCGTGTGGACGGGCGCGATCCTCGGGGTGCTCTTCCGGGTGTTCTGGACCAGCGCCCCCCGCTGGCTCTACGTCCCGGCCTACATGATGCTCGGCTGGGTCGCGGTGTTCTACTTCGGCCCGCTGCTCGAGCACGCCGGTGGCGCCGTGATGGCGTGGGTCGTCGTCGGTGGCGTCCTGTACAGCCTCGGCGCCCTCGTCTACGGCATCAAGCGGCCCAACCTGTCGCCGCGCTGGTTCGGCTTCCACGAGGTCTTCCACGCGCTGACCATCCTCGCGTTCGCCGCGCACTTCGTCGCGGCGTCGCTCGCCCTCACGGGCACCCCCACGGTCTGAGCGGCCGGGCTCAGTCCCCGCCGCCCCCACCGTCGCCGCCGCCGTCACTGCTGCTCCCACCCGCATCGGGGGCGCTGTCGGTGTCCGTGGCGTCGCGGTCGGCGACCGAGCCGTCGGCCTGCGGGTCGTCCTTGCCCCGGCCGGCCTGTTGCTGCCGGTAGGACATCCGCCGCATCCGCGCGTTCATGTTCCGCATGAGGAACCACAGCGCGAGGGCGAGCAGGAAGAAGGCGACGAAGGACGCGAATCCCGGTCCGGTGTCGGCCGTGGGGGCGTCGGCGGCGAAGGTCATGCCTCACGCTCCGTGCGGGTGTCGAGGGCGACCGTGAGGCCGCCCGAGGTGGCGAGGGCGTCGGCCTCGGCGACGTCGGTGGGCAGCCCGGCGAACAGGTCGTCCTCCCCCTCGGCGATCGGCACGTACGACAGGGCGGCCTCGAAGTCCTCGGTGGGCCAGACCTGCGCCTGCACCGAGCGCGGCACGCGGAACCAGGTGCCGTCGGGGTCGACCTGCGTCGCGTGGGCGAGCAGCGCCGCGTCGCGCTGCTCGAAGTACGCCGAGCACTCCACCCGCGTGGTCACGGTGCGGTCGGGGCGCGACCAGCTCTCCAGCCACTCGGCGTACGGGCTCTCCTCGCCCAGCGCCGTGAGCGCCTCGTGGAAGGCCTCGATGCGGGCCTTGCTGAAGGTCTGGTTGTAGTAGACCTTCAGCGGCTGCCAGGCCGGCCCGGCAGCGGGGAAGGCGTTGGGGTCGCCGGCGGCGTCGACGGCGGCGATCGAGACGTCGTGGCAGGCGATGTGGTCGGGGTGCGGGTAGCCGCCGTTCTCGTCGTACGTGGTGACGACGTGCGGGCGGAACCGCCGGATCTCGCGGACGAGCGCCTCGGAGGTGACCTCGATCGGGGCGAGCGCGAAGCAGCCCTCCGGCAGCGGCGGGAGGGGGTCGCCCTCCGGCAGGCCGGAGTCGACGAAGCCGAGCCAGACGTGCTGGACCCCGAGAATCTCCTGGGCGCGCGCCATCTCGTCACGGCGGACCTGGGCGAGGTCGCGCAGGATGTGCGCGTCCTCCTGCAGCCGGGGGTTGAGGACGTCGCCGCGCTCGCCGCCGGTGCAGGAGACGACGAGGACCTCGTGGCCCTCGGCGACGTAGCGGGCCATGGTGGCCGCGCCCTTGCTGGACTCGTCGTCCGGGTGCGCGTGGACGCACATGAGCCGGAGCCGGTCGGTCACGGGGGGACCCTTCGCGTGGGGAGCCTCGGGTATCACCGAGAATGGACGGCGACCATCCTCTCACCCCACCCGACCAGCCCCGACGAGGACCACCATGCCGCTCCCCCGCCCCGCGCCCGGCACGACCCGGTGGTGGGTCGTCGGCACGGTCGGCGTCCTCATCGGCGTCGCGTTCTCCGTCTGGTTCGGGCTGGCCTCCACGGTCGGTTCGGTGCGCCCGGAGGTCACGGGCTACCGCGTGGAGTCCGACGCGGTCGTCGTCGTCGAGTACGACCTGCACCGGCCCGAGGGCACCGCCGTGACCTGCCGGGTCGACGCCCTCGACACGACGAAGGCACGGGTCGGCACGGTGGAGGACGCGGTCCCCGCCACGGGAGGCACCGCCGTGCACCGCGAGGTCCGGGTGCGCACCAGCGTGCGCGCCGTCACGGGCGTCGTGGACTCGTGCACCCGCGTGGCGCCGGCACCCTGACGCCGGGTGGGATCTGGAGGACGAATGTGACACACGGGGCCAAGTTGGTAGACTCGGTCGTTCCGCACCTCGGGTCTGGGTCCCGAAGCATGATGCCGACACGGCAGCCATGGGACCCGGGCCCGTTGCCGTAGCACGGCGGCGGTGACCCGACACCGGGGCCGACCGCCTCCCCCTGATCCAGGAGTACAGACGTGACCGACACCGCCAACCAGGCGAGCTTCCTCACCCAGGCGGCCTTCGACCGCCTCAAGGGCGAGCTCGACGAGCTCTCCGGCCCGGGTCGCACCGAGATCGCGAAGAAGATCGAGGCGGCCCGCGAGGAGGGTGACCTCAAGGAGAACGGTGGCTACCACGCCGCCAAGGAGGAGCAGGGCAAGATGGAGGCCCGCATCCGCCAGCTGACCCAGCTCCTCGAGACCGCCGTCATCGGCGAGACCCCGGCCGACGACGGCGTCGTCGAGCCCGGCATGGTCGTCACCGTCGACATGTTCGGCGACGAGGAGACCTTCCTCCTCGGCTCGCGCGAGATCACCGACGACACGATGCAGGTCTACTCGGAGAAGTCGCCCATCGGCGCCGCCGTCAACGGCGCGAAGGTCGGCGACACCGTCTCCTTCGAGGCGCCCAACGGCAAGCAGGTCGAGGTCAAGGTCCTGGCGACCACGCCCTACGACGGCTGAGCCGAGCGCTCTCCCGCACGGCCCGACGGCCCGGTCCCCTCACGAGGGGACCGGGCCGTCGCCGTGTCAGGCGGTCAGGGTGCCGGTGACGAGGGTGCGGGTGGCGCCGGCGACCCAGGTGGTGCCGTCCTCGACGGTCACGTGGACCCGGCCCTCGCGCCCGATGACGGTGCCCTGGGCCGCGGTGTAGACCGGCGGCAGGTGGCCGGCGGGCACGAGCCACTGCGCCAGGCCGGCGTTGAGGCTGCCGGTCACGGGGTCCTCGCCGTAGTCGCGGCCGTCGGAGTAGAAGGCGCGCACCTCCAGCCCGACGCCGTCGGCGCGCGACCCCTCGGGGTACGCGGCGGCCAGGCCCAGCTTCATCCCGGCGCAGGCCGAGCGGTCGGGGTCGGCGGCCAGGACCACCTCGGGCGAGCGCAGGAGCAGGCCGAGCCACCCGGGTCCGTTGTCGACCCAGGCGGCCTCGAGGACGTCACCGGGCTGCAGGCGGAGGGCGGCCACCACGCGGGCGACCTCGTCGGCGTCGACCGGGCCGGACCGGGTCAGCGGTGGGGCGGCGAAGGCCAGGTGCTCGCGGCGGCGGACCTCGACCAGGCCCGCGGCGCACTCCTGGACGACGACGCCCTCCCGCGCGGGGACCCCACCGGCCTCGAGCCAGGCGTGGGCGCTGCCCAGGGTCGGGTGGCCGGCGAACGGCAGCTCGCCGCCGATGGTCCAGATCCGGACGCGGTAGTCGGCGCCCTCCTGCGTCGGTGCGCAGAGGAACGTCGTCTCCGACAGGTTGGTCCACCGGGCGACGGCGAGCATGTCGTCGTCGGTGAGGCCGTCGGCGTCGTGGACCACCGCGAGGGCGTTCCCGCGGAACGGGGTCGTGGAGAACACGTCGACGAAGCGCACGGCGGACATGCGCTCATGCAACCACGGCGGAGCCGCGGGACGCCGACCGGTCAGTGGTGCGTGGTGACGACCGTGCCGATGGTGGCGAAGTCGTAGAACCACTTCGCCACGGGCACGGGCAGGTTGATGCAGCCGTGCGACCCGCGCTCCCCGGCGTAGCCGAACGTCGAGCGCCACGGGGCGCCGTGCAGGGCGAACCCGCGGTGGAAGTACGAGATCCACGGCACGTCCGGGGTCTCGTACCGCGAGCCGTCGGCGTTGCTCCCGCGCATCGTCTGCGTGACGTTCTTGTGGTAGACGGCGAAGGTCCCGACGACCGTCGGCTTCACGTCGGACCCGTTGACCATCTTCACCGGTCCGTAGACCTTCTCGGCTCCGACGTAGGCGGAGATGGTGTGGGCGCCGAGGTCGACGTCGACCCACTTCTCCCCCTCGGCCGCGGGGTAGGCCAGGTTCTCGGCGCCGGCCGCGATCCGCTTCTCGTCCCACGTGGCCTTCTGGGTCGCGTAGGCGAACCGGCCCGAGTACGCCGCACCGGCGACCACGGCCTCGACGACCTCGCCCGTGTTCTTCACGGTGCGGCCGTCGCGCGCCTCGGTGCGCACGAGTCGCACCGTCCCGGCGCGGTCGCGGTAGCGCAGCCCTGTGCGGACCTCGATCGCGGCGGCCTTCGCCTGTGCGGAGACCCACGAGGTGACCTTCGCAGCGTCGACGGTCGGGGTCCCGAGCAGGCCGTCGGTCGACGGGATGCTGACCCACGAGGCCTTCACCTTCGCGGACGCGGTGTGCGTGTCGTCGCCGTCGGACACGGCGACGGTGCGGCTCACCAGCGCGTTGGCCCGGTCGGCGGCCGCCTGCGCGGCCTCGGTCGACACCATGGCCTCGGCCTGTGTGAAGCGGACCGTCGCCGTCGCGGACTCGAGGTCACGGGCAGCCGCTGAGACGACGTCCTGGAAGCTCTCGGGCACCACGGCCCGACCGGGAGCCGCGGGGGTCACGACGAAGGAGCGCTTGTCCTTCGCCAGGACGACCCGGGCATCCTTCGCGAGCCCGTCACCGCCCACGAGGTCGGCGACGACCCGTGCGCGGGCGACCGCGTCGGTGGACACCACGGCGTCGACCTCCCGCGGGGAGACGAGCGAGGTGGCGTAGGCGGACCACGACCGGTTCGCGGCGAACACGGCGTCGACGGTGGCGTCGACGTCGACGGTCGCGCCGAGGTCGGCGAGGTGCGCCTGACGGGTGGAGTCCCCGCTGGTCACGGTCACGGTGACGCCGGCTGCGCGCTCGCGCACGGCCTGCGCGACCTCGGCCCGGCTGAGGCCGGCGACGGACACCCCGCCGACGATGCTCCCCGGCAGGGCCCGTGACTGGAAGTGGGCGGCGTAGGCCGTGCCCGTCCCCCCGATCACCAGGGGAGCTGCCACCGCTGCGGTGAGCAGCACCTTCGTGCGCCGTCTCATGCTGTGTCCTCGTGCATCGCGTTCCGTCGGACCCCCTCGGCCCGCGCCCCGGACCATGATGCGGCACGACCGGCCCGAGGACCACTTCACGTCCACCGCCGCCCCTCGGCGTGGCGGGCGCCGTGCTCAGTCGGTGGTGCGCCGCACGAAGGCGCGCACGGCCAGCGGCGCGAGCAGGGCGGACAGGCCGACCGACCAGATGATCGTCGTGAGGACCGGGTGCTGGAGCGGGAGGGCGGCGTCGACGGGCGCGGGGAAGCCGCCGTCGTTGCCCCACAGCTCGCGCAGCGCCTGGACCAGCGCGCTGATCGGGTTCCACTCGGCGAGGAAGCGCAGCCAGTCGGGCATCGGCTCGGTGCGCGCGAACGCGTTGGACAGGAACGTGATGGGGAAGACGGTGGTGAACATGACGCCCTGCACCGCCTCCACCGACCGCAGCGCCGATCCCACGAGGATGCCGATCCAGATCATCGCGAACCCGAAGAGCACGAGCAGCGCGTACCCGGCCAGGCCACGCAGGATGCCGTCGTTGACGCCCCAGCCGATGAACAGGCCGGTCAGCGACATGACGACGATGCCGATCATCGAGTGGATGACGCTGGAGATACTGCGGGCCACGACGACCGAGGACCGCCCGATGGGCAGCGAGCGGAAGCGGTCGACGATGCCCTTGCCGATGTCGGTGTTGAGCCCGATGGCGACGATGAAGGCGCTGAACGTCATCGTCTGGGCCATGATCCCGGGCAGGAGCCACTCCTTGTAGTCGACGCCCGGGACCGTGATGGACCCGCCGAAGACGTACGCGAACAGGAGCACGAACATCACGGGCTGGATGGTGACGTCGGTGAGCATCTCGGGCTGGCGCTTGATGTGCGAGAGGTTGCGGCGCACGAGCGCGGTGACCTGGCGCAGCGGCGAGGCCCCGCGCTCGCTCGGGTGGGTGGGGGTGAAGGTCGAGCCCCCGGTGGTGGTGGTCGTGCTCATGCGGGGACCTCGCTCGGGCGGGAGCCCTCGGGCTCGGTGGTCGGCTCCTCGGCGCGGTGGCCGGTGAGGGAGAGGAAGACGTCGTCGAGGCTGGGCCGCTGGAGGCCGATGTCGTCGAGCTCGATGCCGGCCTCGTCGAGGCGGGCGGCGATGCGGGTGAGCGCACCGACCCCCTCGGCCGGGGCGGTCATCCGCCGGCTGTCGCGGTCGACGTGGAGGTCGGAGACCTCGGCGCGGACGATCTCGGCGGCGCGCTCGACCTCGTCGGGGCGGCTGACCGCGATGACGAGGCTGGCCCGGCCCGACTGGTCCTTGAGCTCGAGCGGGGTGCCGTCGGCGATGACCTTGCCGTGGTCGACGACGACGATGCGGTCGGCGAGCTGGTCGGCCTCGTCGAGGTACTGGGTGGTGAGGAAGAGCGTGGTGCCGTCGCGCACGAGGTCGCGCAGGACACCCCAGAGCTCGACCCGGCTGCGCGGGTCGAGGCCGGTGGTGGGCTCGTCGAGGAAGAGCACCGGCGGCGTGGCGACGAGGCTGGCCGCGAGGTCGAGCCGACGGCGCATGCCCCCGGAGTAGTCCTTGACGACCTTGTCGGCGGCCTCGGCGAGCGAGAACCGCTCGAGCAGCTCGTCGGCCTGGCGCCGGACGTTCGCCTTCGGCAGGCCGTAGAGGTCGCCGACGAGGCGCAGGTTCTCGCGGCCGGTGAGCAGCTCGTCGACGGTGGCCGACTGGGCCGTCAGGCCCATCCGGTGCCGCACGGCGTCGGCGTCGCGGACGACGTCGAACCCGGCGACGCGGGCGGTGCCGGAGGTCGGACGGGACAGGGTCGTCATCATCCGCACGGTCGTCGTCTTGCCGGCGCCGTTGGGACCGAGCATGGAGAAGACCGACCCCTCGGGCACGGTGAAGCTGACCCCGTCGACCGCGGTGAAGTCGCCGAAGCGCTTGACGAGGTCGACGGCCTCGATGGCTGGTGGTGTCATGGGCCCCACGCTAGGCGGCGGCACTGACGGGCGTCACACCGTTTTCCGCCCGTTCCGCGTGTCGCCACCGCGTGCCATGCTGCTGCGAGCGGCCGCGCCCGCCCGGACGCGCCGCACCTGTGCAGCACCGAAGGAGACGACCATGACGCAGGGCACCGGCACCGCCGCGGACCCGTGGGTGCTCACCACCGCCCCCGGCAGCTCGGGCTACACGATGCACCGCGACCCCGACGCCGACCCTCCCGTGCTCGTCTGCCAGGTCGGCAGCACCACCCTGAAGTACCACCTCAGCGCCGTGGAGGACCTCCACGCGTGGCTCGTCGAGCAGGGCGACTGGGTCGACCTCGGCGCCGCCGACGAGAAGAAGCCCGCTGCGCCGGGCACCGTCGAGGCCTGGGGCCGCGCCGACGACAACCCGGTCGGCGGCTGGTACGGCCTGCGCAACGGCTATCGCGGCCGCTTCGGCATGTACCTCCCGCCACTGCTCGAGGCGCTGGGACTGGTCGAGCTCACCCACGAGGCCCGCAACAACCGCGTCCGGGCCCTCTGACCGGTCAGGTCGCCGGCAGGTCCCCCACCAGGGAGCCCGCCAGGGCCGCGGCCGCCTCCGGGTGGCCGTCGGCGAGCAGGCCCACCGCGAACAGCACGTAGACGGCGTCCACCCGGCGCCGCGCCGCCTCCGGCACCCGCCACCCCCCGCCGTGGTCCCCCGCGACGCGCGCGAGGACCCGGTCGGCGAGGCCGTCCGGGGCGTGCCGCAGCACCCCGCCCGAGCCGACGACGAGCACGACGTCGGCCAGCGGCCGGGGCCGCTCCGACGGATGGGGCGGCCGACCGTGGCGGCGGGCGGCGACGACGGCGGCGGTCGAGGCCACCTCCTCCTCGGCGGCCCAGTCGGCCTGGCTGACGGCGAGGCGCCCGGTGTCGGCGGACACCGCGGCCGCGTGGGCCACCGTGGCCGGTGCGACGTCGAGCCGCTCGCGCGCCGCGGCCTCGACGACGCCGGTGGCGGTCCACCGCATCCCGAGGTCGGCCTCCACGGTGCGGGCGTGCCAGAGCGTGCCGACGACCTCCCGGTGGATCGTCGCGTCCTCGCCCTGGGGGGTGATGACGGAGTAGACGTCGGTGGTCGCGCCGCCGACGTCGACGACGAGCAGGTCGCCGTCGGCCGCGTCGGCGAGCACCTCCACGCCCCGGAGCACGGCGTCGGGGGTGGCGGCGCGCACGAGCTCGGCGAACCCGCGCCCGCGCGACAGCCCCTTGCCACCGATGACGTGGGTGAGGAAGGCCTCGCGGATGGCGGCTCGCGCGGCCTCCGGTGCCACGACGCCGATGTGCGGCAGCACGTTGTCGGTGACGACGAAGCGGCGCCCGGTGGAGGCGAGGAGGGCAGCGACCTGCGGTGCCGCGTCGGCGTTGCCCGCGACGACGACCGGGGCAGCGACCCGCGCCTTCGCCAGCCGTTCGGCGTTGTGGAGCAGGACGTCGGCGTTGCCCCCGTCGGTGCCGCCGACGAGCAGGACGAGGTCGGGAGCGGCCGCACGGAGCGCGGTGACGTCCGCCCCGGTCATCGGACCCGCCGCCACGTGGACGACCTTGGCCCCCGCCGACAGGCCCACCCGGTGGCCGGCCTCGGCCGTGACCGCCCGCTCGTACCCCACGACCGCCAGGCGCAGCCCGCCGCCCGCGCTGGAGCAGACGAGCACCTCGTCCGGCTCCCCGTGCGGGGCGACCTCGGCGCGCACGGCGTCGACGCCGTCCATGACGTCGGTCGCGACGGTCGTCGGGTGGCTCGCCGCGGCGAGGACGGCACCGGAGGAGCCGTCGACGAGCACCGCCTTGGTGAACGTCGACCCGACGTCGACGCAGAGGACGAGCGGCACGCCGGTCAGGTGAGCCGGTCGAGCGCCTGGCGCAGGTCGTCGACGAGGTCCTCGGCGTCCTCGATGCCGACCGAGAGCCGGATGAGGTCGCCCGGCACCTCGAGCTCGGTGCCGGCGACGGAGGCGTGCGTCATCCGACCGGGGTGCTCGATGAGCGACTCGACGCCACCGAGGGACTCGCCGAGGATCCACAGCTGGGTCTCCGCGCACACCTTCGTGGCGACGTCCTCGCCACCCTTGACCCGGAACGCCACCATGCCGCCGAAGCGCGCCATCTGCCGCGCGGCGACGTCGTGGTTCGGGTGGTCCGGCAGCCCCGGGTAGTGCACCGCCGTGACGCCGGGGTGGCTGAGCAGGAACTCGACGACCTTCTCGGCGTTGTCGCAGTGCCGCTCCATCCGGACCGCGAGGGTCTTCAGGCCGCGCAGCACGAGCCACGCGTCGAATGGGCCGGCCACCGCGCCCATCGAGTTCTGGTGGAAGGCGACCCGCTCGGAGACGGACTCGCCGTCACGCGTGGTGGCCCCCTTGGCGACGACGACGGCGCCCCCGACGACGTCGCTGTGCCCGCCGGCGTACTTCGTCGTGGAGTGCACGACGACGTCGGCCCCCAGCGCGATCGGCTGCTGGAGGTACGGCGAGGCGAAGGTGTTGTCGACGACGAGGAGGGCGCCCGCCTCGTGGGTGACGGCGGCGATGGCCTCGATGTCGGCGATGCCGAGCAGGGGGTTGGTCGGGGTCTCGACCCACACCATCCGCGTCTCGGGGCGGATGGCCGCGCGCACCGACTCGACGTCGGCGACGGTGGCGATCGAGTGCTCGACCCCCCACGGCTTCGCGACCTTGTTGAACAGCCGGTAGGTGCCGCCGTAGGCGTCGGACGGGACGACGACGTGGTCGCCCGGCGCGAGCAGGGCCCGGATGACGGTGTCCTCGCCCGCGAGCCCGCTGGCGAAGGCGAAGCCGCGCTCGCCGCCCTCGAGGGCCGCAATGCACTCCTCGAGCGCGGTGCGGGTGGGGTTGGCCGAGCGGGAGTACTCGTACCCGCCGCGCAGTCCGCCGATGCCGTCCTGCTTGTACGTGCTCACCTGGTGGATGGGCGGCACGACGGCACCGGTCGTGGGGTCGGGCTCCTGGCCGGCGTGGATCGCACGGGAGCTGAAGCCGAGGTGGTCGAAGGTCATGGACGCCAGCGTAGGACGTGCGAAGGAGCGGGGTGGCCGGGCCCCTGCGACCCCTCCACCCCGCTCCCCGTGCGCGCCTCTCGGCGCGGTGCCGGCGGGACGAGGTGGCCGGGCCCCTGTCGCCCACCCACCCCGCCCCTGCTCGCGGGACCGTTCGTCGGGACCCGCCCCCAGCGGGGGTCGCGACCTCGGTCGTTCTTCAGTTGTTTCGTGTCACCGGTACGTCGGCCCGCCCCCAGCGCGGGTCTTCCGGAAAGCTGTGTGGTGGTGCTGGTGGTGCACCCCCTCGCGGGGGTCCGGGTGCCCGGATGGAGCGGCGTGCGCCGTGTCCACCCGGCCCGGCGACCGTGGGGGGCGGCCCCTTGAGCCCGTCCCCGCACGGAGGTCGTGGTCAGTCGGGGTCGCTGCTGCCCCAGTCGCCGCCCTTGGCCGAGTCCCCGCCGGGGCCGGTCACGGCGCACTGGTCGGAGCCGTAGCCGCCGTTGGTGCCGGTCATCGTCACGTGGGTCGCGCCGATGCCGGTCTCGCTGTCGACGTCCCACACCTGGTCGAGCGACTCGCCGGGGCCGAGGGGGAAGGTGAGGGCCAGCGTGGCCGTGAAGCTCTTGACGCCCATCGAGCCACCGTCGGGGTTCATCGACGTCGGGGTGCTCGGGGTGCGCGAGAGGCCGCTCGGTGCCCCCTGCGGGGTGACGGTGACGTTCTTCGCGGCGTTGCCCGGGGCCTTGGTGACCTCGAAGACCACCGAGTAGACGGTCCCGGTGGGCAGCGACAGGGTGCCGTCGTTGCGCACCGTGAAGGTCATCGTGCCGAGGGTGTGGCCGTTGACGGTCTTCTTCTGCACGGTGCTCGAGACGGTGAGCGTCGGCGTGTAGACCGTGTAGCCGGCGGTCGAGCAGGAGGCGGCGGAGGCGGGCTGGCCGACGAGGATCACCGGCACGGACCACGCGGTGGCGGCCACCAGGTGGCGGCGGGAGACTGCTGTGGGCATCGAACTCGTCCTGTTCCTCGAAGGTCCCTCACGTCTCGCCCCTGCGCCTTGTGTGGGTAAGACGAAGGTAAAGAGAATCCGTCGGTTCTTTACTCTTTCTTTACGAAAGTCAGACCTTCGATTGACCTCAGTGGCCGAACGGTCGATGCTCCACGTTTCAACGACCTTCGGAACCACCCGTTGTCCTGGGAATATCCACACCACATCGACTGTTTGGAGCAGCATGCTCTTCGGATCCCGTGCCAAGACGACCCTCCCCACGCGTGAAGAGGCCCTTCCCGGCCGCGAGCACCGCGTGTTCCACGTCCCGAGCACCCACGAGGTGCTCGGCACGCCCCTCGAAGGGCCTTGGCCGCAGGGCACCGAGGTCCTCTACGTGGCCATGGGCTGCTTCTGGGGGGTCGAGCGCATCTTCTGGAAGCTCCCCGGCGTCGTGACCACCGCCGCGGGCTACATGGGCGGGTTCACCGCCAACCCCACCTACGAGGAGACGTGCACCGGGCGCACCGGGCACGCGGAGGCCGTCCTCGTCGCCTACGACCCGACCGTCACCACCCCCGAGCTCCTGCTCAAGGCCTTCTGGGAGAACCACGACCCCACGCAGGGCAACCGCCAGGGCAACGACCTCGGCACGGCCTACCGGTCGGCGATCTTCTGGACCACCCCCGGCCAGGAGGCCGCGGCCCGGGCGACGCGCTCGGCCTTCCAGGGCGTGCTCACCGAGGCGGGACGCGGCGACATCACGACGACGCTCGCACCGGCCTCCGAGGCCGGCCCGTTCTGGTACGCCGAGGACTACCACCAGCAGTACCTGCACAAGAACCCCAACGGCTACTGCAACCACGGCCCCAACGGGCTGACCTGCCCGGTCGGGGTCGCGAACCTCCCCGCGCAGACCGACGTCGCGCCGCCCTCGGCTGAGCACGCAGGCCCGCGGATTCCGTAGGTGCGTGACGAAGGGCCCCGCCGACACCGGCGGGGCCCTTCGTCATGTCGTGGATGGTGGCGGACGGCCTCAGAGGGCCGCTGCGAGCTCGGTTCCTGGCGGATGGCGCGCTTCGCGTCGAGCTCGGCGGCGACGTCGGCGCCCCCCACGACGTGGGTGGTGACGCCGAGGGCGGCGAGCTCGTCGACGAGGCCGCGCACCGACTCCTGGCCGGCGCAGAGCACGACGGTGTCGACGGCGAAGGTGCGCTCCTCGCTGCCGCTGGCGCTCCCGCCCTCGGCCGTGCCCAGCCGGACGTGCAGGCCGTCGTCGTCGATGCGCACGTACTCGGTGACCCCGGTGACGTGCTCGACGCCCTTGGCCTTGAGGGCCGCCCGGTGCACCCAGCCGGTCGTGCGGCCCAGACCGCGACCGATGGAGGTGGTCTTGCGCTGGAGGAGGACGACCTGCCGCGGGCTGGCCCCGGGCCGCGGCCGCGTCACGCCGCCCCGCGTCAGCGCCGGGTCGCCGACGCCCCACTCCTCGCGCCAGGCGTCCGCATCGAGGGTCGGGGAGTGCTCGGTGGTGAGGAACTCGCTGACGTCCACCCCGATGCCGCCCGCCCCGATGACGGCGACCCGCTCCCCCGCGACCCGCTCGCCGCGGACGAGGTCGGCGTAGGTGACGACGCTGGGGTGGTCGACACCCGGGATCGCGGGCACGCGCGGCTCGACCCCGGTGGCCAGGACCACCTCGTCGAACCCAGCCCCGGCGAGCTCGTCGGCCGTGACCCGCCGACCCAGGTGCACCGTGACGCCGGTGATCTCCAGGCGCCGGGTGAACCACCGGACCGTCTCGGCGAACTCCTCCTTGCCGGGGATCCGCATGGCGATGTCGAACTGGCCGCCCACGTGGTCGCGCGCCTCGAACAGCTCGACCCGGTGGCCGCGCTCGGCCAGGGTCGTGGCGGCGGCGAGGCCCGCGGGTCCGGCGCCGACCACGGCCACCCGCTTGCTGGTGCGGGTCGGCCCGATGACGAGCTCGGTCTCGTATCCGGCGCGCGGGTTGACCATGCAGGTGGCCCGCTTCTTGACGAAGGTGTGGTCCAGGCAGGCCTGGTTGCAGGCGATGCAGGCGTTGATCTCGTCGGCGCGGCCCTCGGCGGCCTTGCGGACCCAGTCGGGGTCGGCGAGGAAGGGGCGGGCGAGGGAGACGAGGTCGGCGCCGCCGCCGGCGAGGACCTCCTCGGCCACGTGGGGCAGGTTGATCCGGTTCGTCGCCACCACGGGGATGTCCACGTGCTCCTTGAGGCGTCCCGCGTACCCGGCGAACGCCGCCCGGGGCACGGAGGTGACGATCGTGGGGACGCGCGCCTCGTGCCATCCGATGCCGAGGTTGAGGACGCTGGCCCCGGCGGCCTGCACCTCCCGGGCGAGGGCGACGACCTCGTCCCAGGTCTGGCCGTCCTCGACGAGGTCGAGCACCGAGATGCGGTAGATGACGAGGAAGTCCGGGCCCACTGCCGCGCGGACGGCCTTGACCGTCTCGACGGCGAAGCGGCGTCGGTTCTCGGGCGTGCCGCCCCAGCGGTCGGTGCGGTGGTTCGTCCTCGGCGTGAGGAACTGGTTGACCAGGTAGCCCTCGGAGCCCATGACCTCGACACCGTCGTAGCCGGCCTCCTTGGCCAGGCGTGCGGCGCGGGCGAAGTCGCGGACCTGGCGCAGGACGCCCCGGTCGGACAGGGCGCGCGGGGTGAACCTGCTGATCGGGCTCTTGATGGCCGAGGGCGCGACGCACCAGGGCGTGAAGGCGTAGCGGCCGGCGTGGAGCAGCTGCATCGCGACGAGGCCGCCGGCGTCGTGGACGGCGTCGGTGACGACGCGGTGGCTGCGGGCCGCGCGGCGGGTCGTGAGCATCGAGGCCAGGGGGTACAGCTGGCCCTCGACGTTCGGGGCGAAGCCCCCGGTGACGACGAGCCCGACGCCGCCGCGCACCCGCTCGGCGAGGTAGGCGGCGAGCTTGGGGTAGTCGCGGGCGCGGTCCTCCAGGCCCACGTGCATCGAGCCCATGATGACGCGGTTGGGCAGGGTGACGTGGCCGAGGTCGAGCGGGGCCAGCAGGTGGGGGAAGTCGCTCATCGGCTGCTGGTCGCTCCTCGGGTCATCGGCGGCGGCGCCACCATCGACGTCGCGGTCGAGCCTCTCCCGTTGTTACCGGCGGGTCAACCTCCGGGAGTTGTGAGGCTGCTCGCAGGTCGCGCCAGCGCGCCACCATCGCGTCGACGTCGACGGTGGGGGCGAGGAGCTGGGGCATCCCCGGGTCGGGTGGGCGCAGCCGGTCGCGGCGGACCCGGCGGTTGAAGTCGTCGAGCACGGCGCGGACGGCGTCCTCGGTACGCAGGTCGAGGAGCGACTCGGGGTAGCCGGCGGCCTCCTTGCGCATCGCGAGCGCGGGCGGCATAGCGGCGGAGAGGTCGAGCTGCTCGGCCGCGAGCTTCTTGCGCACCCACCACAGCGGGTCCTCGGGCCCGTCGGGGTCACCAAGGGGCAGGGGCCGGCCGGCGCCGGGGAGGTCGTCGAACTCGCCGCGCTCCTGCGCCTCCCGGATCGCCCGCTCGACGGGGCTCTCCCACCGTGGTCGCTCCACGCCCCCAGTCTCCCCCGACCGCGCGCCCACCACCCGTTCGAGGTGTTCCGCCCGCATCCCACGCCGCCCGATTACCTCGAACCAGCCAGAGGTCAGCCCGGCTCGAGGCACCCAGCGGGTCAGTCGGTGAGGAAGGAGAGCAGGTCGGCGCGGGTGAGGACACCGACGGGCTTGCCGTCCTCGATGACGAGCACCGCGTCGGACGACTCGAGCTCGTGCCGCGCGGTGGCCACCGGCTCGCCGGCCCCGACGAGGGGCAGGCCGGGGCTCATGTGCTCGGCGACCGAGTCGGCGAGGTGCGCCTTGCCGGTGAACAGCGCCTCGAGGAGGTCGCGCTCGGACACCGCACCGGCGACCTCGCCCGACATCACGGGGGGCTCGGCCTTGACGACGGGCATCTGCGAGACGCCGTACTCGCGCAGGATCTCGATGGCGTCGCGCAGGGTCTCGCTCGGGTGCGTGTGGACGAGCGCGGGGATGTCGCCGGCCTTGGCGTGCAGGACGTCGCCCACACGGGTCTCGGCCTCGCTGTGCAGGAAGCCGTAGGAGCGCATCCAGTCGTCGTTGAAGATCTTGGAGAGGTAGCCACGCCCGGAGTCGGGCAGCAGGACGACGACGACCGCGTCATCGGGCAGCTCGCGCGCGACCTGCAGCGCCGCGACGACGGCCATCCCGCAGGAGCCGCCGACGAGCAGGCCCTCCTCGCGGGCGAGGCGGCGCGTCATCTCGAAGGACTCGGCGTCGGAGACCGGGACGACCTGGTCGACCTGGTTCGGGTCGTAGGCGGAGGGCCAGAAGTCCTCGCCGACGCCCTCGACGAGGTACGGGCGCCCGGTGCCACCGCTGTAGACCGAGCCCTCGGGGTCGGCGGCGACGACCTGCACGCGCCCGGTCGCCCGGTCGGCGGAGGCCTCGCGCAGGTAGCGACCCGCGCCGGAGATGGTGCCTCCGGTGCCGGCACCGGTGACGAAGTGGGTGATCCGCCCGTCGGTGTCGGCCCAGATCTCCGGGCCGGTGGTCTCGTAGTGCGACAGGGGGCCGTTGGGGTTCGAGTACTGGTCGGGCTTCCAGGCCAGCGGCGTCTCGCGGACGAGCCGGTCGGAGGTGGAGTAGTAGGAGTCCGGGTGGTCGGGCTCGACGGCGGTCGGGCAGACCACGACCTCCGCGCCGTACGCCTTGAGGACGTTGCGCTTGTCCTCCGAGACCTTGTCCGGGCACACGAAGATGCACGAGTAGCCCTTGCGCTGGGCGACCAGGGCCAGGCCGACGCCGGTGTTGCCCGACGTGGGCTCGACGATGACGCCGCCCGGCTTGAGCGCGCCGGACGCCTCGGCCGCCTCGACCATCTTCAGCGCGATGCGGTCCTTCACGGACCCGCCCGGGTTGAGGTACTCGATCTTGGCCAGGACGGTGGCCCCGATCCCCTCCGTCACCGAGTTCAGCCGCACGAGCGGGGTGTTGCCGACCAGGTCCACGATGTGCTCCGCATACTTCACGCCGCCCATCCTGTCACGGCGCCGGAGCCCGCCCCGCCGGGGAATCCGGAGGCGCCCGCGCCACCGCCTGCGCCACGATGGCGCCATGGACGACTACCTCGCCGTGAACCGGGCCAACTGGGACGAGCGCGCACCGGCCCACGCGGCCAGCGCCGACTACGGCTTCGACCGCTTCGTCACCGACCCGGACTTCCTCAGTGGCGTCGTCCGCTTCGACCTCCCCCTGCTCGGCGACGTCTCGGGGCTCACCGGCATCCACCTCCAGTGCCACATCGGCACCGACACCCTCAGCCTGGCCCGGCTCGGCGCGCGGATGACGGGCCTCGACCTCTCGCCCGCGTCGCTCGAGCAGGCCCGGCGCCTCGCGGCCGAGGTCGGCGCCGCCATCGACTACGTGGAGGCCGACACCTACTCCGCCCCCGAGGCGCTGGCGGGACGCACCTTCGACCTCGTCTACACCGGCATCGGCGCGCTGTGCTGGCTGCCCGACATCGACCGCTGGGCCGGGGTCGTCGACGACCTCCTCGCCCCGGGCGGCCGCCTCTTCGTGCGCGAGGGCCACCCGATGATGTGGGCCGTCGACGACGCGCGCACCGACGTCCTCACCCTGGGCTACGCCTACTTCGAGGAGGCCGAGCCCTGGGACGACGAGGAGCCGGGCACCTACGTCGACACCGAGGTCGAGTTCGCGAACAACCGTGCCATCTCCTGGAACCACGGCCTCGGCGAGACGGTGACGGCGCTGCTCGCCCGCGGCCTCGAGGTCACCGGGCTCGTCGAGCACCGCAGCATCCCGTGGGACGCCCTCCCCGGCCGGATGGTGCGCGAGCCCGAGCTCGGCGAGTGGTCGCTCACCGAGCACGCCGAGCGGCTGCCGCTCAGCTTCACCCTGCAGGCCCGCAAGCCGCGCTAGCCGAGGCGGGCGAGGAAGCGGTCGGCGTCGACGACGACCCGCTCGACCGTGCCGCGCCCCACCACGGTGCCGCCACCGTCACGGGCCTCCACGTCGAGGACGACGCGCCGGCCCTCGGTGGCCGTCACCTCGGCCCGGACCACCACCGCCGTCGCGACCGCGCTGGCCGCGAGGTGGTCGAGCTCGACCCGCACGCCGACGCTGGTCTCCCCCTCGCCCAGCCCGGCCTCGACCGCCGCGCAGGTGGCGGCCTCGCACCACGCCAGCAGGCGCGGCGTGCCGAGCACCGCGAGCGACCCCGACCCCAGCGCCGCCGCCGTGTCGTCCTCCCCCACCACCCGCTCCACCGACCCCCGGGCACCCACGACGACGTCCATGCGCCCACCGTAGGGCGGATCGGGGTCGGCCGGGCGGCCACACCGGATCGGCCGAGCGGCCCGACCCGACGGGGGCCCGGAACGAACGCCGGCGGCACGGGGTTACCGTGGGAGACCCCCGGTGAGAGGAGCCGAGCCACCCATGGGACGTGCACGCCGAGCCCGCAACATCGCGGCCACCGCTGCCTACGGTGGTACGGGGATCGCTGCGGCCGGTGCGGCCCTGGGTGCGGCGGCCTGGGGCGTCATCAAGGCGGAGGCCGCGCTGGCGCGCCGCGTCATCGGCACCCCCTTCGACGACTCCCCCGACGACGACGGCCTGTACGGCGCCGGCAGCGGCGAGCCCTACGACATCGTCGTCCTCGGCGACAGCTCGGCCGCGGGGATGGGCGCCGAGCACCCCCACGAGACCGTCGGCGGCATCATCGCGAGCGGCGTCGCGGCGCTCACCGGCCGGCGCGTTCGCCTCACCAACCGCGCGGTCGTGGGCGCCGAGTCCAGCGACCTCGAGCGCCAGCTCGCCACCGCCCTCGAGGACGTCCTGCACCCCGACGTCGTCCTCGTGATGGTCGGGGCCAACGACGTGACCCACCGCATCGAGCGCTCGGCCGCGGTGCGCTCCCTCGAGCTCGTCGTCCGGCGCAGCCGCGCCCTGGGCTCCGAGGTCGTCGTCGGCACCTGCCCGGACCTCGGCACGATCGTCCCGATCCGCCAGCCGCTGCGCTCGCTGCTCCAGCGCTGGTCGCGTGACCTCGCCGCCGCCCAGACCGTCGCCGTCGTCGAGGCCGGCGGGCGCACCGTCTCCCTCGGCGACCTCATCGGCCCCGAGTTCGCCCGCTCCCCCCAGGTGATGTTCAGCAAGGACCGCTTCCACCCCTCCGCGGCGGGCTACGCCCGGGTCGCGTCGGCCCTGCTGCCGAGCGTGTGCGCCGCGCTCGGGGTCTGGGGCACCGACGACCGCCCGCCGGAGCCGCGCCGCGGCGAGAGCGTGGGGCCCGTGGCCGTGGCCGCCGGCCAGGCCGTGCGCGAGGCCGGCACCGAGGTCGCCCCCACCCAGATCGCCGGGCAGAGCCGCGGCCCGCGCGGCCGCTGGGCCGTGCTCCTGCACCGCCGCCCGCACGACCTGCCGCCCGCCGCCGACGTCCGGGTGGAGCAGCCGGCGCAGAGCCCCGACACCGCCGACGCCTGAGGCCTGAGGCCCGAGATGGAACGGCCCGGGCACGAGGCCCGGGCCACGGCGGCTCAGCCGGCGACGATCGCCTCGAGCTCGACCTCCACCCGCCACCGCTCGTCGACGAGCCCGGCGACGCGCACCATCGTGGAGGCCGGTCGGATGGTCCCGAAGATCTCGCCGTGCACGCTCGACACGGCGTCGACGACGTCGAGGTCGGTGATGTAGTGGCGGGTGCGGATGACGTCCTCCGGGCTCCCGCCGAGCTCGGCGAGCGCGCCGAGGGCGATCTCCCAGCACCGCCGGGCCTGCTGCCCCGGGTCGCGGGAGACGTGCCCGTCGTCGTTGATCGGAGCGGTCCCGGAGACCGCGATGTGCTGGCCGACGCGGACCGCGCGGGAGAACCCCACGCTGCCCTCGTACGGCGACCCTGACGTGGCCCGGCTGCGCGTGGTGTCCATGGATCCCATCCTGTCCCTCTTGCCGCCGGAGCACACCCCCTGTCACGGGACGGCTGCGGCGAGACCGAGCCCACACCCTGCGGGCCGTGCCGGGGGCCGGGCGCGCGCCTAGGCTGGCGGCACCAGTGAGCGAGCGCTCAGCGGCCCGTGGTGGTCGCGCGCCGCCCCGATCTCAGGAGGACCCCGTGCCCGAGGCCGTCATCGTCGCCACCGCCCGCACCCCCATCGGCCGCGCCTTCAAGGGCTCGCTCAAGGGCATCCGGCCCGACGACCTCTCGGTGCAGGTCGTCCGCGGCCTGCTCGACCAGGTCCCCCAGCTCGACCCGGAGAGCGTCGACGACCTCTACTGGGGCTGCGCCGACCCGTCGGGGAAGCACGGTTCGAACATGGCCCGCGTCATCGCCGTGCTCGCCGGGCTCGACCGCCTGCCCGCCGCGACGATCAACCGCTTCTGCGCCAGCTCGACCCAGACGATGCGGATGGCCTTCCACGCCATCAAGGCCGGTGAGGGCGAGGCGTTCGTCGTCGGTGGCGTCGAGTGCGTGTCGCAGTACACGAGCTTCGCCGGCGCCGGGGGCAGCGAGGGCGACACCCAGAACCCGCTGTTCGCCGACGCCGCCGACCGCAGTGCCGAGATGGCCGCGGCCAACACCACGTGGACCGACCCGCGCGAGCGCGGCCTCCTGCCCGACGTCTACCTCTCGATGGGGCAGACCGCCGAGAACGTCGCCACCTCGCGGGGCGTCTCGCGGCGCCGCCAGGACGAGTGGGGCGTGCTGAGCCAGAACCGCGCCGAGAAGGCCATCGCCGACGGGTTCTTCGCCCGCGAGATCCTGCCGGTCACCCTCGGCGACGGCACCGTGGTGTCGACGGACGACGGCCCGCGCGCCGGGGTCACCCTCGAGGCCGTGGAGGGCCTCACCCCCGTCTTCCGCGCCGACGGCACGGTCACGGCGGGCAACTGCTGCCCCCTCAACGACGGCGCCTCCGCTGTCGTCGTGATGAGCGACGCACGGGCCGAGGCGCTCGGCCTCACGCCGCTGGCGCGCATCGTGTCGACGGGGGTGTCGGGGCTGTCGCCGGAGGTCATGGGGCTCGGGCCGGTCGAGGCCTCGCGGCAGGCGCTGTCGCGCGCCGGGCTGGGCATCGACGACATCGACCTCTACGAGATCAACGAGGCCTTCGCCGCGCAGGTCCTGCCGAGCGCCGACGACCTCGGGATGGACCCGGAGAAGCTCAACGTGCACGGCGGCGCCATCGCGCTGGGCCACCCCTTCGGCTCCACCGGCACGCGGATCATGACCACGCTGCTCAACGGCCTCGACGCCCGCGACGGGCGCTACGGCCTGGAGACGATGTGCGTCGGCGGTGGCCAGGGCATGGCGATCATCGTCGAGCGCCTCACCTGACCGACCCCACCACTCCCCGCGCGGGGCGGGGGTCTAGGGGAGGTCTCGGCGGAGCTGGGCGAGTGCGTCGGCGAGCCCCTCACCCCGGCCGGCGGCGCAGGCGTCCCACACGACGACCGCGAGCTGGTCGATGACCACGGGCGCTCCGACCTCGGGCACCTCGCGGTCGGAGGTGCGCGCCGCCACGGCCTCGACGACCGCCTGCACGAGCGGCAGCGCGGCCTCGGCGCGGTCGAGCGAGAGCTGCGACCAGCGGGTCCGGACACGCTCGAGCTCGCGGCGCGCGTCCTCCGGGACGACGTCGACCGGCGGGGCAGACGACACCGCCGGGGCAGGCGAGCCTGTCCCGGCGGGGTCGGTGCGGTCGGGCGAGGTCAATCGCGCAGGCGGGCGAAGAGGCGCAGGAACTCGATGTAGAGCCACACGAGGGTGACGATGAGGCCGTGCGCGAGGAGCCACGAGTACTTCTGCGGTGCCCCCGAGCGGATCGCGTACTCGATGGAGTCGAAGTCGAGCGCCAGGGAGAACGACGCCAGGCCGACGGCGAAGAGGGAGATGCCGATGCCGAGCATCCCGCTGCCGCCGATGCCGAACCGGGTGCCGGTGGCGAAGGCGAAGATGACGTTGATGATCGCGAAGATCGCGTAGCCGAAGATCATCATCGTCATGATCCGGCGGAACTTGGCGGTGACCTTGATCAGGCCGAAGCGGTAGGCGAGGAACATGCCGGCGAAGGTGGAGCCGGTGGCGAGCACCGCGGTGGCGACGACGCCGGGGTACAGGCGCTCGAACACCTGGCTGACCGCCCCGACGAACAGGCCCTCGACCACGGCGTAGCCGATGATGAGCGGCACGCTGAGGGTCTTCTTGAAGGCGATGACGAGGCCGAGCACCAGGGTGCCGACCATGCCGGCGAGCAGGAGCATGAAGCCCAGGCCCGGGTTGGCGGTGGCGACGCCCCAGCCGACGGCGCCGAGGACGAGGACGATCGCGAAGAGCCCGAGGGTCTTCATCACGACGTCGTCCATGGTCACGCGGTCGGTCTGCACCGGGGTGGCGGAGTCGCGGTTGTACAGGTCCTGGAGCTGCTGCGCGGACATCGCGTCCTGCGCCGGCACCGCCGGGGCGGCCTGGCCGGAGCGGAATCCCGCGTAGCCGCCCTGGGCGTCCTTCTCGAGGCGGTTGAAGGCCGGGTTGGTGGCCACTGTTCCTCCGTGTGGTTCTGGGGCGGTGGGTCCACCGCACGTGTCAACAGACTAGACGTGCAGGTGGGCTCCGGTGTTCCCGCTGTGTGTTCTCTGTGGACACGCGTCGGCGGGCGCGGCCCGCGCGAGGCGGCGCACGTCCTCAGATCTCGGGGTAGTTCAGGGTCCCCTCGACGTCACCGGAGAGCCGCGAGACCTCCCGGGCCAGGGCGGCGGAGTGGCGCTCGGCCCGCTCACGCTCGACGACGCGGGCCAGCTGCGCGCCCAGGTGGCGCATGACGAGCTCAGCGTCGTTGTCGTAGGGGTGGCGCACGGTGCTGTAGAACTCCAGCACCCCGGCGGGCTCCGACCCGACGAGCACCGGTACGCCGCTCACCGAGACGACCCCGGCCCGGCGGGCGGTCTCCTCGAGGGGGGTCGTGGGCTCGGGCAGGTCCTGGACCCAGACGGTGCGCCGCGCGGTGAGGACGTGGGCCGGCATGGCGAGGTCGTCGGCTGCGACGGCCCCGGTCTCGGCGATCAGCTCGGAGAAGGTGCTCCGGTCGACCTCCACCCCGACGTGCCAGACGTGGTGGCGCAGCTCGCCCGTGACGTCGTCGACGAGGTAGACGTGCGCGACCTCCCAACGACCGTGGTCGCACACGGCGACCAGGGCGGCATCGAGGGCGTCGCCGATGGAGGTGGCGGAGTTCGCGACCGTGGCGATGGTGCCGAGGACGGCGAGGGTGCGGGCGCGGCGCTCGAGCGCCTGCTGGGCCGCGTGCCGCTCGGTGGTGTCCTGCATGACGAGGCCGAAACCGCGCAGCACGCCGTCGTCGTCGAGGAGCGCGGTGAGCACGGTGGTCGCCCAGAACTGGTCGCCGTCGCGGCGCAGGCACCAGCCGTCGTCGCGCGCGCGGCCCTCGTCGACGGCGCGCTTGAGCAGCCCTGCCGCACGGCCGGACTCGCGCTCGTCCTCGCTCTCGGGGAAGAACACGGCGAGGTCCTGGCCGATGATCTCGGCCTCGGTGTAGTGCTTGATGCGCGCGGCGCCCCGGTTCCAGGTGACGACCCGGCCCTCGGGGTCGAGGTTGACGATGGAGTAGTCGCTCACCTGGTCGACCATGCGGTCGAGGTTGGCCTCGCGCTCGCGCACCTCGTCCTGCAGGCGGCGGTTCTCGGTGACGTCGCGGAAGCTCCACACCCGCCCCACGGCCTCGCCGTCGACCCACTGCGGCTGGGAGTAGCGCTCGAAGACCCGCCCGTCGACGAAGAGCAGCTCGTCGAAGCTCGTCTCCTCGGGGCTGTCGTAGAGGGCGCGCACGGAGTCGAGGAAGGAGTCCGGCTCGCGGAGCTGCCCGAGGACGGAGGCGATGACCTTCGCGTCGTCCCCCGCGGCCAGCAGCGCCGGGTCGAGCCCCCACATCGAGACGAAGCGGGCGTTGTGGCCGGCGATCCGGCCCTCGCGGTCGACGACGAGGATGCCGTCGACCGTGGACTCGAGGGTGGCGGTGAGCAGGGCGAAGGAGGTGACCGCCCGCTCGCGCTCGGCGATGCGGGTCAGGGCGAGGGCGACCAGGCCCGCCGCCCAGGCCGGGACGTCGAGCTCGTCGGCGGGCGGGTCGACGCCCGGCGGGTAGGTGAGGACGACGCGTCCTCCGCGGGTGCCGTCGTCGGTGTGGATCTCGGCGTCGGAGGACCTCCCGTGCGAGGGGACGGCATCGACGTCGGAGCGCAGGGCGACGCGCGGCGGGAGGCCGTCGACCTCCAGCGTGCAGGCGACGGCGGAGGTGGCGGCGATGGCGGCCGTGGGCAGGTCGGCGACGACCTCGCCGAGGGAGCCCGCGCCGGCGAGGCGCTCGACGATCATCGCCTGGGCCGCGAGCATCCGCTCGGCCCGGCGCTGGTGGGTGACGTCGACGAGGTAGCCGTCCATGACCGCCTGGCCGTCGCCCGAGCGGGCGAAGACCGCGTCGTCGAGGAGCCAGACGACCCGGCCGTCGGGACGCAGGACGCGGTACTGCTGGCGGACCCGGGTGTCGAGCTCGAGCTCGACCTCGGTGCCCATGAGGTCGTCGCGGTCCTCGGGGTGGATCAGGGTGAGCCAGAGGTCACGGTCCTCGATGAGCGCGGCCGGGGGGACGCCGAGGATCTCCTCGATCGCGGGGCTGACGTGCAGCCACTCGCCGACCGGGCCGGGCTCGGCGACGTAGACCGCGATGCCGAGGCGGTGGTCGAGCGAGGCCGCCCCCGTCCGCGGACGGCGCGACCAGCCCTCGTAGGCGCCCTCGGTCCTGCTCACGTGTGATCCCCGTCGACGGTCGGCACCCCTGCCGTTCGCAGGATAGCCACGGGGCGCGCCGATCCGCGGCGGAACAGGCCGTGGCCCGGCCGTTCGGCCGCGCGGCCTCACCGGTTCGGCCTCAGCGGGCCTCAGCCCGGGTCGAGGTGAAACACCACCACCTCAGGGTCGGACATCACCTCGAACCAGGCACTGCGTCATCCGTCGAGGTGGAACACGACCCCTGGACGGTCCGGTGTCGCCTCGACCGGGTGGGGGTGGCGCCCCCGACGGGATTCGAACCCGCACCTGTGGCGCTTTTAAGGCGCCTGCCTCTGCCAGTTGGGCCACGGGGGCGGGGCCACGGTATCCCGTGGCCCCACCCCCGTCCGCCCCCTCCGCAACGCCTCCAGCAGCACCCTCGGGTCGCGCTACCGCGCAGTAAGGGTCGCGATCACGACCCTGACTGCCCCGTAGCGGGCACCGCGGGGCGTCGCCTAGGGGGTGGGCGTGGGAGTGGGGGTCGGCGCCACGCTCCCGCTCGGGCTCGGGGTGGGCTCGACGCTCGAGGACGCGCTCGGCTCCGGGGAGGCCGACGCCGAGGGCACCGGCTGCGCCGAGGGCTGGAGGAGCAGCGGCGGGATGGCGCTCGGCGGCGCCCACGGCTGGTCCTGTCCGGACCAGGGGTCACGGTCCCCCGTTCGCAGGGGGAAGACCGACAGGGTTGCGGGGTCGGGCGGCCACACCTGCCCGTTGGTGTCCTCGCCGTCAGGGAGGGAGACCACCGTGGGGTCGAGGGAGAGGGGGCGCCCCGAGGAGTCGAACACCCGCGCGCCGTCGACCCGGTTGCCGGCGGCGTCGTAGACGTAGAGGTTGCTCGCCATCCCACCGCTGACCCACACCCCGGTGTCCGAGACCGGGACCCCGTCGTCGACGTACACGGTGTTGAGAGCCAGCAGCCACACCGCCACGGGGAGCAGGGCGAAGGCGGCCACGACGTTGACGAGCGGGAGCCAGGCGCCAGATCCACGGCCGGCCTCGCGGGCGGCGAGGGTCCGGCCGAGCCAGAAGGACAGGGCGGCGCCGATCGTGGGTAGCAGGAGGCGACCGGAGCCCGTCACCGCGGCAGCCGTGCCACCGATCGCGACACCACGGGCCACCCACCAGACCGGGCGGAGGTCACGCAGCCAGGGCCAGCGCACCATGGCGCGGTCACCGTTGGCACGGAAGGCGGCAGCGGCCTCGGCGAAGGCGCCCGGGCGCGAGCCACCCCCGGCGGCGACGGCGGACCGCGGTGGGAGCCCGGCCGCGCTGCGCAGCTCGGCGGCGTAGGCCTCGGGCTGGCCGAGGAGGTCACCGAGGCGGTCGCCCGACTCGGCGGCCCGCTCGGCGAGGTCGGCCTCCATCCCCGCGGTGAGGTCGTCGACCTCCTCCGGGGGCAGGTCGGAGAGCCAGGCGCGCACGGCGCCGACGTAGTCGGTGACGTCGTCGGCCGTGCCCGCGCCGCCGATGACCGTGGTGTCGTTCATGACCGCACTCCCGCCTGGTCCAGCAGACCGTCCATCGTCTGGGCGAAGGCCGCCCACGTCTTGCCCTGCGTCTCCAGGACCGTGCGGCCCTGGGCGTTGATGCCGTAGTACTTGCGGTGCGGCCCCTCGTCGGACGGCACGACGTACGAGGTGAGCGCGCCGGCGGAGTACAGGCGCCGCAGCGTCCCGTAGACCGAGGCGTCGCCCACCTCCTCCAGCCCCGCCGCCCGGAGCCGTCGCACGACGTCGTAGCCGTACCCGTCCTCCCGGGCGACGACCGCGAGCACCGCGAGGTCGAGCACCCCCTTGACCAGCTGTGTGCCGTCCACCGGCCCCACCTTCTTCCCACCACGCTGTCCGTTGTTGTGGACCGCACACTACCGCGCAGTCCGTATTACCGCAGCAACCACACCACCGCCCGCGTGTCGCTTCCCCCTCGCGGGTGATGTCGCGGCGTGTGCCGAGGTGGCCGTCAGGGCAGCCACCTGAGCACGCGCGACCGGATCCCGGCGGCCGTGAGTGCGGAAGTGGCCGCCAGGGCAGCCGTTTCCGCACTCAACGCGGAAGGACCCGGGCGCGTCAGAGGAGGGAGAGGGCGATGCCGTCGAGGATGTCGTGCTCGCTCGTGACGACCTCGGCCTGCGGCGAACGGTCGAGGACGCGCCCCAGCACCTCGGCCCAGACCAGCGCCCCGGCCCCGATGACGTCGACGCGCCCCGGGTGCATGTACGGCAGCGCGGCCCGGTCGTCGCGCGACATCGAGAGCAGCTCGTGGCAGGCGGCGAGGTGCTCGGCCGCCGGCACCCGCGCCAGGTGGATGCGCTCGGGGTCGTAGCGCGGGAGGTCGAGGGCGCGGGCCGTGACCGTGGTGATGGAGCCGGCCAGCCCCACGACGACCCGGACCCCGTCGAGCGGCACGACCGCCTCGACCTCGTCGAGCGCGGCGCGGACGTCAGCGCGCGCCCCCTCGACCTCGGCTCCCGTCGGAGGGTCGGAGCGCAGGTGCCGCTCGGTCATCCGGACGCAGCCGACGTCGACCGAGCGCCCGGCCTCGACGTCGGTGGTGCCGCGGACCAGCTCGGTGGAGCCGCCGCCGAGGTCGACGACGAGATAGGGGCCGGGCAGTCCGAGGGCCCGCAGGTCGCCCGTCGCGCCGGTGAACGACAGCCGCGCCTCGGTGTCGCCGACGACGACCTCCGGGGAGACGTCGAGGTCGCCGAACGCCGCCCGCACCCCCTCGACGAACTCCCCCGCGTTGCGGGCGTCGCGCGACGCCGAGGTGGCGACGAACCGGACCCGCTCGGCGCCGGTGCGCCGGCACACGTCCGCGTACTCGCGGCTCATGGCGAGGGTGCGCTCCATCGCGTCGGAGGCGATGACACCGGTGCGGTCGATGCCCTGCCCGAGCCGGACCACCTCGGTGCGCCGCACGACGTCGACGAGCCGGCCGTCGTCGTCGACGTCGGCCACGAGCAGGCGGATGCTGTTGGTGCCGCAGTCGACCGCCGCCACCCGGGGGTGGCTCACGCGTCGCCCTCCGGGACGGCCGGGGGCGCGTCCGCCGAGCACGGGTGGTTCTCCCACCACGGCTCGAGCATCGCCAGCGCCTCGTCACCGAGCGGGTTGACCCCCGGCCCGGCACCGAGCGAGTGCGCGGCGAGGACGTGCAGGCACTTCACGCGCGTCGGCATTCCGCCGGCCGAGATCCCCTCGACCTCGGGCACGGCCCCGAGCTCACCGCGGCGGCGCAGGTAGTCGTCGTGCGCGGCCCGGTAGGAGGCCGCGAGGTCGTCGTCCTCCTCGAGCCGCTCGCTCATCTCGCGCATGACGCCCTGGCTCTCGAGCGTCGAGAGCGCACCGGTGAGGCGCGGGCACGTGGCGTAGAAGGACGTGGGGAACGGGGTCCCGTCGGGGAGACGCGGTTCGGTGCGCACGACGTCGGGTTCCCCACAGGGACACCGGTGCCCGACCTCGGCGACCCCGCGCACCGGTCGCCCGAGCTGGCGGGTGACGGCGTCGAGGTCGGCCTGCGCGACGGGCGGCAGGTCGGGACGTCCGCTCACCGGCGGGCGCCCGGGGCGTCGGCGGTGCGCGTGGACTCCCACACCGCCTGGTACCAGGGCAGGGTGGGGGCGGTGTCGTTCGCGAGGACGGCCACGGGGTCGGCCGTACCGGCGGAGGGGGCGGCGTCGAGGACCGTGTACGACCGCTCGCCCGGCTTGACGAACTTCAGCCGCTGGCGGGCCTGCTGCTCGACGTAGGCCGGGTCGCGCCAGCGCTCGCGCTCGGCCTCCAGGGCCGAGACGTCGGCCTCCTGGGTGGCCACCCGCTCGCGCAGCGCGGCGATGTCCTGCCGCTGGCCCACGTAGGCCGCCACGGTGGACCCGAGCAGCACCATGAGGAACGCGACGATGGACAGCAGGACGACCCCGCGCCGGGTTCGCCGGTCGGTGGCCGCCGAGGTGAGCCGGCCGCGCCATCCGCTGCGGGCGGCGCCGGCCACCTTGGGGGTGGCCGACGCGACCTTGGCCGCCGGGCGCGCGCGGCCGGCGGACGGTCGCCGCGGGGGTCGCGACGCCGGTCCGCGCGAACGCCCGGTGGTGGCCATCGGTCGGATCAGCCTCTCGCTCAGCCCTGCTGGCGGTTGGTGAAGCGCGGGAACGCGCCGGCGCCGGCGTAGACCGCGGCGTCGTCGAGCTCCTCCTCGATGCGCAGGAGCTGGTTGTACTTGGCGACGCGCTCGGACCGCGCCGGGGCGCCGGTCTTGATCTGGCCGCAGTTCGTGGCGACGGCGAGGTCGGCGATCGTCGTGTCCTCGGTCTCGCCCGAGCGGTGGCTCATCATGCAGCGGTAGCCGTTGCGCTGCGCGAGCTCGACGGCGTCGAGGGTCTCGGTGAGCGAGCCGATCTGGTTGACCTTCACCAGGAGCGCGTTCGCGGTGCCGGTCTCGATGCCGCGGGCCAGGCGCTCGGGGTTGGTGACGAAGAGGTCGTCGCCGACGAGCTGCACCTGCGTGCCGAGGCGGTCGGTCATCGCCTTCCAGCCGTCCCAGTCGGACTCGTCGAGCGGGTCCTCGATGGAGACGAGCGGGTAGGAGGCGACGAGGTCGGCGTAGTAGTCGATCATCTCGGCGGAGGTCTTGGACCCGCCCTCGAAGGTGTAGGTGCCGTCCTCGTGGAACTCCGACGCCGCGACGTCGAGGGCCAGGGCGATCTGCTCGCCTGCGGTGTACCCGGCCTTGTCGATGGCCTCGAGGATGAGGTCCAGCGCGGCGCGGTTGCTCGGCAGGTTGGGGGCGAAGCCGCCCTCGTCGCCGAGACCGGTGGCCAGGCCCTTCTCCTTCAGCACGCCCTTGAGCGCGTGGTAGACCTCGGTCCCCCAGCGCAGCGCCTCGCGGAAGGTGTCGGCGCCGATCGGCGCGATCATGAACTCCTGGATGTCGACGTTGGAGTCGGCGTGCGACCCCCCGTTGAGGATGTTCATCATCGGCACGGGCAGGACGTGCGCGTTGGGGCCACCGACGTAGCGGAACAGGGGGAGGTCGGCGGAGTCGGCGGCCGCACGGGCCACGGCGAGCGAGACGCCGAGGATGGCGTTGGCGCCGATCTTCTCCTTGTTGGCGCTGCCGTCGACGGCGAGCATCTCGGCGTCGACGAGCCGCTGCTCGCTGGCCTCGAAGCCGAGCAGCTTGGGCCCGAGCTCCTCGATGACGGCGTCGACGGCCTTCTGCACGCCCTTGCCGAGGTAGCGGTTCTTGTCGCCGTCACGGCGCTCCACGGCCTCGAAGGCGCCGGTGGAGGCGCCGCTGGGGACGGCCGCCCGGGCCAGGGTGCCGTCGTCGAGGGCGACCTCGACCTCGACGGTGGGGTTGCCGCGCGAGTCGAGGATCTCGCGCGCGCCTACTGCCTCGATGGTGGCCACGCCGTACTCCTGGGGGTGGGGCGGAAAGGGATCGCCTCCGAGGGTAGTCCCCGGCGCGCGGCATCCTCCCGACCGACCCACCCCCCGGACCGCCCGTCCTCAGACCGGCCGGACGACGTCCGCCGCGTGCTCCGCGACGACGCGGGCCACGAAGTCGACGAAGTCGGTCGGGGGACGACCCAGCAGCATCTCGGTGTCGGCGAGCTCGGCGGCCGAGGCGGTGACGGCGAAGCCGCGCAGCTTCTTGAAGGACGAGATCCAGTCGTCACGGCGGTGACCGGACAGGTGCCGCGTGAGGGCGGCCTCCAGGGCGGCGTCGTCGTCCCCGACGTACCGCACCGGGTGCCCCAGCGCATCGGCCCACACCTGCGCGCACTCCGGCCCGGTCAGCGAGCGCGGCCCGACGAGGGAGTAGGAGCCCGACGGGAAGGCCGGGTCGAGCAGCACGCGCGCCGCCGCCTCACCGACGTCGCGCAGGTCGACGCGGTTGAGCCCCTTCGGGTGCGTCGGGTGCACGAACTCCCCGCCGCGGATGACGTCGAGGAGGACCTCGTCGTTCTGCATGAAGTTGCCCGGGGTGAGGATGACGGCGTCGGTGGCCGAGCGCTCGACCATCCGTCCGATGGCGATCTTCCCGCGGTACCGCGGGAGCAGGCGTCCGTACAACAGCCGCATCGCCCAGCCGGCGAGGGCGGTGCGCCCGAAGATGTGGATGCCGGAGAACACCAGGCGAGCACCCTCCTCCTCGCAGACGTCGATGACCGTGCGGGTCAGCTCGACCTCGTCGGCCTCGTGCGGGGAGATGTGGAAGACGACGTCGACGCCGGCGACGGCTGCGGCCAGGGAGTCCCGGTCGCGCAGGTCGCCGACGCGGACGTCGAGGCCGTCGGCGGACGCGAGCCGGGCCGGGTCGCGGACGAGGACGCGTGGCTCGACACCGCGGGCCCGCAGGGCGCGGACGACCTCGCGGCCCATGAGTCCGGTGGACCCGAGGACGAGGACGGTCGGGGCGGCGTCGCCCTCGAGGGGGTGGGGGCGGGGAGTGGACACGGACGGCTCCTTCGGCTCGGCGGGGTGTGTCGTCGAGGACTCTCACGCGTCGGGCTTGCGCCGGCCTTGGGCATCGCGACCCAAGCCGGCCCCAAGCGCGCACCCGCACGGTGTGACGTGAGCGGCCGCACCGGGCCGAGACCGACCACCGCACACCGGAGGCACCCGTGACCAGCACGACCCACCCCGCCCGTCCCCAGCTCGAGCTCCCCGGCCAGACCCACGTGGCCGAGGGCCCGAACGACCACACCGGCATGTACGTCATGCACCACGCCTTCCGCCGCGACCTCGCCGCGTTCGCGTCGTCGGCACGCGCGACCCCGCTCGGTGACACCGCGACCTGGTCGGCGCTGCTGCACCGCTGGGACCGCTTCGCCTCGGTGCTCCACCACCACCACACGGCCGAGGACACGCACTACTGGCCTGCTCTGCTCACCGCCGTCGAGGCGCGTGGCACCGACGCCGACCTCGAGGAGGTCCGGGCGATGTCCGAGGAGCACGCCGACATCGACCCTCTCCTCACCGCGTCCCGCGCGGCGCTCGCCGCCGTCGTCGAGCACCCGTGCGAGGAGCACCGGCACGCCCTCGAGATCCGGCTCGCCGGGCTGCGCGAGGTCCTCGGTGAGCATCTGCGCCACGAGGAGACGGTCGTCCTCCCGATGGTCCAGCGAGTCATGCCGACCGACACCTTCACGGCCGTGGAGAAGGCGATCGGGAAGTCGTACCCGGCCCGCGACATCGGCTTCGTCATCGGCTGGGCGATGCACGGCCTGCCGGCCGAGGCACGGGAGGCGATGTTCGCCCTGGCGGGGACGCCGTACCGCGTCCTCCACGCGCTGATGCGTCGGCGCTTCGAGCGGTCCGAGGCCGCTGCGTTCCACCACGGGGACGGCGGCGTCCTCTGAGGGGGTGCGTGGCTCAGAACGCGTGTCGCCGCCGGCGCTCCGCGAGCCAGGCCAGGTACGTCGTCTCCGCCCAGACCGTGGCCAGCCGCTCGGCGGCGTCGGCGAGCGCGGTGGCCCGCCCGACGTCACCGAGGAGGGCGTGACCGAGGGCGAGGTAGCCGTCGACCGGTCCGTAGACGGTCGAGATGCCGGACACGACGAACCGCCCCTCGGCCCGTTGGAGCACCGTCACGGCGGTCCGGGCGAGGTCGGTGTCGCCGACGAGGGCGGCGGCCTCGACGCGCCCGGCGGCCTCGGACACGACGTACCAGTTGTCGACCATGGGGACGAGGGGCGCGCGGTCGAGCTCGACCCGGAGGCGGTCGACCTCCCCGTCGAGAGCCAGCAGCTGGATGACCGGGGAGCGCACGAAGTCGTCGGGCGTCTGGGCGAAGTAGTGCAGCATCTGCGGCAGGACGGCCGCGCGGGCCACGGGGTCCCAGAGGGCGAGCAGGTAGCTGATCCCGAACTCGGTCCACTCCTTCGCCGGGGTGAGGCTCTGCTCGCCCAGGGTCCGCATCGCCTCCGTGTGGGCGGCGGCCCCCTCGTCGTCGCCCTCGAGCACCGTGAGGCTCAGGCGGACGAAGTGGAGGACGAACTCGACGTAGGTGAGCCGGCGTCGGCGGGCGATGTCGTCGGCCGCGGCGGAGTGCTCGAGCCAGGTCTCGCGGTCGCCGTCCTCGAGGGCGGTCCCGGCGAGGGCGACGTGGGCGAGGGCGAGGGCGGCCTCGTCGCCGGAGTCGCGCGCGGCTCCGAGCTCCTCGTGGGCGAGGGCGCGGCGCCGGTCGAGGTGCTCGACCCGCCACAGGGCCAGCCACCCGGTGCGCGCCGCCCACGCGCGCAACCCGGGGTCGCCCAGCCGCCGGGCCGCGGCGAGGCCCTCGTCGACGAGGGCCTCGACCTCCGGTTCGGAACCGCGGCGGTAGTACAGCTGGACCGCGAGGGCGAGCATGAGGATGCACCGCGTCGTCGAGTCGTGGTGGTCCAGCCCGCGCAGCGCCCAGCGGAGGTCGTCCACGAGGTCCTCGTGCACCTCGTCGTGCTCCTGGGGCAGCCAGGCGGAGTACCGGGTCAGGGAGGTGGCGGCGCGCGCCATCCGCTCGGGGTCCTCGTCGGCCCGGGCCAGGGCCACGGCCTCGATGACGGCGTCGACGACCGGGCGCCACTGCGCCGCCCACGCCGCGGCCTCGGTGAAGGACAGGAGCAGGTCGTAGCGCTCCTCGCGGGTACCGGCGGGGTCGAGGGCGTGGGCGTCGAGGGCGGCCCGGTAGAGGTCGGTGGCCTCGACGTTGGCGAAGTCGCGCCGCGCCTCGGCGGCCGCGGTGGCAGCGGCACGCCACGCCTGGGGCGCGTGCACGGGACCGGCGGCCAGCCAGTGGTGCGCGAGGTCGAAGGCGCGCTCGGCCGGGGCCACGGCCCCCCGGGGCAGGGACTCCAGGGCGTGGGCGATGCGGGCGTGGGCCCGGGAGACCCGGGCCGGGGACGCGGCGGCGAGGACGGCGTCGCGGGTCAGGGCGTGCTCGAACACGAGCCGGCCGTCGTCGCGCTGGTGGACGATGCCCTGCTCCTGCGCCGCCTCGAGGCGGTCGGCGACCTCGTCGGGTGACCACCCGCCGACGTGGGCGAGCAGCAGCGGGGAGTGCTCGCGCCCCAGCGCCGCCGAGACGAGGAGGGCCTCGCGGGTGGGGTCGGGGAGGTCGTCGAGCCGGCGGGCGAGCACGGTCTGCACCGACTCCGGCACCTCACCGCGCCACCCGGCCGTGGAGGCCGCGAGCCGGGCCAGCTCGACGAGGAAGAACGGGTTGCCGCCGGTGCTCTCGCACCACTGGTCGACCCGGGCCGCGGCCGCCCCGGACCCGGTGACGGCCGCGACGAGGGTGCGGGCGTCCTCGACGGCGAGGCCGGAGAGCTCGACCGTGCGGGCCCCGTGCCGGGCGAGGGCCACGCCGAGGTCGGCCAGCGCGCCGGTGGGCTGCGGCCGGGCCCTCCTCGTCGCGACGACGGCCACCCGGTCGCGGGGCCCGAGGGTGGTGACGAGGTGGACGAGCGCGCGCAGGGTGCGGGTGTCGGCCCAGTGGAGGTCCTCGACGACGAGGAGGACGGGGTCGTCCTCGGCCCGGCGACGCACGGCCCGGGCGAGGGCGTCCTGCACGCTGAACGCCCGTTCGGCCCCCGCCGCGTCGCCGCCGTCCTCGGGCTCGCGGTCGAGCTCGGCGGGGCGGTCGAGGCCCAGGCCGTCGAGGAGGGCGAACCACGGCCAGAGCGGCGGGGCGCCGTCGTCCTGCGAGCAGCGCCCGACCGCCGTCGTGAAGCCGAGGTCGCCGGCGGTGGCGAGCGCGTCGTCGACGAGGCGCGTCTTGCCGCTGCCGGGGTCGCCGACGACGAGGACCGCGCCGGGAGCCCCGGCCGCCGTCGACGCGAGGACGTCGGCGACGAGGGCGTGCTCGGCGTCGCGCCCGACCGTCCCCCAGCTGCCCGAGGGCACCGACGGCGTGGAGGCGGCGGCATCCACGACGGTGCCGGTCGGGGGTGTCGTCACCGGAGCAGGTGGGGCGTCGGGCCGGAGCCAGTGCGAGAGCGCGGGGTCCTGCCGGAGCACCGCCTCCTCGAGGGCGCGGACCTCCGGTCCGGGGTCGAGGCCGAGCTCGTCGGCGAGCAGCTCGCGGTAGCCGCGCAGGACCTCCAGCGCCTCGACCTGGCGGCCGGTGCGCACGAGGGCGAGGGCCTGGAGGGAGCGGGTCCGCTCGCGCAGCGGGTGGCGCCCGGCCGCCTGCTCGGTCGCGGCGAGCACCGCCGCGTGCTCACCCACCGCCAGCAGCCCGAGCGCCGTGTCCTCCTCGGCCGTGGCGCGCAGCTCGTCGAGGGCCGCCCGGTCGGCGAGGACTGCCGGGTGGTCGCCGAGGTCGGCGTAGGCGGTTCCGGACCAGGTGCGCAGGGACTCCTCCAGCGCCTCGACGTGCGCCGCCACCTCCGCCCGCGTGGGCCACGACGCCCCGGGACCGGTGGTCAGCTGCGACCACAGCGGGGCGAGCGCCGAGTGCCGGGCCCGGACCTCGCGGGTGAAGGCGACGGCGTCGACGTCGGACGGGTCGACCTCGAGGCGGTAACCGTCGTCGGTGGTGACGAGGACGGTGGGTCTGGCCCGCGGCGCGAGGTCGGGTTCGAGGACGCGGCGCAGCCCGGAGATGTAGGCGTGCAGCGTGCCGTGCGCCCCGGCCGGGGGCTCGTCGCCCCAGACGAGGTCGACCAGGCGATCGGCGCTCGTCGTCGAGCGTGGCGCCAGCGCGAGCGCCGCGAGGATGCTGCGCGGCTTGCGCGCCGCGAGGGGCACGGGGCCGCCCGGGCCGTCGACGACGGTGCTCCCCAGGACGCGGACCCTCACGAGGGCCCACCCTAGCCAGCGACGACGCAGGTCAGACAGGGGTCGGGCGCCGTCAGTCCGGGTGGTTCGCCGTGTCGCGGCCGAGGCGGTACGGCGTCGTCACCCCCTCGTACATCAGGTGGGCCATGAGCCCCTCCGCGGCGTGGGGCAGGTTGTGGCAGTGGTCGGTCCAGATGCCGGGGTTGTCGGCGACGAAGGCGACCTCGTACCGGTGCCCGTCCTCGACCGTGAGGGAGTCGACGACCCACGGGCTGCCGGTCGACGCGACGCCGTCGCGGGAGAGGACGACGACGTGGTGGCCGTGCAGGTGCATCGGGTGCACCTCGCCGCTGTTGTTGGAGATGCGCATGCGGACCACGTCGCCGGTCGTGACCATGAACATCGGCACGTCCGGGAAGAGCCTGCCGTTGACCGTCCACTGGCCACCGGGGCGGCCGTCGACGATGCCGAACCGCCGCCCGATCGCATACTCGAACACCCGGTCCGGGGCGCCACCGAGCGCGCCGAGCGCTTCGGGCGAGCCGTACCGGAGCAGGTCGACCCGATCGACGGGCGGCCGGGTCGGGGCGGGAGCGGCCGACCCGACGGGGCCGACGACGACGCCGGCCCCCGGGAGGGACACCCGCAGGGCCGAGCCGTCGGCGGGCGCGGTGACCTCGAGGTCGACCCGTCCCCCGGCGGCCACCTCGACGCCGCGACCCTCCACCGGCGTGGGGCCGTTCAGGTCGGTGCCGTCGACGGCCAGCACGCGGTACCGACCGCCGTCGACCCACGCCGTGGTGGCCCCGTTGTCGGTGTTGACGAGCCGGATGCGCGCGGTGCGGCCGGGCGCGAGGTCGAGGCGGGTGTCGCCGGAGCGGCCACCGATGGTGCGCCGGCCGGCATAGGTGTGCACGAGGGCGACGGTGTCGACGTCGGTCGTCGGCACCGCCTGGCGGACCACCACGGCGCCGAGGAGGCCGCCGACGACCTGGTCGTGCGAGACCTGGTGCGAGTGGTACCAGTACGTGCCGCCGGTCGGCATGCGCCAGCGGTAGGTGTGGGTGCCCCCGGGCCGGACCGCGTCCTGGGTGACCCCGGCGACACCGTCCTCGGCGTTCGGGACGTCCATCCCGTGCCAGTGCAGGGTGACACCGCCCTCGACGTCGACGTTGCGCAGCACCACCTCGACGAGCTGGCCCGCCTCGGCCTCGACGGTCGGACCGGGCGAGGTGCCGTTCACCGTGTAGCCCCGGACCTCGCGCCCGTCGGCGAGCACGACCCGCCCCTCGCCCGCCGCGAGGTCGACCCGCACGTCGGGGGTGGCCGCCCGGTCGGTGCGCAGCCGGTCGACGGGGACGGTGGCGGCCGCCCCGGCGTGGGCGCCGTGGCCCCTGGTGCCGTGCTCGGCGGCGCGCAGCCGGGCGAGGACGGCCGCATCGGCCTCGGGTCGGCCCGGGTCGGCCACGCCCATCGAGGTGACGGCGTAGCTTCCGGGGAGCAGGCTCGACCCCCACCAGGTCGCCACCGCTGCCACGAGGACGACGGCGGCGACCGGTCCGGCCAGGCGCCTAGCGGTGCGCACCGACGACCTCGCGGACGGGCGCGGCGGCGGCCGTCCCGCGGGCGGCGTGGCGCTGCGCGGTGAAGGCCGCGGTGAACAGCATGAGGGCGTTGATGCCGTGGAGGAAGCCGAGCCACGGCATCGAGTGGCCGAGCAGGCCGAGGGTCACCTGGGCGACGACGAGCCCCAGCACGAGCACGGCCCGCGGCACCGCCCCTGGGAAGCGGGCGACGAGCGCGACGACGAGGAGCGACAACGCCACCACGGGGATGACGAACATGCCCGACATCCCGTGCAGGATCATGCCGGTCAGCTCGGGCCAGGGCTGCTCACCCGCGCCGATGGCGTCTCCGGTGGCCTTGTCGAGCACCCCGCCGTCGTCGATCCACACGCCCATGCCCGACATGGCCCACACGTGGAAGGCGGCCTGGAAGGCGACGAGGACGCAGACGAGGGCGGCGAGGACGCGGTAGGTGGTGCGCATGATGGTGCCTCTTTCGGGAGGTGGATGGTGCGTCCACGCTCCCGGCACCCGCTTGGGCCGTCCTTGGCCGCGACTTGGGCCGGTGTCCCTCCCCCTCGCCCTGCCGCCGTCAGAGGGCCGCGAAGGCCACGGCGATGGCGGTCCCGACGCGGGCGTTGTTGCGCACCAGCGCGAGGTTGGTCTCCAGGGACCGGCCCTCCGACAGCTCGACGAGCCGCCCGAGGAGGAAGGGGGTGATGTCCTTGCCGGTCACGCCCTGCTCCGCGCACTCGGCGAGCGCCCTGGCGATGACGCCGTCGATGTCGTCGCGCGCCATCTCGTCCTCCGCGGGAACGGGGTTGGCGATCGAGATGCCGGTGCCGACCCCGAGGTCGAACGACGCGCGCATGAGCCGCGCCGCCTCCTCCGGGGTGTCGACGCGCATCGGCACGGCCAGCCCGCTGGACCGGGAGAAGAACGACGGGAACTCGTCGGTGCCGTAGCCGACCACCGGCACCTCGAGGGTCTCGAGGACCTCGAGGGTGCGACCGATGTCGAGGATCGACTTCACGCCGGCGGACACGACCGCGACCTCGGTGCGGGAGAGCTCGGTGAGGTCGGCGGAGACGTCCATCGAGCTCTCGGCGCCCTGGTGCACGCCACCGAGCCCGCCGGTGACGAACAGCCGGATGCCGGCGAGCGCGGCGATGCGCATCGTGCTCGCGACGGTCGTCGCGCCGTGCACGCCGGTGGCGACGACGTGCGCGAGGTCGCGCACGCTCACCTTGCGGATGCCGGTGTCCTGGCCGAACATCTCGAGCTGCTCGTCGGACAGGCCCACGGTGGGGCGGCCGTCGAGGATGGCGATGGTCGCGGGGACCGCACCGCCGTCGCGGACGATCTGCTCGACCTCGCGGGCCATGGCGACGTTCTGGGGGTAGGGCATCCCGTGGCTGATGATCGTCGACTCCAGGGCGACGACGGGGCGGCCGGCGGCGAGGGCCTCGCGGACCTGGGGGGCGACGGCGAGCATCGGGTGGGGGGTGGTGACGGCGGCGGTCATGGGTGGAGCTCCTCGGTGGACGGGCTGTCGGGGGTCAGGTGGGCCGCGACGAGGGCGGCGGTGAGGTCCGGGCGGACCGTCTCGGGCGAGGCGACGGTGAGGGCGGCGAGGGCCTGGCCGAAGCGCGCGGCCTCCACCACGTCCTCCCCGGACAGGAGGGCGTGGACGTAGCCGGCCGTCATCGAGTCACCGGCACCGGTGACGTCCTCGACCGTCGCCTCGGGGGCGGCGACGAGGACGACGCGGCGGGCCGGCGCGGGGTCGTCCTGCGTCGGGCGGGGGGCGATGGAGAGGAGGCTGCCTCGGGTGCCCCGGCGAACCCAGACGTGCTCGACGCCCCGGTCGTGGAGCACGCCGGCCGCGGCCACGACGGCGTCGACGTCGCCGGCCACCGGCGCGCCCACCAGTGCCGCGAGCTCGTCGACGTTCGGGGTGACGGTGTGGACCGGCACGGAGCCGTCGAAGACGCCCGCGGCCTCGGTGGCCTTGGCGACCGACACCGGCTCGAACACCCCGGGGATGCCGGCCTCGGCGGCGGCGCTCAGCAGCCAGCGGATGACCGTGGCGCCGAGGTTGGCGTCGACGACGAGCGCCTCGGCCCCGGCGAGCAGGGAGGGAACGACCTCGAGGTCGGAGACGGTGAGCTCGTCGGTGGCGCGCATGTCGGCGACGGCGACGAGGAGGTCGCCCCCGTCGTCGAGGACGGCGGCGTACGTGCCCGTGGGGTGGGGCGAGGTGACCACGTGGCGGCACTCGACGCCCGCGGCCTCGGTGCGCGCGACCACCGTGCGCCCCGCGAGGTCGTCGCCGACCGCGGCCACGAGGACGGTGGGGCTGCCCAGCCGCGCGAGGTTCTCGGCGATGTTGCGGCCGACCCCACCGACCGTGGAGGACGAGGTGCCGGGGTTGCTCGTGCCGAGCACCGGCGCGACCGCGGTGCGGACCTTCGAGTCGAGGACCGCTCCCCCGACGACGACGACCGAGTCGGCCTCGGCCCGCACGATGTAGCCGCGGCCGAGGAGCAGGCCCTTGCGGGTGAGGTTGCTCAGGTGCACCGAGACGGCCGCGCGGGTGGAGCCGAGCCGCTCCGCGAGGCCGGTGGCGTCGAGCAGGGGCTCGGCGCGCAGCAGCGCCACGATCTCGCGTTCCCTCGTCGTCACCTTCACATTGCAGATGTTAAGCGCACTTGCACTTACAAAGCAACTAGGGACCGGCGATGGCGGAACGCGCGACGGACCCGACGGCGGCGCGGACCCGCTCCTCGGCCTCGGCGAGCGCGGACCGGGCGGCCTCGAGCTCGGCCAGCGCCGCGGCATCCGGGATCAGCGAGCGGCGGCGCACCCTGGCCAGCACCTTCTCGGCGGCCAGGGGCGGCGGCAGCGTGGGGGCGATGCCGTGGAGGAGGTCGTCGTCGTACGCCGAGCCGCCGCCGGCTGCCTTCTCCTGCGCCTTGATCCGCTCCCACTCCTGCTCGACCTCGGCCGGGGTGGAGGCGTCGCCGTCGGAGAAGACGTGCGGGTGGCGGCGGACCAGCTTCTCGACGAGCAGCCCGGCGACCGTGTCGATGTCGAACGCGCCCTCCCCCGCGCCCTCGGCCACGCGGGCGTGGAAGACGACCTGGAGCAGCACGTCGCCGAGCTCCTCGGCCAGGTGCCGCGGGTCTCCGGCCTCGATGGCGTGGAGCACCTCGTGCGTCTCCTCGACGAGGTACGGCGCGAGCGAGGCGTGCGTCTGCTCGGCGTCCCAAGGGCACCCGTCCGGCGAGCGCAGCCGGTCCATCGTCGCGACGACGTCGAGCAACCTCCCTCCCTGGACGTCCCACGACCCGACGACGACCTCGACGTCGGGCGGGGACTCGAACCGCGACACCTCCGAGGCGATGGCGTCGGCGAGCCCGGGATCGCCGTCCGAGGACCCCAGCCAGACGACCGACACGGACGCGGCGAGGTCGACGAGGCGGCGGGCCAGCTCGGGTGGCGAGGCGTCACCGACCTCCTCCACGGAGAAGCCCGACTCGTCGACGGCCTCGGCCAACGGTTCGTCGAGCGAGCGCGCGAGGCGGACACCGGCCTGCGCGACGGCATCCCACGCGCCGTGGGAGAGCAGGCCGGGGGCGACCCGGGGCGAGGTGAGGAGGAGCCCGAGCCGGCCGGGGGTCACTGCGGGGCGGCGGTGGAGGTGATCCAGCTCGGCCGGACGGCGGTGATCGTCGCCGTCTTGGGGTCGAACCGGCCGTAGCGCGGGTTGACGGTGACGACGCGCGACTCCTGCTTGGCCACGAGCGCGGCCTGGTCGGCGTCGGTCCACTTGCCGTCGCCGGCGGCGCTGCTCTGCGCGGCGAGGCTGCGGATGATGAGGATCGTGCCGTCGCTGGGGTCCTTCAGCCCGAGCTGGGTCGCCAGCGCGCTCGCGACCGACTCGGAGATGACGACACCCTTGGCGCCCACCTCGTCGATGAGCGGCTGGGCCTGCAGCAGGTACCCGAGGGTCGCCGTGGTCGTCAGGGGCTTCTCGAACGGGGTGGGCTTGAGCGCGTTGAGCTCGCGCGTGGAGGTCTGGACCTCGGTCTCGGTGATGACCGTCCCGTCGACGGTGGCGGCGCGGTCGGCGGAGCCCACACCGCACCCCGTGGTCGCGAGCGCGGCACCGAGGGCGAGCACCGCCATCGAACGGCGAGCGGAGGTGGTCACGGGAGGTCCTTCCAGTCGGGTCGAGGCACCGGCATCAGGCACCGGCGGTGGCCACCCGGGCGGCCTGCCCCACATTGTCCACGACGACCGCGCCGATGACGTCACCAGCCCACACGAGGACCTCGCGGTCGCGCAGGGGGTGGCCGGCGACCGGCCGGGTCATCGGCTTCGGGACGAGGATGGTGTTCAGCGCGGGCTTGACGATGGAGCGCGGGTAGAGCCGGTTCAGCCGCAGCTGCTGGCTCTCGCGCAGCTCGACCGGGCCGAAGCGGACGTGGTTGCCCTGCACCGAGATGTCGGCGATGCCGGCGGCCCGCGCCACCGTGCGCAGCCGCGCCACCTCGACGAGGTTGCGCACCGGCTCGGGCAGCGCGCCATAGCGGTCGACGAGCTCGGCCTCGATCTCGGCGAGCTGCGCCTCGTCGACCACGGCCGCGAGCTTCTTGTACATCTCCAGGCGCAGCCGCTCGTGCGGGACGTAGTCGTGCGGGAGGTGCGCGTCGACGGGGAGCTCGATCTTGATCTCGGCCGGCGCCTCGTCGGCGTCGCCGCGGAAGCTCGCCACGGCCTCCCCCACGAGCCGCACGTAGAGGTCGAACCCGACCCCGGCGATGTGCCCGGACTGCTCGCCGCCGAGCAGGTTGCCCGCACCGCGGATCTCGAGGTCCTTCATCGCGACCTGCATGCCCGACCCGAGGTCGGTGTGGCTCGCGATGGTCTGCAGCCGGTCGAGCGCCAGCTCGGTGAGCGGGGTCTCCGGCGGGTAGAGGAAGTACGAGTAGGCCCGCTCGCGGCCACGCCCGACGCGCCCGCGCAGCTGGTGCAGCTGCGAGAGGCCGAACCGGTCGGCGCGCTCGACGATGAGGGTGTTGGCGTTGGAGATGTCCAGGCCGGTCTCGACGATCGTCGTGCAGACGAGGACGTCGAACCGCTTCTCCCAGAAGTCGAGGACGACCTGCTCGAGCCGGTGCTCGCCCATCTTCCCGTGGGCCACCGCGATCCGCGCCTCGGGGACGAGCTCGCGGATGCGGGCGGCGGCCTTCTCGATCGTGGACACCTTGTTGTGGACGAAGAAGACCTGGCCCTCGCGCAGCAGCTCGCGCTTGATGGCGGCGGTCAGCGTCTTCTCGTCGTAGGCGCCGACGTAGGTGAGGACGGGGTGGCGCTCCTCGGGCGGGGTCTGCAGGGTCGACATCTCGCGGATGCCGGTGACCGCCATCTCGAGCGTGCGCGGGATGGGTGTGGCCGACATCGCGAGGACGTCGACGGAGGTCCGCAGCGCCTTGAGCTGCTCCTTGTGCTCGACGCCGAAGCGCTGCTCCTCGTCGACGACGACGAGGCCGAGGTCCTTGAAGCGGACCTCCTTCGACAGCAGGCGGTGGGTGCCGATGACGAGGTCGAGGGAGCCGTCGGCCAGACCCTCGAGGACCGCCTTGGCCTCCTTGTCGGTCTGGAACCGCGACAGCGCCTTGACGACCACGGGGAAGCCCGCGTACCGCTCGGCGAAGGTGTTGACGTGCTGCTGGACGAGCAGCGTCGTGGGGCACAGCACGGCGACCTGCTTGCCGTCCTGGATCGCCTTGAACGCCGCGCGCACCGCGATCTCGGTCTTGCCGTAGCCGACGTCGCCGCAGACCAGCCGGTCCATCGGGACGGGGCGCTCCATGTCGGCCTTGACCTCGTCGATGGTGCTCAGCTGGTCGGGCGTCTCGACGTGCGCGAAGGCGTCCTCGAGCTCGCGCTGCCACGGGGTGTCCGGGCCGAACGCGTGGCCGGTGGTCGCCATCCGCGCGGAGTACAGGCGGATCAGCTCGGCGGCGATCTGCTTGACGTACCGCTTCGCCTTGCTCTTCGTCTGGTGCCAGTCCGAGCCGCCCATCTTGTTCAGGGTGGGCTGCTCGCCGCCGACGTAGCGGGTGACCTGGTCGAGCTGGTCGGTGGGGACGTAGAGGCGGTCGCCGGGTTGGCCGCGCTTGGACGGGGCGTACTCGAGGACGAGGTACTCGCGGGTGGCCGTGGCGACGGTGCGCTGCACCATCTCGACGAACTTGCCGACGCCGTGCTGCTCGTGGACGACGTGGTCGCCGGGGCGCAGCTGGAGCGGGTCGACCTGGTTGCGCCGCCGCGAGGGCATCTTGCGCATGTCCTTGGTCGAGGTCCCCGAGCCGCCTGCCGAGCCCGTGAGGTCGGACTCGGTGAGGACCGCCAGCCGCTCGGCCAGGGCGACGAAGCCGGGCCCGGTCCCTCCGGCGGTGACGGTGACGACGGACGTCTCGAGGTCGGTGTCGTCGGAGGCCAGCCGGGCGGCCACCCCGTGCTCGCCGAGGACCTCCGCCACGCGCTTGGCCAGGCCCGGGCCCTCGGTGGCCACGAGGACGGTCCAGTCGTCGGCGACGAGCCGCTGCAGCTCGGCGACGGCCTCCTCGGTGTTGCCGCGGAAGGTCGGCGACGCCTCGAGCCCGAGGTCGAGGGTGTCGTCGAGCTCGTCGGCGGTGAAGGGCGTGAGGTCGAGCCAGCGCACGCCGAGGTCGCGGGCCTGGTCGCGCAGCTCGGCGATGGTGCGGAACGAGGCGGTGCCGAGGACGGCCTGGAGGTCGATGGGTACCGCGTTGCCGCTGGCGGCGTTGGCCCAGCCGGCCTCGAGGAACTCCTGGCTCGTGGCGACGAGGTCGTGGGCGCGGGTGCGCACCCGCTCGGGGTCGCAGGTGACGAGGACGGCGCCCTCGGGCAGGACGTCGAGGAGGCTCTCCATGCCGTCGACGAGGGCCGGAGCGAGCGACTCCATCCCCTCGACGGCGATGCCGTGGGCCAGCTTCTCGAGCAGGTCGACGGCGCCGGGGAGGACGTCGGCGAGCGCCGCGGCACGGTCGCGGACGGCGTCGGTGAGGAGGAGCTCGCGGCACGGCGGGGCCCACAGCCCGTGCTCGGCGACCTCGAGGGAGCGCTGGTCGGCGACCTTGAACCAGCGGACCTCCTCGACGGTGTCGCCCCAGAACTCCAGCCGCAGCGGGTGCTCCTCGGTGGGCGGGAAGACGTCGAGGATGCCGCCGCGCACCGCGAACTCGCCGCGGCGCTCGACGAGGTCGGTGCGGCTGTAGGCCGCGGCGGCGAGGCGCTCGACGACCTCCTCGAGCGGGGTCTCGTCGCCCTGCTGGAGCGCGACCGGGCGCAGGTCGCCCAGGCCCTTCGCGATCGGCTGGAGGACCGCCCGCACCGGCGCGACGACGACGGAGAGGGGCCCGTGGCCGGTGTCCTCGGCGTCGGGGTGGGCCAGGCGGCGCAGCACGGACAGGCGCTGGCCGACGGTGTCGCTGCGCGGGCTGAGCCGCTCGTGAGGGAGGGTCTCCCACGACGGGAAGTGCGCGACGGAACCCGCACCGAGCAGGGCCTCGAGCGAGGCGTGGAGGTCCTCGGCCTCACGGCCGGTGGCGGTGACGGCCAGGACGGGCGGGCGACCGGACCCGGCGTCGGGCGCGAGGGCGGCGAGGACCGCCGGACGGGCACCGGGCGGGGCGGCCGCGGTGACCTCGGCAGCGGGGGTGGCGAGGGCCTCCCGCAGGCGCGCGGTGCCGGGGAGGGCTGCGACCCGGGAGCGCAGGACGGACAACAAGGGCATCCCCACAACTCTAGTCGCGGGTGGTGACAGGCCCGTCATCCGGCGCTGCCACCGGTCGAGGGTTGCCGGGGTGGGGCCGGCTCAGCGCTTGCGCTTGGGCGGCGCGGTCTCGAGCTCGGGCTCGTCCTCGACGACGGGGTCGACGTGCCCCGCCGCAGCAGGCTCCTCGGACGCCGGGTCGGACCCCAGGCGCCGTCGCATCTTCTTGTTCTTCTTCTGGCGGAAGCGGCGGTCGTCGGCCTCGTACCCGTAGGTCTCGTAGCCGTAGACCCCGGCCGCGCGGCCCTGCGGGATGCCGTTGAGGACGATGCCGAAGATCCGCGCGTTGACGCCCACGGCCAGCTGGAGGACCCGCTTGAGGTGCTCCTTGCGGCTGCTGCCCATGAGGGTGACGACGATGAGCCCGTCGACCCGCTGGGCCAGGATCATCGCGTCGGTGACCGGCAGCGCCGGCGGGGCGTCGATGACGACGAGGTGGTCGCGGGCGAGCTCGGAGATGAGGTCGCGCATCCGCTCGGACCCGACCACCTCGCTGGGGTTGTGCGGGATGCGGCCGGCGGGGAGCACCTGGAGGCCGTGGGTGTCGGTGGGGACGAGCGCCTCGTCGAGCGGCACCGCGCCGGACAGCACCTGGGTGAGGCCCACGCCGCTGTCGATGTCGAACAGGGTGGCCACCATGGGGCGGCGCAGGTCACCGTCGACGAGGACGACGTCCTCGCCGCGGACCGCGAGCGCCCGGGCCAGCAGGGCCGAGATCGTGGACTTGCCCTCGCCCGGCTGGGGGCTGGTGACCGCGACCGAGCGCGGCGAGCTGTCGGGGTCGGCGAACATCAGGTTGGTGCGCAGGTGCCGCAGCGACTCGCCGACCGCGCCGCGCAGGAGGTCCTCGGAGTGCAGGCGCGAGTGCAGGTCGCGCGAGCGCGGGATGGTGCCGATGAGGCCGTGCTCGGTCTGGGACGTGATGTCCTCGGGGTGGCGGATGCGCGTGTCGAGGCGCAGGCGGAGCATGACGACGCCGTAGGCGAGGACCAGCCCGGCGGCCAGGCCCATGAGGAGCAGGCGGTTGACGTTCGGCGAGCTCGGGACCGTGGGCAGGACGGCCGTGGTGACGGGGATGAACTGCACGACACCGGTGTCGGCCTTGCCGCCGCTGTCGATCTCCGACGCGACCTTGGCCGTGGCCTCGACGACCTGGTTGGCGATGTCGGTCGCCTGCTGGGGGGAGGTCGAGGTGACGCTCACCTGGATGCTCGGGCTGCCCGGCTCGACGACGTAGGAGATGCTCCCGCTGACCGCGCCGGGCGACGCCGCGAGACCGAGCTCCCGGATGACGATCTCCGCCACGTCACCGCTCTTGGTCAGCCGCGCGTAGGCGCTGGCCTTCGCCGCGGCGACCGAGCTGCCCACCGAGGCCTCGGCCACCTGGGAGGACCCCCCCACCGACACGAACGCCTCGGCACTGGCGACGTACAGCCGCGGCTGCTGGTTGGCGTAGAGCGCGGCGAGCCCGACGGCGAGCAGCACGCAGGCAGCGATGGTCATCCAGAAACGTCGGATGATCCGCACTGCGTCGAGCAGCGTCATCGGGGTCCCTCTCCCTGCGATGGGCGTGAGGAACCACGGTACCTCTGGGGCCGGTGCGCCGAAGGCGGTTCGCCGGGACCCGCCCGGCGTCCCCGGCGCCCGGACCGGGCCCGGGCCGGCTCAGCGGGGGGCGTGCACCTGCTGCTGGGCGTCGAGCAGGCCGAGGCCGACGAGGGCCTCCACCGCGTCGGCGGCGTCGTCGAGGAGGAAGGGGAGCTCCTTCTTCTCGGTGGAGGAGAAGTCGCGCAGGACGAAGTCGGCCGCGTCCATCCGGCCGGGCGGGCGGCCGATGCCGACGCGCACCCGGTGGTAGTCCTTGGTGCCGATCGAGCTGCTGATGGAGCGCAGGCCGTTGTGGCCGCCCTCGCCCCCACCGCGCTTGAGGCGGACCGTACCGGCGTCGATGTCGAGCTCGTCGTGGACGACGACGAGCCGCTCGTGGGGCACCGAGAAGAAGCGCAGGAGCGCCGAGACGGGGCCACCCGACTCGTTCATGTAGCAGCTGGGCACGGCGACGACGGCCGCCGGCCCGGGGACGCCACCGGCGCCGGTGCCCAGGCGGACCTGGGCCGCGTGGGCGCGCGCCTTGTGGGTGCGCAGCGAGGAGCCGGAGCGTCGGGCCAGCTCGTCGACGACCATGGCGCCGACGTTGTGGCGGTTGCCCGCGTAGCCCGGGCCGGGGTTGCCCAGCCCGACGACGAGCCACGGTCCGGAGTCGGTCACGGGGCCAAGGCTATCGAGGCGCGGCGGGCCGGGACGCACGAGGGCCCGGTCCGCGAACGGACCGGGCCCTGCGTGGGTGCTGCGGGTGTGAGCCGGTGGCTCAGGCCTCGTCGGAGGCCTTGTCGCCGTCGGACGCCTCGGCGGACCCGCCGTCGGCGGCCTCGGCGGACTCGCCCTCGGCGGCCTCCTCGTCGGACTCCTCGCGCTCGATGCCGGCCTCGGCCTCGGCCTCGGCGAGCTCGGCCTCGAGGGCCTCGGCGGTGACCTGCGCGGTGACGTTGACGACGAGCGCCTCGGCGTCGGTGACGAGCACCGCACCGGAGGGGAGCTCGACGGCGCCGGCGAGGATCTGCGTGCCGGCCTCGAGTCCCTCGACGTTGACGACGAGGTTCTCGGGGATGTTCGTCGCCTCGACCTCGAGCTGCAGGCTCGAGTGGTCGGTGGTGACGACGGTCTCGGGGGCGGCCTCGCCCTCGACGTGCACGGGCACGTCGACGGTGACCTTCTCGCCCTTCTTCACGACGACGAGGTCGACGTGCTCGATGACGGGCTTGATCGGGTCGCGCTGGACGTCCTTGGCGAGCGCGAGCTGCTCGTCGCCCTCGAGGACGATGGTCAGCAGCGCGTTGCTGTGCTTGAGCGCGAGCATCGCGTCGTGGCCCGGGAGGGTGATGTGCACGGGCGCGGTGCCGTGGCCGTACATGACGGCGGGGATCTTGTGGGCGCGGCGGATCTTGCGCGCGGCGCCCTTGCCGAACTGGGTGCGCGGCTCGGCGACGAGCTTGATGGCGTCGGACACGGGAGTCTCCTGCGGGGTGCGGGTGGTCGGGAGGTGGTCTCCTCGACGTGGGACGCGGCACCGATTCCGACCGCTCGCGGGACGACCCGCGAGCCTTCGCAGGACTCGTCAGCTCGCCAGCGTCGATCACGGATGCGTCGGACCGCTCGTGGCGGCCCAGACCGCACGTCGGTGTGCGGTGCGACGTCCCTCGCCGAGGCAACCCCCCGAGTCTAGGCGACGGGCGTGGGAACGTCGAAATCGGCCTCGACGGCCCGCGCGTCGCGCCGGGCCTCGTCGCGCTCGCCGAGCCGCACGGCGACGACCCCGCTGAGCAGGACGACACCGCCGACGACCTGGACCAGCCCGGGCAGCTCACTGAGGACGAGCCACGCGAAGAGCACGGCGAACAGGACCTCGGTGAGGCCGACGAACGAGGACAGGGTCGACCCGAGGTGGCGCGCCCCGAGCACCCCGAGGACGTACGCGAGGGCGGCCGCGACGACGACGAGCTCGGCGATCGCCAGCCAGGCGGGGATCTCCGACCCCGCGACGAGGACCGGACCCGCCCCGCGGTGCATCGGGAGGACGCCGAGGAGCCCGAGCAGGGCCAGCGACACCGCGCCGACCGCGAGCCCGAGACCGGCGAAGGCCGTGGCGGGCACTCGGGTGGGCCGGCCGGCGAGCACGTAGTGGCCGGCCAGGCCGGTGGCCGCGAGCAGGCCCCACAGGACGCCGACGAGGCTGGGGGTCGACTGCCCGGTGACGTCGAGGACGAGGGCGAGCCCGGCCACGGCGAGGACGATGCCGACGCCGGTGAGCCGGTGCGGCGCGACGCGGGTGAGGGCCCAGACCCAGAGCACGACGAGCACGATGCCGAGGTACTCGATGAGCAGGGCGACGCCCACCGGCATCCGCGCGACGGCCTGGAAGTAGCCGAGCTGCGCGGCCGCGACGGCGAGCGTGCCGTAGAGGGCGACGCGGGGCATCTCGTGGGCGACCTGCCGCCACCGGCCGCGCATGGCCCACAGCGTGAACGGCAGGAGGAGGACCGCGGCACCGGTGATGCGCGTGAGGACGACGGCGCCGGGGGTCCAGCCGGCCGTCATCAGGGCCTTGGCGAACGGCCCGGAGGTCCCGAAGGCGGCGCAGGACAGGAGCATGGCGACCAGGCCCAGCCCCAGGTGACGGCGCACCATCTCGACCATGACGTCCTCCTCGGTTCCCGCTCCGGATGTAATGACCGAAGTATGCTTTTGCCCATGACGGTAGTCCTCGACGATGTCAGGAGTCAAGATGGTTTTCACCTATGACACGGACGTGACGCTGGCGCACGCCGCCGCCGTCGCGAACACCGGTCCGGGCCTGGGCGACGAGGACCGCGAGGAGCTCCCCGACCTCGCCGCGCTGCAGGCCTGGTTCGACCGGTGGGAGTGGACCGGCCGCCGCCCCTCGACCTCCGCCGAGGTGGACGCCGTCCGCGCGCTGCGGCCCCGCCTGCGGCACCTGTGGTCGCTGCGCGACGACGACCTCGTCGCCGAGACCAACGCCCTGCTCGAGGAGGGCGGCGCACTCCCCCGGCTCGTGCGGCACGGGGCGTTCGGCTGGCACGTGCACGCGACGTCCGACGACGCCCCGCTCGACCGGCGGATCGGGGTGGAGGTCGGGATGGCGCTGGTCGACATCATCCGCGCCGACGAGGTCGACCGGCTCAAGGTCTGCGCCGGCGAGGACTGCGAGGACCTGCTCGTCGACCTCAGCAGGAACCGGTCGCGCAAGTTCTGCGACGGCACGTGCGGGACCCGCGCGAACGTCGCCGCCTACCGGGCGCGGAAGGCCGCGGAGGCCTGACGCCGCGGCTCAGGCCCCGGTCAGGCGCGCCCGCCGAACAGGCTCGTGACCGAGCCGTCCTCGAAGACCTCCTTGACCGCCGCGCTGATGAGCGGGGCGATCGAGAGCACCGTGATCCCGTCGATCTCCTTCTCCGGGGGGATCGGGAGGGTGTTGGTGACGATGACCTCCTCGGCGGAGCAGTCGCGCAGCCGCTCGATCGCGGGGTCGCTGAGGATGGCGTGCGTCGCCGCGATGACGACGGCCTTGGCGCCGTCGGCCATGAGGGCGTCGGCGGCCTTGGTGATGGTGCCGCCGGTGTCGATCATGTCGTCGACGAGGACGCAGACGCGGCCCTTGACGTCACCGACGACGCGGTTGGCGACCATCTCGTTGGGCCGGTTGATGTCGCGGGTCTTGTGGATGAAGGCCAGCGGGGCACCGCCGAGGCGCTTGGACCACTGCTCGGCGACCTTGATCCGGCCGGCGTCGGGCGAGACGACCGCGAGGTCCTGGTCGCCGTACTTGCGGGCGACGTACTCGGACAGGATCGGGATGGCCATGAGGTGGTCGACCGGGCCGTCGAAGAAGCCCTGGATCTGGTCGGTGTGCAGGTCGACGCAGATGAGCCGGTCGGCGCCGGCCGTCTTGAACAGGTCGGCCATGAGGCGGGCGCTGATCGGCTCGCGGCCGCGGTGCTTCTTGTCCTGGCGGGCGTAGCCGTAGAACGGCATGACCACGGTGATCCGCTTGGCACTGGCCCGCTTGAGCGCGTCGACCATGAGCAGGTGCTCCATGATGCACTCGTTGATCGGGGTGGTGTGGCTCTGGATGACGAAGGCGTCCGAGCCGCGCACCGACTCCTCGAAGCGCACGTAGATCTCGCCGTTGGCGAAGTCGTAGGCGCTGGTGGGGACGAGCTCGGTGCCGAGCTGCGCCGCGACCTCCTGGGCCAGCCCGGGGTTGGCCCGGCCCGAGAAGAGCATCATCTGCTTCTTGGGGCGCTTGCGGATGTTGGCCGAGGGGGGCCGGTTCTCTTTGCTCACGGGTGGTCGCCCTCCACGGCGCTCGTCGGGTCGTCGGTGGTGGGACTGTCCTCGGTGGGCTCGGCCGCAGCCGTCGCGGCGGCCTTCGCGGCGGCGGCAGCAGCGGCCGACCTGGTGCCGGCGCGGGCCCGCTCGACCCAGCCGTCGACGTTGCGCTGGCGCCCGCGGGCGACGGCGATCTGGCCGGGGTCGACATCGCCGACCAGCGCCGAGCCGGCTGCGACGTAGGCGCCGTCGGCGACGGTGACCGGGCTGACGACCACGGTGTGCGACCCGACGAACGCGTGCTTCCCGATGGTCGAGTGGTGCTTGTCGACGCCGTCGTAGTTGGCGAAGATCGTGCCGGCGCCGATGTTCGCGCCCTCCCCGATCGTCACGTCGCCGGCGTAGGTGAGGTGCGGGACCTTGGCGCCGTCGCCGATGTCGGCGTTCTTCGTCTCGACGAAGCCGCCGATCTTGCCCTTCGCGCCGAGCCGCGTGCCCGGGCGCAGGTACGAGTACGGGCCGACCGTGGCGCCCGCGCCGATGACGGCGAGGTGGGCGACCGCGCGGGTGACCTCGGCGCCGTCGCCCACCTCGGTGTCGGTGAGCGTGACCTCCGGGCCGATGACGGCGTCGGCACCGATCGTCGTGGCGCCGAGCAGCTGGGTGCCCGGCAGGACGGTGGTGTCCGGGCCGATGGAGACGTCGACGTCGATCCACGTGGTGGCGGGGTCGACGATCGTCACGCCGGCGCGCATGTGCTGCTCGCACACGCGACGGTTCAGCTCGCGGCCGAGGGCGGCCAGCTGCACCCGGTCGTTGACGCCCTCGGTCTGCCAGAGGTCGTCGACGACGTGGGCGCGCACGGGACGGCCGGACTCGCGGGCGATGGCGACGACGTCGGTGAGGTACTTCTCGCCCTGGGCGTTGTCGGTGCCGACCCGGGCCAGGGCCTCGCGCAGGAGGGCGGCGTCGAAGGCGTAGATGCCCGAGTTGATCTCGGTGAGGGCGCGCTCGTCATCGGAGGCGTCCTTGTGCTCGACGATGCGCGCGACCGAGCCGGTGTCGTCGCGCACGATGCGGCCGTAGCCGGTGGGGTCGGCCAGGTGCGCGGTGACCACGGAGACGGCTGAGCCGCTCTCGGTGTGGGCGGCGGTGAGGGCCACGAGGGTCTCGCCGGCGAGCAGCGGCACGTCGCCGTAGGTGACGAGCACGGTGCCGGTGAGGTCGGCCGGCAGGGCGTCCAGGCCGCACTCCACGGCGCGGCCGGTGCCCTTCACCTCGTCCTGGTCGGCGATGACGAGGGCCGGGTCGAGCGCGGAGACGACCTCGACGACGCGGTCGCGCTCGTGGCGGACCACGACCTCGACGTGCTCGGCGCCCGAGGCGCGGGCCGCCCGGATGGCGTGGCCGACCAGGGTCTGGCCGCCGATCCGGTGCAGGACCTTGGGGGTCGCGGACCTCATCCGGGTGCCTTCGCCTGCGGCGAGGACGATGACGGCGGCCGGGCGGGGGGTGCTCACGCGCAGGGGCTCCTGGTGTGGTGCGGGTGCCAGCGGACAAGCAGCGATGCTACCCGCCGGTCGGGTCGCCGGAGGACCCGCACCCCACCCGTCCCACGAGCCGCCGCCACACCGGCCGTGAGTGCGGAAGTGGTCGTCCTGGCGACCACTTCCGCACTCACGGCCGGGGGTGACCGGTGCTCAGAGGAGGTCGGTGAGCTCCGTGCGGGCGCGCGACCTCACGGCCTCGAGCCCCTCGATGGCCGTGCGGGCGGCGCGGGCCTCGGCGGCCAGGCCCTGGCACTCGGGGAGGGTGTGCAGCGAGAGGGCGAGCCGGACGACCGGCACCTTGCTGGGCGCCATCGACAGGCTCGAGACACCGAGCCCGGCGAGGACGAGGGCCAGCAGGGGGTCACCCGCCGACTCGCCGCACACCCCGATCGGGACCCCGCTGACGCGGGCACCGTCGCACGCCGCGGCGACGACGTCGAGGACGGCCGGCTGCCACGGGTCGAGGAGGTCGGAGAGCTCCCCCTGCATCCGGTCGGCAGCCATCGTGTACTGCGCGAGGTCGTTGGTGCCGAGGCTGCCGAAGTCGACCTCGGCGAGGACGTGCCGCGCCCGCAGCGCGGCACCCGGCACCTCGATCATCACGCCGGCCTTGGGCAGGCCGTTCTCGCGGACGCGGCGGGCGAACCACGCCGCCTCCTCGACCGTGGCAACCATCGGGGCCATGACGCGCACGTCGGCACCGGTCTCCTTCGCGGCGATGGCGAGCGCCTCCAGCTGCGCGTCGAGGAGCTCGGGTCGCTCGGCCGACAGTCGCAGGCCGCGTCGACCCAGGGCCGGGTTCTCCTCCGGGCCGAGGTCGGCGAACGACAGCGGCTTGTCGGCGCCGGCGTCGAGGGTGCGGACGACGACACGACGGGAACCGAAGGGCGCGAACACCTTTCGGTAGATGTCGGTCTGCTCCTCCACCGTCGGTGCCTTGTCGGCCGAGAGGAAGACGAACTCGGTGCGGAAGAGCCCGACGCCCTCGAGGTCCTGGGCGCCGGCCTCCTCGGCGTCCTTGACCCCGCCGATGTTGGCGAGGAGGGCGACCGCGTGGCCGTCCTTCGTGGCGCCGGGGCCGTGGGTGAGGGACAGCGCCTCGGTGCGCTTCTCGCGCCGCACCCGCTGGGCCTCGATGAGCGAGAGGTCGGGGGCGATGGTGACCTCGCCGGTGTCGCCGTCGAGGGCGACCGGCGTGCCCGGCGGGATGGCCGTGGCACCGGCGAGTTGGACGACGGCCGGGATGCCCATCTGCGCCGCGAGGATCGCGGTGTGGCTGGTGCGGCCTCCGGCCTGCGTGACGATGCCGACGACGAGCGAGCGGTCGAGGGTCGCCGTCTCGGCGGGGGCGAGGTCCTCGGCGACGACGACGCTCGGCTCGGTGAAGTCGGGCACCCCGGGGGCCGGGACCCCCAGGACCGCGGCCACCGCACGCGAGCCGACGTCGCGCAGGTCGGTGACCCGCTCGGCGAAGTAGCCGCCGAGCGCCTCGAACTGGGCGCAGTACTCCTCCACCGCGTTCGAGATCGCGGTGGCCCGGCCGCGGCCGGCGTCGAGCTGCTTGGCGGCGGCCTTGACCAGCCCCTTGTCGCGGGCGATGAGGGCCGTGGCCGTGAGGATCTGCTGGGCGGTGTCGTCGGCGTGCGCCGCCTTGGCCTCCAGGGCGACCGCGACGGACTCGAACGCGGCCCGGACGTCGGCCAGGGCGGCGTCGCGGTCCTCGACCGCCGCCTCGTCGGCGGGCGGCCGGACCGGTGGCGCGACCTGCACCACCGGCCCGTAGGCCGTCCCCGGGCTGACGCCGATGCCCTGCCGGGTCTCCGTCGCGGTCACGGCGTCACTCCGCGTCGAGGTCGCGGGAGAGCAGGGCCACGAGGCCCTCGAGCGCCTCGTCGGCGCCGTCGCCCTCGGCGGTGAGGACGACCTCCTCGCCGTGCTTGGCGCCGAGGGCCATCACGCCGAGGATGCTCGTCGCGTCGACGGCGTCCTCACCGGGACGGCCGATCTCGATGTCGAGGCCGGACTCGCTCGCGGCCTGGACGAACAGGGCCGCGGGACGGGCGTGGAGGCCGACCGACGAGGCGATGGTGACGGTGCGCTGTGCCATGGGTTCTCCTGGGTGGATCGGTTCGGACGTGCTCGTGACGTGGTGCTCGTGCAGCGGTCGTGCGGTGCTGCGGTGGTGCGGGTCCTCCTCAGACCGTAGCCACCGCGTCGACCTCGGCGAGGTGCTGGTCGCGCGACTTGAGCACGATGACGATGCCGGCCATGACGACCACGCCGACGACGAGGGCCAGGAGGAAGAGCAGGACCTGGCTGATGCTGCCCATGATCGGGAGCACCCAGATGCCGCCGTGGGGGGCGCGGATCGCGGTGCCGAAGAGCATCGCGAGGGCACCGGTGATCGAGGAGCCGATGACCGACGAGGCGATGATGCGCACCGGGTCGGCGGCGGCGAACGGGATGGCGCCCTCGGAGATGAACGAGGCGCCCAGCAGCCAGGCGGCCTTGCCGTTCTCGCGCTCGGGCTCCGAGAACAGCTTCGGGCGCAGCGTGGTGGACAGGGCCATGGCGAGGGGCGCGACCATCCCGGCGGCCATGACGGCGGCCATGATCTTCAGCGGGGCCGAGTCGGACGCGGCACCCGCGGCGCCGAGGCCACCGGTGGCGAAGGCGTAGGCGACCTTGTTGACCGGGCCGCCGAGGTCGAAGCCCATCATCGCGCCGAGGACGACACCGAGCAGGACGGCGCTCGAGCCGCTCATGTCGCCGAGGCCCGACTTGAGGGCGTCGCTGAGGGCCACGATCGGGCGGCCGAGCAGGGTGATGAACAGGCCTGCGGTGATGAGGGTCGAGACGATCGGGATGACGACCACGGGCATGACGCCGCGGACCCCCTTGGCGACCTTCCAGCCGGACACCCAGCGGGCCACGAGGCCGCCGATGACACCGGTGGCGAGGCCGCCGAGGAAGCCGGCGCCCATCGTCGCGGCGATCGAGCCACCGACGATGCCGGGCACGAGGCCGGGACGGTCGGCGATCGCGAAGGCGATGAAGCCGGACAGGATCGGCACGAGGAAGCCGAACGAGGCGGCCCCGATGACGAACAGCAGTGCGGCCCAGGAGGTCAGGCTCACCGGGTTGAAGTTCTGGGTGATGTTGTACTGGCCCTCGGCGGTGAGGCCGTACTTGACGATCTCGATGGCGCCCTGCTTGCCGAGCGCGACCTGGGCGAGCATGAAGGACAGGGCGATGAGGATGCCGCCCGCCGCGACGAACGGGATCATGTACGACACACCGGTCATCAGCCACTGGCGGACCTTGGTGAGGGTGCTCGCGCCGTCCTCGACCTTGGTGACGAGGCCGCCCGACGGGCCGGCCTTCGCGGCGGCGGCCGCGGCGGCCTTGCTCGGGTCGGCGGCCCACTCGGCGACGAGCGCCTCGGCCTGGGCGACGAGGGCCGGGCCCTCGGAGATGCCCTTCTTGACGCCGACGTCGACGGTCGGCTTGCCGGCGAAGCGGCCGGCGTCCTTGACCGGGAGGTCGTGGGCGAAGATCACGGCGTCGGCGGCGGCGATCTGCGCCGCGCTGAGCGGGTTCGAGCCCGCCGAGCCCTGCGTCTCGACCGTCATCGTGTGGCCTGCGGCCTTGGCCGCGGCCTCGAGGCCCTCGGCCGCCATGTAGGTGTGGGCGATGCCGGTGGGGCACGAGGTGACGCCCACGAGGGTGAGGGAGCGCCTGGCCGGCGCCTCGGGGGCGGCGGCTGCTGCGGCGGGCGCCGCGGCCGGGGTGTCCTCGGGGACGGGCGCGGCGGCCGGGACGGCAGCGGGGGCGGCGGCCTCCTCCTTGGGCGGGTCGAGGGCGACCTCGGCGTTGACGATCTGCGCGACCTCCTCCTCGGTGGTCGCGGCGGCCAGCGCCGCCTTGAAGTCCTTCTTCATCAGGGCGCGGGCGAGCTTGGGCAGCATCTGCATGTGCGCGTCGCCGCCGCCGGCCGGGGCCGCGATGAGGAAGACGAGGGTGGCCGGGCCGTCCTTGGCGCCCCAGTCGATGCCCTCGGTGCGGCCGAACACGAGCGAGGGCTCGGTGATGGCCTCGCTGCGGGCGTGCGGGATGCCGATGCCGCCGGGCAGGCCGGTCGCCATCTTCGACTCGCGCTCGGTGACGTCGGCGAGGAACTGCTGGAGGTCGGTGCAGCGCCCGCTGGCGACGAGCCGCTCCGCGAGGACGCGGGTGGCCTCGTGGCGGTCGGCACCGGTGAGGTCGAGGACGACCTGCTCGGCGGTGATGAGGGACATGGCGGTTCCTTTCAGGGGACGTCGGGTCAGTGACCGAGGACGAGGGTGGGGTCGGGGGTGGTGGTGAGCTCGACGGGGATGCCCTCGAGGTCGGCGGCGGTGGGAACGCGGCTGCCCGGGAGGGTGACCGCGGCGGCGCCCCAGGTGACGGCGGCGGCGAGGGCGTCGGCCGGGGCGAGCCCGCTCGACAGGCCGTGGAGCAGGCCGGCGAGCATGCAGTCGCCGGCGCCCACGGTGGACAGGGGGGCCGTGATCGTGGCCCGCGCGTGGACCACCTCGTCGGCCGTGACGAGGACGGCGCCGTCGCCGCCGAGGCTCACCGCGACGACCTCGATGCCGTCGGCGACGAGGGCCCGGGCGGCCTCGAGGACGTCGCCGAGGGTGGGCAGCTCGCGGCCGACGAGCTCGGCGAGCTCCTCGTGGTTGGGTTTGATGAGGCTCGGGCGGGCGGCGACGGCGGCCGTCATCGGGGCGCCGGAGGAGTCGACGGCGACCTTGACGCCGCGCTCACGGACGCGGGTGACGAGGTGGGCGTAGAGGTCGGTGGGCGCACCGGGCGGGAGGCTGCCGCAGCCGACGACCCAGGTGGCGGTGCAGGCGGCGTCGAGCGCCTCCTGGAGCAGGGCGTCGACCTCGACGTCGGTGAGGGTGGGGCCGGGCTCGTTGAGCTTGGTCGTGGTGCCGTCGGGCTCGAGGACGCTGATGTTCATCCGGAGCGACCCGGCCACGGGAACGCTGCGGCGGGGCACGCGGGCCTCGTCGAGGAGCTCGTCCATGAGGTGGCCCTCGGGGCCGCCGGAGGGCAGGACCGCCACGGTGTCGGAGCGCTGGGCGGCCAGGGCGCGCGAGACGTTGACGCCCTTGCCGCCGGGGTCGACCCGGCTGCTCGTGGCCCGGTGGACCTCGCCGCGGTGGAGGGCGCCGATGGTGACCGCCCGGTCGATGCTCGGGTTCGGGGTGAGGGTGACGATCACGCCGTCACCACCTGGGGGCCGGCGGCGCGCAGCTCGGCGGCGACGTCGTCGGCGAGGTCGGTGTCGGTGACGAGGAGGTCGACCTCCTCGAGCCGGGCGAAGCGGTGGAGGTGGTCGTCGCCGGCCTTGCTCGAGTCGGTGGCGACGACGACGCGGCGGGCCGAGCGGACCATCGCCGCCTTGACGAGCGCCTCGGCCTGGTCGGGCGTGGTGAGGCCGCGGGCGGCGGAGACGCCGTTGGTGCCGAGGACCGCGACGTCGACGACGAGGCCCTCGAGGGCGTCGGTGGCCCAGTCGCCGACGGCCGCGCCGGTGACACCACGGACCCGGCCGCCGAGGAGGTAGAGGGTGATGCCCGGGTGGGTGGAGAGGGTGGCCGCCGCGGCGACCGAGTTGGTCACGACGGTGAGGTCGAGGTCGGGCGGGAGGAGCTGGACGACCGCCTGGGTGGTGGAGCCGGAGTCGAGGAGAACCGTTCCGCCCGTGGGGAGCTCGTCGAGGACGCGGGCCGCGATGCGGCGCTTGACGTCGGTGAGGCGCGAGGAGCGGGCGGCGAGGGTGGGCTCGAGCTCGAGGCGCTCGACGGGGATGGCCCCGCCGTGGACCCGGCGGACGGAGCCGCGCTGCTCGAGGGCGGTGAGGTCGCGGCGGACGGTCTCGGTGGCGACACCCAGGGACTCGGCGAGGGAGGTGACCTCGACCCGGCCGGCCCGGCGGGCCTCGGCCATGATCCGCTGCTGCCGCTCCGCTGCGTACATCGGACTCCCTCGTCCTGGTGGGCCCCTCCTTGGGCCGGTGGGATCAGTGAACCACCCCCTCCCGGTCATGTAAAGAGATTCGGGCACCCGTTTTTGTGGTTTTTCGCCGCTTCTGTGGGTTCGAGGTCGCTCGGGGAGGCCCTGGGCTCGTGAGGGGTGGCTCGTGGCTCTTCGTCGACGCCACCGAGAGCCCTTGGCCACCCTTCGCCAACGGGGCCGCCGGGCGTCGTTGACACAGGCGGCCCGCGCCACTCCAATGGGCTGGGGCGCCTCGCCGACGGAGGCCGCGCGCAGCCGCCCCCGTCGTTCCGTGAAGGAGCCGACATGGGCCAGGAGGACGGGCGGCGCGGGGGGTGGCGACCCTCGCACCACGGCAGCGCCGACGTCTCCGCACGGCCGCGCGCCACGCTCCCGCCCGCCGGCAGGCGCCTCGCCGTCCTCGCCGTCCTCGCCGTCGTGGCCGGCCTGGTGACGGCAGCGACCGCCCCCGCAGGAGCCGCGGTACCCAGCGCCGAGCGCCGCGAGCCCCCCGTGGTCGTCGGACGGTCCCTCACCGAGGCGCGCACCCTCCTCCAGGAGCAGTGGTACCCCAACGCGGAGGGGGACTACCGCATCGACGTCGTGCCGAGTCCCACTGTCCCGGAGCAGGTCCCGGAGGACGCGGCGCAGGTCATCGACCAGAAGGTCACCCAGTACCTCGAGGACAGCGACCCCAAGGACCGGGTCGCCTCCATCACCCTCGTCGTGGGGTCGGTCGTCGCCGACCTCGTGGGGCGAACCCGTGAGGAGGCGGAGGGCATCCTCGAGGCGCTCGGCCTCGTGGCCGCGGTGAAGGGCGAGGGCGTCGTCATCCGGCAGTCGCCCGCCCCGGAGACGGTGGTGCCGTTCGGGAGCCGGGTCGGGCTCGTCCTCGCCCCGCCGCCGTCGAGGGCGGGAACCGTGGTTCCCGAGCTCCGCGGGAACACCGAGGCGCAGGCGCGGGCGGCCGTCGAGGGGGTGGGCCTCACCCTGCGGGTCGGCGCCACGAGCGGAGAGGGCGAGCTGCGGGTCACCGAGCAGGACCCGCCCGCCGGGACGAGGGTCGAGCCCGGGGAGGCCGTCACCGTGACCCTGCTCGGCGCGGAGGTCCCGCCCGCCCTCGTCGAGGTCCCGGACGTCACCGGCCTCGAGCCGCAGGTGGTGCGACGAATCCTCGCCGTGGCGACCCTCACCCTCGCCGTCGACCCGAGCGGCACCCGGGACGGCGGGCTCTCGTTCCGGCAGGACCCCGAGGCGGGGACGAGCGTCACGCCGGGGTCGGTGGTCACGGTCGCCTTCGCCGATGTCGATGCCGCGCCGGTCGCGTGGTGGGCGTGGCCGACCGGCGGGGTCGCGGTGCTGGCCGTGGCCGGGTTGGCGCTGTGGACATCGCGGCTCGCCCGACGAGCGCGACCGCGCCGCCCGACGCTCGACGAGGCGGAGCCCGACCTCCCCGACGTCCGGGTCGACCCCGTCGCCGACCCGGCGCCGCTCGTGTCGGTGCACTCCCCCGGACCACGGCTCGACCTCTCGGTCCGGGTCGTCCCGCGCGTCGACCTCGGCGCCCTGACCCTCGAGGAGGGACCGCGATGAGGATGCTCGGCGGACCGGCCAGTGCCCAGGACGTCCTCTTCGGCGGCGACCGGGCCGATCCCGCGGCGGGGCTGGCCCTCGACCTCGGCCACTCCCTCGACGGACACCTCCCGGCAGCCCTGGGCGCCGCCGTGCACCGGGCGGTCGCGCACGACGTCGCCGAGGCCGCCGTCGCTCTGATGCAGCTCGACCTCACCGACGTCCTCGCCGCCGGGTGGCAGAAGCACTCCGCCCTGCGGGCCGCCGGACGGCGGACCCGGGACGCGCCCGGCACCCGCGAGACGGTCGTCCTCGCGGAGCACACGATCTCCCACGAGGCGCACCCGGCGGTCGACGTCTCGCTCGGCGAGGTGCACGTCACCCGGGTGGAGATGACGCTCGTCGTCGCCGTCGAGGTCACCGGGCTCACCGGCTCGGTCTTCGCGGGGCGCCTCACCTCGCTGGCCTCGGGGAAGGCCGTGGTCACCGTCTCCCTCGACCTTGCCGGGGCCCCGGTGGCCCGACGCAGCCGCGAGCTCCGCCTGCCGCTCGAGCTCGACCTCGGTCAGGGCCTGCGCCTCGCCTGACTGCAACTTGGGGGTTGCAGTGGTCTCGTCTCCTGTGCAACTCTAGAGTTGCACCCAACCGAGAGGACCAGCACCATGACCACCACCGACAGCACCCAGTCCGTCGTCGACACGGACACCTTCACGGTCACCCGCAGCATCCACATCGACGCCCCCGCGGCAAAGGTGTGGGCGGCCGTCACCGAGCCCGAGCACATCTCCCGCTGGTTTGGGCACACCGTCCTCGACGGCTCCGGCGCCGGGGCGCGCGGCACCATGTCGTTCGAGGGCCACGGCTCGATCCCCCTGAAGGTCGAGTCGGTCGACCCCCAGCGGTCGGTCTCGTACCGCTGGGGCAACGACGACGCCCTCGGGGCACCGCCGGCCGAGCTCGACGAGCAGGCCTCCACCGTCTTCACCTTCACGCTCGAGCCCGTCGGCGGGGGCACCCGGCTCACCGTGGTCGAGACCGGCTTCGAGGTCACGTCCGACCCGCTGGGCAACCTCGAGAGCCACCGCACCGGCTGGGACTCCGAGCTCGACAAGCTCGTCGCCCTCCTCGAGAGCGCGTGATGTCGAGCGCCACGCTGGTCCCCGTGTTCGCGGCGCTGGGCGACGAGACCCGCTGGAGCGTGCTCACCGCGCTCTCGGAGGGAGACGCGTCGGCCTCCGCGCTCGCCGCCCGGCTCCCGGTGAGCCGCCAGGCCATCGCCAAGCACCTCGCCGTGCTCGAGGAGGTCGGGCTCGTCGAGCCGGTGCGCGTCGGTCGCGAGGTGCGCTACCGCGCCCTCGGGGCGGCCCTTCGGGACACCGCGACGCGGCTCGACGCCATCGGCACCGAGTGGGACCGCCGCCTGGCCGCCATCCGCGACATCGCCGAGAACCTCTGACCCCGTCGAGGAGCGCGACGGCGGACTTCGTCCGGCCGTCGCTGCTCCCCGGGTAGGAATCGAACCTACGTCGCTTGTCCTGATTCAAAGTCAGGCGGGCCCTGCCAGCAGACCAACCGGGGAAGGCCGCCCACCGGGGCGGAACGGCACACAGCGAGGGTAGTGGACCGCCACCGCGCGCCCCGGACCGCTGCGACCCACCCGCCCCACCGCGGGCGGCCGGGCGGGCCGAGAGCCACGAGGGCAGAATGGCCCGGTGAGTGATCCCCAGACGACCAAGCCGCCGAAGTCCGGCCGCTCCCGGATGACCGGGCGCGAGCGGCGCGAGCAGCTCATCGGCATCGGGCGGAAGCACTTCGCGGACAAGGGGTTCGAGGGGGCGACGATCGAGGAGATCGCGTCCTCGGCCGGGGTGTCCAAGCCGGTCGTGTACGAGCACTTCGGCGGCAAGGAGGGCCTCTACGCCGTCGTCGTCGACCGCGAGATCCAGCGCCTGCTCGGCGGCGTCACCGCGGCCCTCGCGTCGGGCGGCACGTCGCGCCAGATCATCGAGCGGGCGGCCCTCGCCCTCCTCGACTACGTGGAGGGCTCCACCGACGGCTTCCGGATCCTGGTGCGCGACAGCCCGACCGGGCAGGCCACCGGCTCCTTCGCCAGCCTGATGAGCGACATCGCCAGCCAGGTCGAGCACATCCTCGCCGCGCAGTTCAAGGAGCACCGGCTCGACCCCAAGGCCGCCCCGATGTACGCGCAGATGCTCGTGGGGATGGTCGCGCTCACCGGGCAGTGGTGGCTCGACTCGCGCAAGTTCAAGAAGCACGAGGTGGCGGCACACGTCGTCAACCTCGCGTGGAACGGGCTCACCGGGCTCGAGGCCAGGCCGACGCTCACGCCGGACGAGCCGCCGGCCTCCTAGGCCTCGTGGTCGGCGCCGGGTCGGTCCTTGCGGCCGACCGCGAACACGCGCCGGAACGGGAAGAGCACTCCCGCCGGGGTGCGCGGGTACGCCTGCGCGAGCGCCGCACCGTACGGCTCGAGGAACGCGGCGAGCTCGTCCTCCTCGGTGAGGATCTCCAGCACGGGCCGCAGCCCCGTGGAGCGCACCCACGTGAGGACGGGGTTGTCGTCCTCCCCCGCGGGGTCGAGGACGTGGAGGTAGGTGGTCTCCCACGCGTCGACGGAGCAGCCGAGGCGGGTGAGGTAGCGCAGGTAGGTGGCGGGCTCCCCGACGGCGGGGAGGTCGAGGGCCGCCGCCAGCTCGCCCTCGCGCTCGTGGTGCTCGGCGGTCTCGCGCATCAGCCGGTGGCTGGGGGCGTCGAAGTTGCCCGGGACCTGGAGGGCGAGCCACCCGCCGTCGGCGAGGGCGCCCACCCACGAGTCGAGGAGGTCGAGGTGGCGCTCGACCCACTGCAGGGTCGAGCTGGTGACGATGACGTCGGGGGCCTGGCCGAGGGAGGCGGGGTCCCAGTCGCGCAGGTCGGACTGCACCCACTCGACCCGGTCCTCGCGGTCGAGCTCGCGGGCGGCCTCGAGCATCGACTCGCTGCTGTCGACGCCGACGACCCGCGCCTCCGGCCACAGCCGGGCCAGCGTGAGGGTGGCCGGCCCGTGGCCGCAGCCGAGGTCGACGACGAGGGCGGGCGAGTCGGCCCGGACCTGCGACACGAGGTCGGAGAAGGGCCGGCTGCGCTCGTCGGAGAAGCGTGAGTACGCGGTCGGGTCCCAGCTGCCGTGCTCGCGCATGGGCGTCGCTCCTCGCAAATCATCTCGACGTCAAGAATGTTGACGCGGAGTAGAGTCCGGTCATGGCCGCTGACGATGTCGACCGTATCGTCTCCGCGTGGCGCCGTGAGCGCCCTGACCTCGACGTCTCCCCGCTCGAGGTCCTCTCACGGGTCTCCCGGCTGGCCCGCCGCCTCGACCGCGCCCGGGGCAGCGCGTTCGCCGAGCACGCCCTGGACTCGTGGGAGTTCGACGTCCTGTCGGCCCTGCGCCGCGCCGGCACCCCCTACGAGCTGAGCCCGGGCCAGCTCGTCTCCGAGACCCTCGTGACGAGCGGGACGATGACCAACCGGGTCGACCGCCTCGTCGCGCGCGGCCTCGTCGAGCGCCAGCCGGCCCCCAACGACCGCCGCGGCGTCATCGTGCGCCTCACCACCACGGGGATGGGCGTGGTCGACGCCGCGCTGGCCGACCTCATCGCCCACGAGGAGGGCCTGCTCGGCGAGCTGGGCGCCGAGGACCGCGCCGACCTCGCCCGCCTGCTGCGCCGCCTCCTCCAGCCGTTCGAGTCCGAGGCCTGACCGCCGCTCCCCCGGAGCGTGCTGGCGGCTCGCCGCTCAGCCCGCCCGGCTCGCGCCGGACCGTCATCGGTTGGCTCGACTGGCTCCTCGTCGAGCTCGCCGCCCCCTGACTTCCGACCACCTCGCCATGAGTGCGGAAACGGCTGCCCGGGCGACCACTGGCGCACTCACCGCGACGTACGGGCGTCGTTTGGTAGGTAAGGCTAACCTCACTAGAGTGCTCGCGTGTCCCTCGTCGTCCCGCCGGCCGCCCCGGCCGAGCCGCTCCCCGGGTCCCCGTGGACGACGACGGCACGCACCGACGGCGACCTCGGCGGCTGGCTCGGCACCGGCTCCGGCGAGCCCACCGACCCCGCGGTCCACGTCCTCGAGGGCGGCCGTCTCCTCACGCTGACCCGCGCCGACCTCGCCGACCGGGTGGCCGCCACCGCCGCGCTCCTCGCCGGCGAGCGCCGCCTGGTGCAGGTCCGCGCCGGCAACACCCTGGCCTCGCTCGTCGGCTACCTCGCGGCCCACGCAGCCGGCCACGTCGTCCTCCTCACGCCCGGGCCGGGCGAGGCCGAACGCACCCTCGCGGCCGCGTGGGACCCCGACGTCGTCCTCGACCCCGAGGGCACGCTGGAGGTGAGGCGCTCCCGACCGCGCCACGTCCTCCACCCCGACCTCGCGCTGCTCATGAGCACGAGCGGGTCCACCGGTTCGCCGCGCCTGGTCCGCCTCTCGTGGGACAACCTGCGCAGCAACGCCGCGGCCATCGCCGACTACCTCGCCATCCGGCCCACCGACCGCGCCGTGACGAGCCTGCCGGTGCACTACTGCTACGGGCTCAGCGTCGTCCACAGCCACCTCGCCGCCGGCGCCTCGGTCGTCCTCACCGACGGTTCGGTGGCCGACCCGTGCTTCTGGGACCTCGCCCGCGAAGCCCGCGTCACCACGCTCGCCGGGGTCCCCCACACCTTCGACCTCCTGGACCGCGTCCGCTTCGCCGCGATGGACCTGCCCCACCTGCGCACGGTGACCCAGGCCGGAGGCCGCCTGGACCCCCAGCGCGTCGTCGAGCTGGCCGAGCTCGGTGTCGAGCGGGGCTTCGACCTGTTCGTCATGTACGGCCAGACCGAGGCCACCGCCCGGATGGCGTACCTCCCCCCTGCCCTGGCGGCCAGCCACCCGCACACCGTCGGGATCCCCGTGCCGGGCGGGTCCATCGACCTCGTCGACGGCGAGGTCGTCTACTCGGGCCCCAACGTCATGCTCGGCTACGCGCAGGAGCCGGCCGACCTCGCGCTCGGCCGCACCGTCGAGCGCCTCCACACCGGCGACCTCGGGCGCTGGACCGACGACGGCCTCCTCGAGGTCACCGGCCGCCGGTCCCGGGTGGCGAAGGTCCTCGGCCACCGCGTGGACCTCGACCACGTCGAGCGCACGCTGCGTGCCGACGGCTGCGACGTGCGCTGCGTCGACGGCGGGCCCGGCCTCGTCGTGTGCGCCGCCGGGACGCCGCGCGGGGACCTCGCCGACGCCGCCGCCCGCCGCGCCGGACTGCCGGTGCGGTGCGTGCGCGTCCTCGAGCCCCGCGACCTCGGGCTCGACGAGGTACCGCGCCTGCCGACCGGGAAGGTCGACTACGCCGCGCTCACCGGACTGGCTGCCACGGCGCCGGAGGACGCCGGGCCGCGGCTGCGCGGCAGCCTCACCCAGCGCTTCGCCGCCATCCTCGGCCGCGACGACGTCGGCCCCGACGACACCTTCGCCTCCCTCGGCGGCGACTCGCTGTCCTACGTCGAGGCCTCGCTCCACGTCGAGGAGTGCGTCGGCGCGCTCCCCCGCGGCTGGCACGTGATGCCGCTGCGCGACCTCGAGGGCCTGGCCGACGGCCACCGGGCCCGGGCCACGGGCGACCCGGCCCCCACCGCCGGATGGCGCGCCCGCCTCGAGCCGTGGCGTGCCCTGCGCACGGTGGAGACGAGCATCGTGCTGCGTGCGGTGGCGATCGTCCTCATCGTCGGCACCCACGCGCACGTGTTCCGGATGCAGGGCACGGCGCACGCCCTCCTCGTCCTCGTCGGCTACAACCTGGCCCGCTTCCGGATGGGCGAGGCGCCGCGGCCGGAGCGGACGCGCGGCCTCCTCACGGCGCTGGCCCGGGTCGTCGCCCCCACGCTGGCGGTGGTCGGCACGGTCCACCTCGTCACCGGGCAGTACGCCCGCCGCACGGTGGGGCTCACCAACTGGCTCTTCGGTGAGGCGCTGCTCGGGCCGGACTGGCGGTTCTGGTTCGTCGAGGCCCTGGTGGTCGCCCTCCTCGCGACCACGGCGCTGCTCGCGACCCCGTGGGGCGACCGCCTCCAGCGCCGGCACCCGTTCGCCCTCCCCCTGGCCCTCAGCGGCCTCGGGATGCTGTGGTGGAAGGACGTGCTCTTCCCGCCGGTGCCGCACATGCAGGGGTCGGCGCTCGTCGTCCTCTGGCTGTTCTGCCTCGGCTGGGCGGCCGCTGCCGCCGACGGCGTGCGCGAGCGGCTCGTCATCACGGCGGTGGCGGTGCCGACCGTGGGGACCTTCTCGGGCAACCCGCGCCGCGACCTCCTCACGCTGGCCGCCGTGCTGCTCGTCGTGTGGGTGCCGACGCTGCGCGTGCCCCGCGCGCTCGTCCCGCTCCTCACCGTGCTCGCGTCGGCGTCGCTGTTCGTCTACGTCGTGCACTGGCAGGTGCTCCAGGAGCTGCGCGGCACCCCGTGGACGGCGTTCGGCGCGGGGCTCGCGGCCGGGGTGGGCGCGTGGTGGCTGTGGACCCGGGCGGGTCAGCTGGCCGGTCGGGTGCGCTCGGCGGTCAGCCGACGACCTCGGCGGCGGCCAACCACTCCAGCTCGAGCGACTCGCGCTCGTCGACGATCTCGCGCAGCTCCCGGTTGAGCCCGAGGACCCGCTCGTGGTCGGTCGCGGCGGCGGCCATCTGCGCGTGGACCTTCTCCTCGCGGTCGGCGAGGCGGGAGAGCTGCTTCTCGACGCGCGACATCACCTTTCGGGCCTCGCGCAGCTCGGACGGGCTGGCCTCGGGGGTGACCGGGGCCGCGGCCGAGGAGGGAGCCGGCACCGACGCCGACGACGAGCCGAAGGACCCGGCACCCGACTTCGCCGCGGCCTGGACCCGCAGCCGGAGGTACTCCTCCACCCCACCGGGGAGGTCGCGCAGCCGGCCGTCGCCGAGGAGCGCGAGCTGCTTGTCGGCCACCCGCTCGAGCAGGTAGCGGTCGTGCGACACCACGACGAGCGTCCCGGCCCAGCCGTCGAGGAGGTCCTCGAGCGAGGTCAGGGTGTCGATGTCGAGGTCGTTGGTCGGCTCGTCGAGGAGGAGGACGTTCGGCTCGTCCATCAGCAGCCGGGTCAGCTGGAGCCGCCGCCGCTCACCACCGGACAGGTCGCCGACCCGCGTCTGCTGCCGTGACCCGGTGAACCCGAGCCGCTGCGCGAGCTGCGAGGCGGTGAGCTCCTTCCTGCCCAGCCGCACGACCGAGGCCACCGACTCCACCGACTCGATGACGCGCCGGTCGGCCCACGCCTCCAGCTCGCGGACCTCCTGGGTGAGGAAGGCCATCTTGACGGTGACGCCCTCGCGGCGCTTGCCCGAGGCCAGCGGGTGCTGCCCCGCGAGGGCCCGCAGCAGCGTGGACTTCCCCGCGCCGTTGACCCCGACGATGCCGACCCGCTCGCCCGGCGCCAGGCGCCACGTGAACCGCTCGAGCAGGGTCCGGTCGCCGACGGTGAGGGTGGCGTCGAGGAGGTCGACGACGTCCTTGCCGAGGCGCGTGGTCGCGAAGCGGACGAGCTCGACGTCGTCGCGGGCCGGCGGCTCGTCGGCGATGAGCGCGTTGGCGGCGTCGATGCGGAAGCGGGGCTTGCTCGTGCGCGCGGGCGGGCCGCGCCGCAGCCACGCGAGCTCCTTGCGCAGGAGGTTGTCGCGGCGGTCGGCGATGACGCCCGCGAGCCGCTCGCGCTCGGCCTTGGCCAGGACGAACGCGGCGTACCCGCCCTCGTAGGAGTGCACCGCGCCGTCGTCGACCTCCCACGTCATCGTGGCGACGGCGTCGAGGAACCACCGGTCGTGGGTGATGACGACGAGCGCGTTGTCGGGGCGGGAGTGGCGCTGCACGAGGTGGTCGGCGAGCCAGGCCACGCCCTCGACGTCGAGGTGGTTGGTCGGCTCGTCGAGGAGCAGGAGGTCGGGGTTGGCCACGAGGAGGGCGGCCAGGGCCACCCGGCGCCGCTCGCCACCCGACAGGGGCCCGACCACGGTCTCGAACCCGCCGACGACGGGCGCCTCGAGCCCGCCGAGCAAGCCGGTGATGACGTCTCGCACCCGGGCGTCGGCCGCCCACTCGTGCTCCGCGAGGTCGCCGAGGACGGCGTCGCGCACGGTGGAGGCGGGGTCGAGGGAGTCGTCCTGGGTGAGGATGCCCACGGTGAGGCCGCCGGTGCGGGCGACGCGCCCGGAGTCGACCTCGCGGGTGCCACCGAGGACGCGCAGCAGGGTGGTCTTGCCGCCGCCGTTGCGCCCGACGACGCCGATGCGGTCGCCGCCGCCGACCCCGAGGGAGAGGGCGTCGAGCACCTGGGCGGTGCCGAGCGCGAGGGACGCGCGCTCGACGGAGACGAGGTTCGCCACTAGTCGACCCGGCGCTGGATCAGGTGCGCGCCGTGCACCGGGCCGCTCGCCCGCCGCACGTCGCGCACGGCGCCGCTGGCGGTGAGGGCGACCGCGAGGTCGATCCCGGACTCGTTGTCCTCGACGAGGAAGGCGATGGTCGGGCCCGAGCCCGAGACGATCCCGCCGAGGGCGCCGAACTCCATCCCGGCGGAGAGGACCTCCCCGAGGGCGGGGCGCAGCGAGATGGCGGCGTCCTGCAGGTCGTTGGCCAGCTGCGGCGCGAGCTCGTGCGGGTCGCCGCTGCGCAGGGCGGCCATGAGGGCGGGGTTCGCGGAGGGCTCGGGGACGTCCTCGTCGCCGCGCAGCCGGTCGCACTCGGCGTAGACGGCCGGGGTCGACAGGCCCTCCTCGCCCAGGGCGAAGACCCAGTGGTAGGTGCCGCGGGCCAGGACGGGGGCGAGCAGCTCACCGCGGCCGCTGCCGATCGCCGTGCCGCCGGAGACGAGGAACGGCACGTCGCTGCCGAGCTCGGCACCGAGCTCCTCCAGCTCCTCGCGGTCCAGGCCGAGGTCGTAGAGGTGGTCCATCCCGACGAGGGTCGCGGCGGCGTCGGCCGACCCACCGGCCATCCCGCCGGCCACGGGGATGCCCTTGCGGATGTCGACCTGCACCGGCTCGACGTCGAAGCGGCTCTCGACGAGGCGGGCGGCCTTCATCACGATGTTCTCGCCGTCGAGCGGCACCCCGGTGGACAGCGGGCCGCTGACGCTGACGCCGTACCGGTCGGCCACCGACACGGTGACGTCGTCGTAGAGGCTCACCGCGTGGAAGACCGTGGCGAGGTGGTGGTAGCCGTCCTCACGACGCGGGCCCACGAGGAGCTCGAGGTTGACCTTCGCCGGGACGCGCACCGTGACGGGCGCGGGCAGCAGGGGGGCGGAGGTCATGCGCCCACCCTAGCCAGACGCCGTGGCAGGTCAGGTCCCCTCGTGCCGCGCCGCCGCGATGGCGGCGAACGCGGTGACGTCGAGCTGCTCACCGCGGGTCCGGGGGTCGATGCCGGCGGCGACGAGGGCGGCCTCGGCGGCGGCCGGCGAGCCCGCCCACGGGGCCAGGGCGGCGCGCAGGGTCTTGCGCCGCTGCGCGAACGCCGCGTCGACACAGGCGAAGACGTCCTCGCGGCGCGCCGTGGAGGTCGGCGGCTCGCGGCGGGTGAAGGCCACGAGGCCGGAGTCGACGTTCGGCACCGGCCAGAACACGCTGCGCGGGACGTTGCCTGCGAGGCGGACGTCGGCGTACCAGGCGGCCTTGACGCTGGGCACGCCGTAGGTCTTCGAGCCCGGCCCGGCCGCGAGCCGCTCGGCGACCTCCAGCTGGACCATGACGAGGATGCGGCGCAGCGTGGGGAACAGCTCGAGGAAGCGCAGCACCACGGGCACCGACACGTTGTAGGGCAGGTTGGCGACGAGGGCCGTGGGCGGCGGACCCGGGAGCTCGCGCACCTGCATCGCGTCGCCGTGCACGACCTCGAGGCGGTCCACGAGGTCCGGGGCGTGCGCGGCCACGGTCTCCGGCAGGGCGGCGGCGAGCCCGGGGTCGATCTCCAGGGCGACGACCCGGTCGACGACGGGGAGCAGGGCCAGGGTCAGCGAGCCGAGCCCGGGGCCGACCTCGACGACGGTGTCGTCGGCGCCCACCCCGGCGACCCGGACGATGCGCCGCACGGTGTTGCCGTCGACGACGAAGTTCTGCCCCCACTGCTTGGTCGGGCGGATGCCGTGGCGCGCCGCGAGCTCGCGGATCTCGGCCGCCCCGAGCAGGGAGGGGTCACGGGCAGGGGGCATGCGCTCACCCTATCGACGCCCCAGTACCCCCACTCATGGCGAACGACCCACCCGCGAGGCCATCGAGATGGCCCACGCGGGTGGGTCGTTCGCCATCAGTCAGGAAGGCCCGGTGGGTCAGGCGGCGTGCGCGCAGCCCCAGGGCGAGAGCCCGGCCTTCTCGTAGTACCGGTTGGCGATGGTGATCTGCTCGGCGCGCGACGCGAGGTCGGCGCGCGGGGCGAAGTCGTCGCCACCGTTGGCCAGCCACGAGGAGGTCGCGAACTGCAGACCGCCGTAGTAGCCGTTGCCCGTGTTGATGCTCCAGTTGCCGCTGGACTCGCACTCGGCGATGCGGTCCCACATGGCGGCGCGCGCCAGGTTGATGCCGCCGCCGGAGCCGCCCGAGCTGGTCGAGAGCGGCTTGGTGCCGACACGGACGACCGCGGTGGTGGGCTTCGACAGGGTCGTCGACGACAGGATCGTGCTCTTCGAGCGCTTGCCGTCGACGTAGGTGACCTCGCGCACGACCGACTTCTTGCCGGCCTTGCCCGGGGTGACGACCTTGGTCTGCCCGACGGAGAGCGAGCTGTCCTTCTGCTTCGTGGTCGTGTAGGCGATCGACTCGGTGGCCGTCTCCTTCTTGACCGCGACGCGCTTGAGGACGATCTTCATCCCCGAGGTGACGGGGGTGGTGAGGCCGGGGGCCACGATGTCGCGGGCGCCGCGGGTGAGCCCGAGCTCGGCGAGCACGCCGGAGACCTGGGGCGAAACGGAGGTCACGGTGCGGGTCCTGCCGTCAGCGGTGACCGTGACGCCCTTGGGCATGGTCACGGACATCGCGAGGCCGCCGCGACCCAGCGGCTGCGAGCGGGAGGCCGACAGCACGGCACCGTCGGCGCGGATGCCGAGGTCCTTCAGGGCCGAGTCGACCGTCGTCGCGGTCGTCCAGTACTCCTTGGTCACGCCGTCGACGGTGACCGTGAGCTTGCGGCCGTAGCGGACGGAGATGTGGTCCCCGTCGCTCACGGCGCTCCCGAGCGAGGGAACCACGACGTCGTGCGCCCCGACGGAGATGTCCTGCTTGTCGAGGACGTCGGAGACGGTGGACCCGAAGACGTGGACCGTGGCCGGCTTGCCGTCGACGGAGACCTGGACGGCCTTGTCGTAGTGGGCCACGCCCACCGAACCGGCAGCCACCGCGATCGCGGCGATGCCCTGAGCGGCGTGACGAAGAGGTCGAGAGAACAGCACAAGTGCTCCAGTGGTCGTGCTCTCCGGGCACCGGCGTCGGACGTCCAGCCCTGAGGGGGCCACGAGTCCCTGGTCGGGGCGCGTGCGTGTGGTCGCGGTCCGGCCCGGCGGCGCCGGCGGGGCGGTGGTCACACGTGTCGTCCGAGGCGAACCGGCCCCGGCCATCCCATCAACCGTGCAGGAGCCCGCAGCGAAGGTCAAATTTCGGTAACGGCCGTTCTCAGGTTTCGACGCCTCATTCGTGCTCATCCGTCACACCAGCCACACGGGTGACGAGATCCGCGTCACACGTGCGGTGAACGGTCGGTCACCACGGGCCGTAGAGGCGCTCCGAGTTCTCGCTGAGTGCCGCGCACAGGGTGGGCACGGCCACCCCGAGGACGGCGGCCATCGCCCGCACGGTGAGCGGCACGAGGGCGGGGCTGTTCGACGCCCCGCGCCACGGGTGCGGGGTGAGGTAGGGGGCATCGGTCTCGACGAGCACCTGGTTCAGGGGCGTTCCCGCGAGGGCGTCACGCAGCGCCTTGGAGCTCTTGAAGGTCACCGTGCCGCTGAACGACAGGTAGTACCCGCGGTCGACGCACTCGCGCGCCATCTCGGGGCCGCCCGAGAAGCAGTGCATGACCGTGTGCTCTGGTGCGCCCTCCTCGGCGAGGACGCGCAGCACGTCGTCGTGGCTGTCGCGGTCGTGGATCTGCAGGGTCTTCCCGAGCCGCTTGGCGAGGTCGATGTGCCAGCGGAACGAGTCCTGCTGTGCGGGAACGCCGTCCGGCCCGGTGCGGTAGTAGTCGAGCCCGGTCTCCCCCACCACCCGCACCCGCTCGTGCCCGGCGAGGCGCTCGATCTCGGCGTAGGCGGCCTCCAGCTCGCTTCGGGCGGCCAGGCCCGGGACCTCGTTGGGGTGCAGGGCCACGCCGGCGACGACCGCGCGGTGCTGCTCGGCGGCCTCCACCGCGAACCGCGCCCCGGGCAGGTCGCAGCCCACCTGCACGACCCGGTCGACGCCCACCGACGCGGCCCGCGCGAGCACCGGCCCGAGGTCTCCGACCGCCACGACCTCGTCGTCACGGGAGATGTCGAGGTGGGTGTGGTTGTCGACGACGGCGATCGGCAACGGGTCAGGCGCCTCGGGGGCCCCGCGGCGGCTCGGCTGCGTCGACATCGGTCAGCGGCCCGCCGCGCGGGCCAGCTCCTCGTCGACCACGGCGTCGTCGAGCTTGGTGAACACCGGGGCCGGCTTGCTGATCGGCGTGCCGACGACCACGGGCCGCGACTCCCACCGCGGGGTGGAGGTGTACTCCCCCGTGATGACGGGCCAGCTGCGGCCCTCGTCGCCCTCGTCGAGCCCGGTCACGGTCTCCAGTCGCGGCATCGGGACGAAGGCGCCGTCACCGCCGAGGACGAGGTCGACCCGGTTCGCCGCGTGCGGGAGGAACGGCGCGAGCACGGTGTTGAGGTCGCTGACGCACTGCACGAGCGTGTGGAGGACGGTGGCGAGGCGCTCGCGCTGGTCGTCGCCCTTGAGCTTGAAGGGCTCGGTGCGCGAGACGTAGCCGTTGACCTCGCCGACGACCCGCATCGCCTCGGCGATGGCGGCCTTCTGGCGGTGCCGCTCGAGGAGCCCGCCCACGGAGTCGAACCCGGCGAGCACGGCCGCCCGGACCTCCTCGTCGACCGGCTCCAGCGGACCCGGCTGCGGGATCTCGCCGAAGTTCTTCGCGATCATCGCGGCCGTACGGGAGACGAGGTTGCCCCAGCCGGCGACGAGCTCGGAGTTGTTGCGCTGCACGAACTCGCGCCAGGTGAAGTTGGAGTCCTGGCTCTCGGGGCCGGCCGCGCAGATGAAGTAGCGGATGCCGTCGGGGCCGTACCGGTCGAGGACGTCGCGGACGAGGATCGTGTAGCCCCGCGAGGTGGAGAACTGCTTCCCCTCCATCGTCAGGTACTCGCTGGACACCACCTCGGTGGGCAGGTTGAGCTCACCGAACGCGCCGGGCTCGCCTCCGCGAGAACCCTTTCCGGCGTAGCCGAGGAGCTCGGCAGGCCAGATCTGGCTGTGGAAGGTGATGTTGTCCTTGCCCATGAAGTAGTACGACAGGGCCTCGGGGTCGTTCCACCACTCGCGCCAGCGCTCGGGCTCACCGATGCGCCGCGCCCACTCGACCGACGCCGAGAGGTAGCCGACCACGGCGTCGAACCACACGTAGAGCCGCTTGGCCGGGTTGTCGCGCCAGCCGTCGAGCGGCACCGGGATGCCCCAGTCGATGTCGCGGGTCATCGCCCGCGGACGGATGTCCTCGAGGATGTTGAGGCTGAACTTGATGACGTTGGGCCGCCACGTCCCCGACGCGTCGCGCCCCGCCAGCCACTCGCGCAGGGCGTCGGCGAGCGCAGGGAGGTCGAGGAGGAAGTGCTGGGTCTCCACGAACTTCGGTGTCTCGCCGTTGATCCGGCTGCGCGGGTTGATCAGCTCGGTGGCGTCGAGCTGGTTGCCGCAGTTGTCGCACTGGTCGCCGCGCGCCTCGCCGTAGCCGCAGATCGGGCAGGTGCCCTCGATGTAGCGGTCGGGCAGGGTGCGCCCGGTGGACGGCGAGATGGCGCCCTGGGTGGTCTGCTCGACCATGTAGCCGTTCTTCCAGACCTGGGTGAACAGCTCCTGCGCCACGGCGTAGTGGTTGGCGGTCGTGGTGCGGGTGTAGAGGTCGTAGGAGCAGCCGAGGTCGGCGAGCTCGGCGGCGATCACCGCGTGGTTGGTGTCGACGAACTCACGTGGGGTCACGCCCGCCTGGTCGGCGAGGACGAGGATCGGCGTCCCGTGCTCGTCGGACCCGCTGACCATGAGGACGTCGTGCCCCGCCATCCGCATGTACCGGCTGAAGACGTCGGACGGTACACCGAACCCGGCGACGTGGCCGAGGTGGCGCGGGCCGTTGGCGTACGGCCAGGCGACGGCGGAGAGGACCTTCATGCCCCGAATCCTAGGCGGCGCCGCCAACCGGGTTTCCCCCGCCACCGCCCGTGGACGAGAACGGGGCAGGAGCCCTCACCCGCGACGGTGCCGGGTCAGCGGGTCCACTCGTAGGGCGTGGTCGAGGTGACCTTGACCAGCCCGGAGCGCTCGAGGATCGGGCGCGAGTACTCGGTGGAGTCGCTGTGCAGGATCGTCTTGCCGAGCCGCAGCGCCGACCGCGCGCGCACGGCGGTGAGGGCGCGGTAGATCCCCCGGCCCCGCCAGGCCGGGAGGGTGGCCCCGCCCCAGACGCCGGCGACGTCGGTGCCGGCGACCGGCTCGAGCCGCCCCGAGCTCACCATCACCCCGTCGGCCTCGGCCACCCAGAGCTCCATGCCGTCCTCGCGCGACAGCCGGAAGAGGAGGTCGTCGGCCCGCCGCGTCGACACCGGGTCGCCGAACGCCTCGTCGGCCATCGCGCTCATCGCGCGCACGTCGGCCTCCTCGGTGAGCCGGCGCAGGGTGACGCCCTCCGGGAGGGGGACGTCGACCGCGAGACCGGCGGCGGCGCCCATCATCACCGACTCCGGGTCGCCCGGGACGAAGCCGTGGTCGACGAGGGACTCGTGCAGGCCGGGGGCGACGTCGTGACCGCGCGTCTTCCACTCGACGTCGACGACGTCGGGCTTCGCGACGAAGTGGGCCAGCGCCTCGCCGACCCAGCCGCGGATGGTCGCGGCGTCGGCGCCCTCGAGGTCGCGGTAGCTGATGAAGCCGCGCCCGCCGGGGAACACGGCGAGGCGGAGGGGGCCGAGCCGGTCGACGGAGAGCGCACCGGGGGTCTCGGCGTCGGTGCGGAGCTGGTCGTCGTAGGCACGCAGCAGGGCGGCGGGGTCGGAGAGCACCGCCCGATCCTGCCGCCCGTCCCCGCCCCGGCGCCACCGGATTGTCGACCCCGCCCCCACCCTGACGACGCGAAGGGGAACCGCGCGGCCGGCCCCTCCGTCGCAGGGGCCGGGACTACGCTCGGCACGTTCGGGTGTTCTCCCGACGCACGGCCGCACCGGCGGTCGTCGGGGTGCGAAGGAGGAGTCGTGCTCGCTGCCCTCACGGGGATGGGCCTGTCCGCCGCGGCGGGCCTGAACGCGTACATCCCGTTCCTCGTCGTCGCGCTCGGCGCCCGCTTCACCGACCTGCTGGTCCTGCCGGCCGGTTACGAGTGGATCGAGAGCAACTGGGCGATCGGCATCGGCGTCGTCCTGCTGCTGGCCGAGGTCGTCCTCGACAAGGTGCCGGCGGTCGACACCGTCAACGACGCCATCCAGACCTTCATCCGCCCGAGCATGGGCGGCCTGATCTTCGCCGCCTCGACGGCCGCCTCCGAGCTCGACAGCTCGAGCTGGATGAAGGAGAACCCCTGGGTGGGCGTCGTCCTCGGCGTCGTCATCTCCGGGCTCGTGCACACGGGGAAGATGGCGGCCCGGCCGGTGGTCAACGTCGGGACCGCGGGGGTCGGCGGTCCGGTGGTCTCCACCGTGGAGGACGGTGCCTCCATCGGGCTGTCCCTCATCGCCGTGCTGGCGCCGGTCTTCGTCGTCGTGGCCCTCGCGCTGCTCGCGTGGCTGCTGATCTGGATGTGGATGAGGGTGCGCCGCTGGCGCCGGTCGCGCCGCGACCCCGCCTACCAGCCCGGCTGAGCCGGGCTCGGGCTCAGCCCTCGTCGACGATCGTGTCCGCGGGCGGCTGCCGGAAGGTCTTCGCGCGCTCCCAGTCGGTGAAGGTGAGGTCCGACGGCGCGCTCTTGGGACCGACCGCGCGCAGCAGCGTGCCGCTGCCGTCGGCGGCCACCCAGAGCCGGGCGCCCGACTGGCCCGTGAGCACGTAGGCCGCCTGTCCGCGGACCGAGCCCGTGGCGGCGGCCGAGGTGTTCGTCTCCAGGGCCGAGAACTCCGCCAGCCCGAACTTCTCGGTGAGGATGCTGCGCAGGGTGAACGAGCCGAGCTCGGTGGCGTCGGACTCCCCGATCTCCACGTACCTGCCGACCATGTCGGCGCCGGCCTTGGGGTCGCCGGTCTGCTCGACCCAGAACGCCTCGTCGCCGCCGAGCCAGTAGCGGTTCCCGACGGTCATGACCTCGGCCGTGCCGCCGGTGGGCGTGGTGATGAAGACCGTCTGGTTCGAGCCGTTCGCCACGCCCTCGACGTCGATGCGCAGGGTGCGGCCGTCGCGCGTCTGGGTGCCCACCGCGTGGCCCGAGCCGGCGGACAGCGCCGCGGTGCGGGCGTCGCGGTAGACCTCGCCGACGGTGGCGGACGTCGCGGCGGTGGCCGAGGACCCGGGCGTCGACGAGGCCGAGGACGACGGGGGCGGCGGCTCGGTGGTCACGGTCGGGGTCGGCAGGGCGGGCGTCGCCGTGGCCGGCGGCGTGGACGACGTCGGGGCCTTCTCGTCGCTGCAGCCGGTCAGGGCCAGGGCGGCACAGACCGCGAGCGCCCCCAGGGCACGGCGGTGCTGGGTCCTCGACATCACTGGGCTCCTCCCGTCCACGGCCGTCATCGTAGGTCGGCCCAGCGGCCCTCGCGCGCAGGAAGGTCGGGTGCGCGTGGCCCCGGACCGCTCAGCCGCGGTCGTGCAGGCCGCGGACGAGCACCGGGACCGACGCCCGCACGAACGCCTCCCGCGAGGGCGCGGGCATCCGGGTCGCGGTGGCGAGCACGCCCTCGATGGCGGCGACGGCCACGGTGGCGAGCAGGGCCGGCTCGGCGTGCCCGCCGTCCTCGACGAGCCGCTCGACGACGGTGTCGAGACCGCGGCGCCACTCCTGGAAGACCTCCATGAGCTCGGGGCGCCGGGCGGCCTCGAGCGAGAGCTCGGCCTGGGTGCGGACCACCGCGGGACGCTCCAGCCAGCGCAGCAGGAGGGCGGTGACCTCGCCGGCCACGGCCTCGGGGTCGCCCGCGTGCTCGGCGGCGGCCGTCGTCATCGCGTCGACGTCGCGGGCGAGCATCCCCGCCACGTGCTCGGCCAGGGCGACGAGGAGGGCGCTGCGCGAACGCAGGTACGCCGAGCAGGTGCCCTCCGGCAGCCCGGCGCGCGCGTCGACCGCCCGGTGGGTGAGCCCCCGCAGCCCGGCCTCGGCGACGACCTCGACCGCGGCCTCGAGCAGCTCGGCCCGGCGGCCGCCCCTGGCGTTCGGGGTGCGGGGGGTTGGGGTCACCGGGCCATTGTGTCGTCCCCGCGCCCACGCCCGACCCAAGCGCGCCCCAAGCGGGTCGTGGGGAGATGGGACCGGCCCACCGGGGCCGAACGACCACTGAAGGAGCACCCGTGCCCACCACCTCGGCCCCCTCCCCCGTCCTCCCCGCGCCCGGCAGGTCGGCGGCGGCGCCCCCGGACCGCGGCGTCCTCCTGGCGGTCCTCGCCGTCACCGTCGTCTCGCTCGCGGGGTCGTTCCTGGCCCTCGCGACCGGGCTGAACGCCTCGTGGTGGGACGCCGTCGGCCCCACCGGGCGCCTGTCGGTGCCGCTGCCGATGAACGCGGCGCTCCTCCTCCTCGCCCTCGTGGCGGCATCGGCCAGGCGTCGCGCGGCAGCGGTCGCGGCCGGGGTGGTCGCCCTCGCCTGCGTCGTCGCCGTGGTCTCGGGCTTCTTCGACGGCGGCTACGCCGCCGACCTCGCCCCCGTGGCGCGGGTCGCCCAGGTCGCGCTCGTCCTGGGGCTTGCCACCGTCGCGGTCGCGGCCCTGCGACGCCTGGTCCGTCTGCGGCAGGGCTGAGGGCCCGGGCACCGGGAATGCCGGCTGCTGGCCGATGCTTCTACAGGTGTAGTATTCGTCTACAGACGTAGAGCCCACGAAAGGACAGCACCATGGGCCCCATCACCGGGCTGGCGACCATCGCCACCGCCCTCACCGTCATCCTCGTCGTCGCCGGCCTCGCGGTCGTCGTCCTCACCCTCGCCGTCGTGGTCCCCGCCCTGCGCGAGACCCGGGGCGCCCGCCTCGCCCGGCAGGTCAGCATCCCCCGCTGGTACCTCCACCCCGCCACCTCGCACTGACCCCTCGCAGGTGACGCCCAGCCGGCGTCCAGCGGAGGGGCAGGCACCGCCACCTACGCTGTCGCCATGCGGCGCCACCTGAACGAGACCTGGCTCGTCCTCGGCGTCTCGCTCGGCGCCTCGGCCATCTGGTCGCTGCTGCGCATCGTCGACCGGCTGACCCGGCCCGAGGCCCTCGGCAGCCAGACCTCGGCGATGAACAGCTCGGTCACGCCCGACCGGCCCTGGCTCGACCTCACCTACCAGCTGGTCGGCATCGCCCTGGCCCTCGTGCCGGTCCTGCTCGCCCTGCACCTGCTGCGCCGCGACGACCCCGCCGAGCCGCGGACCATGGGCTTCGACCTGCGCCGCCCCGCACAAGACCTCCTGCGCGGCGCCGGGCTCGCGGCCGCCATCGGCCTGCCCGGGCTGGCCCTCTACGCCGCCGCCAAGGCCCTCGACCTCAACACCACCGTGGCCGCCGCCAACCTCGCCGGCGCCTGGTGGACCATCCCCGTGCTCGTCCTCGCCGCCGCGCAGAACGCGGTGCTCGAGGAGGTCGTCATGGTCGGCTACCTGTTCCGCCGCTGGGGCGAGGCCGGCTGGGGGACGTGGCGCGTCATCCTCACCAGCGCGCTGATCCGCGGCAGCTACCACCTGTACCAGGGCTTCGGCGGGTTCGTCGGCAACCTCGTCATGGGTGCGGTCTTCGGCTGGGTCTACACCCGCACCAGACGGGTGATGCCGCTCGTCGTCGCGCACACCGTCCTCGACGTCGTGGCGTTCGTCGGGTACGCGCTGCTCAAGGACCGCCTCGGCTGGCTCTGAGCCCGGGCGGACCGCCCGGCCGTGCGACGATCGGTGCCATGGCGACCCTCCCCTCCCGGCGCGGCCTCCTCACCGTCCTGCTCGTGATGGCGGCGCTCACCGCGGTGCTCTGGGCGGTCGTCCTGCTCGGGTCACCCGAGGGCGCCGTCGGCTCGATGCTGCGCGGGGTCGCCTGGGTGATGCTCGTCCTCACCGGCGGCACCGCCATCGGGCTGCGCGACGCGAACCGCGCCATGGAGAAGGGGATGCGCACGCCACCGCGCCCGCCCCGCGACACTCCCCCGGCGGAGGACACCGCCCCCTGACGTGACGACGGCCCGCCCTCCGCGAGGAGGACGGGCCGTGGTCGGGGACCTCAGCGGGCGCCGCGCAGCGCCGAGCGCAGGTCCTTGTTGAGCGTGGAGATGACGTCCTGCGGGATGCCCTTGGGGCAGGCCTGCGAGCACGCGCCGACGTTGGTGCAGCCGCCGAAGCCTTCGTGGTCGTGCTGGTCGACCATCGAGACCACGCGCGCCATCCGCTCGGGCTGGCCCTGGGGCAGCTCGGAGAGGTGGGTGACCTTCGCGCCCATGAAGAGCATCGCCGAGGCGTTGGGGCAGGCCGCCACGCAGGCGCCGCAGCCGATGCACTCGGCCGCGACGAAGGCGCGGTCGGCGTTGGGCTTGGGCACCGGGGTGGCGTGGGCGTCGGGGGCCGAGCCGGTGTTGACCGAGATGAAGCCGCCGGACTGGATGATGCGGTCGAAGGCGCCGCGGTCGACGACGAGGTCCTTGACGACCGGGAACGCGTTGGCCCGCCACGGCTCGATGGTGATGACCTCGCCGTCGCTGAAGCTGCGCATGTGCAGCTGGCAGGTGGTGGTCTTCTCGGGGCCGTGGGCCTCGCCGGAGATCATCAGCCCACACATGCCGCAGATGCCCTCGCGACAGTCGGAGTCGAACGCGATGGGCTCCTCGCCCTTGGCGTTGAGCTGCTCGTTGAGGACGTCGAGCATCTCGAGGAAGCTCATGTCGGGGCTGATGTCCTTGACCTTGTAGGTCAGGAGCTCGCCCTTGTGGCGGGGTCCGGCCTGGCGCCAGATCTTGAGAGTCAGGTTCATGAGCGGGGTCCTCGCGAAGAGTCGCAGTGGCGGGGCAGCGCGGGCGTCATCACTTGTAGCTCCGCTGCTTGAGCTCGATGGCCTCGTACACGAGGTCCTCCTTGTGCAGCACCGGCGCACCCATGTCGCCGTGGCCGTCACCGCCCTCGAACTCCCAGGCCGCGACGTAGAGGAACTCCTCGTCGTGGCGCAGGGCCTCGCCGTCCTCGGTCTGCGACTCGGCGCGGAAGTGGCCGCCGCAGGACTCGCGACGGTGCAGGGCGTCGATGCACATGAGCTCGCCGAGCTCGAGGAAGTCGGCGACGCGGCCGGCCTTCTCCAGGCTCTGGTTGAGGGTGTCGGCGGCACCGAGGACCCGGACGTTGCGCCAGAACTCCTCGCGCAGGCCGCGGATGAGGTCGATGGCCTTGAGCAGGCCCTCCTCGGACCGCTCCATCCCGCAGTACTCCCACATGATGGTGCCGAGCTCCTTGTGGAAGGAGTCGACGCTGCGCTCGCCGTTGATGGCGAGGAAGCGGGCGGTGCGCTCCTCGACGGCGGTGCGGGCCGCGACCACGGCGGGGTTGTCGGCCGAGAGCTCCTCGAACGGGCCCTTGGCGAGGTAGTCGCGGATGGTGTTGGGGAGGACGAAGTACCCGTCCGCCAGGCCCTGCATCAGCGCGGAGGCGCCGAGCCGGTTGGCCCCGTGGTCGGAGAAGTTGGCCTCGCCGGTGACGAACAGGCCGGGGATCGAGGACTGGAGGTCGTAGTCGACCCAGAGACCGCCCATGACGTAGTGCACGGCGGGGTAGATGCGCATCGGCACCTCGTACGGGTTCTCGCCCGTGATCCGTGCGTACATGTCGAAGAGGTTGCCGTACTTGGCCTCCACCGCCGCGCGCCCGAGGCGGGAGATGGCGTCGGTGAAGTCGAGGTAGACGCCGCGGCGGAAGTCGCCGACCATCGGCCCGACGCCGCGACCCTCGTCGCAGACGTTCTTCGCCTGGCGCGAGGCGATGTCGCGCGGGACGAGGTTGCCGAACGAGGGGTAGATCCGCTCGAGGTAGTAGTCGCGGTCGGCCTCGTCGATCTGGCGCGGGTCCTTCTCGCAGTCCTCGCGGTTCTTGGGCACCCAGATGCGGCCGTCGTTGCGCAGCGACTCCGACATCAGGGTCAGCTTGCTCTGGTGCTCGCCGGAGACGGGGATGCAGGTGGGGTGGATCTGCGTGTAGCAGGGGTTGGCCATGTAGGCGCCCTTGCGGTGCGCGCGCCAGCTGGCCGTGACGTTGGACCCCATCGCGTTGGTCGAGAGGTAGAAGACGTTGCCGTACCCGCCGGAGGCGAGGACGACGGCGTCCGCGAGGTGCGTCTGGATCTCGCCGGTGACGAGGTCGCGGGCGATGATGCCGCGCGCCCGGCCCTCCTCGACGATGAGCTCGAGCATCTCGTGGCGGGTGTACATCGCCACGGTCTTCGCCGCGATCTGCCGCTCGAGCGCCTGGTAGGCCCCGATGAGCAGCTGCTGGCCGGTCTGGCCGCGGGCGTAGAAGGTGCGCGAGACCTGGACGCCGCCGAACGAGCGGTTGTCGAGCAGGCCGCCGTACTCGCGGGCGAAGGGGACACCCTGCGCGACGCACTGGTCGATGATGTTCGCGCTGACCTCGGCCAGGCGGTAGACGTTGGTCTCCCGGGCGCGGTAGTCGCCGCCCTTGACGGTGTCGTAGAAGAGGCGGTGGACCGAGTCGCCGTCCTCCTTGTAGTTCTTCGCGGCGTTGATGCCGCCCTGCGCCGCGATGGAGTGCGCGCGGCGCGGGCTGTCCTGGAAGCAGAAGGACTTGACGTTGTAGCCGGCCTCGCCCATCGTCGCGGCGGCGGAGGCGCCGGCCAGCCCGGTGCCGACGATGATGACGTCGAGCTTGCGGCGGTTGGCCGGGTTGACGAGCGCGGCGTCGAACTTGCGCTGCGTCCACTTCTGGGAGATCGGGCCCGCGGGGGCCTTGGTGTCGGCGACGGGCTCGCCCTCGGTGTAGAGGCGGTGGGCGATGCCGGCGTTCACGGTGGTGTCGGTCATGGGTCAGTGCCTCACTTGATCAGGCCGAAGAGGATCGCGAGCGGCGGGAGGAGGAAGCCTCCGGCGACGACGACGGCGGTGACGACGCCGATCGCCTTGGCGCGGCGGTACGCGGCGGGGGTGCCGGTCCAGCCGAGGGTCTGCTGGGCGCTGAAGACGCCGTGCGCGAGGTGCAGCGCGAGGGCGAGCATCGCCAGGACGTAGATGAGCGTCATCCACGGCACCTGGAAGCTCGCGACGACGAGGCGGTACGGGTTGTTCTCGACGTCGGGGCCGTTGGCGTTCGCGTTCGGCGAGATCTTCAGGATCGTGAAGTGCAGCAGGTGCCACGCGATGAAGAGCAGGAGGAACAGCCCGCCCCAGCGCATCCACGCCGTCTTCATCGCGGCCTTGCCTGCGGCGTACTTGGCGCGGCGTGCGTTGCCGGCGCGCGACCACAGCGAGAACGCGGCGTAGACGTGCCCGACCAGGCTGGCCAGCAGCACCACGCGGATGACCCACAGCAGGCCCCCGTAGGGGAGCATCGGCTCACCGAAGGTGCGCAGGTGCTCGGCGTAGGTGTTGAACGCCTCCTCGCCCCCCAGCGCCTTGAGGTTGCCGTACATGTGGAGCAGGACGTACCCGACGAACACCAGCCCGGTCGCCGCCATGAGGATCTTCAGGGCGATGGTGGTGCGGCGGGCCGTCGCCGGACGCGGAGGTGCTGATGTAGTGGCCACGACGGTCAATGTAGTCGGGGCGACGGACACCAGCGAGGCCGGGCGAAGCCTGAGGACTGTGAGATTGGCCCGGTTACCACTTGGTACTAGCCGACCGGGGCGACGAGCGGGCTCACCGGGGCGAAGTTGCCCTTGCCCGGGACCCCGTTGACGTCGACCGTGCTCATCGCGTACTGGAGGATGCCGAAGGCCATGGCGTCGGCGTTGACGTCGAGGGCCTCGTCGTTGGAGTTGTCGACGTCGTCGCAGGCCTGGTGGTAGCAGGGGTCGTAGGGGATGCCTGCGGTGCCGCCCCAGCGGGTGGCCTCCTCGACGGTCTTGACCCCCTCGGCGCCGGTGAAGAGCCCGCCCGCCGGGATGCCGGCCGCGATGAAGGGCCCGTAGTCGCTGCGGCCGGTGAAGTCGGTTCCCTTCCAGGGGATCCCGCGCTGCGAGTAGAACGCCTCGAAGGTCTTCTCGATGCGCGCCGATCCCTCGGGGCCCGGACCGGCGCCCACGGCATCGCTGTCGTCGCCGTCGTAGACGAAGAAGACGTGGTTGGGCGAGCCGACCATGTCGAAGTTGAGGTACAGGGCGATGCGGTCGCGGTCGGCCTGCGCGAGCGTGCTGACGTAGTGCGTCGAGCCGAGCAGGCCGGACTCCTCGGCGCCCCACCACGCGAAGCGGACCCGGTTGGTGGGGTCGACCCCGGCCATCTGCACGGCGACCTCGAGCAGCGCCGCCGCGCCGGACCCGTTGTCGTTGATGCCCGGCCCGGCGTTGACGGAGTCGAGGTGGGCGCCGGCCATCACGACGTTGTCGGGGTTGCCGCCCTGGGTCTCGGCGATGACGTTGGCGGTGGTGGCGGGTCCGCGCAGCGTGGCGGTGCGCACGTGGAGGACCAGGCCCGAGGTCGCGGCCAGCTGCGCGCCGAGCTCCTGGGTGACCGAGACGACGGGGATGTCGAGGGCGAAGTCGGCGCCGAGGGTGGCGTCGAGCGCACCTCCGGTGTTGTTCGTGATGACGACGGCCGTGGCCCCCGCCGCCGCCGCGTTGGTCGCCTTGAGCGCGAAGGTGCACGAGCCGCGCGGGACGAGGGCGACGGCACCGGCCGGGAAGCCCGCGAAGTCGGTGGCCTCGCAGCCCGGCGTCGGGTCGGCGGGGAGGGCGAAGACCGGCGCAGTGACGTCGCCGCTGCCGGAGTACGACAGGACCGCCGTGGCCAGGACCGCCGGGTCCGGGGCGACCCGCTCGAGGAGGGTGGGGGTGGTGGTGACGAAGGTGTTGACCGTGAGCTCCTGCACGGTGGGCGTGTAGCCCGCGGCCCGCAGGGTGTCGACGACGTAGGCGACGGACGCGTCGTAGCCCGCCGTGCCCGAGACCCGCGTGCCCCCGTGCTGGGTGGCGATCTCCTGCAGCGCCTCCCGGTGCGCGCGGACCCCCTCGACGGTGACGCACTCGGCGAGCTTGGCGTGGGTGTTGTTGACCCGGTTGGCGCACGCCTCCTCGGTCGCGGCCTGCGCGGGGGACGCGACCGACAGCGCGACGACGCCGGCGGCGATGACGCCACCGGCGCGCAGCAGGCGTCGGGTCATGCGGTCCTCCGGGGTGGGCCGGGGCCCAGGTGGGCTGATGCCCTGACGGTAAGCCCTGACCCCGACAGGAGGGAACCCGGGAGCGTGAGGGAAGTGACGCGAGGGACGTGGCGTCAGGGCCGTTCGGCCACGCGCGCGGCGAGCACGGCGTCGTACAGGGCCTTGCGCGACAGTCCCGTCTCCGCCGCCACCTCGGCGCACACGTCCTTGAGCCGCTCCCCCGCCGCGACCCGCGCCCGGATGCCGTCGAGCTCGCTCGCGACGTCGGTCACCGGGCCGGTGGCCCCGGCGACGACGACGGTGATCTCGCCGCGCACCCCCTCGGCCGCCCAGGCGGCGAGCTCGGCCACGGGACCGCGGCGGACCTCCTCGTAGGTCTTGGTCAGCTCGCGGCAGACGGCGGCGGGGCGGTCGGGACCGAACGCCTCGGCCATCGCGGCGAGCGCGCGGTCGAGGCGGTGCGGGGCCTCGAAGAAGACCATGGTGCGCGGCTCGCGGGCGAGCGCGGCGAGGGTGCTGGCCCGCTCGCCGTTCTTGCGCGGGAGGAAGCCCTCGAAGCAGAACCGGTCGACCGGCAGCCCGGACACGGCGAGCGCCATCAGGACCGCCGACGGGCCCGGCACCCCCGTGACCCGGATGCCCGCCTCGACGGCGGCGCTGACGAGCCGGTAGCCCGGGTCGGACACCGAGGGCATGCCGGCGTCGGTGACGACGAGGACGCGGTCGCCGCGGCGCAGGCGCTCGACGACGTCCGGGGTGCGCTCGGCCTCGTTGTGCTCGTGGAAGGAGATGACCTTCCCGCCCGGCTCGACGCCGAGGTCGCCGCACAGGCGGCGCAGGCGGCGGGTGTCCTCGGCCGCGACGACGTCGGCCGTGCGCAGCTCCTCGGCGAGCCGGGGGGCGGCGTCGCGGGGGTCCCCGATCGGGGTCGCCGCCAGGACGAGGACGCCGTCGCTCATGGGGCGATCCTCGCACGCGGGCCCTCCAGCGGGCTCACCTAGGCTGACCCGGTGACCCGGACCGACGAGCTGCGATCCCGCCTGCTCGGGTACCGGCCCACCGACCGGCTGTGGGGCTGGCTGGGTCCGGGGCTCATCGCCCTCGTCGGGGGAATCCTGCGGTTCTGGTCGCTCGACCGGCCGCACGCCCTCGTCTTCGACGAGACCTACTACGTCAAGCAGGCGTACTCGCTGCTCCACCACGGCGTGGAGATGCGGGTGCTCGGCTCGCTGAAGAAGCCCGACGACGCGTTCGTCAGCGGGTCGCAGGACGTCTTCTCCACCATCGACGGCGACTTCGTCGTCCACCCCCCGGTGGGCAAGTGGGTCATCGCGTTCGGCGAGTGGCTGCTCGGCTCGGGCTCCGGGTGGGGCTGGCGGTTCTCCGTGGCGCTGCTCGGGACCCTCTCCATCCTCATCGTGGGGCGGGTCGCGCGGCGGATGTTCGGGTCGACGGCGCTGGGGTGCGTCGCCGCGTTCCTCCTCGCGTTCGAGGGGTCGCACTTCGTCATGTCGCGCACCGGCATCCTCGACATCATCGTCATGTTCTTCGCGCTCTGCGGGTTCGCGGCGCTGCTCGTCGACCGGGACCGCAGCCGCGAGATCCTCGCCGAGAAGGTCGGGGCGCTGCCGCGCGGGACGTGGGCGCAGGGGGCCGGGCCGTGGCTCGGCTGGCGGCCGTGGCGCTGGGTCGCCGGGCTGTCGCTCGGGCTGTGCACCGGCACCAAGTGGTCGGGGCTGTTCTTCCTCGCGGTGTTCGGCCTGCTGTCGGTGTGGTGGGACATGGGTGCGCGCCGGGCCGCGGGGGTCCGTCGGTGGGGGCGCGGAGCGCTGCTCAAGGACGGCCCGTTCGCGGCGCTGGCGATGGTGGGGACCGCGGCCGTGGCCTACACGCTGTCGTGGTCGGGCTGGTTCCTCACCGACAAGGGCTACCACCGGCAGTGGAACACCTTCCACCCCGGCGAGGGGGTGCAGTGGCTGCCCCCGGTGCTGCGCAACTGGGTCAAGTACCACCAGGACGCGTATGCCTTCAACACCACGCTGCAGACCCCGCACCCCTACCAGTCGAACCCGTGGTCGTGGATGCTGCAGACCCGGCCGACGTCCTTCTACTACGAGTCGCCGACCCTGGGGGTCGACGGCTGCACGGTCGACAGCTGTTCGTCGGCGGTCAACCCCATCGGCACGATCTCGGTGTGGTGGGTCGGGATCGTCGCCCTGCTCGTCGTCCTCTGGTGGTGGGCCGTGCGGCGCGACTGGCGCGCCGGGGCGATCGTCGCCGGCGTGGCCGCGGGGTACCTGCCGTGGTTCGTCTACCAGGACCGCACCATCTACACCTTCTACGCCGTGGCGTTCGAGCCGTGGGTGGTGCTCGCCATCGCGTTCGGCGTCGGGCTGTTCGTGGGGCAGCGGTCGCAGGATCCCGAACGATGGCGACGGCGCTGGCTCGTGGTCGGTGGCTACCTGCTGCTGACGCTCGCGCTCTTCGCGTTCTTCCACCCCGTCTACGTCGCCGACACCATCCCGTACTCGCACTGGCGCTGGCGGATGTGGTTCCCCAGCTGGATCTGAGGCGGATCTCCACACGACCTCCACAGGTCCACCCCACGCCCTCCAGCCCGGTCGCCCTAGCGTCGTCGGCATGACGACCACGCTGCTCCGGCCCACTCCTCCTCGTCCCGACGGGACGGTCGCGCGATGAGGTCCGCGGCCGCCTCGTACCGCCTCGGGCTGCTCCTCGCCCTCGGCACCGCCCTCTTCCTCGCGCTCGGCTCGGGCGCCCTCGGGATCATCGGCGACGGGCGGGCCGACCGGGCGTACCTCGCCGTGCTCGCGGTGCTCGCCGTGGGCAGCATCGCCGCCCGGTTCCGCGCTCCCGGGATGGCGCTGGTCCTCCTCGCGGCCGCGGTGGCGCAGGTGGTCGTCCCGCTGGCCCTGGTCGCGGGCGGCGCTCCGGGCACCCAGGGGGTGTCCCTCCTCGACGTCGCGGGGCTCACCGTGCTGTTCGGCGGGATGTTCGCGACCTCGGCCTGGCTCTTCCGGCGGGCGGCCGACCGCGAGGGGCGCGCCGGGGTGGGCGCCCGGAGCTGACGTCGCGGCCACGCGCCGCGACCTCGGGGTCGGCGGTGGTGTCGGTGGTCGCGGCTAGGTTCGGTGCATGTTCCTCCTCGGCGACGACCAGCGGCTGGTGATCAGCGCGAGCGACCTGCGCACGGCCTCGGCGTGCGAGTTCGCGCTGGTGCGTGCCCTCGACGTCGCCCTGGGCCGGGCCGTCGCCGCCCCCTCCGCCGACGACGCCATGGCCGAGCGGGTCATCGCGCTGGGCAACGAGCACGAGCAGGCCGAGCTGCGCCGCCTGGTGTCGGCCCACCGCGGCCGGGTCGTCCAGTTCGACCGGCCCCGCTACACCCGGGCGGCCCTCACCGAGGCGCACGACCAGACCGTCGCGGCCCTGACCTCCGAGGCCGAGGTCGTCTACCAGGCCACCTTCTTCGACGGCGGCTTCGTGGGCCACGCCGACTTCCTCGAGCGCACCGCCGACGGCTGGCTGGTCAGCGACACCAAGCTGGCCCGCCGCGAGAGCGTCCCGGCGCTGCTGCAGATCGCCGCCTACGCCTCGATGCTGCGCGACTCCGGCGTGCCCACCGCCCCGTTCGCGCGGCTCGTCGTCGGCAGCGGCGACGTCCGCGACTTCGAGCTCCACGACATCCTCCCGGTCTACCTCGCGCGCCGGCAGCGCCTCGACTCCCTGCTCGCCGAGCACCACGCGTCGTCGGAGGCGGCGGCCTGGGGTGACCCGCGCTGGCTCGCCTGCGGCCGGTGCGAGGTGTGCGAGCCCGAGGTCGAGGCCGCCCGCGACCTCCTCGTCGTCGCGGGCGTGCGCGGCCCCACCCGCCGTCGCCTCATCGACGCGGGCGTCCGCACCATCGACGACCTCGCCGTGCGCACCGAGCCGGTGCCCGAGGTGCGCACCTCCACCCTGCACCGCATCCGCGAGCAGGCCCGCCTCCAGCTCGAGCAGGAGCGCGACCCCGCGGGTGGCGTGCGGTTCGAGGTCACCGACCTCGAGTCCCTGCACCGGATGCCGGCGCCGTCGCCCGGCGACGTCTTCTTCGACTTCGAGGGCGACCCGCTGTGGTCCGAGCCGGGGTCCAGCACCTGGGGGCTCGAGTACCTGTTCGGCTGCCTCACGGTCGATGCCGTCGGAGAGGGTTCCGGCACACCGGACTTCGCCCCGTTCTGGGCGCACGACAGGGTCGAGGAGCGGCAGGCGCTGATCGACTTCGTCACCTGGCTCGACGCCCGGCGGCGCCAGTGGCCCGATCTCCACGTCTACCACTACGCCCCCTACGAGACCGCGGCACTGCTCCGGCTGGCGGCCCGCCACGGGGTCTGCGAGGACGAGGTCGACCAGCTGCTGCGCGACGGGGTGTTCGTCGACCTCTACGCCGTCGTCCGCTCGGCCATCCGGGTGTCGCAGCGCTCGTACTCCATCAAGAAGCTCGAGCCGCTGTACATGCAGGCCCGCGAGGCGGCGGTCACCAACGCTGCCGACTCGATCGTCGTCTACCACCAGGTCATCGCCGCCACCATCGCCGGCCGCACCGACGAGGCGCGCACCCTCCTCGACGAGATCCGCGACTACAACCTCGACGACTGCGTCTCCACGTGGCGGCTGCGCGACTGGCTGCTCGCCCGTGGTGCCGAGCAGGGCGCAGCACCCGAGGCCCTCGCGGCCGGGGCCACCGGGGTGGCCGAGGCACAGGCCCCCAGCGACCAGCGCCTGGCCCTGATGCGGCTCGAGTCGCTGCTGCGCGACCGGCTCCACGGCATCCGGCCGCACGAGCGCACGCCCGAGGAGCAGGCCGTCGCGCTGGTCGCGTCGTCGGTGCTGTTCCACGCGCGCGAGGACAAGCCGGTGTGGCAGGCCCACTTCGAGCGGCTGCGCACGCCCGTGCGCGACTGGCGCGCCGCCGACGGCGTCTTCGTCGTCGAGGACGGTGCCGTCGTCGAGCCGTGGAACCTCCCCCCGCGGGCGCGCTCGGCCCGGCGGACCATCACCCTGTCGGGAGAGCCGATGCGCAGCATCCCGCTCGTTCCCGGCGCCGAGGTCAGTGCGGTCTACACCGACCCGGCACCCGAGGGCATCGTCACGCTTCCCGGGCACTGCAACGCCCGCTCCACGGCGACGGTGCGCATCCTCGAGGCCACCGAGTCCGAGGGGCCCAACGGTCGCTTGCACCAGGTGCTGCTCGTCGAGGAGCTCCAGCCCAGGAACGGGAACGACCACACCACGCTGCCCGTCGCCCTCGTGCCGTCGAGGATGCTGAGCACCCGCCCCATCGACGACGCCCTCGCCGAGGTCGCGCAGTCCGTCGTGGACTCCGGCGACCGGCTCCCGCCCACAGCCGGCATCGACCTCCTCGTCCGCCGGCCGCCGCGCCAGCGCGACGGCGGCCCGCTCCCCGTCGTCGGGGAAGGCGAGGGTCGCCACGTCGAGTCGATCTCGGCGGCCCTGCTGGGCAGCGACTCCTCCTACCTCGCGGTCCAGGGCCCACCCGGCACGGGCAAGACCTACGTGGCCTCGCACGTCATCGCCCGGCTCGTCCTCGAGCACGGCTGGCGGGTCGGGGTCACCTCGCAGGGGCACAAGGCCATCGAGAACGTCCTGCACGCGGTCGTCGCGGCAGGCGTGCCGGCCGACCAGGTCGGCAAGGCCAGTCGCGAGCCGGCCACCGCCACGTGGACCTCGCTCGAGAAGGCCGACGACCTCCCCGGGTTCACGGCCCCCCTCGAGCGCGCCGGCCTGGGGTACGTCGTCGGAGGCACCGCCTGGGACCTCACGAGCACCAAGCGGGTCCACCGCGACCAGCTCGACCTCGTCGTCGTCGACGAGGCCGGCCAGTTCTCGCTCGCCAAGACGCTCGCGTGCTCGGTCGCGGGCTCGCGGCTGCTCCTCCTCGGCGACCCGCAACAGCTGCCGCAGGTCTCGCAGGGCACGCACCCCGACCCCGTCGACGCCTCGGCGCTCGGCTGGCTCATCGGTGACGAGCCGGTGCTTCCGCCCTCCCTGGGCTACTTCCTCGAGACCACCTGGCGGATGCACCCGGCCCTCACCGAGCCGGTGTCCCGGCTGTCCTACGCCGGGCAGCTGCGCTCGCACGAGCCGGTCACCGGGTCGCGCACGCTCGAGGACGTCGAGCCCGGGCTGCACGTGCGGCTCGTCGACCACCACGACAACTCCACCTGGTCGCAGGAGGAGGCCGACGTCGTGCGCGACCTCGTGCACGACCTCCTCGGCCGCACCTGGCACGACCCGGCGGAGAAGGGTCCTGACGGCGCCCTGGTCGGGCCGCGGCCGCTGCGTCCCGCCGACGTCCTCGTCATCACGCCCTACAACGGGCAGGTCGGACGGCTGCGGCACACCCTCGACGACGCCGGCCTGGTCGACGTCGCGGTCGGCACCGTCGACAAGTTCCAGGGGCAGGAGGCGCCCGTCGCCATCCTGTCGATGGCCGCGTCGTCCCACTCCGACGTCTCGCGCGGCATGGGCTTCCTCCTCGACCGCCACCGGCTCAACGTCGCGGTGTCGCGGGGCAAGCACTCCGCCTTCGTCGTGCGCTCCGAGGTGCTCACCGACTTCGCGCCGCGCACCCCCGACGAGCTCGTCGCCCTCGGGGCCTTCCTCGGCCTGTGCGAGAACGCGGTCACGACCGCGTCGGTCGCGCCCCGGGAGGCGTTGGCGGGCGCCTCGGCCTGACCCACCGAACGGCCCATCCTTGGCCCATCCACCTGCGCGTATGGCGGAACCCTGAGACGATTCCCGGGTTCCTTACCAACGCAGGGGTCCGTCCGAACGGGGATGGTGTGGCGTTGTCGACAGGCCTGCGCGCGGTGCTGCTGTTCCTGGGCGCCCTCTGGTGCTCCTACCCCCTCCTGCCCTCCGGCGCGCCGCGCGACGTCGCCTACGACGTCCTGGCCGCGGTCTGCGTGGGCGTCGGCCTCCTCGCCGCCCGCCACCTCCCCACGCCCGTCCGGCGCGGGTGGATGCTCGTCCTGCTCGGCTTCGGCGGGTGGGTCCTCGGCGACGTCGTGTTCTCGCTGGAGCAGGACCTCCTGCGGCTCGAGTGGTACCCCGCCCCGAGTGACGCCGTCTACCTCGCGTCCTACGCCGTCATCGCCGCCGGCCTGTTGCACCTCGTGCGCGGTCGGCAGAACCGCTCCGACCCGACCCCGCTCCTCGACGCCGCCATCGTGGCCGTCGGCTTCGGGATCGTCGTCGGCACCTTCCTCATCGCGCCCATCGCCGCCGACTCCTCGCTGTCGGTGGCCGGGCGCCTCGCGGCATCCGGCTACCCCGTGGCCGACGTCCTGCTCATGGGCGTCGTGGTCCGGCTGTGGACCACGGTCGGGGCGCGGACCCCGGCCCTGCGCTGGCTCGTCGTCGCGGTGATGGCGACCCTGGTCGCCGACCTGGTGTGGTCGGTCATCGCGCTGCGCGACCCCGGCGCCCACAGCGCCTCCTGGCTCGACATGCTCTGGCTGCTCGGGTACCTCGGCGCGGCGATGGCGGCGGCAGCGTCCTCGGCGACGTACCAGCAGACGTCCCACGTCCCGCGCGAGAACACGACGTCGCCCCAGCGCCTGATGGTGGCCCTCGGCGGTGGGCTCGTGCTCCCCGGCCTCACCCTCCTCGTCGACGGCGCGCTCGGCGGGCAGATCGCCTGGCGGCTCGTGGCCGTCGGGTCGGTGGTCCTGTCGACCCTCGTCATCGTGCGGCTGGGGATGCTCGTGCGGACCGTCGAGGTGCAGGCCGTGCAGCTGGCCGCGCTCGCCCGCAGTGACGGCCTCACCGGCGCACCCAACCGCCGCACCTGGGACCACGAGCTCGGCCGGGCCTTCCAGCAGGCCGGCGACACCGGAGGCCGCCTCTCGGTCGCCCTCATCGACCTCGACCACTTCAAGCGCTACAACGACGAGCACGGGCACCAGGCGGGCGATCTCCTCCTGCGCGAGGCCGTGGCCGCGTGGACCGGCCTGCTGCGTCCGGGTGAGCTCCTCGCGCGGTACGGCGGCGAGGAGTTCGGGCTGCTCCTGCCCGGCTCCGACGCCGACCAGGCCGCCCAGCGCCTGGAGCTGATGCAGGGCCTCACCCCGCGCGGGCAGCGGTTCTCCGCCGGCGTGGCCGCGTGGCTGCCCGACACCGAGCCCGCCGCCATCGTCGAGCTCGCCGACCGAGCCCTCTACGACGCCAAGCACGCCGGCCGCGGCTGCGTGCGCATCTCCCACCGCGCCTACGACGCCCCGGCGATGCAGCCCGTGCAGATCGCGCTCCAGCCGATCGTCGACCTGCTCGGCGGGGACACCGTGGGGCACGAGGCGCTCAGCCGGTTCGCCGACGGCAACCCCGAGGTCGTCTTCGCCCAGGCCCACCGGGCCGGGTACGGGCCGCAGCTCGAGGCCGCGGCCATCCACGCCGCGCTCGCGCAGCGCCCCGCCGACGGCTACCTCTCGGTCAACGTCAGCGTCGAGGCGCTGGTCAGCGCCGAGGTGCGCTCGGTGCTGCCCGCGGACCTGCGCGGCATCGTCATCGAGATCACCGAGCAGACCGACACCGCGGGCTGGGACGACGTCGCCGCCGTCGTCAGCGACTGGCGGGCCCGCGGCGCCTCCATCGCCGTCGACGACTGGGGCCGCGGCTACTCCAACGTCGAGCGGATGATGCGGCTGCGCCCCGAGGTGGTCAAGCTCGACCGCAGCCTGCTCACCGACCTCGACGACGTCACGAGCCGGGAGGCCCTGCGCGCCCTCGCCGAGTGGGCCCGCAGCCTGGGGGCGAGCGTCTGCGCCGAGGGCGTGGAGACCGCCGGGCAGTGGCACACGCTGCGCGACCTCGGCATCCAGCTCGGCCAGGGCTACTACTTCGGGCGCCCCACGATCGGGACGCCGGTCACCGCCCGGCACGAGGTGCTGTCCGAGCCCACGCGGGGCTGAGTCACTGCCCGGTGCGGCCGTCGATGCACTCGCGCAGCAGGTCGGCGTGGCCGAGGTGGCGCGCGTACTCCTCCACCAGGTGCACGAGCACGTCGCGGACGCTGACGACGCCGTCGTGGTGCGACACCTCGCGGCCGAGGTCGTCGCCGGCGAGGTCGTCGAGCCAGGCGTCGGCGGCCGCGACCTCCCGGTTCCACGTCGCCCAGGCGTCGGCCACGACGGCCGGGTCGGCGACCGCGCCGGTGAAGTCCCAGTCGCGGTCGTCCTCGCGCCGGTAGAGGCGCCGGCCGTCGACGCCGCGCAGCGTGCGCTGGAACCACTGGTTCTCCACCGAGGCCAGGTGCCGGACGAGGCCGAGCAGGCTCATCGTGCTCGGCGGGACCGAGCGCCGGGCCAGCTGCTCGGCGTCGAGGTCCTCGCACTTCATCGTCAGCGTGGTGCGGTAGTAGGTGAGGTACTCGCGGTAGGTCGCCAGCTCTCCTTGCGGGTTGCCGGTCTGGCGCGGGTCGTTCTCGGGCGTGGTCCACATGTCGCTCACGAGGCCCCACCCAACCCCGCCGCGAGGTGCGCGGCAAGCCGGGAAACGCGGAACGGGCCGGACGTGGTGTCCGGCCCGTGCCGTCTTCGGTGGAGCTGAGGGGATTCGAACCCCTGGCCTTCTCATTGCGAAGGCCTCCGGGGCTTTCGTCGCCAGTGGTCACGTGCTCAGCGGGGTCGTGGTTCGTCTGGTCCGGGTGCCTTCGCTGCAAGGTCGGGGGTACACGGGGGGTACACGAATCGGACCCTCGATGACCACTCCGAGCCAGCGACCCGATAGCGGAGCAGGTCGCTCGACGCAGTGGGCGTGTCCAGGGTGGCCGGAGGCCATCACGCAGTGACGCGAAGCGCCCTTGACGCGTCCCGGAGTCGAGCGGACAGTGACGCGTCGGGTTGGTGGCGACTGGCGAGCTGACCGCGCCTGGTTCCCGAGTAGATGGTCGGGGCCTGCGGTTCGCCGCCGCGCCCGGAACGGCCGCCAGGCCGCATGCCCGGCACGGCGGCGGGCCGTAGGCCCGCGCGCCGGAGGCGCGCCTTGAACCAGTAAGGAAAGTTCTCACGGCACACCGGGCGACCTGCTGGATCTTCACTCACATGCCGATGTGGGGAAGGCAGCGCAGGCGCTGGGCACAATAGGAGTCATGGACGTGGTGGATGCGGCCGTCATTGCGGTGGTGGTCTTAACCTTCGCATCGGGCTTGCTGTACCGATTGCGACGAGACGTCCTCGGGCCCCTTGGCAAGCGAGGAAGGCTGCTCGCATTCGCAGCACTGGGGATCTTCCTCGGTTGGATCATCCCGCTCAACGTGGGGAGTCCGGACGGTTGGGCATCGCGCCCGGCGGTTGCTGTATCCGTCGTGGCACTGGAGGCCGTCATCCTCACTGCCCTGATCGTCGACTCAATGAGAGCCGGCCGCATCGCGGGACGCCACGCCAAGAACTGACCTGCGGGACGCGCTCGGTCATGCCGCTGTCGGGACCGGGACGCTACTGGGTTCCGCTGCTGTTCGGCGAGCAGTCCAACTCCTCGCCGTCTGGGTAGCGCACGGTCGTTGGCTCGCCGAAGATCGCGAACCGCGCCTCGCCCGTCAGGCCGATGTCGGGTGTAGATCCCGTGCCGGCCTGGACGTGGAAAGAAGCCACTACGTCACCTCCCCTGGTGTCTACGGAGGGGCTGATGCGTTCGTTGGCTCCATACGTGTACGACAAGACCAGGGTCTGACCATCGAATCTGCACGAGTCGAAGTGCTGGTCGCTGCCGGCCGATGCAACTCGATACCAGCCGACGCTCGTGACGAGCAGGCCAACCGCCAACACCCCGACGATGATGTACCGAAGCACGCGCATAGCTTGGAGTGTCGCAGGACCAAACGCACTCACATGCCGCGAAGAGGGACGCAGCCACGCATTTCCCCAGAACAAGGCCCTTGAGGGACCTTCTTGAGCGGGAGGCTGTACCTGTGTCTCAGCGCGACCTGGCGCCCGTTCGGTTCACCAGCGACCCTGGGCCCGCGTCAAGGTGCCATAGCCAGGCACTGCAGCAGCATCCGATGACCCTGCTGTTCGAACGGTTCGTCGCCGACCTGGTAGGCCCAGCATGCGGTGCCGATTGCTTCGCGAAGCAGCGTCCGACGCCAAGCACCTGGCTCACGCGGGTCGGCACCATAGCCGGCGAGGAAGGCGGCCTCGAGGTCGGTCCGGCCGTCCCACTGTTGCCGGCTTAGCCGCGCCAGATCCGTGAGGGCTGGGCGCCAGTCGGCCCGACCGAGGTCGATAACAAGAACACAGCGACCGTCGACCAGCCAGTTACGTGGCTGCCAGTCGCCATGTGTGGGAACGAGCACCGCCGGCGGTCGGTCATGGCCGGCGATGACCTCTCGAACGCGCGCCTCGGTGCGCGGGTCGATGCGGTGATCGCCAACCAGCCATCGCAGCGCGCGGGCATCCATCTGGGTCTCGTACTGGTCATCGATCCTCGATGCTTGCCCGTGCAACGCGGCAAGTAGTGCACCAGCCTGCCGATGAGTCTCCGGGTCGGTCGCCGCGCTCGTGCCGTCCGCCAGGACCCCGGGTAGGTATTCGAGGACGAGGACGTTGAGGTCGCGGTTGTGGCGGAGCAGGCGGCCGACCCGGCCTTCACTCAGCCACGGGGCCGTGAACTCCAGGTGCCCGGTGATCTCCCGCCACAAATGGTGGTTCTTCGGGCCTGCAGCCTTCACGATGACCTCGCCCTTGGCCCAGCGCAGATGTAGAACGGTGGTGTCGACCAAGCCCCAACTGAGGTCGGCAACGATGCAGGCCCCGGGGAGCCATTGGTCGACCAGTTGCTGCTGCTCGGGGTTGAGAGGCACCCCGGAAGGTTAGTCCGTGACGCAACTCGACGACGCCGACGGGAAACTCGAGCTACGCCCCAAGTCTGGCTACAACCGCGCCCGCTATTCATGCGACTCAGGGCCGCTTGGACGTGTCTTTCAACGTCCGGATATGCCGCGGAGAGGGAAGGCGCTCCTGCCGCGGATAGCGCTTTGGCTCGGAACTTCGTTATCTCCGCGGCCCGCTGAGACGCTGGGTCCGGTAGGTACGCCTCAACATCCATACCGACAGTGCCATGGCGGCCACCCCGAGCAGGAGTAGCCCGCCGGAGCCACCACTTCTGCAGGATGAGGCGGCGGCATTGGCAGAATCCACGCAGGTGCCGGACTGGCTCGCGAGGGCAGCAACGACGAGCACGACCGAGGCGGCCAAGCCGATCCACCACGTAACGAGTCTGGTCACGCGGACATCCTCCCCTTCCGCCTTCGTGGCGTCAGTGTCCTGCCGGTGTGTCCTAGTTCGACTTCTAGTGGAACGAACGGATGCCGCGCTGTCACCTTGGTGGGAGCGGACACAGCGCAACCCACGCGACACGAGCAGCGCACTTGGGAGTCGGCTCCCCACCCGGCCAGCAGCCGGAACACCTCGAGACGCCGGACATCGAACTCAACCCCGTGCTGAGCCCGCTTCCGTCTCCTGAGCGATCCCAGGGGCTCGAGACGCATCGGTGATTGGCCGCCCAGGACCGGGTGTGCCGGGTGACGGGTCGCACTAGTCATCCGGCACACCCTCCCGGGAAGGGGGTGGCCGACATGACGCGCGCGAAGGTCAGCGCAGTCTGGGACGCCGTCGCCGACGCCGGCGCCCTGAGCCCCGGTTGGGGCGGCCTGCCCGGAACCGATGCCCTCACCCACGCCCAAGTGACGGAACGGCTGCAGTCCGCGGACCTTGAGCAGTGGACGTCGGCCGCGGCCCGGGTCGGGTTCTGCAGCAGCCCGGTCCGGCTGGTCGGCCACTCGGTAGCTGTCAATCGCACCAGCGGTGAAGTGGTTCGCCAGTACGCCTCGGCCGACGAGCCCGGTGGGGTCACCTTCTTGCGGTGCGGCAACCGCCGAGCCGACCGGTGCCCGTCGTGCTCACGGCTGTACGCAGCGGACACCTTCCACCTGATCCGGGCCGGGGTGGCCGGCGGCAAGGGCGTGCCGGAGTCGGTCGCCGAGAACCCCCTGGTGTTCGCGACGCTGACCGCGCCCTCCTTCGGTGCGGTCCACGGCCGCCGTGCTCACCGCCGCTGCCGGCCCCGCGCAGGTCCAGCGGCATGCTGCGAGCACGGGCGGCCCACGGCCTGCTTCGAGGTGCACCAACTCGACGACCCGCAGCTCGGGCAGCCGCTGTGCGCGGACTGCTACGACTACGAGTCGCACGTGCTCTGGCAGTGGTGGGCGCCTGAGCTGTGGCGCCGCTTCACCATCGCCCTCAAGCGCCGCCTGGCGCAGTTGCTCGGGGCCGACCTGGGCGACATCGCGAGCCTGCAGTACGCCAAGGTCGCCGAGTACCAGGTCCGCGGCGCCGTGCACTTCCACGCCCTGATCCGCCTCGACGGCCCACAGGCAGGCGACGGATTCGCCCCAGCCCCGAGTGAGATCACCGCCGGCCTTCTCTCCGAGGTCGTCGAACAGGTCGCCGCCGAGGTCACCCTCGCCGCAGCCCCGGTCACCCCGGACGGCACCACCCTGGTGCTGGCGTTCGGCGCACAGGTCGACACCCGTGTAGTTCGCGCCTCCCGGCGCACGGACGACCCCGATGGCCCGCTCAGCGCCGAGCAGGTCGCCGGCTATCTGGCCAAGTACGCGACCAAGTCCGCGACCGACACCGAGACCCGCGACAACCCCCACCTGCGGCGGCTGCACGCCATCGCCCAGCGCCTGGCCGCCCAGGCCGGCGCGGCCCAGGACCCCAACAGCCCGTACCTGCTTCTGGGCCGGTGGGCGCACACCCTCGGCTTTCGGGGCCACTTCTCGACCAAGTCCCGCCGCTACTCCGTCACGCTCGGGCGACTGCGCCGGGCCAGGCAACGAGCCCAGATCCACATCGCCACGGCCGCGCGCGCCGGCACGACAGTCGACCTGCGCGACCTCGAGGCCGAGCTGCTCGCCGACGACACCGACGAGGCGACGCTGGTCATCGGGTCCTGGGCGTACGCCGGCAGCGGCTGGGCCAACGCCGGCGAGACAGCCCTGGCCACCGCCGCAGCCGCCCGGGCGCGCGAGTACGCCCGGCGCCGAGCCTGTGCACGACGCGAGACACAGAGCGCCTGATCGTCCGACACTGGGAAGGGGTGAGAGGGATGACGACGACGAACGAACCGGATCTGCGACCCGACGGCCTGCCGATCATGATGACCACCGGCGAGGTCGCCGAGCTCCTGCACGTGGACGCCTCGACCGTGTGCCGCTGGCGACAGACCGGGACCGGGCCGCGGGTGACCTGGCTCAGTGCCCGGATGCCGCGTTACCAGCGGCGGCACGTCGCGGCCTGGATCGAGCGGATGTCGCGGTGACCGTCATCAAGCTGCCCTCGGGCAAGTTCCGTGCCGTGCTCAAGGTCGGCCGGGTCTACGCGGCGAGCCGATCCTTCGCCACGAAGCGGGACGCACTGGCCTGGCTCGCCCGGGAGCGGGCCGCCCTCGCCGGCGGAGTCGACCCACGCGCCGGCCGGGCCACCGTGCGCGCACTCCTGCCGGTATGGCTCGAGGAGCGCCAGCACGCGGTGTCCCGCAAGACCTACGTCTCGGACCGGGCCTTGCTCAGGCTCGTGCCCCACTCCCTCGCCGCCCTGTCGGTGAACGCCGTCACCGACCGCGAGGTGACCCGGGCCCTGGTCGGCCTCACCAAGGACGGCCTCGCCGAGGCCTCGGTCCGCCGGTTCCGGGCCTCGCTGTCCTCGTTCTTCGCGTGGGCGGTGCGCGAGCGGCTCATCCTGACCAACCCGGTCCTCCGCACCCTGGTGCCCCGCTCCGGCGGCCCCCGCGTCGAGATGTACCCGTTCAGCGAGGACGAGCTCGAGCAGGTGCACCAGCTCGCCGCCGCCCGAGACCAGCAGCTTGCCGACGTCATGCTGGTCGCTGGGTGGACCGGGCTGCGGTGGTCCGAGCTGCGGGCGGTGCGGGTGCGTGACTTCGTCGAGGTGCCGATGCCGGCCCTGGTCGTCCAGCGCGCCGCGCCCGAGGGCGTGCAGGTGAAGACGACCAAGTCCGGCCGGTCCCGACGGGTCCCGGTCGCCGATCGGGTGCTCCCCCTGGTGAGGGCCATGGCCGCCGGGCGACAGGCGGACGCGCCGCTGTTCGTCACCGCCACCGGCCACGTGCTGCACGCGACGGCGGTCAAGCGCACCCTCGACTGGTCGGTCGTCGCCCGCGGCCGCCGAATCCACGACCTGCGGCACACCGCGGCCTGCCTGTGGCTCGCCCGCGGTGTCGATCCGAGCACCGTGCAGGCCTGGATGGGCCACGCCTCGATCGCAACCACGAACCTCTACCTGCACCACCTCGGCACCCCCGCCGACCGCGCAGGTTTGGACCGTCTGAACGCCCCGGGGTACACGGGGGGTACACGAACCGAGGTCGGGCACCAATGACAACGACGAAACCCCGCCCGATCAGCCACGTTCATGCTGGTCGGACGGGGTTCCCGTCGGGTGGAGCTGAGGGGATTCGAACCCCTGACCTTCTCATTGCGAACGAGACGCGCTACCAACTGCGCCACAGCCCCGAGTGCGGGAGCAACGATAACACCAGCGCGAGGGCTCCCCGAAACCGGCTCGGGGGCAGCCGGGTCCGCCCTCGCGCACCCCTCGACAGGGGTCGGGTCAGGGGTTTCCCGGGCAGGCTTCGTCGGTCCCAGCGCCTACGATCGCGGCATGCCGTTCCGCCTGCCGATGCCCTCTCGCAAGGGGAGCGGCCCCGCCGACCTCCCCACCTCGCTCGTCGACCCGGGCGGTGCGACGCCGTGGTCCACCTCCCCCGCGCGGCCCCCGCAGTGGTCCGTCCCCCGGGGCGTGCGCACGGCGAGCGAGTGGGCCTGGCGCGGACTCGTCATCGCCGCCGGCGTCCTCGCGGTGCTCGCCCTCACCGCACTGCTGTCCGAGGTCGTCATCCCGATCATCGTGGCGCTGCTCCTCGCCGCGCTGCTGATGCCGGTGCACCACCTCCTCTCGCGCGTCATCCCGCGAGGCTTCGCGGCCGGTGTCACGGTCCTCGGCACCATCGCTCTCGTCAGCGGGATGTTCTCGTTCGTCGGCTCGCAGCTCACCAGCCAGCTCGACGACATCACGACCAAGGTCACCGAGGGCGTCGACCAGGTCCGCGGGTGGGCCAACGCGACCTTCGGGCTCACCGACAGCCAGATCCAGGAGTACCTCGACAAGGCGCGCGACGCGCTCAGCTCCGGCAACCTCAACAACACCCTCGCGTCCGCCGGCCTCACCGCGACCCACATCGTGGCCGGGTTCTTCCTCGCCCTGTTCTCGCTGTTCTTCTTCCTCTACGACGGCGAGACCATCTGGGGCTGGGTGGTCCGCCTCTTCCCCCGCGGCGCGCGCGAGAAGGTCCACTCCTCCGGGCTCATCGCCTGGGACCAGCTGGGGGCGTTCACCCGCGCCACGATGGCCGTGGCCGCCGTCGACGCGACCGGCATCGGCCTGGGCGCGGCCATCCTCGGGGTGCCGTTCGCCTCCGGCATCGCGCTGCTCGTCTTCTTCGGCGCCTTCATCCCGGTCGTCGGCGCCGCCGTGTCCGGCGGTGTGGCCGTGCTCCTCGCCCTCGTGGCCCTCGGCCCGATCCAGGCGCTGATCATGCTCGGCATCGTCATCGGCGTGCAGCAGCTCGAGAGCCACGTCCTCCAGCCGTTCCTCATCGGCCGGGTGATGCGCATCCACCCGCTCGCGGTCATCCTCGCGATCGCCACCGGCATCATCCTCGCGGGGATCCTCGGTGGCCTCATCGCCGTGCCCACGGTCGCCGTGCTCAACGCCGTGGGCCACCACCTCCTCGACGGCCCCGAGTCGGCCGACGACGTCCCGCCCGGCGAGGCCCGCACCGCGCCCGAGACGATGTCGCCCGCCGAGGCCGAACAGGCGCAGGAGGAGGCCGACGACGTCGAGGAGCGGGTCGAGCAGGCGTCGCAGGAACGCCGCGACGACCGCGACTGACCTCGGCCCCACCCGTCGCCTCGTGGCGCCGCTCGCGCCCGGCCCCTCATCGGGTCGAGGTGAACCTCGACCCTGAGGCGGTCGAGCATCACCTCGAATGCCGGTGGTGTGCAGCCGGGTCGAGGTGATGTCCGACCCTGTGGCGGTCGGGTTTCACCTCGAACCGCGGGTGGTGGGTGCCCGGATGACGAGGCGACGCCGCCACCGATCCTGCAGGGTGGACCGGTGGCGGCGTCTCGTCCGCGACAGGGGCGGGTCTCAGGCGCCGGCGACTCGGCGCTGCTCGTAGGTCTCGTCGACCGACTCGCGCACCACGGGTGCGGGGTCGGGGGTCACGGCGGCCGGCGGCACCTCGGGGTGGTACGCCTTGGCCTTCATCGTGTACGTGGGCCGCGGCACGGGGACGGGGTCCCAGGTGAGCGGGATGTCGTCGTCGACCTCGATCGGGACCATGACGTCCGGCCCGGGAGCCTGCGCGACGGGAGCCTGCACGACCTCCTGCGGGGCGAGCTCGGCGACGGCGGCCGAGACGTCGTAGACGACGTCGGCCGGGGCGATGACCTCGCTGGCCACCGTCACGACCTCGGCCTCGACGGGTGCGGCAGGAGCGGGAACCTCAGCAGCGGGCTGCTCGGTCCGGCGCACCGTGGACGGGCGCTGCGCGGTGCGCGTGACGACGGGGACGGTGCTGCGCAGCCGCTCGAGGTCGGCCGCGCGGCGACGGTGCGCCCGGGCGAGGGCATCCTCGGTGCGCGCACCGGAGCGGACGAACGCCAGGGCCGCGCCCAGCGCCACGGTGGCGGGCGCGAGCGCCCAGACCGGCAGCAGCGACAGCGACACCAGCGGCACGATGACGACGAGCTCGGCGAGGGCCACGAGGAAGAGGAGCCCGCGGACGCGACGGCCGGGACGGACCTGCGGGGCCGGGCGGGGGGCCGCCGCTCGACGCGCGGCGGGGGCCGCGACCGGCGCGGGCCGGACCGGCTCGACGCGGTCGATGCGCTCGGTGACGGTGCCCGGAGCAGGGGGCTCGGCGGCGACCGCGCGCTTGACCATCACCTGGGGGCGGGCGGCGCGAGCGGGGTGCACGGCGTACGAGCGCGGGGCCGGCTCGGAGAGGTCGGTGTGCGGCAGGGCGTCGCGGCGCTCGAGGACGCGCATCGCGGTGCTGAACTGGTCGACGGACCGGGCGGTGGCCACGTGGTCGCGCCGGCGGACCCAGTACTGCACGAAATAGGCAGCCCAGACCCCGAGGAGGACGAGGAAGATGAGGCTCGACGGGGACTGCACGTCACGACCGTAGGGGCGCGTCGCCGTCGGACGCCGGACCCCCTTCGGTGTGTCGCGCAAGTGACTGTTGTGACGAGTGGTTCGAGAGCCCCGCTGGCCGGTCGAGCATCCGGGAGAGCCGGTCACGCAGCGACTCGCCCCCGAGGTCCTCCGTGGTCAGCGCGAACGACAGGTGGTCGCGCCACCGCCCGGCGATGTGGAGGTAGTTCGGCCGCAGCCCCTCCTCCCGGAACCCGAGCTTGTGCACGACCGACAGGCTCGCCGTGTTCTCGGGCCGGATGTTGACCTCGATGCGGTGCATCCCGACCGTGCCAATGAGGTGGTCGCCGGCCACCGCGAGCGCGGTGGGGGTCACGAGCTGGCCCGCGACCGAGCGGCTGACCCAGTAGCCCGCGAAGCACGACCGGAACGAGCCCAGGACGATCGAGCCCATCGACATCTGCCCGACGAGCCGGCCCTCGACCTCGATGACGAGCGGCAGCGCCCGCCCGAGCCGCCCGTCGGCGTCGTACTGGGCGACGAGGTCCTCGAAGGTGCGCCCGGGCGCGTCGGGGTCGGGCGCCGTCGCGTCCCACGGCTCGAGCCAGGCCGCGTTGGCCCGGCGCACCGACTGGAAGGTGGCCGCGTCCTCGAGGGCGAGCGGTCGAAGGACGAGGTCGATGCCGGTGGGGGTTCGCCCCTCGAGCCGGATCGGCCACTGCCAGCTGGGCTCGGGCACGGCCAGCGGACCCACCCCGCTGTCGGCAGGGCGCGGTCGGCGCAGCCGCTGCCACATCAGTGGTCGCCGCCCCGGACCTGGCTCAGGGCGTGCGGGAGCACGTCGGCCAGCACGGCGAGCGCGTCGCGCACTCCGCCGGTGGAGCCGGGCAGGTTGACGACGAGCGTCCCGCCGGCGAGCCCGGCGAGCCCGCGCGAGAGCACCGCGGTGGGGACCCCGGCGGCCACGCCCGTGGCGCGGATCGCCTCGGCGAGGCCGGGCACCTCGCGGTCGAGGAGGGGGCGGGTCGCCTCGGGGGTGCCGTCGGTGGGGGTGAGCCCCGTGCCGCCGGTCGTGAGGAGGAGGTCGGGGCCGGTCGCCAGCGCGGCGGCCAGGGCCTCGACCACCGGCGGTCCGTCGGCGACGACCGTGGCGTCGGGCACGGACGCGCCCCACCCCCGCAGCGTCTCGACGATGAGGGCTCCACCGCGGTCGGGGTAGACCCCCGTCGCGGCGCGGGTCGAGGCCGTGACGACGACGGCGGTGCGACCGGCCAGGGGTGCGGTGGCGGCGACAGCAGGCGCGACGTCGTGACCGGGCTGGGCAGGTCCGCCGGTGGGGTGCGAGGCGTGCGGCCCGTGGCCGTGGCGCGCGTCGTCGCCGCTCACGTCGTCTCCTCCCAGTCGCCCGAGCGGCCGCCCGACTTCGCGGTCACCCTGATGTCGGTGATCCTCGCGTGCTTGTCGACGGCCTTGACCATGTCGACGAGCGCCAGGGCGGCCACCGAGACGGCGGTGAGCGCCTCCATCTCGATGCCGGTGCGGTCGGCGGTGCGCACGACGGCCCGGATCTCGACCCCGTCGTCGACGACGTCGAGGTCGACCTCCACGGCGTGGACCGCCACCGGGTGCGCCAGGGGGATGAGCTCGGGGGTGCGCTTGACCGCCTGGATGCCGGCGACCCGCGCCACCCCCAGCGCGTCACCCTTCGGCACGACCCCGTCGCGCAGGGCGGCCACGGCCGCCGCCGAGAGCAGCACCCGGCCGGCCGCCGCGGCACGACGGGCGGTCACGGCCTTCCCCGAGACGTCCACCATGTGCGCCGTGCCGTCGGAGCGCACGTGGGTGAGCCCGGAGACCGAGGGCCGTGGGGTGTCGGTCGGGTCAGAGGCCACGGTCGCGGTCCTTCCCCAGCAGCGGGATGCAGCGCACCCGGTCGCCGGGCTCGACCCGCGCGACGTCGGCGGGGACGAGGGCCAGGGCCGTGGCCCCGGCGAGCGCGCCGAGGACGTGCGAGCCCTGGCCGCCGGACGGACGCACCCGCCCCTCCTCCTCGATGACGCGGGTCAGCTCCACCTTCCCGGCCGCCGCCCCCCACGCGGTGTCGGCGACGGCCTCGAAGGCGCCGTCGGTGTCGGGGTCGAGGCCGGCGAGCCGGCGCAGCGCGGGCAGGACGAAGACGTGGAACGAGGCGAGCGAGCTGACCGGGTTGCCCGGCAGGGTCACGGCCGGGGTGCGCGAGGGCCCGACGACGCCGCACCCCTGCGGCATCCCCGGGCGCATCGCGACCTTGACGAACTCGACGCCCCCGTCCTCGACGAGCACCTCCTTGACCGTGTCGTACACGCCCATCGAGACACCGCCGCTCGTGACGACGAGGTCTGGCCCCCCGGGCAGGTCGCGGAGGAGGGCACGCACGGCGTCGGCGTCGTCGCGGAGGTGGACCGCGTCGGCGACGTCGGCGCCCGCGGCCTCGACGAGGGCCCGCAGCATGACGAGGTTGGAGTCGATGATCTGGCCGTGCTCGACCTGCGACCCGGGCGGCACCAGCTCGTCACCGGTGGAGACGACGAGGACGCGCGGTCGCGGGTGCACGACGACCTCGGCGGCGTTGACCGCGGCGGCGAGGGCCAGGTGGCCCGGGCCGAGCCGCGTCCCCACCGGCAGGACGACGTCACCGGTGCGCACGTCCTCCCCCTGGCGCCGCACCGAGCGCCCGGGCTCGGGTGCGAGGTGGAGGGCGACCTGTTCGGCCCCGCCGTCGCTCAGCTCGACGGGCACGACGGCGTCGGCGCCCTCGGGCATCGGGGCGCCGGTCATGATCCGCATCGCGTGGCCCGGCGCGAGGACGTGGCGGGTGGTGTCACCGGCGGCGATGTCGGCCTCGACCGGGAGGACGACCGGCTGGTCGGGATCGGCGCCCTCGAGCTCGTCGGCCCGCACGGCGTAGCCGTCCATCGCCGAGTTGTCGAAGCCGGGCAGGTCGACGGCCGCGGTGACCGGCTCGGCCAGCACGAGCCCGAGCGCCTCGCCCACCGCGACCGCGCGCGGAGGGAGGGGGGCGACGAGGTCGAGGACGGCGGCCCGGTGGTCGGCCAGCGACCGCATCACACCTCGCCCTCGAGGTGGGCGCCGTCGGGGATGGTGCGCGGCCCTCCGGACGAGGCCACGGTGACGTCGCCGGTGCACACGACGTCGGCGCCGAAGGTGGCGTCGGCCAGGACCCGCAGGCTGGTGCACTCGCGGATCGAGGGCACCCCGCGCGGGAAGCGCGCCTCGAAGCCGTCGACGAGCTTGTAGGCCTTGCCGAGGTCGACGAACGGCTCGGCGTGGTCGATCGTCGACTCGACGGCCGACTCGCCGGTGAGCCGGTAGAGGTCGGAGCGGAGGAGCAGCAGCTCGTTGGTGGTCTTCACCGGCCGGAACCGGGTGCGCGGCACGGCAAGTGCGCGCGAGCCCTCGAAGACCTCGACCGCCGCGCCCATCGCCGACTCGACCTGGATCACCGGCGTGGAGTCCGAGCGCGTGGGGTCGACCGTCTTGCGGTTGACGATGATCGGCAGGCCGAGGACGCCGTCGCGCTCGGCGAGCCGGGCGGCGAGGACGTCGAGGTCCACCCAGAGGTTGTTCGCGTGGAACCACGGGTGGCGCTCGTTGTCCTGGAAGTAGTGGTCCTCGCCGTCGACGACCATCGCGCTGTCGCGCAGCACGAGCCGGCCGTCGGACTTGCGCACCGCGAGGTGCCCGCCCTTGCGGTCGTTGACGGTGCGCTCGCACACCTCGGTGACGTACGGGATCCCCTCGGCCGCCATCCAGGCCGGGACCGCGCCGTCGCAGGTGGCGCCGAGGTTGTCGGCGTTGGAGAGGAACGCATAGCGAAAACCCCTCTCCCGCAACGTGTCGAGCAGTCCGGTCGTCTGGAGCGCCACGTAGATGTCGCCGTGCCCCGGCGGGCACCACTCGAGCTCGGGCTCGTCGGGCCACTCCACCGGCGAGAGGTTGTCGGCGCGCAGCTTGGGCTCGCGGTTCTGCACGAAGTCCAGCGGCAGCCCGTCGACGGTGAGGTCGGGGTAGGCGCCGAGGATCGCCAGCGACTCCTCCCGGGTGCGGAACGAGTTCATCAGGACCAGCGGCGTCGACGTCGAGTGCCGCTCGCGCAGCGCCAGCACCTGCCGGGCGATGACGTCGAGGAAGGTCAGCCCGTCGCGCACGACGAGCGCCGACTTCGGCCCGCGGATCCCCATGCTCGTGCCGAGCCCGCCGTTGAGCTTGATGACCGCGGTGCGCGCCAGCGCCTCCGCGACCGCGGCGTCGTCGGGCCGCACGTCGTCGAGGTGCGGCACCTCGACGAGCGGGTCGATGGTGTCCTCGGGGATCGTCCCGGCGACCTGCTCCTGGAGCTGCTGGTGGTAGTGCGCGAACACCTGGACGGCGAGGTCCGGCACGCCGGCCTCGCGCATCTTCGCCGTGGCGGCGTTCAGCCCGTCGCTGGTCATGGCGCCCACCCTACGATGCAGGGGTGGCCCGCGATCCGGTGAAGTCCGCCCGTCGAGCAGACGGGCGCGCGCTGCGCCGGACCATCGCCGCCGCCCGTGATACCAGCGCCGACGACATCGCGCTGGCCACGCACGTGCTGGCCCTCGTCGACGACCTCGGGCTCGGTCCCGGCGCGGTCGTCACGTCGTACGCCTCGATCCCCGGCGAGCCGCCGACGTCGTCGCTCAACGCGACCCTGGCAGAGCGCGGCCTCACCGTGCTGCTGCCCATCACGCTGCCCGACCTCGACCTCGACTGGCACGATGCCGTCGACCCGGCGCAGGCCCCGCTCGGTGGCCTCGCCATCGGTCGGGCCGACCTCGTCCTCGCCCCCGGACTGGCCGTCGACGGCACCGGCACGCGGATGGGACAGGGGGGCGGCTGCTACGACCGCGCCCTCCCCCGGCGTCGCCCGGGTACCCCGGTCGTCGTCGTCCTCCACCCCGGGGAGCTCGTCGGCGACGCTGAGGAGCCGCTCCCCCGGGCCCCGCACGACCAGCCGGTCGACGCGGTGGTGACGGCCGACGGCCTCACCGACCTCGGGGTCAGCCCGTGGCGCCCGACGCCTCCGGCCTGAGCGTCAGCACCTCCGGGTCGTCGGCCTCCACCGCGGCCAGCGAGAACTGCCACGGGCGCTGGACGCCGGCGGCCCAGTCCTCCGCCTGGTCGGAGTAGTGGTCGGAGGCCGGGTGTCCGCTCGTGCCGGTCTGGTTGATCCACGTCGAGCGGTCGAGGTCGGAGAGGTCGACGACCATCCGCATCGAGGGCGCGGCCGTGACGGAGTAGCCCTTGCTCGTGTCCCACGCGTTGGCGTTGACGATCGCCGACCCGCCGGGAAGGTCGTACGGCCCGTCGTTGACGAGCCAGCGGATCGGGCCGGGGACGGTCTCCCCGCCGAGCACCTTGTGCTCGAGGGTGACCCGGTGCAGCTTGCCCCACTGCCACTTCGAGGGGTCCTTGCCGAGCTCGGTCGTCAGCTCGAGCCGCGCCGCGACGAGCGCCTGGCGCAGGATCTCGTTCTTGCCCTCGGTGATGTTGGGGGTCAGCTTGTTGTCCCACCAGGCGCTCTTGTCGTCCTTGAGCAGCGCCTGCACCGCGGAGCGGTACCGGCCACCACCGTCGGCCTTGAGGCCGGCGGGCAGCTCATCGTCGAAGAGGAGCTCCATGAGGTTGCGCCACACCGCGTTGTAGTACGCGGCGGCGGCACCGGCCTCGGCGTCGCCCGAGGGCGTGGAGCCGTCCCAGCCGCGCAGCAGCTCGCGCGCCTCGCGGGTGAACTCGAGCAGGCCCTCGGTGTCGGGCTCGTTCTCGCTGCTCGTCAGGGGCAGGGCGAGCAGGGCGGGCACGAGGACCTTGGCGAAGGAGTCCTGCGAGTCGAGCTGGATCGCGGCCATGTCGGCCGGGCTGACCTTGTCGACGTCGGCCAGCCGCTCGACGATGCGCGTCGAGCGCCAGCCGCGGTCCCAGTCGGTGGTGAGGAAGGGGCGCGGCCCGGCGACGACGGCCTGGTTCGCCGTGACGATGACGCCGTCCGGCGGGTCGAGGGCCCACGGCAGGTCGCCGAACTCGACGTAGCCCTGCCAGTCGTAGCGCGAGTCCCACCCGGGGGCCGGCCAGTACCCGGCCGGGGCGCGCGGGATGGCCGAGCGGCGGATCGGCACCTGGCCGGGCGCCTGGTAGCCGATGTGCCCGGCCCGGTCGGCGTAGACGAGGTTCTGCGCGGGGACGGCGAACAGGCGGGCGGCCTCGCGGAACTCGTCGAAGTTCGTGGCGAGGTTGAGGGCGAGGACGGCGTCGGCGGTGCGGTTCGGCTCGAGGGCGGTCCACGCCATCGAGACCGCGTAGGCCTCGTTCTCGTCACCCTCCTGCTGGGTGGGGGCATGCGACCCGGCGTCGCCGAAGGGTTCGAGGACGTCGGACATCACGGGTCCGTGCACGGTGGCGCGCACCGTGATCCGCTGGTCGGCGCCGCCGCGGATCTTGATGGTCTCGTCGCGGGTGGTGACGTCCTCCCACTGCCCGTCGCGCAGGTAGGTGTTGCCGACGATCCGCTCGAGGTAGAAGTCGGTGACGTCCGGGCCGAGGTTCGTGAACCCCCAGGCGATCTGCCCGTTGTGGCCGATGATGACGCCCGGCACGCCCGCGAAGGAGAACCCGCTGACGTCGAGCGGGCAGGCCGCGGAGACCGTGCGGCAGTGCAGGCTGTTCTGGATCCAGATGCCCGGCTGGCCCACCCCGAGGTGCGGGTCGTTGGCGAGCAGCGGCTTGCCCGTGGTCGTCCTCGAGCCGGCCACGACCCACGAGTTCGAGCCGATGCCCTCGCCGCGGCCGAGCAGCTCGGGGATGGCGTCGAGCGCCTCCTGCACCGCGGCGTAGGAGGCCGTGGCACCGGGGGACGCGAGGCGGTCGTCCGTAGGGGCGGCCGCAGCGGCGGCACCCGAAGCGGCGCCCTCCTCGGTGAGCGCCGACGGCACCGCCGAGCGGGTGACGCCCACGGCGCCCGCCGGGGACCACTCGTCGTTGGAGAGGATCGGCGGGTGGGCCTCGGTGTCGTACGGCGGGTAGAGCTGGGTGATCTGCGCCGGTGACAGCCGCCCGCTGAGCCGGGCGCGGGTCAGCTCGTCGGTGTAGTTGCCGCGCAGGTCCCAGGCCATCGCCTTGAGCCAGGTGAGGCTGTCGAGCGGGCTCCACTCCTCGACCTCGACGTCCGGCAGCCGGAGGCCCAGGACCGTGTACTCGATGCCCATCTCGTCCGGGGTGCGCCCGCGCAGGTAGGTGTTGACCCCGTCGGCGTAGGACTGGAGGACCTGGCGGGTCTGCGGGTCGAGCCTGGGCAGCTCGGCCTCGGCGACGCGACGCCAGCCCATGGTGCGGATGACCTTGTCGGAGTCCAGGCCAGCGGCGCCGACGAGCTCGGAGAGGCGGCCGGCGGTGACCCGGCGGCGCAGGTCCATCTCGAAGAAGCGCTCCTGGGCGTGGACGTAGCCCTGCGCCCGGGCGAGGTCGGTGAGGCTGTCGCCGTAGAGGTGGGGGATGCCGCTCTGGTCGCGCATCACCGTGACAGCCCCGCCCAGGCCCGGCAGGGTGGCCTCCCCCGAGGTGCGCGGCAGCGACTCGCGCACGGCCGACACCACGACGAACCCGGCGACGAGCGCCGCGACCACGACGAGGGCCAGGAGTCCCAAAAGGACCCTTCGGGCGACGACGAGACGACTCACCCTGCGAGACTAGGACACCGAGGAACGACGACACGACGAGGACGGGCCCGTGCCACCGACCGTGATGCTGCCGTGGGCCGACGGCGGCGCGTCCACGGGCTTCTCGGTCGACGACCTCACCCCCGCCCTGCTGCTCGGCAGCCTCGTCCTCGTGCTGGCCGTCGCGGCGGTGCGCCTGTCGGTCCGCTCGGGCCTGCCGACCCTGCTCATCTACCTCGGGATCGGGCTGGTCCTCGGGGAGTCGGGCTTCGGCATCCGCTACGACTCCGAGCAGCTGACCCAGGTCCTCGGGTACACGGCGCTCGTCATCATCCTCGTCGAGGGCGGGCTGACGACCCGCTGGTCGAGCATCAAGCCGTCGGTGGCGCCGGCGGCGCTGCTCGCCACGGTGGGGGTGGGCGTCTCGGTCCTCGCGGTGGGGCTGGTGGCGCGCCTCGTCCTCGGCTGGTCGTGGGAGATCGCCTTCCTCGTGGCTGCGGTTCTCGCGTCCACCGACGCCGCGGCGGTGTTCTCGGTGCTGCGCCGGGTCCCGCTGCCCCGCAACATCTCCGGGATGCTCGAGGCCGAGTCGGGGTTCAACGACGCCCCGGTGGTCCTCCTCGTCACGGCGCTGGCCGCGGCGCTGGCGCCCGACGCCGAGCAGCACCCCTGGTGGTGGGTGGTCGGGCTGGCGGTCGTCGAGCTCGTCGGCGGCACCGCGGTGGGGCTCGGGATCGGCTGGCTGGGGGCCCGGGTGCTGCGGTACGTGGCGTCGTCCTCGTCGGCACTGTTCGCGATCGGGGTCATCGCCGTGGCCGTGCTCGCGTACGCGGCCGCCGACGCCCTGCACCTGTCGGGCTTCATCGCCTGCTACCTCGCGGCCCTCGTGCTGGGGAACATCCGCCTGCCGCACCGGGCCGCCGTGGTCGGCTTCGCCACGGCGATGGGGTGGATCGCGCAGATCGGCCTGTTCGTGCTGCTCGGCCTGCTCGCGTCGCCCTCGAACTTCCCGTCGGTCATCGTGCCCGCCCTCGTCATCGGCACCGCCCTGCTGCTGCTCGGCCGCCCGCTGTCGGTCATCGCCTCGTGCGTGCCCTTCCGGATGTCGTGGCGCGTCCAGGCGTTCCTGTCGTGGGCGGGGCTGCGCGGCGCCGTGCCCGTCGTCCTCGCCACCGTCCCGGTCACGATGGGGGCGCAGGGCGTGGCGTGGATCTTCGACCTCGTCTTCGTCCTCGTCGTCGTCTTCACCTTCATCCAAGCGCCGTCACTGCCCTGGGTCGCGCGCCAGCTGGGCCTGACCTCGGCCCACCGGCAGGTCGCGCTGGCCGTGGAGACCACCCCGCTGGAGGAGCTGGGGGCCGAGCTGCTCGAGGTCGACATCGGCCCCGGCTCTCGGATGGCGGGGGTGCGGGTCTTCGAGCTGCGGCTGCCCGGCGGCGCCAGCATCTCCCTCGTCGTGCGCGAGGGCCGCTCGTTCGTCCCCAAGGAGAACGACGTCCTGCGCACCGGTGACCAGCTGCTCGTCGTGGCCCCGAGCACCCTGCGCGCGGAGGTCGAGCAACGGCTGCGCCAGGTGAGCCGCGGGGGCCGCCTCGCCGGCTGGGGCGGCCAGTGACGGCGGCCGCCTGACGGCTCCCGGGAAGGGTTGGGGCCGTTCCTCGCTTATCCTTGGGGCGACACCGCCGCGATCCAGGGCTCCCACACCGGCCGGGCCCCGTGACGGTCCAGTCCCGCCGCAGCTCCCCCAGGAGGACCACCGTGCCGACGTACGCCTACGCGTGCACCGAGTGCGACCACCGCTTCGAGGTCGTCCAGTCGTTCAGCGACGACTCCCTCTCCGTGTGCCCCGAGTGCGAGGGGCGCCTGCGCAAGGTCTTCAACGCCGTCGGGATCGTCTTCAAGGGTGGCGGCTTCTACCGCACCGACAGCCGCTCGGGCTCCTCGGTGCCGAGCGGGTCCTCGTCCTCCTCGTCGAGCAGCGCGGAGTCGTCGAGCGGGTCGTCCTCGGCGGGTTCCTCGGGCTCCTCCTCGTCGTCGTCCAACGGCTCGTCGGGGTCCTCGACGAACGGCTCGTCGGGCTCGTCGTCCACAGGGGCGGCCCCGTCGAAGGCGTCGTCCACAACCTCCGCCTGAACCGTCGCGGCCGGCCCGGCGGCGCCTAGCGTCGTCGGCATGGTCCTGTCCGCGCGGCCCGTCCCCGCCCTCAACGGGCGCGGCCGTCGCGCGCGCTGGCGGCGGGGTGTGCTGCGCCGGCTCCTCGCCGGAACCCTGGCCGCCCTGGCCCTCGTCCTCGTCGTCCGCGAGGTGCGTCCGCCTCCCGATCCGCTGGTCGCGGTCGTCGTGGCCGACCGGCCGGTGCCGGCGGGCACGGTCCTGCGCGTCGACGACGTGCGGACCCAGCGCGTGGAGGTCGCCCAGCCAGGAGCGCTGCGGGCTCCGGCGGATGTCGTGGGGCGCCGGCTCGTGGCCGGGCTGGCCTCCGGCGAGGCGGTCACCGCCACCCGGCTCGTGCCCCGCGGCGTCGCCGACGGTCTGCCCGCCGGGCGGGTGGCCCTCCACGTCGTCGCGGCCGACCCGGCGTCCGTCGACCTCCTGCTCCCCGGCGGCCTGGCCCGGGTCTACCCACGTGCGGGAGGCGCCCCGCTGGCCCGGTCGGCCCTCGTCCTCGCCGCGGACCCGGCGCCCCCACCCGACACCGCCCTGCGGTCCTCCACCGCCCGCGGCGTGGTCCTGGCCCTGTCGGCCGACGAGGCCGACGCCGTCCTGGCCGGGCACGGGGGCCTCGAGGGGCCTGTCACGGTCGGCCTGCTCGCCGTGCCGCCCTGACCTGCGAGGACCCGGAGTGGGCGACGACCCCACACCGACGGGCCTAGGCTGGTCGTGGGGGCATCCCCGGTCTCGCACGGCGCGGGACACCACCTCGTCGAAAGGAGCTCTCCATGAAGGGGTTCAAGGAGTTCGTGCTGCGCGGCAACCTCGTCGAGCTGGCCGTCGCGTTCATCATCGGTGCCGCGTTCGCCACCGTCGTCAAGGCCTTCACCGACGTCGTCATCGAGGCCCTCGCCAAGGCGGGTGGCGCTCCCAGCTTCAACGACTGGAGGCCCGGCGGCTTCGACACCATCGGCCCGTTCCTCACGGCTGCCGTCGCGTTCCTCCTCACCGCGGCGATCGTCTACTTCTTCGTCGTCAAGCCCTACGAGGCCGCCAAGGCGCGCTTCTTCCCGGCCGAGCCGCAGGCCGCGACCATCGACCCGAACACCGAGCTGCTCACCGAGATCCGCGACGCGCTCCGGGCGCCGCGCGCCTGAGCGCCCAGCGTCCACGAAGGGCCCGCGGCGACCACGAGGTCGGCGGGGGCCCGTCGTCGTCTCACTCCCAGTGGGGCGGGCGCTGGGCCCGCAGCCAGCGGTCGTGGTCGCTGTCGTCGGCGGTCCCTGGATCACGCGGTGGGGCGACGTCGGGGACGTCGTCGACGCCGGGGTTGGTCCCCGGCCGGTGCGCCCGTCGCGGACGGCGGGGTCGTCGCGCGGGCCGCAGCTCGCGCTCGGGTTCGCCGGGCGACTCGAACGACTGCTCGGCCGGCTCGCGCAGGCCCGGTGGCACGCGGTCGTCCCGCTCCTCGGGGGCGACGGCCGCGGCGCCCTCACCGGGGTCCGGTGCGGCGTGCTGCGGCCGGTCAGTCACCGGGGGCCTGCCTCATGCCCACCGCCTCGAGGATGCGTGACACGTCGCGCGCGGGGTCGCGGAAGACGTCGGTCGACCAGACCCGCACGTGCCGCCACCCCAGCCGCTCGAGCTGCTCGGCCCGCAACCGGTCGCGGTCGCGGGCGGTGCGCATCGCGGCGTACTCCGGCCCGTCGGACTCCACCGCGAGCAGGAGGTGGCCCGGGCGCGCCGGGTCCTCGACCGCGAGGTCGACCGGGTCGGCCGACGACCCGAGCCCCTCGTGCACGACGAGGCCCTCGGCCCGCAGCCTCCGGGCGAGGTCGGCGAGCACGACCGAGCGAGACGAGCCCGCTCCGTCGGCGTCCTGCGGCGGCGCCACAGCGGCCGGGGCGGCCGAGCCCGGCAGCCCGTCACCCGCCGCGTAGGCGAGGAAGTCGCGCAGCATGAGGGCGCCGCGGGCGCGCAGCCGCTCGGGGTCGAGGTCACCCGCCGCGATCGACGACACCACGGTCATCGAGCGTCGCGCCCGCGTGATGGCCACGTTGAGGCGGCGCTCGCCGCCCTCGGTGTTGAGCGGTCCGAACCGGTGCAGGACGCGGCCGTGCGGGGTCTTGCCGTACCCGATGGTGAGGAGCACGTCGTCGCGCTCGTCGCCCTGGACCCGCTCGAGGTTCTTGACGAAGAACGCCTCGGGCCGGTCCTCGTCGAAGAACGCGGCGAGGGCGGCGTCGTCCTCCAGCGACGCCAGCGCGCGGTGCAACGCCTCGTCGACCCGCTGGGCGTGGGTGATGCCGAGGGCGATGACGCCGAGCGAGCGGTCGGGGCTGGTGCGGGCGTGCTCGAGGACGAGCTCGACGACGCGGTCGACCTCGGCGGTCGTCGACTCGACGGCGGCCTCGCCCTCGGCGACGACACCGTGCCCGTCGACGAGGACGTGCCGCACCACGGGCTCGGTGCCGGTGCCGGGGAAGGTGACGAGCGAGCCCTCGTAGACCTCGGCGTTGGCGAAGGCGATGAGGCGCTCGTCGAGCGAGCGGTAGTGCCAGCGCAGCCGGCGGCCGGGCAGGGCGGCGGCGAGGACGTCGAGGATCGACTCGACCCCCTCGGTGAGCGCCTCCTCGGCGGCCACGGCGGCGTCCCCCTCGGTGACCGTGGTGAAGAACGAGGTGGGCGGCAGCTGGCGCGAGTCGCCGGCGACGATGACCTGGCGGGCCCGCGAGACGGCGGACACGGCCTCGGCGGGCGGGATCTGCGACGCCTCGTCGAAGACGACGACGTCGAACCACTGCCCGGGCGGCAGCACCGACGCGACGACCAGGGGGCTCATCACCCAGCACGGCCGCACCGCCGTGACGAGCTCGGGCGCACGCGTCACGAGGTCGCGCAGCGGGGCGAGGCGACGCGCCCGCGCCCCCTCGGCGCGCAGCAGCGACTCCTGCTCGGGGTGCTCGGCGATGACCTCGGCGACCCGGTCGGCCACCGCGGTGAGGACGCGGGCCGCGTTGTCGGACACCACGGCCCGGTCCGCCTCGGCGAAGTCGGTGACGGTGCGGGTGAGCGCGCGGCCGTCGTGGGCGGCGACGCGCGGGTCGCGGGTGGCGACCTCCTCGGCGAGCGAGCACCACCAGACCCACTCGACCTCGGGGCGCACCCGCTCGGCCGGGACCGCGCGCGTGCGCAGGTCGTCGACGAGCGGGCGCAGGCCCGCGGCCTCGAGCTCGTCGAGCGCCTCGCGCACCGCGGGGGCGACACCGACCCGGCCCGACGTCTCGGCCAGGCGGGCGACGCGCTCGCGCAGCGTGGCGAGGTCGAGGTCGAGCAGGCTGCGCCCGTCCTCCCCCTCCGGTCGGGCCAGACGGGTGTCGAGCCAGCCGAGGTCGTCGACGAGCGTGGCGTGCGACGCCCTCGCCCGGTCGAGCTCGACGGGGATCTCGGGCCGGCCGCCGGACCCGGCGAGCTGGCGCCACGCGACCCGCTGGTCGCTGGCGGCGGAGAGGGCGGCGTGCAGGTCGGCCGGCGGGCGACCCGGGCGCAGCAGCGAGCGGGCCTGGCGCCGCAGCCTCCAGCGCTCGAGGAACCCGAGGTCGGCGCCGACCTCGCGCCGGAACGTGCTCGACCCCGTGGCGGCCACGAGGTCGCCGAGCGGGATGTCGAACACCTCGGGCCGGAACACCTCGAGGGTGTCGCGCACCTCGCCCACGGTCTCCAGGACGTGGCCCCAGTCGCGGGTGGTGGGCAGGTCGGGCAGCTGGATGCCGCGGAACACCTCGGCGAGCGTCCGCGCGGTGTCGTCGACGCCGCCCTGCGCCAGCCGCTCGGCGCGGTCGCGAGCCCCGGCAGCGGCGTCGGCGTCGGGGAGGTCGGCGCCGAACCACGGGTCGTCGCGCCCGACGCCGTCCCAGTCGGCGAGGGACGCCAGGCTGGTCGTGGTCGCGGCCGCCCGCCCCACGCCCTCGCGGTCGAGGCCGGCGAGCGCGACGTCGCGCAGCCGGACCCGGGAGCGCGGGGGCGTCGGCGTGGACGCGAAGGCCGACACGGCCTCCTGCACCTGGTGCAGGGAGACCGCCCACGGCTCGCGCGGGTCGTGCAGGGCGCGCACGTGGTCGCCCAGGCGCTGCGCGGCGCCGCGACGGGTGTCGGCGGGTCCGGTGACCCGGGCCGCGGTGGCGGCGTCACGCCGATCGGCCCGCCCGGAGCGGGCCGGTGTGCTGCCCTTGAGGCGGTCGAGCCCCTCGGCGAGCTCGCGCGCCACCCGGCGACGCCCCTGGGCCCCGGCGTGGAGGTCGAGGACGAGGTCGGACAGGCCGACCCGCTCGAGGCGCCCCACGACCGCATCGATGGCGGCGCGCTTCTCGGCGACGAAGAGGACGCGGCGCCCGTCGGCGGCGAGCGCGGCGATGAGGTTGGAGATCGTCTGCGACTTGCCGGTGCCGGGCGGGCCGTGGATGACGAGGTGCGACCCCGACCGCACGGCCTCGATGGCCTCCTGCTGGCTGGAGTCGGCGTCGAGGACGAGGACGTCGCGCGCCGGGTCGTCGAGGTCGAGCCGCGAGGGGTCGAGCTCGGAGCGGATCGCGCGCAGCGCGTCGGGGTCGCCCGCCAGCGCCGCGACGACGTCGTGGTCGGCGAGGCCGTCGCCCTGGGCGGCGAGGTCGGCGACCATCGGCAGCTTGGCGTAGGAGAACGTGCCGAGGACGAGGCGCGGGTCGACCGAGAACTCGGGCACGGCCGCACACGCCTGGGCCAGGGCGGCGTACACGGGGTAGGGGTCGACGGTGCCGTCGACGAAGGCGAGTGCCTCGAGGGCGTCGTCGTCGACCGTGATGCCCTGCTCGGACGCGAGGTAGTGCACGAGCACGGGGTTGAGCTCGACGTCGGCACCGAGGTCGAGGACGTAGTCGCCCTGCGCCGCGCCGGTGGACCGCAGGGTGCACGAGCGCAGCAGCACCGGGGCCGCCGGCGGCCGCGGCACGGTGCGGCCGTCGGGCATCGTCACCGTCCACGTCGCCATCCCGATGGCGAGGAAGCAGGTGAGGATGCCGCGCTCCTCCTTCAGCTCGCGGCTCTTCGCGGCGATGGCGCGGGCGCGGCGGCGGGCGTCGTCGAGGGCGGCGGGCTCGCGGTAGAGGTCGGACAGCCTGGTGGGGCGGCCGGTCATCAGCATGGCGAGGCCGCCGGGGTGGGCGGTGCGCAGGTCGAGGGTCCCGGCCGACAGGTCGCGGTACCAGAGCAGGGTGTTGCGTCCGCCGAGGTCGACGAGGTGGCGGGTCCAGGCGGCGCGGGCCGCGGCGACGCGGTCCCCACGCGGGTCGACGGGCGGCTCTGGGACCTGGGGGACGTCCTCGGTGGGCGGTCCCGAGGGCTCCCCCGGCAGGGTGTCCTCGTCGCGCGTCGGCGCCGTCTCGCTCACCTCAGCAGGCTAACAACGCTGCGACCCGGCGCCCGTCAGGCGGGCGCGCGGGTCCGGGGTGCGGCGAGGGCCGCGGCGAGCCCGATGGTGACGGCGACCGCCAGCGCCCCCAAGGCGAGCACGTGGTAGCTCGCCTCCTCGACGACGACCCCGGCGAGCGCGCCGCCGCCACCGGCGACGAGCGACATCACCAGGTCGGAGGCCCCCTGGGCCGCGGGCCGCTCGTCGGCCGGCACGGCAGCGGTGAGCAGGGCCGACCCGGACACGAGCGTGCACGACCAGCCGAGGCCGAGGAGGAAGAGCCCGGCGAGGAGGGTGGCCGAGTGACCCTCGGGCGACACCGACGCGAGGATCGCGGCGCTGGACAGCACCAGCGAGCCCACGAGGGCGACGACCCGTCCCCCGAAGCGGTCCACGGCCATCCCCGTGAGCGGCGAGAAGGCGAACATCCCGAGCACGTGCATGCTGATGACGAACCCGATGACCTCCAGCGCGGCGTGGCCGTGCGACATGTGCAGCGGCGTCATCACCATGACGCTGACCATCGTCACGTGGCCGAGCACGAGGGTGACCAGGCCCAGCCGGGCGTCGGGGAGGGCCAGCACGACCCGCAGGCCGCGCACCATGGAGCCCTGGGCGCGCAGCGCCACCCCGCCGCCCTCGACGTGCCGTCGGCGGGCCTCGAGCAGCGGGTCGGGACGCAGCCGCCACAGGACGAGGACGACGGCCAGCACCAGCCCGACGACCGAGAAGACGTAGGGCCCGGCGAGCTCGGGCAGCCCGAGGACGCGGGCGACCGGGGCCCCCGGGGTCACGAGGTTGGGGCCGAGGACGCTGCCGAGCGTGGTCGCCCAGACGACGATCGCGAGGTCGCGGGCCTGGCGCTGGGGCTGTGCGAGGTCGGTGGCGGCGTAGCGCGACTGGCCGTTCGACGTCGTCGCGCCACCGAAGAACAGGCTCGCGACGAGCAGCAGGGCGAAGCTCCCGATCGAGGCCGCCACGATGATGCCGACCGCCCCCACCGCGGCGAGGGCGTAGCCGAGCGCGAGCCCGGGTCGACGTCCCCGGGAGGCCATGAGGCGCACGACCGGGACCGCGACGAGGGCGGTGCCGAGGATCTGGAAGGTCCCGCCGAGGCCGGCCCACCGGGCCGAGCCCGAGACCTCCTCGGCGATCAGCGCGCCCACCGCGACGCCGGCGGACAGGCCGACGCCGCCGAGCACCTGCGAGGACACCAGGGTGCGGACGACGTGCCGCTGCACCGGGTCACGGGTCGGCGTCGTCGTCACCCGGTGGAGCATGCCACCTCGGCCACGGACGGTGCCGCGGGTGGTGGGGGGCGGAAGGGACGCGCGAGGGGCGCGGTCAGCGCCTAACGCGCGTCATCCTCCACTCGTTGTGGTCGCCGACCCGCTCGTACTCGAGGTCGTCGAGGGCCATCTTGGCCAGGGCGAGGCCGCGGCCCTCCTCGCTGTCGTGGCCGGGCATGACGAAGCGCAGCTCGGGCAGCGCCTCGCCGCCCTCGGACAGCAGGCCGCGCAGCTTGTCGGGCTCGACGTCGAGGGTGAAGGAGTAGTGGACGGTGCCCGGAGGGCGGCCGTGCTCGACGACGTTGTTCGCGATCTCGATGACGGCCGTCTCGAAGAGCATGAGGTCGGTGCGCTCGACGTCCGGGTGGTCGGTGCGGACGCGGTCGAGCAGGTCGTGCAGGAGGTTGAGCGTCTCCGGCACGGCGAGGGTGTCGACCCGGTAGTTACCAGCCATGGACGGCGTCCTCCAAGCGGTCGAAGGGCTGGAGGATGCGGTCGAGGTTGGTGAGGGCGAGGACCATGCGGACCTGCTCCTGGGGCTCGGCGATCCGCAGGTCGCCGCCGGCCTGGCGGGTGCGCTTGAGACCGGCCACGAGGGCACCGAGCCCGGAGGAGTCCACGAAGCTGGTCTCGCTGAGGTCGATGACGACGTGGGTCCCTCCGGACTCGACGACCTCGTCGATCGCGCTCTTCAGGGCCGGGGCGGCGACCATGGTGAGCCTCCCGTCGCAGCGGAGCACGGTGGCGTCCTGGACGGTCGAGCTGTGAACCTGCATCACGGGATGATCTCCTTCGGGGGGTTGTCGGCGTCTGGCCCGCGGTAGAGGGCTGCCTTCCAGATGACACTGAGGACGACGAGGTCGTAGGCGATCCACGCCGTGTTGACTCCGGTGCCGATGACGCTGTCGGCCGTGCCGAGCCAGAGCCGGACGCCACCGATGACGACCGCGACGACGAGGAGCACCGCGGTGACGAGCTGGGGTGCGACGAGCCGGTAGGGGAAGCTCGTGCGCTCGGTCTTCGTCTTCGGGGTGACGACGAAGCCCAGGGGCCGCTTGAACCACACGTTGGCGGCAGCGGTCCAGCAGGCCCTGATCCACAGCGGGAACAGCGCCAGGCTGTACTGGTGGCCGCGCCACGTCTTCTTGCCGTACCCGACGACGAAGAAGAGCAGCTGGTTGACGGCCATGTAGGGGACGAAGAAGGTGAGGAAGGTCAGGCCGTACGCCTTGACCGGCAGCACCCCGAACACGAGGTACACGAACGGCGCGGTGAGGAAGACGACCGCGGCGAAGCCGGACAGGTAGCTCCACATGGTGGAGAAGTACATGAGGCGCTGCGGGATGCTCAGGCCCTTCTGGACCAGCGGGTTCTCCTTGAGCATCACCTGGAGGGTGCCCTGGGCCCAACGCAGTCGCTGCTGGAGCATCGTGCCGAGGTCGTCGGGGGCGAGGCCGTTGGCGAGCACCTCGTGGTGGTAGACCGACGTCCAGCCCAGGCCGTGCAGGCGCATGCAGGTGGCCATGTCCTCGGTGACCGAGAGGGTCGCCATCGGCATCATCGGCTGGGCCTCGTCGGAGCGGTCGACGTCCACGGCGCGCACGAGCTGGCGCACCGACTCCAGCGCGCCGAGGGGCGAGAGGTCGCGCTGGGCGAGCTTGCTCATGGCCGCGTCGTCGACGACGAGGAGGCCGAGCTCGTCATCGAGCTGGGGGACGTCGCGCAAGGCGCCGATCTCCTCGAGGTCGGCCCGGATGGAGGCCAGGTCCTCGTCGACGATGGTGCGGGCGGCGACGTCGACGCGCTGCTGGAAGGCGTAGGTGACGTCCGACACCGGCGTGCCGGAGGCGAGCTCGGCCCGCGCGGTGGTGGCCGCCGTGCGGACCTCGCGGACGGCCGTGACAGCGGCCTGGCCGTGGTCGGCGGCGCTCGCCTCGGCGCGGGTCAGCATCCGGGTGGAGGTGCGCAGCGCGTCGGCCACGGCGTACTCGACCTCGCGGACGTAGCCGACGATGCCGAGCTGCATCAGCGCCTCGCGCCGCAGGATGGCGTTGGACCCGCAGAAGAAGGCGGCGTTCCACCCGTCCTTGCCCTGCTGGATCGGACCGTAGAACAGCGGCGCCTGGCTGCCCAGGGGGTCGGAGCCGGTGACGTTGGTGAAGAACTGGGGGGTCTGCACGAGGCCGACCTCGGGGTCCTGGAACCAGCCGAGGGTGCGGTCGAGGATCTGCGGGAGCGGGATCTGGTCGGCGTCGAGGATGAGCATGTACTCGCCCTGCGTCGCGAAGAGCGCGTTGTTGAGGTTGCCGGCCTTGGCGTGGCGGGGTCGGTCCTGCCAGTCCTCGGTGCGGGTGATGTAGCCGATGCCGAGATCGGCTGCGGCAGAGCGCATCTCGGGGCGGTCGCCGTCGTCGAGGATCCACGTCTCGTGGGGGAAGCGGATGTCGATGGCGGCGCGGGCGGTCGCGACGACGAGCTCGACCGGCTCGTTGTACGTGGTGATGAGGACGTCGACCGTCTCCTCGCCGGTGGGCTCGGGAGCCTCGCCACGGCGCTTGATCCGCCAGACGGTGAGGCCGAAGAGGTAGGCGTCGACGAGCGCGTACGTCTCGGCCATGACGAGCGGGACGGCGATCCACCAGTTCGGCCAGTTGACCGAGAAGAACCAGCGCCAGCCGACGTAGACGGTTCCCAGGACGAGCGTGAGGACGACGAGGATGCGGATCCCCAGCTGCTTGGTCACGCCGCTCTCCGCTTGACGACCACCACGGTCACGTCGTCGGTGGGGCCGGACTGTTCGGCGAACTCGCAGATGCGGTCGACCATCTCCTGGGCGGTGAGCTTCTCGGACTGCAGGTCGCACAGGGCCTCGAGGGCCAGCGCGGGGGTGTCGAAGAAGTCGAGCATGCCGTCGCTGACGACGACGAGGGCGTCGCCACGGTCGAGGAAGAACTCGCGCGCCTGCCAGCTGTCGCCGCTCATCGCGCCGATGGGCAGGCCGCCGGAGTAGAGGCGACGCGGCACGCCGTCGGCGCCGACGATGACGGCGAGGCCGTGCCCGGCGTCGACGTAGTGGCCGGTGCCGGTGGTCGGGTCGATGCAGGCGCCGAAGGCGGTGACGAAGGTGCTCGTCTCGCCGAGGTCCTGGTCGAGGTCGTAGGCGGTGCGGGTGAACGCCTCCTCGATGCTGATGAACCGTGCGGCGCCGCGCAGGACGGCGCGCACGGAGGACGCGATGAGGGCGGCGCCGATGCCCTTGCCCATCACGTCGCCGGCGAAGATGTGCAGCGAGTCGCGGGCCATGAACCAGTCGTAGAAGTCGCCGCCCACGTGGCGGGCGGTCACGCACTGCCCGGCGAGCTCGAAGCCCGGGACGGCGATGGTCGAGCTGGGGCGCAGGGCGCGCTGGACGAGCATCGCGCGGTGCATCTCGTTCTCGGTGACGAGCTCGGCCTCGACCCAGTCGGCCATGACCCGAAGGAGCCGCAGCTCGGCGTCGGACATCTCGCGCTCTTCGAAGCCCATGACGCACAGGGCGCCGATGCGCTGGTCACCGGAGTGCAGCGGCTCACCGGCGTAGAACTTCAGGCCGGAGCCCATGAGGAGGTCGGAGCCGGTGAACCGGTCGTCGGCGGTGATGTCGGGGACGACGAAGGCGCCCTCCTGGCGGATGGTGTGGTTGCAGACCGAGTCCGCGCGCGGGGCCTCGGGGGCCGGGCTGCCGACGGAGGCCTTGGACCACACGCGCTCCTCGTCGATGAGATTGACCGCGGCGAGGGGCACGCCGAAGAGCTCCTTGGCGAGGCGGACCAGCCGGTCGAACCGCTCCTCGTTCGGGGTGTCGAGGATCTGCAGCGCGTCGAGCGCGCGCAGGCGCGCACGCTCGTCGAGCCGGTCGACGACGTCGTTCCGGGTCAAGGCTCCACCTTTCCCCCTGCGAGGGCTTACTTTAATCCGGTCGTTTCTGCGACGGTATGCGTAACCGTTCTCGCCTGCGAAGTCGAACGACGTCTTCGGTCCGTCCAGCCGATCCCCTCCTCCGTTCGGCCGATGCGGCAGAGAAGTCCCGGAGCCACTCGGCGTGGTCTCGACCGGCCGGGACGGCGTGCAGGTGGCCGGGCACCGACCGCTAACCTGTGGTGGCCCCGTCGGCGACGACGGGCGCGCCCTCGTAGCTCAGGGGAAGAGCACTTCTCTCCTAAAGAAGGTGTCGCAGGTTCGAATCCTGCCGGGGGCACCCTGCGAAACGCGCTCTCACCAGCGGGTTTTCGTCATTTCTGACCCCTTGCCGCTAGTGCCAGAAGGGGCCAAGACATGGCACGGAACGGCATCCATCTGGCACGTATCTGGCACGAGATCGGGCCTGGCCACGAGGAAGGTGTCGGGCGCTTAGGGGTGTCATGACTGGGAAGAGGGCGTTCGGGAACCTTCGAAGGTCGCCGTCCGGGCGGTGGCAGGCCACCGCACCCGGTGGGACGATGTGGTGATGGTGCACAAGCGGTCGACCTGTCCCAGCTGTGGGTCGGAGAAGATCACGACCGTGCAGGTGCCACGTCCTCACGAGCCGAGCGAGCCGCCGTCCACCCAACCGGCGTTCCGCTGCCTCGGCTGCGACACCCAGTGGCTGCACGAGTCCCAGTGGTCGGAGATCCACGGGACCGAGTGACGGTGGCGGGTTGGATCTGCTCCCTGCCCGACCTGGCCGCTCGCGCCGGACCTCATCGAGACGGGCGTCGCGGCCCTCGAGTCGTCGTCGTACTCCTCGACGAGCTGGAAGGTCCACCGCCCGGGCTCGTTGCCACCGCCGGCGTGCCGCGGACGTCCGCTGGTACCAGCGTCGGCGAGGAGCTCGGTCACGGTGCCCCGAGCCACCCCGCGGGCATGTTCCGTGCGGCACCCCTGCCCCGCGCGGTGATGCCTTCGCCGCGCGGAGCGGCGGCTCCGTGGATGAGGGTCCTCCGCGTCGGTGCTGGTCTTGGAGCACCTCTATCGAAGGACATCCGGTGCTCGGTCAGCACGGCGACCGCTGCTTCCGCCAGCGCGACCTGGTCCTCTTCGGCACGGCTCCGGAGCCGCGCCAGGGCCCGTGACTCGCACCAGCCCTGTGTGGCCATGAGGACACCGACGGCGAGACCGACGAGGCGCACAGAGTCGGCGGCCAGAACCGCCCGGGCCTCTCGCCCGGCCGCCAGGCGAGCGGTCAAGCTCAGCGAGCAGCGGTCGGCCAGTGCCCCCAGCAGGGAGAGCTCCCCCGGAGTGACGATGCCCGGCTCCGTCGAGGCCACGACGAGCGAGCCGATGGCGTCCTCCCCCGGAACGGCGAGGGGCACGACAACCCAGCGCCGCAGGGTGAGGTGCCCACCGATCGCGGCCGCGGTGAAGGCCGGCCAGCGACGCTCGTGCTCCAGGTCCCGGCAGACCACCAGCTCCCCCGTCGACACCGCTTCGGTCGAGGGGCCCTGACCGAGCCGCGCCTCGAGGGCGACACCCTCGGCCAGCCCGGGGCCGCTCGCCGACACCGTGCGCGGTTCGGCGGTGAGGTGGTCGACCACCGCGACCTCGTCGAAGGTGGTCAGGCCGTGCCGTGCCGGCGAGGGCTCGAACGCGGGACCTCGGAGATCCTCCTCCGGGACCACCTCGCCAGCCACCTGTGCGATGGCCTCATGCTCCTCCACCAGCTCGTGGTCCTTCATGGTCGCTCCGCCCACCGGGTCGTCGGGGTCAGTGGTGGCGCAGTGCGTCGATGAGCCGGGCCTTGCTCATCGACGACCGTCCCGCGATCCCCAGCTCCTTTGCGCGCTTCATCAACCGGTCCTTGGTCCAGTCGTCGTAGTCGCCGGCCTTGCCGCCCTTGCGACCCACGGCTGACCGGGAGGTGTTGGCGGCGGCGTTGGCGATGCGGGCGGCCTTCTCCTTGCTGGCTCCCTCGTCGCGCAGCTCCTCGTACAGTCCGGGGTCCTTCACGGACGGGCCCGGGGTCTTCCTCGACGGCATGACTCCTCCTCATCTCGGTCCCACTGATGTCGCTCGCTGTCCTACCCCGCGGCAGGCCCGGCAATCCATGCCCCCCGACACGCGTTTCGGCGTGGCGATGGAGGGGTACCCCCTCGACATGACGCCCGCCCGCTGCGCTGAGGCCATGCCGACATGACCGCGGATGGCACGAGCGACGCGGCCGACCCCACGCGCGACTCCGCCATGCTTGATCGCGACGCCGAGGCGGTGGCTCGCCTCGCCTTCGACCGCGGGTGGACGGTGGGGACAGCGGAGTCGTTGACCAGCGGCGCGGTCGCGGCGGCGCTGGGCGCTGCGCCCGGTGCCTCGCAGTGGTTCCGCGGGTCGGTCGTCGCGTACGCCAAGGAGGTGAAGTTCCACCTTCTGGGGGTGCCCCGGGGTCCAGTGGTCTCCGAGAGAGCGGCCGTGTCGATGGCGCGGGGGGCCTGCCGCGAGCTGCGGGCCGACCTCTGCGTGGCCACGACCGGGGCGGGCGGGCCCGACCCCGAGGACGGAGAGGAGCCCGGCACCGTCTGGCTCGCGGTCGCCTCACCGCTCGGCTTCTGGGCCGAAGAACACCACATCGTCGGCGACCCCTCCACGGTCGTCGAGACCGCCACGGCCCGGGCGCTGGCGCTCCTCAGGTCGGCTCTCGAGGACGACGGCACGAGCCGCGCCGGGCGTGCATGACCGTCTCGGTCGCTGGGTATGGGAGCGGGTGGCACGGCGGCTCGCAGGGGAACTGCCCTGCCGGGTCGGCGCCCCAGCGGCGCCGGTCGGGTGGCTCCCGGGTGAGAGGCCCTCCCCCGGGGGCCGCCTTCGTGCCGTCGCGTGGACAGTCGTCGAGGCGTGGTCGCCCGGTGTCAGTCGGGTGAAGGGGACGCATCCCCCGCGTCGCGGACGCGCAGAGGGTCCGTCCGGTCGAACCCCGACGGAATCGTGGCCACATCGTCCCAGCGCGTCACGCGCTCGTGACGGTGCCACCACCTCACGAGGCGAGCCAGCACCTCGGGACCGGCGTGCGACTGGTCGCGGTAGCCCAGCCCGTTGCCCACGAGGTGGTGCCCGTGGGTCAGGGACACGAGGACCAGCTCGGGCCTTCCGCCCGTGCCCTTTCGAGGCGATGCGTGAACCTCGGTGACCCGGCCGAGGTCGGCGCCTCCGACACCCTCGACCCGTGTGCCGAGGAGGTCCGACAGCCGGAACCGTCCCGGCTCGTCGAGGGTCGTCGTGCGGACGGAGCCGGCGTCCGCTCCGGTCTGCCCCGGGTCCGCGTCGTCGTCGCCGTCCACCCCGGACCCGGGGATGGGGGCGATGAGGTACCGGCGCAGCCAGCGCTCGAGGTCGGAAGCCGACGCGACGAACCGCGCTGCGGCCCCGTCGACGTGGACGGCGGAGTCGAGGTACCGGACATGGTCCAGGGACAGGGTCGTCGGCGCCGGACGCTCCTTCGTGTCCAGCCGGCGCCAGACCGCCTCCACCCAGTGCCCGATGATGCCCGGCTGGCGGGCCGCCCACCCGGCCGTCCCCAGGACCAGACCGACGACCGCGACGCCGTCCTCGCGATGCTCGAGGACGAGGTCCTCGACGTTGCCGAGCATCTCCTCGTCCTCACCGAGCACCTGGTGGTCGAGCAGACGCAGGACGAGGGCGAGCTCGTCGACCGGGCCCCCGTGGGCCACGTGCGGGAAGGACCGCTGCCCGCTCACTGGCCACCGCCGCTGAGCACCAGGAGGGGGATCGCGGCCACCGAGGCGGCGATGACGATCACGAGGTAGACCGATCCGAGCACGTTGGCGAGCCGCCCGTTGGCGTGATCACCCAGGTACGTGCGGTCGTTCGCGACGACGAGGATGGGCAGGTAGGTGAGCGGGAGCGCCACGGCGCTGAAGACCACCGAGTACTCGGTGACGAGGATCGGGTCGACGGTGGTGAGCAGCAACCCGACCGCGAGCACGCAGGACAGCAGGACGATCGCATGGAAGCGGGATGCATGGCGAGGCTGCACGAACTTGCCCCACTGGAACCCGGCGTACTGCGCGACGGCGTACCCGACGGACAGCCCTGTCTCGCAGGCGGCCCCGAACGTCGCGGCGAAGAAGCCGACGAGGACGAGGACGAGCCCGACCTTCCCGAGTGCGACGACCACCGGCAACGCGACCTGGGCCAGGGTCTGCACGTCGACCTGAGCAGGCAGCAGGACGAGGGCGGTGCAGGTGGCGATGGCGACGGAGAGCAGTCCGCCGAGGGGGAAGCCGACGAAGACGTTGGCGCGCATCGTGCCCAGGTCCTTCACGCCCCACTTCTCCTCCACACCGCCCGAGGAGAAGAAGAAGACCTCGTACGGTGTCATCGCCGCACCGAACAGGGAGACGGCGTAGAACCAGTAGGACGTGTAGGTCTCGGCGGCCGGTACCGCCGGGTGGAGTGCGGCTCCGGCGAGCTCGCCCCAGTCCGGCCCCAGCTTCCACACGGCGACGGCGAAGACGATGAGGGCCAGGCCCGCCGTGCCGAAGACGTTCTCGAGCGTGCCGAACCGCACGCGCCACAACACGACCCAGACCAACGCACCGGCGACCGGCATCCACAGCAGGTGGTGCACGCTGCTCGCCAGCTCGAGGGCGAGGGCGACGCCGCCGATCTCCGCCGTGAGGGTGAGGAAGGTGACGGCCACGGACGCCACGAGATTGGCGAGTCCGGCTCTGGGACCCAGGCGTTCGCGGACGAGGTCGAACGTGCCGCGCCCGCTGACGGCGGCCACGCGCCCGCTCATCTCCGCGAAGACGCAGATGCCGAGCACACCCACCACCACGACCCACACCAGGGACAGTCCGAACCGCGCCCCGACGGCAGCGTTGGTCACCAGGTCGCCGATGTCGACGAAGCCACCGATGGCGGTGAGGATGCCCAGCGCGAGGGCGAACAGCTTCTTCATCCGAGGTCCTCGGAGATCTGCTCGAGGTCACTCGCGGCGTCCGCCAACAACCGGGCCGCAGCGGCGGCTGCGTCATGGTCGCCGCGTTCCACGGCGACGCGCAGGGCGGTGACGGCCTCCTCGGCGTCGGAGAGCACGCCGGCGGCCCGCTCCTGAAGGGCGTCCCCCGCCACGGGCGGGGTGAGGGCCGTGAGCTCACCCGCCGCCCCCTCGACGGACGCCGAGGACTCCCGCAGGATCACCGTGGCGTAGGCGTCGCTCGCGCTGTCGTGCTGCCAGGCGTCCGCCAGGATCGTCGCCGTGCGGGCGTCGCCCAGTGCCGCCTCGACGGCCGTGACGACGGCGTCCCGGTGGTCGCTGGCATCGGGCGCGGGCGAGCCGCAGCCCGCCGTCGCGCCCAGGGCCAACGCCAGGAGCAGGGCGGCGCCCCACCGGACCGAGGTCCTCACCGACGGACCCCGCGGACGAGGAGCAGCACCAGCACCCCGAGCAGGAGCGCGAACTCCGCCCAGGCCACGAACAGCGCGATCTGGTCACTCACCGGCATCACCCGCCTTCGCAGGAGGAGATGGCACCACTGTCGGACCGTCAGGTCGACCGTAGCGAGCGGCGGGGACGGGTGCGGGAACCTGAACCTGTGGATTCCGCCGCGCCCTGGACGGCTCCCCAGGGACGGTTCAGCGGAGCCCGCCCGGGTAGGGACTGGGGAGCCGAAGCGCGAGCCACCGACCGACAGGAGGCCACCATGACCGACCGCCCCACCCACGTCCCGGCCCAGCAGCAGCAGTGGCCCGGCACCGATGCGGACCTCCAACCGCCCGCCGACCACGGAGCCTCCTCCTGGACCGGGCGAGGACGGCTCACGGGCAAGCGGGCCGTGGTCACCGGTGGCGACTCCGGCATCGGGCGTGCCGTCGCCGTGACCTTCGCCAAGGAGGGAGCGGACGTCCTCATTGCGCACCTTCCGGAGGAGGCCGACGATGCCCGAGCCACGGCCGACCTGGTGCGCGAGGCGGGCCGCACTGCCGTGCTGCACGCGGCTGACCTGCGGACCGTGGAGGCCGTGCGCGCCCTGGCCGAGGAGGCGGTCCAGGCCCTCGGCGGAGTCGACGTCCTCGTGTGCAACGCGGCCTTCCAGATGACCCACGACGAGCTCGCCGAGTTCCCGCCCGAGCAGCTCGAGCGCACCTTCGCCACCAACGTCCTGGGCCCGTTCTGGCTCGTCCAGGCCCTCGCGCCTGAGCTGGCCGACGGCGGCAGCGTCATCGTCACCACGTCGATCCAGGCCTACTCGCCGTCCGACCACCTGCTCGACTACGCCGCGACCAAGGCGGCGCTGAACAACCTCGTGGTCAACCTCGCCCAGGAGCTCGGTCCGAAGGGCACCCGGGTGAACGCCGTTGCGCCGGGCCCCATCTGGACCCCCCTCATCCCTGCGACGATGGCACCGGACAAGGTCGAGGGGTTCGGTGGCGACACCCCCTTGGGTCGACCGGGCCAACCGGTCGAGGTGGCTGCCGCGTTCGTGTTCCTCGCGTCCGACGAGGCGAGCTACGTCTCCGGCACCGTCCTCGGCGTCACCGGGGGCAAGCCTGTCTTCTGAGTCCTGCCGCAGCCTCCTGGCGAGCCCGGGACACCGATGGCGCAAGCCCGTGCCCGGCGCTCGAGGTCGCGCCACGACGTAGACGGCCGGGGGGTCGTGGCGCAGGCGATCGGCCTGGCGTACGGAAGCGGAACCTCTTGACAACCGCAGCCGGCTGCGGACCATTGGTCCTACCTCCAGCAGCGTGGGGTTCCGGCAGCCGATGTTGAGAACGAGGAGGTCGCCATGACGACAGCCAGCGACGCGTCAACTCGCCAGCTCATCCACGAGCTCGCGGCCATCGAGGAGCGGATGTACATCCTGCGAGCGGCACGCGCCGGGTCCGACGCCACGAGCCCGGTCAGCCAGGAGCTCCTGCGCCTCACACAACGTGAGCAGCACGTCCTCGCGCAGCTGCGTCTCCACCGCGCCAGCCACTGACGGCGCCGGACAGGCACTCGGGGGCCACTTCCGAGGGCCGGGCTCCACCCGAACGGTTCGCCGGTCGGTGGAGGGGTAGAACGGGGACAGCCCGCGCCCCTTGATCGGAGCCCCCCATGCCCCTGACCGCACTCGCCCTCAACTGCACCCTCTCCCCCTCCCCCGCCGCGTCCAGCACCGACAGGCTCCTCGGTGAGGTCCTCGACGCGCTGGCCGGGCACGACGTGCAGCACGAGACCATCCGGGTGGTCGACCACGACGTCCGTCCCGGCGTCGAGCTCGACATGGGCGACGGCGACGAGTGGCCGGCGATCCGCGAGAAGGTCATCGCCGCCGACATCCTCGTCCTCGGCACCCCCACGTGGATGGGGCAGCACAGCAGCGTCTGCCAGCGCGTCCTCGAGCGCCTCGACGCCGAGCTGTCAGAGACGGACGACCAAGGGCGCCCACTCACCTTCGGCAAGGTCGCCCTGGCCGTGGTCGTCGGCAACGAGGACGGCGCGCACCACATCAGCGCGATCCTGTTCCAGTCGCTCAACGACGTCGGGTTCAGCCTCGCCGCACAGGCCGTGACCTACTGGAACGGCGAGGCCATGAACACCACCGACTACAAGGACCTCACCGCACCACGGGAGAAGACGGTGGACGCCACGGCAACGGCTGCGGCGAACGCCGCTCACCTGGCGCAGCTGCTGAGGAATGCCGCGTACCCGACGACCACCTGAGACCGGCCCGATCGCACACCCGTGAGCTGACCGGCTACCCCAGCTGGGATCGGGCCTCTCCGTGCGCGATCGACAGCAGCCACGGCAGCGCGGTTCCGTCCTTGGCGTGGTCGTACCCCGGCGCCGTCTCCCACACGATCGCGAAGGTCCGGCCGGTGCTGGCCTGCGCCATCCCCTCCTCGCCGAGCACGAGCAGGCTCAGGCGGTAGACGAGCGGGCTCACGATGTCGTACAGCCGCATCAACGCGCTCGTGTCCCCGCTCCCACACCTCCGCAACAGCTCGACGACCGTGCCGTTCGAGGGGCGCGGGGAGAGTGCGGCGGTGGTGGTCGTCACGCGTTCATCCGGTGACTCCACGCGTGGCGGCTCCATCCGGCAATCATGACGGCCGCACGCCCTCCCAGCAGCGGAACGATGAACCTTCAACAATGTCGTGCCGGGGGCGACGTCACGACATGTGGAAGTGCTGAGAGCCCCGGCCGGAGCGGGGCATCTGCGCCCGGGCACCGTCGCGAACCTCACGTCGGGTGCGTGCAAGGGAGCACGACCAGCACCCGCCAGGTGAAGGAACACCGATGAACAAGAAGATCGCCGTCCTCCTCGCAGTCCCCGCCACCCTCGCCATGTCCGCCGGAGCCGCCTTCGCGGCGAGCGCCGGCTACTTCGACGCCGCCCTCCACGCGGTTCCCCACGACCACGTCGCCGACGGCGGGTCCGACGTCACCGGCCGCGCCACCTTGCACCTGACCGGACGCACGCTCGACATCAACCTGTCGGCCTCCGGCCTCACCCCGAACGAGCCCCACGCCATGCACATCCACGGCGACGTGCAGGCCGCCAACGAGTGCCCCGGCATCGAGGCGGACACCAACACCGGCGACTCGATCGACCCCGGCTCGTTCGTCGCCGGCACCCCGGACGGGCTCATCTCCCTCGGGGAGGGCCTGCCCGACTACGGCCCGATCGACGTCTCCCTCACGACCACCGGTGACACCAGTGCCGCCAGCGGCCTGAGCCTGGAGCGCTTCCTCGTCGCCGACGCCACCGGTCGGATCGCCTACCACCGCAGCGTCGTCGTGCCCAAGGACATCGCGAAGAACCTCGGCAACCTGCACATCGTCATCCACGGCGCCGACCTGCCGGGCGACGCCGACGCCAGCTCGCTCAGCAGCCTGTTCGAGGCCACCCTGCCCGTCGCCTGCGGCGAGATCGACAACGCCGGCCGCTGACACCCCTCCGGGCGCCCCTCCACCATCGGGGCGCCCGGACCGGGCGGTCGCCCGGGTCAGCGGAGCGCGGACGCCTCCCGCGGAACGGTGAGCAGGAAGCGGCAGCCGTGACCCTGCACCGGAGTGAGCTCGACGTCCCCACCGTGCGCCCGGGCGATGCCGCGGGCCACGGCGAGCCCCAGGCCTGCGCCGACACCCTCACCCGGCGTCCGGCCACCGGCCGCGCGCCACCCCGGCTCGAAGACCCGGGTCGCCTGCTGCGGGGCGATGCCGCCGCACTCGTCGTCGACGCTGATGGCCGCGCCTTCGGCCACCGCGCTGAGGCGCACGTGGACCACGCCGTGCTCCGGGGTGTGGTTGACGGCGTTGGTGACCAGGTTGCCCAGGGCCCGGCCGAGCTCGGAGGCGTCGACGTCCGCCAGCACGGAGCCCGACGCCGTCGCCTCGACGCTGACCCCCCGCCGCTCGGCGACCGGCCGTGCGGACGCCACCGCGTCGGAGACGAGGTCGGCGAGGTCGACGGTGGCCCTGTCCAGCACCAACGAGCCCGACTGCAGCCGGGACAGCGCGAGCAGACCGCCGACCATGTCGGACATCCGGTCGGTCTCGGCGCGGATGCGCGCAGGGTAGTCGGACCCGTCGGGGGCGACGCTGTCGCCGAGCGCTTCGGCCATCGCCCTGATCCCGGCGAGCGGGGTGCGCAGGTCGTGCGACATCCAGGCCACCAGCTCTCGCCGGCGCGCCTCGACCTCGCGGTCGCGCTCCCGCTCCGACGCCTCGATGACCGAGCGGCGCACCACCTGCTGCACCCGGCTGGCGATGAACCAGCCGAACAGGCCGGCGATCGGCAGGCAGGTGGCGAGTACCGCGAGCACCACGTGGTGGTCGTGCTCGCTGATGAACATCCCCTGCGCGGTGGCGGCGATCCCGGCCGTGACGATGACGAGGACGACGACCGGTGCCATAACCGCTGCCCGAGCCAGCGAGATCCGCGCCTGCCAGCTCACCAAGGCGGCGCCGGCCACGCCGACGACGATGGCCGTGCCCGCGGCGAGGAGGACGGCATCGAGCATCACGTCACCTCCTGCGGGTCCCAGCGGTACCCGACGCCCCACACGGTGCACAGCCGGCGGGGTGCCGAGGGGTCGACCTCGACCTTCTCCCGCAGCCGTCGCACGTGCACGGTCACGGTGGACTCGTCGCCGTACTCCCAGCCCCACACCGCCTTCATCAGCTCGGCGCGCGAGAACGCCGTCCCGGGTCGCGACACCAGGTGCTCGAGGAGGTCGAACTCGCGCACGGTGAGCAGCAGCGGGCGGTCGGCGCGTCGGGCCTCGTGGCGACGGCGGTCGATGACGAGGTCGCCGTCGACCAGCGGCTCACCCACGCTCGTCGGCGACGGGGCGCGTAGGTGCTCCGTGCGCCGCAGGATCGACTGCACCCGCAGCACGAGCTCGCGGGTGCTGAACGGCTTGGCCAGGTAGTCGTCGGCGCCGAGCTCGAGACCGAGGACGCGGTCGGACTCGTCGCCGCGGGCCGTGAGCATCATGATCGGAAGGTCGCCGCGGTGGGCGCGCATCCGCCGGAAGACCTCCAGCCCGTCCAGGCCCGGGAGAGTGAGGTCGAGGAGCACCAGGTCCGGGGACGCGGCCTTCGCCAACCCCACCCCGTGGAGACCGTCGTCCGACTCGAGGACCTCCAGGCCGGCCCGCCGCAGGTACGTCGAGACGACCTCCCGCAGCAGGGCGTCGTCATCGACGACCAGGACGGTGGGCACGCCTCCAGCGTAGGCACCCGCGCCATCGGCGGCCACGACGTCGGACGCCGACGGTGCGGACGTCATCACGGCGCCCGACCGGCGAGGACGACGAAGGTCCTGCGGCGACGACGCACCTCCCGGGACGCGGACCACCCGGCGTCCTTGGCAGGCTCGAGCAGGGGGTCCGCACCCACCTCAGCCCACGGGAACGCATCGCTGCCGTGACCCGAGGGGGACGTCACCCGAGCGGTGAAGCGGTGGTACCGGTGCCGCTGTGGAGAGGTCTCCACCACGAGCACCCCTGTCGGAGAGGCGATCTGGCGACACCGCCGGAGCAGCTGTGTCGGGTCGCCTCCGATGCCCACGTTTCCGTCGAGGAGGAGGACCACGTCCCAGGCCCCCGCGGAGGGCACCGGGCCGAACACGGACCCGTGGTGCACCGACAGCCCGCGTGCCTCTGCCACGCGCACCGACGCGGGGGACACGTCGACTCCCAGGGCGGCGCGGCCACGGCGGTGGGCCTCGGCCACCATCCGGCCGGGACCGCACCCGACGTCGAGGACCGAGCCCTGCGTCGACGCCAGAAGCGAGCGCTCGACCCGGTCCGCGCGGGAGAGGAACCGGCGGACGTCCACGGACCTCGCCTCACCGGGCTCCCCTCCGGCAGTGGCGTCCTCGTGGAGGAGCAGCGGTCCGCCGGTGTGCAGCGCGCGGTCGTACGGCTCCCCTCCCCCACGCCCGAAGCAGGCGGGGGCAGTGGTCTCGTGCACGCTCATGCGCGCGGCGGCGGTGACGGCTCGCGAGCCGCCGAACGGTGGGCGCGCACCGCGGGGACGACGCTCGCGACGAGCACGACAACGACGAGCGCGCCGTACCCGAGCAGGTAGGGCCGGTCGAGCAACGTGGGGTTGTCGGCCTTGGCGCCGAACCGTCCCAGCACGGGCACGGCGACCAGGGTCAGCGGCCCGAGCACGACGGCCGCCCGCAGCACCGGCGAGCGCGCCCCGTCGGGAAGGCGGACGGCGGCAGCGACGCCCAGTGCCACCACGAGAGGAGCCAGGATCCCGTCGTGGCCGACGATGCCGCCTCCCACCCAGACGAGGACGGCGACCACCTGCTCGAACGGGAGGCGCAGGAGGGCGAGGACCCCGTAGACGGTCGCGGCGACGCCGAGGGCCCCGAGGGCACCACGCACGGCTCTCATGCCCTCACCACCTCGACCTCGCGGACCCACTTGGTCTGCAGCACCCCGGGGCGGGCCGGGGCGATGAGGCGGCACGGGAACCCGTGGTCGGGCGCGAGGGGCTCACCGGCGAGGGTGAGGGCCAGGAGGCTGTCGGGGTCACGGACGAAGTTCGCCGGCAGGTGGCTCTCGCGGTAGGCGCCGCGCACCTGCATCGAGCGCACCACCACGTCGTCGTCGGGGGCTCCGCCGACGAGCGCCACGAGGTCGCGCACCGGCACTCCCGACCACTGCCCGCTCGCGCTCCACCCCTCCACGCACGCGATCGGGAGCACCGCGGACCGCTGGGTCATGGCCCGCAGGTCGCTCAGCGACAGCTCGGCGACCCGGTCGGGCCCGATGACCCTCAGCCGCCACGCCGGGTCGGTCACGAGCTCGCCCACCCCGGCGGCCGCGGCACTGCGGTTCACCGGGATGCCTTGGGGTCCCCGGCCGGACCGCACGGCCAGCACCGCGACCCGGCGCAGTCCCGGGATCTCCGCCGAGGTCGTGGCGAGGACCGCCACCGCGGCCGAGAGCCACGTGGCGCGCAGCAGGGAGCGGCGGGTCGGGCTCGTGGGCGGGCCGCCGGGAGCCGGAGGCGGGTCGTCGACCGGCCCGGCGAACACCTGCCGGACGACCGGCAGCTTCACGGCGACGTGCACCGCCAGGGACCCCGCGGCCACCCAGGCCAGGGCGTAGTGCGCCCCGACGAAGCCGAACGACCACGGGTACCACTGGGCCGAGTTGGCCAGTCCGGTGACGAGCTGGAAGAGCGCCGAACCGACGAGCAGCGCGATGGACCCGCGCTCGAGGAGGTGGAGGACGAGCTCGCGGCCGGGGCGTGGCGGACGGGCGAACAGCCGGGGGAAGACCGACCAGAGCTTCACCAGCAGGAGCGGGATCGACGCCGTTCCGGCGGCGACGTGGACCGCCTGGGTCACCTGGTACAGGCGGGTCGGGCCGGTCGGCAGCGCCACGGGTGGGGTCGCGAGCTGGGAGGCGTGGCTGTACAGGCCGGTGACGAACGCGAGGGCGAAGGCGACTCCCAGCCACACCCCCACCCGCGCCGCGGTGCGAGGGCCGCGCAGGTCGCTGGAGAACGACTCCGGCGTGGGGATGCGCGCCTCGATCCGGGCCGCGACGCCGCGCAGGTTGCGCTCGCTCACGGCGACACCGTGACGGTCGCGACGACCGGGGCGCCGTCGAGGGCATCGGCGGTCACGGCCCGCCACGTCGTGGCGAACCTGGTCTGCGGCGCCATCGCGGCCACCACCTCGGCGTCCTGGGGCAGGTCGACGTCGCGCAGGGCGACGGCGACGGCCGCGCGATGACCGGCGGCCGCGAGCGCGGCCGCGGTCAGCCGACCGGTGTCCGGGCGGCTCATCGGGACGCCCTCGAGGACGTCGGCCTGGCCGGCGTGGGTGGTGGCCAGCACCCACCAGCCCCCGTCGACCGCGGGGCCGAGGACGGGTCCGCCATGGCGATGGGCGAGCTCGGCGACGTCCCGCAGCAGGGCCGCGCTGACCTGTGGGGTGTCCATCCCGATCTGGACGACCGGACCGCGGGCACGGCGGTGCGCCTGCCGGTGGCCGTCGACGAGGCGTTCCCCGAAGGTCGCGCCACCCTGGGGCACCACCACCCAGCCCCGCAGGGCGCGACGGATCGCCGCGGACCGGCAGCCGTCGTTCAGGTCGCCGTCGAGTGCCAGGACTCGGTGCCCGGTGGGGAAGGCCTCCGCCCCGGCGGCGAGGGTGTCGAGCAGGGCGGCGGCCGCCAGCTCGGCGGCGCCTTGGGGTCCGGCGACCCCGGCAAGGCGGGTCTTGGCCCGGCCCGGCACCGGCGCCTTCGCCATCACCAGGACGCTGCCGCTCACGGCAGGACCTTCGCGAAGTCGCGGGCGGTGCGCAGGGTGCCGACGACCGAGCCCGAGACCTTCGAACGGGTCCCCGCGGCGCGCGGGTGGTAGGCGATGTCGTGCTCGCTGAGCCGCCACCCGGCCTGCTGCGCGCGCACGAGCAGCTCGACGGGGTAGCCGAACCGGCGGTCACGCACGCCGAGGGCGAGGAGGTCGTCGCGCCGGCACACGCGGACGGGGGCGATGTCGTGGACGGGGAGACCGGTCCGACGCCGCAGCCAGGCGAGGACGAGGACGTTGCCGACGCGCGCATGCCACGGCCACACCCCCCGGGCCGCCGGTCGACGGCGGCCGCACGCCATCGTCGCCGCCCCCGAGCGGACCTCGGCCAGCAGCCCGAGCAGCTCCCGGGGGTCCATCGAGCCGTCGCCGTCGAGCACCGCGACGTAGGTGGCGGTGGCCGCCTCGACCCCGGCGTTGACGGCCGCGCCGTAGCCGGGCCGCCTTTCGTGGACGACCCTGGCCCCCAGGGCGCGGGCCACGTCGGCGGTGCCGTCGCTCGACCCGTTATCGACGACGAGCACCCTCATCCCCTCGGGGATCCGGGCGAACAGCGCCGGGAGCGCGGCGGCTTCGTCCCGGCACGGGATGACAAGCTCGCAGTCGAGGTCCATGCCGCCGACGCTAGGTGCGGCTCCGGGTGCCGGGGCAGGGGTCACGGCCTTACGGAGCCCTTACGAGTCCCTTGCGGACCCGGCGCGGGCGCCATCTACGCCGCCGCGCACGGCATCCTTGGCCCATGCCGCAGACCGCGACGGACCCGACCCGCACGGGGGCCGATCCGTCGTCGGGAGCGAGCCGACGGGCTCGCCGTTCCCTGGCCGCAGCAGCCGTCGTCGTCGTGCTCGCGATGGTGGCGCCGCGGCTGCTCGGCGTCGACGTCAAGGCCGGCTCCGCTCCTCCCCTCCTGGGGGACTGGGTGTTTCGGGTGGGATGGAACAGCGCGGTGGCGCTGGGCGTCCTGGCTCTCACCTGTTGGCGGGGGCTCGGTGCCGCAGTGGGGCGGCTGTCCTGGCGTCGGCTGCTCCTGCTCTCGTGGGCTGCCTCCGTGGTGTGGATGGTCGCGCTGGCCCTCGTCGACGGCCCGTCGGGCCTGGGACGGATCCTCGACCACGGCACCGAGTACCTCGAGAGCGCGCGAGGCATCGACGACGTCGGCGCGATGCTGCGCGAGTACGTGGCGCGGATCCCGCTCGACAGCCCACGCCACTGGGCCGTGCACCTCGCGGGTCACCCGCCAGGGGCCGTGCTCATGTTCATCGGTCTGGACCGGATCGGGCTGGGCAGCTGGCAGGCCGCCGGGCTCGTCGTCGTGCTGGTCTCGGCGACCCTGCCGGCGGGTGTCGCGGTCACCCTGGACCGCATGGGTGCCCGCGACGCGGCGAGGCGGGCGCTGCCGTTCCTCGTCGTCGGTCCCGCCGCCGTCCTCATGGCCGTGTCCGCGGACGCCGTGTTCGCCACCACCACGGCCTGGGCCTCCGCGGCCCTCGCGAGCGCCACCGGCGCACGGACCGCGGCCGGTCGACGCGCCCTCGGGGTGCTCGCCGGGCTCCTCTTCGGCTGGTGCGTCATGGAGTCCTACGGGCTGCTCCTCCTCGGCGCGCTGGCCCTTGCCGTCCTGCTGGCCTCACCCGCGTCGCCACGCGCGCGGGTCGTGGCGGGGTCGCTGGCGACCCTTGCTGCCCTGGCAGTGGTCCTGACCTTCGCTGCTCTCGGCTTTGCCTGGTGGGAGGCGTATCCCGTTCTCCACGAGCGGTACTGGGCCGGGCTGGCGAGCTCACGACCCGGCTGGTACTGGGTCGTCGGCAACCTGGCAGCCCTGGTCCTGGTGGGTGGCCCGATGCTCCCCGCCGCCCTGGGGGCCGGCCTCCCCCGGCTCAGGGACCTCGCCCGACGAAAGCCACCGGAGCCGGTGGCCGCGCTGGTCGCGGCGGGAGTGAGCATGGTGCTGGTGGCCGACCTGTCCCTCATGAGCAAGGCGGAGGTCGAGCGCATCTGGCTACCGTTCCTCCCCTGGCTCCTGCTGGGGGTGGTCTGGCTGCCGGCCCGCTGGCAACGGTGGGGACTCCTCGCCCAGGCCGTCGCCGCCATCCTCCTGCAGCACCTCGTCCGCACCCGGTGGTGATGAAGCGGGCTGCGACTCAGGGACGCAGCGGGTCCCCGGCGAACCGGGCCAGCCCCTCGGCGGGACCCACCAGCGCGGTGAACCCCAGCTCGGCGCGCGCCCGCGCCGGTGAGGCGACGACATGGCGCACGTCGCCGATCCGGTACTGGCCCGTGACCCTGGGGTCCAGGCCGACGCCCGCCCCGACGGCGATCGACCGGGCCACCTCCGCGATGCCGATCGGCTGCCCGGAGCACACGTTGTAGGCCATGTGAGTCCCCGGGGGTCGCTCGGCCACGGCCAGGGCCGCCGCCACGTTGGCCCGGGCGACGTCCTCGACGTGGACGAAGTCGCGCATCTGGCCGCCGTCCTCGAACACCACCGGGGGCTGGCCGTGCTCGAGGGAGGAGCGGAACATCGCCGCCACCCCGGAGTAGGGCGTGTCCCGGGGCATCCCCGGTCCGTAGACGTTGTGGTACCGCAGCGAGATCGCCGCACCGGGCGACTGCCTGGCCCACGCCGCGGCGTAGTGCTCCTGCGCCACCTTGCTCGCCGCGTACGAGCTGCGGGGGTCCAGGGGGGCCGACTCGTCGACGAGGGCCCAGTCCAGTGGCCCGTCGCAGCGCGGGCAGGGGTTGTCGAACTCGCCGGCCTCCAGGCGCTCGCGGGTGCGGGGCCCGGGCTGCTGCTCCCCGTGACGGGGGCAGGTGTACCGACCCTCGCCGTACACGACCATCGACGACGCCTGCACGAACCGGCCGACTCGCTTCTCGTGCATCGCCGCCAGGACAGCCGCCGTGCCGAGGTCGTTGTGCCCCGCGTAGAGCGGGAGGTCCGAGGCGGTGACCCCGGCCCCCACCATCGCCGCGAGGTGAAGGACGACGTCCACGCCGTCGAACAGGTCGGCCCACCGGCCGGCGTCCCGGGTGTCGAGGAGGTGCACGTATGCGGGTGGGGCGGCACGGGTCGCCTCGCCGTGGGCCTCGGGGAGCAGCAAGTCGACGGCGACGACGTCGACGCCACCACGGTGCAACTCGGCCGCGGTCGCCGTCCCGATGAAGCCGGCCGCACCCGTCAGGAGGACTCTCATGCCGGAAGTCTGGGCCCGTACGGTGGCACCGGACAGGGACGCGGGCCTGCCGCCACACTCTCGTAAGGACCTTGCCGGGTCATCGCCCAAGGCCTTGGGGCGGCCCTCAACGCGACAGTTGCGTGCCTCCTCACCCACAGCACCGCCGATCACCCCTGAACTGGACCGGCGGCACCGGGGCCCCACAGCGAGCATGCGCGCCAGCTTGGGCAGATCGCTCACGGGTGTGTGTCCAGTACTTGCCGGATCGGTCAGCGAAGCACCGAGTCCTGTTGCTGTCACGCGGCACGTGGCGTCGCAGCGGCGGCCGACGCACCGCCATCATCGCCACCGTCCGCCCCCGCCCGCCCCCGCCCGCCCTCGGCCACTCGCTAGAGATCTACCGCGCCACCAAGTCACGGCGCCACCGACGAGGCGACGCCCACGCCTGCCAGGACAGAACGTCGCGTGCGGATGGTGCGGCCGCACCACCCCGGTGCCCGCCCGAGGCCGCGTGCCCAAGTGGTGCTCGTTGACCTGTCGACACCGAGCCTGGGAGCAACGACGCGCCCTGGCATCCGGCCGCCGCCGTAGAGGTCGTCGACCGCATCGTCGAGACCGCCGCCGCCCAGACCCGCACGATCGTCGAGAAGCAGATCGTGGAGGTGCGCGTCGAGCACCGGCCGACCTCACCGCGCGAGTTCGCCGTCGTCCTCTTCGATCCGTCGATGCGTCTGGACATGGGCCGCATCTACGACCGCGACCTCCCCGAGATCGATGAAGCGATGGGCCACGCCTTCGAGTCCCTGATGCGCCGCTACCGTCGGCCTTGAGGCCGACCACGCCCCCCTCCCCCGCGCACTGAGTGACGACGACCTGCGCTGCTGCCATCCTCAGCAGGTGACCCCTCGCCCCCGCCGCTCCACCACATCAGTCGTGCAGTCCCGGCGACCCGACCCACTGGTGTGGGCCGAAGCCCTCAGACAAGCCGATGGCGACGTCCGCCGGCTCAAGCTCCTCGAGGACGGCACGGTCCTCGTTCTTCGTCGCCCCGAGTAGGGCACCTCCACCCGGGCAGTCGTCACAACGACTCGACCACCCCCGGGATGCAGTGGGTGTGAGGCCAGTTCCGCAGATGTGGTCCTCGTGGGGTTCCGTTGGAGGGGTGTCCGATCGGACATGCGTGATGACCATCTGGCCAAAGGACGTCCAGAGGCTGCGCAGTCGTCGTGGCTTCCTCTGGATGATCGAGTCAGACCGATCTCCCGCTGCTCAGGACTCGGTCCAGACCTCGGCCCGACGTTCGCTACGGCGGGCCGAGGTCGCTCCTGTCGTACTCGCGCCCACGTGCATGAACGGACGACCTGACCGATCACCGAGGGAGCAGCCGGGTGGCAGTGAGCGCACGGCAAGACCACGTCGGGTGAAGGCAGACACCGATCTCTGTCGGCCGTAGGTGCACATGCGGGCCGCGAACCACCCCCGCGACGGGCCAGGGTCCGCCTCAGTCGAGGATGACCTGCGGCTTCAGGTCCGCGGGGATCTCGTCCGTCGCGACCTCCGGCGTGCCGTCCCAGGCCCCGTTGGCGACCCACGAACGGACCTCATTGATCGCGGAGCGGAATGCCTCTCGCCGGGAGTCCTGCGAGATGTCCATCGGCTGCACGTTGAAGAAGTGGATGTCGGTGATGCCCACGAACCCGAAGATGGTCCGCAGGTAGGGCTCAGCGAAGTCCAGCGCTGCCGCGGGCGGCTGCGAGTAGTCGGCGCCCCGCGAGGTCACGCAGACCATCCGCCGGTCGTGGACCAGACCGTGCGGTTGGCCGAGCTCGTTGTAGGCGAACAGGTACCCGGGCTGGACGATCGCGTCGATGTAGTACTTCAGGGCATACGGGATGCTGAAGTTCCACATCGGCACCGTCATCAGGTACAGGTCTGCGTCGAGGAACTGCTCGATCGTCCTCTCGATCTCGCCCCAGGAGCTGCGGGCGGCATCGTCGAGAGGCTGCCCCGTCATCAGGGCGTACTTCGACTTGATGTTCACCCCGGCCACGGCCGGCAGGTCCGCGGCGAACAGGTCCAAGGTGCTGACGGTGAGGTCTTCGTACCGTTCGTGCAGCTCCTCGAGCAGCACACTGGAGACCCGACCGGTGTTCGACGCCAGACCCCGCGGGGTGGCGATGATGTGGAGCAGACGGGTACTCATTCAGGCCTCCGACGTGTGAGCCGTCAGCACGGAGACGATTCGCCCGCGGCGAGGTCAGCGCATGCCCACGAACCGCATCCTAGGAGTCCGGCCGCCTCCGCGTCACTGAGCAAATTCTGAGGGCCGTCGTAGGCTCACCGAGCGAAGTTTCGCCGTTCAGGGGGACCCATCGAGCACGAGCGCCGTCCCACGGACCACTCCGGCGCTGCAATTCCGCCCCCACCTCCCTTCGCGGGTCATGAGCACCCGGCCGCAACCTGTTGCGCAACGACGGACACGTCGGCATGATCGGCCCGTGAGCCCAGCCAAGAGCATCTCCCCGTCCATGGGATCGGTTGCCACAGCGGCCGGTGTGTCGAAGTCGACGGTGTCGCACGTCCTGAACAGGACACGGGCGGTGGCCCCCGAGACCGAACAGGCGGTACGGCGAGCGATGGCTCGCCTTGGCTATGTCGGTCCCGGGCAGACGGGTCTGGTGCCTGATGCGATGACGATCGGCATCGCGATGTCGGCGATGTCCAACCAGTACTTCGGGACCGTCGTGCAGGCCATGGACCGGCGGGCCTCGCTCGCGGGGTACTCCCTCCTGTTGGCCGATACGCACGACGAGCCGATGAACGAGGTTCGCGCGATGACCGACCTGCTGCGTCGTGGTGTCAGTGGGGTCATCCTGGCTCCGTCCGCTGACCCGTCAGCGGCTCTGAACTACGCCACGAGCAACGGGGTCCCGGTGGTGCTCATCGACCGGATCTCGTCGTTGAGCTTCGACCAGGTCGGTTCGGAGAACGTGGAGGCGACTGCGTCGCTCGTCGGGCACCTGGCGGGTCACGGCCACCGAAGAGTTGGGTTCATCAGCCCGATGCCCGGGTTGACGACGACCGAGGAGCGGATGGAGGGCTTCCATCTGGGTCTTCGCAGAGCGGGAATCTCCCTCGACGCGCCCGTCATCCCTGCCACGGACACCGGGGAGCTGCGCGGTCAACTGGATGCCGTGCTGTCCACCGCTGACGCTCCTACGGCCCTCGTGAGTGGCAACAACCAGGCGACCATCGAGCTGATGAAGGTGTGCCGCCTGCTCGGGGTGTCCATCCCCGAGGACCTTGCCCTGGCCGTCTTCGACGACTTCGAATGGGCAGACAGCTTTCACCCACGGTTGACCGCAGTGGCCCAGCCGACGTCGGCCATCGGCGCACAGGCCATCGAGCTGCTCCTCAGTCGCCTCAGCGACCCGCAGGTGCCGGCTCGCACCGTACGGATGCAGACCACGTTCATCGCCCGGGAGTCCTGCGGCTGCGCCTCGCCGACGTGACCCACATCCGAGGACCACACCGGGCGGCGCCCGTGACCATCGGCTGTCAGGGGGCGTGAACGAAACGGGTGGGCTGCAGGAGCTTTTGCTCGATCAACCGCGCGTTGCGCTCGTCGCTCGTCTGGACCCATCGAGCCGCCTCGGCTGACGACTTCCCGAACTCCACATGACGTCGGAGCAGCCTCTGTTGGCGCTCCTCGGTGTCGAGCTGCACGTAGTAGGAGAGGTCCAGTAGGGGGTGGATGTCGCGCCAGGCGGGGCAGTCCAGGAGGAGGTAGTTGCCTTCCACCACGACGATGGGCGTGCCCACGTCGACGGCGATCGCCCCCGCCACCGGCTCTTCGAGGTCACGGCGGTACTCGGGTGCATAAATGGTCGGACCCTCCCCGAAGTCGCTCTGGGCTCGGATGCGTCGCAGCAGGACCAGGAACCCCGCGACGTCGAACGTGTGCGGCGCGCCCCTTCGCTCGGACGCCCCGATGTCCTTGGTGAGCGCCGCCGAGAGGTGCCATCCGTCGAGTGGGATGAGCACCGCCCGATCCCCCAGCTCGGCGCAGACCTGCTCCGCCAGCGTCGACTTGCCGGACCCCGGGGGACCAGCGAATCCGGCGATGATCCGTCCGCCGGCTTCGCCGCGTCGGGCGTTGATCTCGGCGGCCAGTGTGGCTGCTGAGGCCCGCTCCACGGGCGCACGATCTTCCTGTTCGACCACGTAGGGCGGTCCGCTGGCCTCACCCGTGCGCATGTCGAGACCCGTTCCGTCCACCTCGTACCGCACGAGCGTCCTGGTCCCGGATGACGTCGGGGTCGGATCGCGACATGAGGGCCGCGACGGTGTTGCGCGCCCCGGCCGTGTGCAGTGAGGAGAGTGCCCACGCGTACTCGGCCGCGAAGCGCTCGTTGGCTGCCAGGTCGCCGAAGAGGTCGACGTTCCTGATGAACGCGAGTGGGTCCGTCCCGTGCGCGGCTGCCGCCTTCATGACCTCGTCCCTGCGGCGGTCGACCACGTTGATCCATGCTCCGGCCTCGTCCGTGCCCTCGGCGTAGCGAGCCCACGACGCCACGACGAGTGCGGCTCGCTCGATCGGCCGATCGTGCTGAAGGTTCACGTGGATGACGGGCACGAGCCACTTGGGGATGCGGTCCGACGACTCGGCGCAGAGCCGCTCGAGGGTGTCACGCACGTGAGGGTTGGAGAACCGTTCCAGGAGCTGCGTGCGGTAGAGACCGACATCGATCCCGGGCACGGGGGACAAGGTCGGAGTGCCCTCAGCCGCCATGTAGCCAAGAGCGAACGAGGCGAAGAGAGGATCCTGGAACACCTCGTGCGCGTACTCGTACCCGGCCAGCCGGCCCAGGTAGCACACCGCCTGGTGGGAGACGTTCAGGAGGCGCAGCTTCATGAGCTCGAAGGGCGTGACGTCATCGACGAACTGGACGCCCACGCGCTCCAGCTCGGGCCGACCGCAGGTGAATTCGTCCTCCACCACCCATTGGATGAAGGGCTCGCACACCACCGGCCAGGCATCCTCGACGCCCAGCTCCTTCAGTGCGGCGATGTCCTCCGGCGTCGTCACCGGGGTGATGCGGTCGACCATGGAGTTCGGGAAGGGGACCTGCGAGGCGATCCACAGCGCCAGGTCCGCGTCGTACATCTGGGCAAACGCGACGACCGCCTTGCGCAGGATGTCCCCGTTGCCCTGCAGGTTGTCGCACGAGACGAGCGTGAACGGCGCGGTTCCGGCGGCTCGCCTGCGTCGGAGCCCTTCCACGATGAAGCCGAAGGGTGTTCGCGGTGTGCTGAGGTCAGTCAGGTCCGCTTGCAAGGCGTGATCCGATGCGTCGAACTCTCCCGTGACCTGGTTGAGGTGGTACCCGCCTTCAGTCACCGTGAGCGACACGACTCTGGTGTCGGGCTGCACCAAGCGGGAGAGAACGCGCGCGGGGTCATCCGGGGCGAACAGGTACTCGACGATGGATCCGATGACGCGGACGTCGCGCCGCCCGTCGGCATGCTTGACCACGAGGGAGTACAGGCAGTCCTGTCCGGTGAGCGCGTCTCGCATCCTGCGATCCGCGGGTTGGGTGCCCACCCCGACGATGCCGTAGTCGAGGGCGGCGCCCCGGTTCATGAGGTCGTCGAGGTACATGGCCTGGTGAGCACGATGGAACCCGCCCACACCGAAGTGCACGATGCCCGGCGTCACGTCCTGTCGCTCGTATCGAGGAAGAGCGATCTCGGCGGGGAGGTCCGAAAGGCTGTCCCACGACAGTGGCGTCGCTGACATCACGCTTCCCCTTCGCGGCACACGCGTCGGCCACTCACTTGACGGCTCCCATCGACAGGCCGCGGACGAGCTGCTTCTGCGCGACCCAGCCGGCGATGATGACCGGCAGGGCCGCCACCGTGGCGGCCGCCGACAGCACCGCGAGGAACTGTCCGCGTCCGTCGACGAAGCTGCCGAGGAACGGTGGGGTGGTGCGCGCGGCCGACGAGGTCAGCAGGGTGGACAGGAAGTACTCGTTCCAGCTGAAGATGAAGGTGATGAGCGCGGCCGCCGCGACCCCGGGCAGGACCAGGGGCAGCACGACCCGGACGATCTCGCGGTACAGGCCCGCGCCGTCGACCCGCGCCGCCTCGACGATCTCGAAGGGCACCTCGAGGAAGAACGAGCGCATCATCCACACGGTCACCGGCAGGTTCACCGCGCCGTAGACGATCGCCAGCATGTAGATGTTGTCGAGCAGCCCGATGGTCTTGAGGATCATGAACAGGGGCAGCACGACCGCGGCGAGCGGCATGAAGCGGGTGGAGATGAAGAACGACAGGGACTGCTCGACGTTCTTCACCCGCCGGATCGACAGCGCGTAGGCGGCGGGGATGGCCAGCACGACCGAGATGACCGTCGCGGTCACCGCCGCCGTCAGCGAGTTCATCAGGTAGCCCTTCATCCCGCGGTCGAACGCGGTGGTGAACCCGTCGAGCACCGGGGTGAAGAAGAGCTGGGGGTTGATCGAGGACGCCACCGACTCGGGCTTGAACCCGTTGAGCAGCATCCAGAACACCGGGAAGAAGAACGCCAGGACCAGGAACCAGGTGAACGCGGTGACCAGGTTCCCGCGCAGCTTGGTGCTCATCGGCTACCTCCAGCCATGAAGACCTTGAACAGGGTGCGCAGCGCGATGGTCGCCACGATGATCGTGAGGATGACGGTCACGACGCCGTACGCCGCGGCCTCCCCGACGTCGAGCCCGATGAAGGCCCGTTCGTAGAGCAGGTAGGCCAGCGTCTTGGTCCCGCCGGTGCCCTTGGTGAGGATCGCGATCGGGTCGAAGACCTGCAGGATGATGACCGACCCCAGCAGCACACCGATCTCGATGTACATCCGCAGGTGCGGCAGCGTGATCCACGTGAACGTGCGCCAGGTGCCGGCGCCGTCGACGTTCGCGGCCTCCAGGATCGCCTTGTCCTGGCCCTGCAGGCCGGCGAGCAGGATGAGCATCATGAACGGCGTGAACTGCCACGTCAGCACGATGACCACGGTCGCCATCGGGTGCTCGGTGCCCCACGACACCACGGGCAGCCCGAGGGTCTTGAACAGCCAGTTCACCATCCCGATGTTGGTGTCGAACATCGAGTACTTCCAGATCAGCGACGCCGCCGCGGGCATGATGAGGAACGGGGTGATCATCAGCGTGCGGGCCAGCGCCCGACCGCGGAACTGCCGGTCCAGCAGCACCGCGAACAGCAGCCCGAACAGCAGCGAGAGGACCACCGCGAACGCGGTGATGAGGACGGTCGCGACGATCGAGGGCCACAGGTTCCCCGAGGTCAGCGCGGTCTTGTAGTTGTCCACGCCGGTGAAGCCACGGTCGGCCGGGTAGAGCAGGTTCCACTTCATCGTGGAGAAGCCGATGGTGACCAGGAACGGGACCTGCGTGAGCAGGATGAGGAAGATGACGGCCGGCATGAGGAGCCCGCGGCTGCTCCAGGCGTTGCGCCGCAGGATCCGACGCTTGTCGCTCGCGGCCTTCGCCTCGACCTTGTCGAGGTTCGTGGTGGTGGTCATGCGCACTCCCTTGTGCGTCGTCCTACGGGAACGGGACCGGGAGCCGGTGCCGGGGCGGTATGTGCGCGCCCCGGCACCGGTGCCCTGGGTGGGTCAGCCCTTGTGAGCGGGTCCACGTGTTCGTCGGCTCTGGCGGGGCAATACCTCACGGCGGCGCCCTGACCTTGGTTGGGGCGAAGGCCGCGAGCAGATACCGCCACTGGTGCCCGCCGCCGCTCCGACCTGGCCGGTACCGGCGGGTGCGTCCAGGTCGGAGCAGGGGCTGGATGGCGAGCAGGGCCTCCCAGCGCTGCGGTCAGCTCTTCTGGGCGTCGCCCGCCTTCTGCGCGAGCTCCTGGCACTTGCCGAGGGCGTCGTCGACCGAGCTGCGGTTGGCGATGTAGTCGGCGATGAGCTGGGCGCACTGGTTGCCGACGTCCTGGTACTCCGGGATGGAGACGTACTGGATGCCGACCCAGTTCTGCGGCTTCAGACCCGGCTGCTTGGGGTTGACCGCACTCATGACTTCCAGGGTCAGCGGGGCGTAGGCGGCCGCGGCCTCCTTGTACTCGGGGATCTCGTAGGTCGAGGTCCGGGCGCCCGGCGGGACGTTGCTCCAGCCGATCTTGGTGCCGACGAGCTTGTGGTACTCCTTGCTCGTGGCCCACTTGACGAACTTGACGGCGGCGTCCTTGTTCTTCGTCGAGGACGGCACGGCCAGGTTCCAGCTCCACAGCCAGCCCGACTCCTTGGTCTTGTTCACGGGCATGTGGGCGTAGCCCATCTTCCCCTTGACCGGCGAGTCGGCGGCCTCGAGCATCGAGGCGGCGACGGAGGCGTCGGCCCACATGGCGGCCTTGCCCTCCTTGAGCGCGGTGAGGCACTCGTTGAAGCTGTAGGACACCGGGTCCTTCTCACCCGACTCGTCGAGCATCGTCTTGTAGAAGGTCACGGCCTCCTTCCACTCCGGGGTGTTGACCGTGGCGGTCCACTTGTCGTCGTACCAGGCACCACCGAAGGTCTGCACCACCGTGGTCAGCGGGCCGAACAGGTCGCCCCAGCCGGGCTTGCCACGCATGCAGATCCCAGCCTGCTCGGCAGAGTTCATCTTCTTGGCCGCGTCGGCGACCTCCTGCCAGGTCGGGTTGTTGGAGAACGAGACCCCGGCTGCAGCGGCGGCGTCCTTGTTGTACATGAGGATCGAGGACTCGCCGTAGAACGGGACGGCGAACTGCTTGCCCTCGAAGGAGATGGCGTCGCGGACCGGGGGGAGGATGTCGCCCACGTCGTAGGCCGAGTCCTTGGCCAGCTCGGACGTGAGGTCGACCAACCAGCCGTTCTTGCCCCACTGCGGGGTCTCGTAGGCCCCGATGGTAACGATGTCGTACTGACCGGCACCACTGGCGACGTCGGCGGTCACGGCCGAGCGGAGGTCGCCCTCCTCCATGACCTGGAAGTTGACCTTGGTGCCGGGGTTGGCGCTCTCGAACTCCGACTTCAGCTTCTCCATGTCCTTCATCTGGCCGTTGTTCACCGTGGCCACGTTGAGGGTCACGGCGCCCCCGGCAGCGCCGGAGCCGTCGCCGGAGGAGACGGCTCCGGACGAGCAGGCGGCCAGAGTGAGGCCAGCGACGAGGACGCTTGCCCCCACCGCCAGCCGGCTTCTCAAAACGAGCATGTAACCCAACTCCTTTGTTGTGCACCGACGAGGCCCGTTTGGCAACGGCGCTTGGCTGCCCTCACAGAAAGGCACGACCTGAGTGGACAATGGCGCAACGCGTTGCGCAACAGATTGCCCAACCTTGTTCCATAACGTCTGGATAACGACCGTCGACGCGCCCGGCCGGGTCAGCGCTCGAAGCCCGAGCGCCGTTCGGGCGCTCGGACCGTGAGCGCTAGGGCGGACCCCGGAGCCGGTCCCTCTCACGCGTTCGGGCGGAGCGGCAGGACCGGAGGACCGAGTGGGTGCGGGCGGCTGAGCGATCAGTGGTGGTGGTGGGACGTGATCAGCGGAAGGGTCGGCCACCGCGAGCTGGCCCACTGCGGCCAGGTGTCGTGGCCCCGCGGGGGCCGCGGAACGGGTCCGTACTCCAGCTCGTCGTGACTCGGGGGCTCGATGGACGCCAGGTAGTGGTCATGGTCGGCGTCGGTCATCTCGAAGGTGGTCTCCGGTGCCTCCAGCCACCTCGTGCGCGCGCGGTGCCGGCGCTCTTCCTCGCTGGCGTTCACGTACTCCAGGGCGAAGTGGGCACCGGCGGCCTCGGTGATGGCACGGATGGCATAGCGCTCGTCGGCCGACCAGCAGCCGAAGTCGAGGATGACGCCCGATCCGCTGAGGAGCACCTGATGCGCGACCCAGATCATCCGGCCCTCGAGGATGTCGCGGCGCCCGTCAGCATCGCTCTGACCGAACAGAGGCGCCATCCACTCATCCGGTGTCAACCTCAACACCCGATGGGTCGACGCCAGCTGCTTGGCTCGCGTGGTCTTTCCGACGCCTGGCAGACCTACGGTGAGGAAGAGGGTCGGGGATGAGCTCATATGGCTAACCATGCGGAAGCGCACCGGGTGTCAGCAACGGGATTGCTCCCCGGGCTCCGCCCCCGCGACCACCACAACCCGGACGAGGCATGTCCGGTTGTTCAGGCACGCCAGCCCGGGCGTCGCCACGGTCGCAGCTGACGTCGGTCGGGAGCTCCGGTCCACGGGACTTCCGACGTTCAGAGGCGGCCGGTCTCGTGGGCCCACATGGCGACCTCGACGCGGTTGCGGGCACCGAGCTTCCTCATGAGGCTGGCGAGGTGGGCCTTGACGGTGCTCACGGTGATGTGGAGCTCGGTGGCGATCTCGCCATTGGTGCGGCCCTGGGCCACCGGCAGCAGGACCTCCTCCTCGCGGGCCGTGAGCGGTTCCACCGGCTGCCGGGGCGCTGAGGGGTGGGTCTGCGCGAACGCGGCGAGGAGTCGCACAGTGATGCTGGGCGCGATGAGGGCGTCCCCGTCGGCAGCGGCGTGGATGGCTTGGGTCAGCAGGGTGGGTCCGGCGTCCTTGAGGAGGAACCCGCGCGCGCCGGCCCTGAGGGCGCCGTGGACGTACTCGTCCAGGTCGAAGGTCGTGATGACCACGATCGGCAGGGGGTCGGTGACGTCGGGTCCGGCGAGTCGGCGGGTGGCTTCGATGCCGTCCATGACGGGCATCCGGATGTCGAAGAGGCCCACGTCGGGGCGGAGCTGAAGCGCCAGGCGCACAGCCTCTCGCCCGTCGGCGGCCGCACCGATGACCTCGATGTCGGGCTGGGCGTCGAGGAGCATCGTGAGTCCGGTGCGAACGATCGGCTGGTCGTCGGCGATGAGGACCCGGATGCTCATCGTGGCGTCCCAGCTCGAGGCAAGTTCGCTTCGACCTTCCAGCCGCGGCCGGCGGTGGGGCCGGCGTGGAAAGTGCCGCCGAGCAGGGTGGCGCGCTCGCGCATGCCGACCAGGCCATAACCGTGCGGGGATCGGCTGATCGGACCCAAGGAGCCGTCGTCCTCGACGGTCAGCCGCACCTGCTCGGCGTCTCCAGTGACGGCCACGGTGACCCGGGTGACATGGCGGGCGTGCCGTCGAGCGTTGGTGATCGACTCCTGGGCGAGGCGGTAGATCGCAGCGCCGACCGCGGGGCTGAGGTCGCCGAGCTCACCCCCGAGCAGCACCTCGACGCACGGACGGGTCGGGCCACGGTCAGCGAGCTGCTCGACCTCCGCCACACCCGGCTGGGGAGCGAACTCCGTGGGCTGCGAAGTGCGCAGGACGCCGACGATGGCGCGCAGCTCGGTCAGCGTCCGGGTCGCTGCGTCCTCGATCGTGGCCAGCGCCTCGATGGCGTGCTCGGGGTGGGAGGCCGCGACCGCGCGGCCCGCTTGGGCCTGGATGGCGATACCGGAGACGTGGTGGGCGACCGTGTCGTGCAGCTCGCGCGCGAGCTGCACGCGCTCGCGCGCCCTGGCCTGGTCGATGTCGCGGATGCGGACCCTCGCCCGGTAGCGGCTCGCGGCGCCCAGCGCAGCGGCGGAGAGGAAGAAGCCGTAGGCACCGACCGTGTCCGCCGCGCTGGTGGGGGTGGCGACGGTGGTGATGGGCAGCCAGAGCAGGATCACGCCGAGCCCGCCTGCGGCCTCCCGGCCGGAGCCCCACCGGAGCAGGGCGAAAGTCAGGACCAGCGCCGCGGAGGTGCTGTTCAACAGTGCGCCTTGCGACCCGGTGAGGATCCTGGCCACGTCGACGATCACCAACGTCCCGAAACCGACCGCCACTGCGAGGAGCGGTTGCGAGCGTCGCCACAGCAGCGAGCCCAGGAGCCCGAGCGTGCCGAGGACCAACAGCGGGAACGGCGCCAAGTTCTGGCGAAGCACCACCTCAACCGCCGACCAGCAGAGGAAGGCCCCGACCAGGGCCCAGTCCCAGGGCCCCCTGGCCGGGGGGTTGGTGGGGCGCGGTTCGACCCAGAGCGAGCGCACAGCATCGATGGCCACCTGAGCAGCGTAGGCAGGCCGTGTCACGGGCGTATCCGCCGAAAGGACAACAGCGCTCCTGAGCCCGCGGCCAGGTCGAATCAGGCTCCCGGGCTGATGCGCCGACCCACCGCATGCGTGACGGTGGAGCACCCACCAGATCGCCCCAAGGAGCATCAATGAGAACGTCCCACCACCCCAACGCGCTCGAGCGTCCGCGGTCGCGCACCGCGCTGGAAGACCTGCGCATGCCCGTGCAGGCGAAGCTCGCCGCAGCATGGACCAGCTTCGTGTTCCTCTACGCCTACGTGGACATTCTCGCGTTCTACAAGCCCGGTGTCGTCGAGGACATCCTGGTCGGCGTCGTCTGGGAGTTCGACATCACCCAGACCTGGGCTCTCACGGCACTGACCCTCCTGGCGATCCCGATCTCCATGGTCGTGCTGTCGATGGCGCTGCCCGCCCGGGCCAACCGCATCACGAACATCGTCGTGGCGTCGGTGCAGGTCCCCTTCGCGGCCTTCAACGCCGTGGGCCAGGTGGGCGAGGCTTGGATGTCCTTCTACGTGCTCGGCGTCGCACTGGAACTCATCCTTCTCGCCTTCATCCTGCGCCACGCCTGGACCTGGCCATGCCGCACGCCGGCTCCGGCGACCTCGCCGACCACTCCGCACCGCGATCTCGACCGCACGCCGCAGCAGGCATGACCGCCCGCCCAAGGTGCCGGGATCGTCGACGTCTCCGCCGTGGGACTCTGGTGGTGTGACTGGAGCAGAGCGTGATCGCGACACCGAGGGTCGTGCTCGTCAGGCGAGGCCTCGAGACGCGTTGGGCCGACCACTGCCCTATGGCGCTGAGGGTGTCGAGCCGGTCTCCGAGGAACCCCTACCGCCGCACGAAGCGCTCAGGACGGCTAGAGAGCTCATCGACGCCGGCCGCCCATTCGCAGCCCACGAGGTCCTCGAAGCACGATGGAAAGCCGGACCGATCGAGGAGGCGGACCTGTGGCAAGGCCTTGCGCAGATCTGCGTTGCTCTCACCCACGCTGCCCGCGGGAACCAGGTCGGAGCGGAGCGACTCTTCGAACGGGCGGGCGACAAATTGACGACCTTCGCATCGACGGGACGCGGGGCCTACGGCGTCGACCTGACCGAGGCGGCGGATCAAGCGCGCAGACATATCGGCACGTTCTGACGCTTCACAGCTCCGCGGGGTAGCAGCACGCAGCAGTCACGGCACCGTGCGAACGCGGCAGATGCGGATGCGAGGGATCGGCTCATGTAGCGCTTGAGCATGACCGCCTTTCTCCAACGATGAGGCCGCATGCACTTCCCGTCTAACCACGACAGCGCAAGACTGTGCCCATGGCCGTCGTTCTCAGGCTCACCGTGACACCCGCAACGCAGGAACAGTTCAACGTGCTGGACGATCGGGTGGGAGAAGCCATGCCGTAGCGCCTCCCTCCAGCGCGAAGAGGCCGATCCGCTACTCGACGGGATTCACAGTCGCACCAATGTCGCGGCATGTCCGGATGTTGCGGGCCTTTGGCTGGATCAGTCGTTGATGAGGCGGTCGTCTCCGTAGGTGGTGGTGACCTCGCTGATGACGATGCGGTAGCCGTCGTACCAGCGGTGGACCTGGTCCTTGGCGGCGAGGTGGGTGGGGAACCGGGCGAGCTCCTTGACCGGCGCCTGGTCGGTGAAGTAGTAGATGGCGTTCACGAGGCCGTGTTCGGGCGCGGTCCACGTCTCGACGTCGATGAACCCGGGTAGGGCGCGGGCGAACGTCTCGATCTGCTGGTCAAGGCGGAGGAACTCCTCGTCGTACTCGCCCGGTCTGAAGATGAACTGGCAGCAGATCACGGGCTGCTCCTGGTCGTTTCGAGGGTGAGGTGGCGGCGCGGGTCGGGGCTCGGTGGCGTGGTCACCTCAGGCCCCGACCACGAGGCCGACGGCGATGCTCGTCATCACCACCGCGAGACCCGCGTCCAGGACGCGCCACGCGCGCGGGCGGGCGAAGACCGGGGCAAGGGCTCGCGCGGCCAGGCCGAGCGAGGAGAACCACACGATGCTCCCGACGACAGCACCGGCCGCGAACGCCCAGCGGTTCTCCCCGTGCGTCGAGCCGACCGAGCCGAGCAGGACGAAGGTGTCGAGGTAGACGTGCGGGTTCAGCCAGGTCAGCGCCAGCGCCGTCGCCACGACGCCAAGGCGTTTGCGCGGTGCCCGCACGGTGGCGACCTCCGGCGCCGGCGCGGGCGCCTGCACCGTGAGGGTCGTGCCGCTCTCGCCGGATGGGGCGGGCGTTCGCCCCTCGAGGGGGGTCGGGCCCCGGCGGTCGCTCGTCCCGCCTCCGGACGGGTGGCCCCCGGGACGGGTCTCGACCTCCAGTCCGTGCGCGTCTGGGGCGGGTCGGCGCCAGGAGCGCCGCGCTGCCATCGCCGCATAGGCCAGGAGGAAGAGGGCGCCGCCCCAGCGAGCGAGGTCGACCAGCCACGGCAGGGCCGTGAACAGTGCACCGGCACCCGCGACGCCGGCGGCGATGAGGACCGCGTCGGAGACGATGCAGATCACGACCACCGTCAGGACCTGCTCACGCCGGATCCCCTGCCGCAGCACGAACGCGTTCTGGGCGCCGATCGCGACGATCAGACCCAACCCGAGGCCGAGTCCGGCCAGGGCCGAGGTGAGGAGCTGCACTGATGTCATGGCCCGACCGTAGGCGCCGTCGTGAACGCAATCCAGTTCAGAATTCTGACGAACCATTAGCCTGATTCATGATGAAGATTCCCTCGGAGCTGATCGAGACCCTGACCGCTGTCGTCAGGGACGGCACGTTCGACGCGGCGGCCCGATCCCTGCACCTGACCCCCAGTGCCGTCAGCCAGCGCATCAAGGCCCTGGAGCAGCGGGTGGGCCGAGTGCTGGTGGTGCGCTCGAAACCGGTGCGCGCCACCACCGCTGGGGAAGCCGTTCTGCGCTTGGGACAGCAGCTGGCTCTGCTCCAGGACGAGACCCTGCGACAGCTCGGGACCGAACGCACCGACGAGCGGCCGACGACACTGCCGATCGCCGTGAACGCCGACTCCCTCGCGACCTGGATCCTGCCCCCGCTCGCGCGCGTCGCAGCCCGTGAACCCGTCGTCTTCGACCTCGTCCCGGACGACCAGGAGCACACGGCCGACCTGCTGGCCTCCGGCGCCGTGATGGCCGCCATCGCCAGCGACGCCACCCCCGTGCCCGGCTGCACCTCGACCCCACTGGGAAGGATGCGATACCGCGCCTACGCCACCCCCGACTACGCCGCCCGCTGGTGCCCCGACGGACTCACCCCCTCAGCCCTGGCCCGTGCACCACGCATCGACTTCGATCGCAAAGACACCCTGCAGGAGCGATTCTCCCGCCGCCTCAGCCGCCGGACCCTGGACCCACCACGGCACTACGTCCCCGCCTCAGCCGACTTCGCCGTCGCCACCCGACTCGGCCTGGGCTGGGCCATGCTCCCCCTCGACCATGCCCACGCAGGAATCACCGCAGGCGAACTCGTCGACCTCGCCCCCGGCCGTCACCTCGACGTCCCACTGCACTGGCAGCAGTGGAAGCTCCGCTCCCGCCTCGTCGACACTGTCGCCGCAGAAGTCCAAACCGAGGCCAAGCGCGCACTTCACTAGCCGGCGACACCGAGGGCACGCGCCCGCGGCACGTCCGTAGGTCGCCGGCGGGGTCGCGTCCGGGGCACAGCCGCGATGATGTCCTCGTGCCCGCACGCCCGCTCCCCCAGCTAACTGCTGACGCTATTGGTGCGTTCTTCGCGGAGCACGGAGCGGCAAGCCTCCAGCTTCCCAGCGGTTGGTTCGGTAGGCCGCATGACGGCTGGCATCGACTGACCGAAGTCACGTCCGACAGCGGCGGGGTGCGTCTTCGGCTCGACGAAGTCCACGTCCTCGACCTGGTCCCGACACGCGTCGCTGTGGACGGTCGGATCCTCCGCCTCTCGATTCACAGCGGCCAGTGGACCTGGACCGAATACGGAGGAACGCAGACTCACGACGAAGTACTCGCGGCCGGCGACGTCCTGTTCCACGCGCCGTACCCCTAGCGGCGAACCGCGGCAGATCCGGAAGTACCGCGCCACCACGGTGATGACCCAGAAGTCCACGCAGGGCGCAGGTACATCTGCGGCATCTCGGAGTTACTGCGTCGTCGCGGTGATGGCGCGGACGTTGCGGCAACGAACGACCTTCGTGGCAAGCGCACCGCGACGCGTACGGAAACACACGCCGCCTCACACACGCTGCGTTCCGGGGACGCGAACACGCACTGCCAGCTCCGATGCACCCGTTGTCCACGACGCCCCCGCTGGTCAAGCGTCGCTCGCGCTAGTCCCTCCCTGGGTCACCTCCACTCGGTGGAAGGCCGGTGTCGCCGACTTCGATGGCGATGTCGCGCAGTTTCCGGTTGGTGTTCTGGCTGGCCGTGCGCAGCACCTGGAAGGCCTGCTCGCGCGTGAGCGAGTGGCTGGCCATGAGCACACCGACACCGACGCCGATCTCCCGGTTGCTGTCGAGGGCCTTGCTGAGCTGGTCGGCGTTGGTGTTGGCGGTGTGGGCCGTCAGCATCAGGGCGGCGTGGCTCGCGATGAGCAGGCCGCGGTGCACGTGGTGCGGTGAGAAGGCGTGGGCGCGGTCGGAGCTGAAGCAGAGCCCGGCGACGGCGTCGCTCTCGTCGAGCAGGTGGAGGCGGTACGCCACCATGCTGCGGACGCCGAGGCTCTCCTGCAGTCGCTGCCCCAGCGGCTGCCACCGCTCGTCGTCGGTGATGTCGGCCGTGAGGACCGTGCTCCCGTGGAGCACGACCTCGATGGCGGGGCCCTGGCCGGCGTGGATCTGGGCCCGGTCGATGGCGGCGGCGGTCTCGCCGGTCGATGCGACGGTGTGGAACCTGCCCTGCCGCAGCCGCACCACGCTCCCCCATCGGGCCCCCACGGCGGGGGTCTGCCCGAACCTGAGGAGGCCCTCGAGCGCCGAGACGCCGCCGCCGGGGCCTGCCTGCGCGATGAGCGTGGCGAGGGATCGCCCCAGGTCGGGAAGCGAGTCCGCGCTGTCGTGCCCTGCCGCTACCGCCTGCCGGGCGGTCGCGTCGCCCATGCCTACCCTCCTTCGTCGTGGGGACCCGTGGATCGTGTGCACCCCCGTGACCCCGGGCGCCGCACCGGGGCTGGGCCCGTGCACGGCGGACCTCGTCCTCGACCGCAGCGCTGCGTCGGACGTCTGTCGGGCCCCCTGCAGCGCTGTGGTCGGAACGGGGGTGGACGTCAGGACGACCTCGGGGCTCAGGCCGTGATGGCCTGTCGCTGGCCGTCGGTGCCGATCTCGATCCTGCGCGGCTTGGCGCGCTCGGCCACCGGGATCCGCAGGCGCAGGACGCCTGCGTCGTAGTCGGCCCGGATGCCGTCGGTGTCGAGGGTGTCGCCCAGGAAGAGCTGCCGGCTGAAGACCCCGCGGGGGCGCTCGGCGGCCACCAGCTCCTGGTCGTTGCGCGGCCCGGGGCGCTCGGCCCTCACGGTGAGGACGTTGCGCTCGACGTCGAGGTCGATGCTGTCGGCGTCCACGCCGGGCAGGTCGAGCTCGACGACGAAGGTGTCGTCCTCACGCCACGCGTCGATCGGCATCACCGCGGGCCGGGCCAGGGTCCCCACCGCGCCGAACGCCTGCTGGGCCATGCGGTCCAGCTCACGGAAGGGGTCGGTGCGCATCAACATCGTCATCACCTCCATGTGTCCAGATGTCCGTTGCGGGCCACGGATCCCGTTGGATCTGTGGTGTGCGCTGTATATTTGATATAGCACTCGCCACACGTCAGTGCAAGCACCTCGAAAGGAGCCGATGTGGGTGACCCAGCCGCCCCCGAGCCCGGACCCCCGCCCTCGGCCAAGGGGGTCTACGGCATCTCCGTCGCGGCCGAGATCGTGGGCACCGGAGTGCAGAACCTCAGGCTCTACGAGGCCCGCGGCCTCCTCACACCAGATCGGACCACGGGCGGCACCCGCCGCTACAGCCAGGACGACCTCGACAGGCTCCACCGCATCACCGATCTCCTCGCCCAGGGACTCAACCTCAGCGGTGTCGCCATGGTCCTGGACCTGCAGGACGCGAACACCGTTCTCCACCACGAGAACACCGCGTTGAAAGAGGAGAGCGAGCATCAGGGGGGAATCGGCGAGTCATGACGGGCCCTGCCCCGGAACGGAATCACCCTCCGGACGGGTCGTGCCGCGCCCTCACCCTCGTGCGTCCCCACCCTCGAGGTCGGCCGGTGTCGCTTCGTGGTGGGCGCGTCCGTGGGTGCGCCGCTCCTGCTTCATCTCCGCCTCGAAGACGTGCCGCTTGCCGCCCATGAGCTCCTCACGGGCCCGCCGCTCGTGCTCCTTGAACGCCGTGTAGTAGTCGTCGTCGTACTCCTCGACGAGCTGGAAGGTCCACCGCCCGGGCAAGGTGTTGCGACCCACGAGGTCGGTGTCGATCCGGTCGGCGAGGTCGTCATGACCCGCCTCGCGGAGCAGCTCTACGGCCTTGCCGAGGGCGAGGTCCGCCATGCCGCTCTTGCGGTGGAAGGAGTACAGGTCGCCGCGCGCGTCCTCGACGACCTCCAGGGCCTCGGACAGCTTGCCGAGAGCCTCCACGGTCTGGTCGGTGGTGCCGGGGGGTCGGGTGTGCGCATCGTCGACGGACATGGGCTCACGCTAGGGGCGGCGGGCCGCCGGCGGTGGGGTAGACGCAGACCGGGCAGCAGCGCCCGGGCTCGTTGCCACCGCCGGCATGCCGCGGGTGTCCGCTAGTACCAGCGCCGCCTCGTGCCGCCGATGGGGACGAAGTTGAGCACGAGCCCGACGATGATGAGGATGACGCCGATGTAGAGCAGGACCGAGATGCTGGCGAGCCATCCGATCAGCGCGAGGATGATGCCGAGAACGATCATTGACCTTTGTCCTCCTTGCGACGGGGCGCTTCCCCGTCACATCGACGATAGACCTGCACGGAGCCGGTCAACGCCTCCGGCACAGGCGAATTGGTCAGCCTCGATCGAGGGGTCACCGGCAGTGACTCCCTGCGCAGCCGACGGGGTCAGTGGCGCCGCAGTGCATCGATGAGTTTTCCGTCAGGCATACGCCTGTTCGCCGGGGGCCAGAACGCGGAGCCACAACCCGTGGTGCCCATCGACCCGCAGCTCGACCCGGCCGGACGGCGGCAGCTCCACATCCGGCTCTCCCTCGAGGACGTCCCGCAACACGGAGCCCTCCGCGACCCGGCCCAGCTGGAGGGTCAGCACGGCGTCCTGGTCGCCGAGGTTGTGGACGGCGAGGAGGCGCCACTCGTCGCACCGTGCGACGTGAGCGAGGACCGCAGGCTGGTCGTGGGACAGGACCTCCACCTCGGACCACCCGAGCTGCGGCATCTGCCGGTACCGACGGATGAGGGTGCGCACGAAGGACCACAGCGACTCCGGGTCCTGGCGCTGCTCTGCCGCGTTCACGTGCTCGGGTGACGAGAGCCCGGTCGGTTGGGCACGAGTGAGTCGCCGCTTCGGGGCGCTCGAGAACCCGCCGTTCGCCTCGCCATCCCACTGCATCGGAGTGCGGACGGCGAGACGACCCTCGATGTCGAGGTTCTCGCCCATGCCGATCTCCTCCCCGTAGAACAACGTCGGGGTCCCCGGGAGCGAGAACATCAGCGAGTAGACGAGGCGGACGCGGCGCTCGTCGCCGCCGAGCATCGGTGGAAGGCGGCGACGCAACCCACGCCCGTACAGCTGCATCCCCGGGTCGGGCCCGAAGGCAGCGAAGACCTCCTTGCGCTCCGCCATGGTCAGCTTGTCCAGGGTGAGCTCGTCGTGGTTCCGCACGAAGTTGGCCCACTGGCTCGTCTCGTCGAGGTGAGGACGCTCGCGCAGCGCGTCGGCGATCGGGCTCGCGTCGCCGCGAGCCAGCGACAGGTACAGCCGCTGCATGGCGATGAAGTCGAACTGCATGTTCAGGCCGTCGCCGTCGGCACCGCCGAAGAAGTCCTTCTGCTGCGGGTAGGGCAGGTTGACCTCGCCGAGGAGCGCTGCGTCGCCGAGGCGGCGGGTGACGAAGTCGCGGACGTCCTTGAGGTAGCGCTGAGGGTTGAAGCCGTTCGGCTCCGACCCGGGGTACGTGTCCGTGGCGAAGAGAAACGGCACGGCGTCGATGCGGAAGCCGGCCACGCCGAGCTCGAGCCAGAACCCGAGGGTGCGCGCGATCTCCTCCTGCACAGCCGGGTTGGCGACGTTCAGGTCGGGCTGCGTCTTGTAGAAGTGGTGGAGGAACCACTCACCGGTCTTCTCGTCGAGCTCCCAGATGCTGTCCTCCTTGTCCGGGAAGACGACCTCCTTCGCGCTGGACCGGGGTTTCGTGGCCGACCACACGTAGTGCTGGCGATAGGGGTCGTCGACGCTACGGCGGGCGCTGCGGAACCACGGGTGCTTGTCGGACGTGTGGTTCATGACGAAGTCGACGATCACGCGGATGCCGCGGCTGCGCGCGGTGCGCACGAGCTCGACGAAGTCACCGAGGGTGCCCAGGCGCGGGTCGACGCCGAAGAAGTCGGTGATGTCGTACCCGTCGTCTCGTCCGGCGGTCGGGTAGAACGGCATGAGCCACAGGCAGGTGATGCCCAGGTCGGCGAGGTACTCGATGCGGTCGGTCATGCCGCGCAGGTCGCCGACACCGTCGCCGTTGCTGTCCTGGAAGGTCTCGACGTCGGCACAGTAGAAGACGGCCGACTTCCACCACACGTCACCGGTCTGGCTCAGCCTCATCGGTTCACCTCCACGGCCACGTGCATCGGACGATCCGTGACGGCGGGCGGGGGTGACGTCGGGTCGAGCTGGGGGAGCACGCGTTCACCGAAGGTGTCGATGAAGGCCTCCTGCTCCTTCCCCACGTGGTGCAGGTAGACCTCGTCCCAGCCTTGGTCGACGTACTCCTGGATCCACGCTGCGTGCTGCCCCGGGTCGGACGACACCCGGACGACCTCGGCCACCTGCTCGGGTCCGACGGTCGCCGCCATCGTGTCGAAGGCCTCGACGGTCTCGGTGTCCCAGGACACCGGCGGTCCGTGGACGTTGCTGCGCCACTGGTCGTGGGCGATCGCCAGGGCGTCGTCGTCGGTGGCGGCCCAGCTCAGGTGAAGCTGGAGCCGTGCGGCACCGCGCCCTCCCGCGTCCCGATAGGCGTCCAGGACGCGACGGAGGGTGTCGAGCGGCTGGTTCACGGTGACGAGACCGTCGGCCCAGTCGGCGTGCCGGGCCGCGGTCTCCGGCGTGACCGCGGGTCCGATGAGGGGCGGGACCGTGTCGGGGAGGCTCCAGATCCGGGCCCGGTTGACGGTGACCAGACCCTCGTGGCTGACCTCCTCGCCGGTGAGCATCCGGCGGATCACGTCGACGCACTCCCGCAGGCGCTGGTCTCGGACCTCCTTGCGCGGCCACTCCGCCCCGGTGACCCGCTCGTTGCTCGCCTCGCCTGAACCCAGGGCCGCCCAGAACCGGCCGGGGAACATGCTCGACAGGGTGGCGATGCCCTGGGCGATGACCGCCGGGTGGTACCGCTGACCCGGGGCGTTGACGACGCCGAACGGAAGGCCGGTCGTGGCCAGTGCCGCGCCGAGGAAGGCCCAGGCGAACCCGGATTCTCCCTGCCGGGCCGACCACGGGGAGAGGTGGTCCGAGCTCATCGCTGCCGTGAAGCCAGCACGCTCGGCGTGCTGGACATCGCGCAGCAACCGACCTGGGGCGACCTGTTCGTGAGAGCAGTGGAAGCCGATGACCGTCATGCTCGACCCTCTCACGCACGCGCGAGGCTCGGGCCCTCCGTGACGCGCGACAGCCCGCGACGTCTCCGCGACCCGGACGAACCGCGTCCTCGCTCGACCCGACCTCCGTCGCCGGCAGGGCACGGCAGCCACGCACGAGCGCGACGCGGTGGGCCGGGCGGGTTTGCCCGGAACCCGTCGGGGTATCCACTGGGTAGTCCTGTTGGCCGATCCGCGCTTTCGCGACTCGCCGACCTCGGCACCGTTCGCGAAAGGGCTCCCGTGACGATCGTCGCCTCCGTCCCGGCGGGACACGTGTACGTCCGACACCTGCAGGACCCCACGGGGGCCGGCCGGGTCGTCAGGCTCCCGGATCCACAGGTTGCGGGCGCAGGGCCGGCAGCACAGTGGTGGCCGTCTCCGATGCTGCACCCCGACTGGGTCCGTGAGCACGCCGACGAGGTCGACGTCATGCACATCCACTTCGGCTTCGACCACCTGTCCCCGGACGACCTCGGGGATCTCGTCGACGCCCTGCGCGAGACGCACACGCCCCTCGTCCTCACCGTCCACGACCTGCGCAACCCCCATCACGTGGAGCGGGAGCTGCACGATGCCCAGCTCGGCGTTCTCGTTCCCGCCGCGGACGCGCTGGTCACCCTGACCCCTGGCGCGGCGCGAGAGATCCGGCAGCGGTGGGGACGCGAGGCCATCGTCCTGCCGCACCCGCACGTGGTGGACGCCGTCACGCTGTCGGCGCCCCGTCGGGAGCACCGAGGGTTCGTCATCGGGGTCCACCTCAAGAGCCTGCGAGCGAGCATGGACCCGATGCCGGTCATTCGTGAGGTCGTCGCCGCGCTCCCCTCGCTGGATGGTGCGTCCGTGCGCGTCGACGCCCACGTCGACGTCATGACCGAGGGGTACGAACACCACTCCGTCGACATCGCCGATGAGCTGACCCTCCTGGCGGACTCGGGCGCCATCGACCTGCGGGTCCACGACTACTTCACGGACTCCGAGCTGTGGGACTACCTGGGGTCGCTGGACGTGTCGGTCCTTCCCTACCGCTTCGGAACCCACTCGGGGTGGCTCGAGGCGTGCTTCGACCTGGGCACGGTCGTGGCGGCGCCTGACTGCGGGTACTACGCCGAGCAGCGCCCGTGCATCACCTACGCCACCCCCGGCTCGACCGGCGAGTCGGCCCAGGTGCCCACGTTGACCGCCGGGCTGGCGCGCGTCCACCGCGAGCGCCCGGCCTGGCGGGCCGACCCGGCTGCCCGGCGGGCGGAGCGCATCGCCCTCGCCCGCGCGCACGAGGCGCTGTACGACCGGGTCCTCGCCGGGAGCTCCGCATGCACGTCGTGATGATCGCGGCGTCGCGCTTCCCCCTCGCCGAGCCGTTCGCCGGTGGGCTGGAGTCGCTGACCTGGAACCTGTGCCTCGGCCTGCGCGACCGCGGCGTGCGGGTCACCCTCTTCGCCGGCCCGGGAAGCGACCCGGCACTGGGCGCCCGCGAGCTGGAGACGAGGCCCTTGGCCCTGAGCCCGGCGGCCCGCCAGGACGTCGCCATGCCGCCGGCGGCGTGGCTCAGCGAGCACCACGCCTACCTGCAGGTGATGCTCGAGCTCCAGCGCCGCGACGACGTCGACGTGGTGCACAACAACAGCCTCCACCACCTCCCCGTGGCGATGGCTGCCGCCTCACGGGCGCCGATGGTCACGACGCTGCACACTCCACCCACCCCGTGGCTCGAGTCCGCGTTCGACATCGCCGACGACCCCCGGGCACACCACGTGGCGGTCAGCGACCACACCCGCCGCGCGTGGCGGCACGTCGTGGACGCCGAGGTCATCCCCAACGGCGTGGACGTGCGCCGGTGGACGCCGGGCCCCGGCGGCGACGCCCTGGCCTGGGTCGGCCGGCTCGTCCCCGAGAAGGCGCCGCACCGTGCCATCGAGATCGCGCGGGCTGCGGGCAGGCGCCTGCGCCTGGCCGGTCCCGTCGGGGACCTCGACTACATGCGCACGATGGTGCAGCCCCTCCTCGGCGAGGACGTGGAGTACCTGGGGCACCTGGGCAGCGACGACCTGCGCACCCTGTTCGGCACCAGCGCCGCCACGCTGGTGACACCGGTCTGGGACGAGCCCTACGGCCTGGTCGCGGCCGAGTCCCTGGCCTGCGGCACCCCGGTGGTGACCTTCGACCGCGGAGGGCTCCCGGAGTTCGTGACCCCAGAGGTCGGGCGCCTCGTTGCGGGCGACGTCGCGGGGGCGGCCGCGGCGGTCCACGAGGCCGTGACCCTCGACCGCGGGGCCTGCCGCCGCCACGCCATCGAGCGCTGTTCCGTCGACCGCATGGTCGACGAGTACCTGCGGGTCTACGACTCCATGCGCGGCCTGCAGGGTGCCGCGTGATCGGCTACTACGTGCACCACCAGGGCCGCGGTCACCTCACCCGGATGCAGTCGGTGGCGGCCCACCTGCGCACCCCGGTCGTCGGGATCAGCAGCCTGCCGGCGCCCGTCGGCTGGGAGGAGCGGTGGCTCCCCCTCGCGCGCGACGACGACCCGGTGCCCGCCCCGGGGTCCGACGTCGACGCCCACGGGGTGCTGCACTGGGCCCCCCGTCACCACCGCGGTCTCGGCGACCGCATGGCGGCGATCGCGTCGTGGATCGCCACCGAGCGCCCCCGCGCCATCGTCGTCGACGTCTCCGTCGAGGTGGCCGTCCTCGCCCGCCTGTGCGGCATCCCCGTCGTCGTGGTGGCTCTCCCCGGCGAGCGCGTCGACCGGGCGCACCGCACTGCCTACGACCTCGCCGACGCCCTGCTCGCCCCGTGGCCCGAGGGGTCGCACGGCACCGACTGGCCGGAGGCATGGACCGAGAAGACCCGGTTCGTCGGTGCGCTGTCACGGTTCGACGGGCAGGCACGGCCGGCCGAGAAGGTGCTCGGCCCGGCCCGCAGCGCCCTCGTCGTCTGGGGCGCCGGGGGGCGGGACACCCACGACGACGCCGTCCCCGACGCCCGTCTCGCCACACCGGGGTGGACCTGGACCGAGCGCAGTCCCGAGCACCCCTCGCCGAACCTCTGGGAAGAGCTGTGCGCCGCGGACGTCGTCATCACCCACGGCGGCCAGAACGCGGTCGCCGACGTGGCTGCGGCGCGGGCCCCCGCCGTCATCGTCGCCCAGGACCGCCCGTACGGCGAGCAGGTGGCGACGACCGAGGCCCTGACCCGGCTGGGGATCGCGGAGGGCCGCGCCCGATGGCCGTCCGCCGAGGCGTGGCCGGACCTGCTCGAGCGCGCCGTGCAACGCGGCGGCGCCGGCTGGTCGCGGTGGAGCGCCGGCCACGGCGCCGAGGACGCGGCGGCGCTCCTCGACGACCTCGCGGGCGACTCCCTGCCGGCCACGGACCCAGCGACGTGACGGCCTCCGTCGCCGTGGTGACGATCGCGCGAGGTCGACACGAGCACCTCGCCGGACAGGTGGCGGGGCTGCGCCGGCAGACGCGCTCTGCTGAGCACTACGTCGTCGTCTCGATGGGCGACCCGGCACTCGCGGACGTCGTGGCGGCCCACGCCCCGGCCGAGTGGGACGTCCACCACGCCGGCCTGCCGGTCCGGGACGGTCGCCTCCCCCTGGCGGCCGCCCGCAACCTCGGGGCCGCGACGGCCATCGACGCCGGGGCGGAGCACCTGGTCTTCCTCGACGTCGACTGCGTCCCCGACCGGACCCTCGTCGAGCGCTACGCCGCCGTGCTCACCGCCCAACCGGGGTCCGGTGGCCCCGTGGTCCTCTGCGGGGGCGTCGCCTACGAGTCGGCCCCCGGTCCCGGTCCTCGTCGGCTGCGGCACCACCCCGCCAGGCCCGCGCTCGCGCCGGACCGGGTCGAGGTCGTCGACGACGTCACCTTGTTCTGGTCACTGTCCTTCGCCGTCTCGGCCCGGGACCTCACCTCTCTGGGCGGCTTCGACGAGGCCTACGTGGGCTACGGCGCGGAGGACACGGACGTCGGGCAGCGGCTGCGGCGGGCCGGTGGCCGGCTCCTCTTCGTCGGAGGCGCCGGGGCCGTTCACCAGTACCACCCGACCCAGGACCCACCCGTCCAGCACGTCGCGGACATCGTCACCAACGCGAACACCTTCGCCGACCGGTGGGGGTGGTGGCCCATGCAGGACTGGCTCGAACGGTTCCGCGAGCTGGGCCTGGCCGACCGGGGACTCGACGGTCGGTGGGTGACCACGGGCAGGCGTGTCGACCCACCCGTCGGGTAGGGCCACGACATCGATGCCGACGGCCACAGGGCCCCCACCGCTCCCGCCGGTGTCAGTCCGCACCCTCCGGTGACGAGGTGTCGTGCAGGACGCGATGAGCCATGTCGAACGTTGAGGATGCTGCAGCCGGCGGTGGCCGCGAGGTCCTGGACGGGAGCCGAGAAGGTGGTGCCGCCGGCCGGGATACCGGTCCCCGTGATGGTGCCGGAGAGGGTGAGGACCCCGTTGACGACGGAGGCCGTCAGGTTGCTCACTGCTCCGGTGAACGCGGACCCGTCGGGGAGGGTGCCGGTGACCGGGAGCGTGGTGGCGGCCGGTGCTGCGGCCGCCACGCCCGTCGGGACGGCGGTGGCCGCGTTCGCCGCGGCGATGCCGGGGCCGAAGCCCAGGGCTCCACCAGGATGAGGGCGGCGGAGCTGGTTCGAAGCGTCGTGCTGGTCATCAGAAGTTCTCCTTCGTGGACCCAGCGGGTCCGGGTGCGGACTGAACTCGTCGGGCAGTCGATCTGGCTGCCGTCACCCCTGAAGACACCGCCCGCTGCGCGGCATGACGCGGGGCTCCAGGCTTCGGCTCGTCACGTCCCGCGTGCGCCGACGTGGGCGACAGCCATGTCGCCGCGTCATGTGTGCAGGGCCAAGGCGTCGGCGTCAACTCTCGCGCCAAAGCAGGACGCTGGATCGCAGCCCAAGCCTCGGACGCGCACCGCCCGGGCGATGGTGGCCCCTTCGGTCGCCTCAGCTCAGCGTCGGACGAGGACCTGCAGCAGCCCTTCGAGTGCCGAGCGGTCAGCCATCTCCAGAGTGACGGCCCAGCCCGGGTTCTCCCCCGGCGCCGGCGAGCCCAAGCCGTTCCGGCCAGTGATCTGCATGGTGCAGCCGGACATCTGGGCGATCGCGCGGCGCCATCGGTCGGACTCGGCGAGCCTGGTGATGCCGATGTCTGTCGTGAGGACGACGAGGGACGGGTCACCGGGCGTCCACGACGGGTCGACGAGGATCACTGCGGGCGGCAAGGAGGCCCGGCCGTGCCCACCCAGGTCGACCTCCCCGCCATGACTGACGAGAACCTTTCCCGCAACGCGGTGCGTGGACCCGCTCACCTGCCAGAACGCGTGTCCGAGATCGACGAGGGGCCCCTCAGGGGTCGGCAGCCTGACGAGGCGCCGGATGCACTTGGCACCGTCCTCCGCCGAGCCGAGCTGGACGAGCATCCGCCACACGGCAGCCGTGTGGAGGGAGTAGGACTTCGGATAGCCCAGGCCACGCCCTTTCACCCGGTCGGGCGCGAGCGCGAGGGCGTACGTCAGGGCGGGCAACGCTGAGCCTTCCTGCTGTCGGTGCAGGCGCGAGACTGTTCCTGCCACCGGGGACGTGAAGTCCGCGCGCCAGCCCTCGCCCGTGACGGAGGCCACGACATCCCCGACAGCAACCCTGTCGTCGGTGCCCACGACATGGGTGATCGTCGCCGGTTCCCCCTCGTGCGGTGCGCAGTCGAGCCACAGAGCGTGGTGTCCGAACAACCGGTCACTGGACTCGAACGACCCGACTCGCGCCTGGAAGGTGCTGATGACGGGCGCAGCGCGTTCGCCGACGCCGACAGGAACCGAATGTGCGCCCAGCGCGACGACGAGCTTGGGGTCGCCGAGTGTGGATGGTGGTCGCCCCACCAGCTGATGAAGCATCTCGTGGACGGCCGGGACGTGGGACGAACCGCCACTGAGGTACAGGGCATGGAGCGAGGCCCCCTCGACACCAGCGGCCTGGAGTGTCTGGACGACCAGAGAGCGCGCATCCCGCACCTGATCGGCGATGACGTCGTCGAACTCCGGCCTGGTGACGAGTACCGACGTCGCATGCGGTCCGACGGCGACGGCCACTTCGGCGTCCTCGTACTCGGAGAGCATCTCCTTGGCCGACCGGACCTGGTCCCTGACCGTGCGTGCAGCACCCTGCTGTGCGGGATCCGACAAGGCCGCGACGAGCTCGTGCTCACCGCCCGCGACCAGTGCCCGGCGAACGTGTTCGAGGAGGAGAACATCGAGGGTGTTGCCCCCGAGTCGGTCGCGGCCGGCGTGGTGGACGACCTCGTACGGCCAGGCATCAGGCTCTGGTGAGACCACCCGTCGGAGAACAGCGACGTCGCACGTGCCGCCGCCGAAGTCGAACACGGCGACGGTTCCCCCCTCAGGGATCGTCGTCACCCGGGAGAACCACGCCACGGCCGCGACCGGCTCAGGGACGAGCCGCACCTCCTCGGTGCGGATCCCGACGAGGTCCCACGCGTCCCTCAGCGCGATGAGCCGCCTCGACGCCCACTCCTGGGGGTGGGTGAGGATGACGGCGCGCGGCGGCGTTCCCCCTGCCACGGCGGTCGCCTTCTCGGTGACGTGCCGGAGGACCTCTGCGACGAGGACCGAGACCTCGACCTCTTCGTTGCCGAGCAGTATCGTCCCCGCCCCCAGCTCGCTCTTCGGGTGCTCGAGGTACCCCGAAGGGTTGGCGAGGTGACCCTGCCGAGCCGCGGCACCCACACGGTAGCCACCACCGATCCGCAGCACCGCCGAGGGCATGGTGTCCGCAGCATGGCTCAGACGGACCTGGGTTGCTGGCCCCCCGTCGTGGCGGATCGTCGCGGCGGTGTTGGACGTCCCGAAGTCGATCGCCAACGTCCATCCGGCGGAGGTCATCGGTCGTCGTCACCAGAGGTCAGGGCGACGGCGAGCGCGGCTCGGGCACGACTGAGACGGCTCTTGACCGTCTGGACCCCCACCCCCTGATGGGCCGCGATCTCCTCGTACGTGAGGTCACCGATCTCGCGAAGGACAAGGGCCTCGCGGAACACCGGGGGCAGAGAGGCGATCCCGCCCCGGACCAGCATCCCGTCGGCGACGCGCGACGCGTGGTCGCTCGTGACGACGAGGTCGTCGGCCCACTCCCCCCGCGGGACGTCCCGACGTCGCCGCACCACCGCGAGAGCGGCGTTGGCGGCGATGCGATAGAGCCACGTACCCAGCCTGGACTCCCCGCGGAACCGGTCCAGGTGCAGCCAGGCAACCGTGAGGGCGTCCTGAAGGGCGTCCTCGGCGTCGTGGTGGCTGCCGGTGATGCGCACGCAAACCGACCACAACCGGGCCCGATGGGGATCGAGGAGCGCCGCGAAGGCCGCCGCGTCGCCCGTACGGGCTCGAGCGATGAGCTCATCCTCGTCGGTCATCCCTGCGCCCTCCGACCAGGGCAGACGCGTATGGCGACTGCTGGAGGTGAAGGTAGCAGCGGCGGGAGACCGATGTCCCACAAATCCGAGCGCACCTGTGAACGGTCCTCAGGGACCCGAGGTCACGGGCCCCCGAGGGCCCCTGCGACCACTTCGGCGAGGTCTCCCTGAAGGTCGCGCAGCTCAACGACGCGTGGGCCGTCTGCCGACCTCAGATGCACCACCGTGAGCAGCTGAGCGGCGCCGTCACGGTGGGGACCCAGGTCGCGCAGCGGCCGGCGCTCCACATCCACGCCGGCGTCGCGCGTCAGGACGTGCAGCCAGGGAGCATCGGCCGCGCGCCGGGCGCTGGCGTCGCCCGGCGAGAGGTGGGCGGTCGAGGTGAGGCTGCTCGGGGAGAGGAGGACGACGAACGGAGGGCACAGTGGGCCCGATGGCGCCTCGACCTCCGTGAGGCGGCCGCCGCCGAACGCGAGGACGTGGACGCTGCGGCCGCTCTGCGCAGGATCCACGTGGAAGGAGGCTTCGTACGGACGTGGCAGCGGCCACCGCACTGCGACCGCCCTTCGCGACACGAGCCGGTCGGGCGCCGGGTGCGGGAGCGACCGCGGGCCCTCCTCCCCGGCGTCGGACGACCCGCAGAGCGAGATCAGGCCACCGGCCAGCTCACGGGGAGAGCGGTGCTGCTCGAGGAATGGCGCGAGCACCGCCCAGACGATCTCCTCGTCGGGCGTGAGGGTCCGTGCCGGCGGGGCGAAGGAGTGGGCGGGTTCCGGTGCGACGCGGACGAGCGGCTTCCCGACCACCTGGTTCTGGCCTTCTTCGCGCGAGCAGGACGTCACGATCCCGGCGCACGGGGAAGTCAGCTCGGCGTGGACACCCGACGCGGTCACGACCCGTGCGAGCGCGTCGCCGGTGGAGACGTCATCCCCAGGCCACACGTCGAGGCTCACGACCCAGACGGTGTCCCCACCATCGGGCAGTGGTGGGACGCGCACCGGAACGGCCGCGACGTCCGCCGTGCCTCGAGGGCTCCCTCGCAGTCCCGGTGCGGACTCCATGGGCGGGGTCGGCACCCGGGGCGGGGGTCCTTCGAGGGCCCGGAGGCCCGCCTGCAGGACCACCGGGGGCGGTGGGACCGCATCGACGACGGCGGGTGCCGTCGGGCGCAGCACCCGCAGCCACCGGAGGACCTCGTCGGGCTGGACGTCCAGGTCACCGCCGGTGAGGTCGACGTCCGCGACGAACGCGAACCCGAGGGGTCCGCTGGGATCGTCGGTGACTCCGACGCACACCGTGGTGAGGAGGCGGCCACGTCCCGACGGCTGCCAGTCGAAGCGCCGCAGGCGCGTGGCGGCGAGTCCGTCGACCGTCGGCTCACGCATGCCGAGCTCGCGCCGGTCCCGGAGGAAGGGGGCCCGGGCGAACTGCTCGCCCTCCCACTCGTCGAGGGTCGTGCCCGGCGCCAAGGGCTCGAGGGTCACCCTGGCGAGGAAGGTCTCCGTCGTCAGCTGCAGCTCTTCGACCGCGTGCCAGCCAGGGGGCGCGACCCACGTCGGCGGGCTCGCCGCCATCGGCCCTTCGGGCTGGCGCAGCTCGGCGGCGAGCGCCTGCGCGTGGGCAAGAACTCCGGCGCGGTGCGACGGCGCGACGCCGGCCACCACGGCGAGCAGCGCCGGCCCCTCCGGGGTCCCCGTCGCCGTGGCGCCGCCCGCGGCCAGCCCGGTGTCGCACGCGACCGAGAAGGTGGACGGGAGGCCGGTCCACGCGTCGTCCAGCTCGTCGAGCACGGCGTCCACGCCGAGCAGGGTCGACCAGCGCGAGCTGCGAGGCGTCAGGGTGGGAACAGGGAGGAGCCGTTCGTGGAGCAGCCTCAACCGGGGAACCGGCCGGTGGAGGATCCCGTCGCTCGGGAGGGATCGGACGTCGAGCAGCGCCGCCACGAGCCGGCAGGCCCCGTCCTCGAGGAGGAGCGCCCGCGATGCCCCGTCGTCTCGCACTCGCAGGCCCGCCTCGAGGCGGAGCAGCCGGACGACGGCCCAGTCCGGCGGTGGCGAGCAGCTGAGCCGGGCGGTCCACCGGTGCCGCTCGTCCGGGGGCGCGTGGCTCCCGAAGGCCAGCGCTGCGGCCAGGCCCTCGAGCGCAGGGTCGCGCACGCCGGGCTCGGAGGCGACGGGCGACGCGCCCGCCACCATGCTGGACTGAGGTGCAAAGGTCGTGCGGGGCGGCAGCGGTGGCGGGTCCGCTCCGGGAAGGGCCGGAGCGGGGAACCGGTTCGCCACCGGCGGCGGGTCCCAGGCGCCCGGCTCGGGTCCGGCGTCAAGCGTGCCACCGCCAGGTGGACCCGTGTCGACGGACAGCATCACCTGGGCGATGGAGGCCGCGTTCGGGTCCGGCTCGTCGGAGAGCACCACGAGCTGCCGGAGGGTGTCGGCGAGATCGGCGCCGGCACCGGACAGCACGTGCACGATCCACGCCACGGTGCCGGCCCGGTCGGCCAGGGGCACGGGGTGGATGACGACGAGGCGAGCCCCGTCCTCCGAGGTCAACGCGTCCCCGGCGACCACGGCGACATCGAGGTCCGGGGTGACGACATGCAGGCTCGGCGGTGCGGCGTCGGTCTCGACGAGGAGGACGAACGGCGGGACCTCCGCGTCACCGGCACAGCCGTAGAGCCGCACTGCCCCCCTTTCGCCGCGAGCTCGGCCGAGTGACGTGAGGGAGGCCGAGCCCGAGCCGTCGTCGGCGGCCAGCTCCTCGAGCAGGGTCAGGACGTCGTCGGTCGCGGGGTGCGCTGCCTCCCGACGGGCGAGGGCGTCCCACACCAGGGCCTGCTGAGGGGTCTGCGGGCCGCTCGCTCGATGGGTCGCGACGTGCCCCGGACGGGGCTGCGCCCCGGCGATCGGTGACTTCTTCTGCCACCAACGCCAGGTCATGTGGGGTCCGCCGGTCCACGTCGCGCCTCGAGGTGGTGCGCGAGGATCTGGTACGAGCGAGCCAGGACCGTCGCCGCGGCGGCGACGGCCGGAGTCACCGCGAGCGAGGCGTCCGCGCGGGCACGGGAGGCAGCCTCGCGGGCGTCGGGCGCCAGCCCCGACCCTGCCCGGTCCGGCGCCTCCGGGAGGCCGAGGACCTGCCAGGCGGGGAGGCCGGCGAGCAGCGCCTCGAGCCGGGGTCGCTGAGCCGACTCAGGGGCCGTCCCGAGCAGGTCGTGCAGCGCCCTCAGCTCGGCGATCGGGTGCATGACCGGGTCGAGCTCGACCTCCTCGACGAGGTCGAGGACCCGCTGGCACCCCACCCGTCGACCGAGGCGAGACAGCTGGCCCAGGGTGCGGCTGGCCTTGATCAGGTGGGCGCGCGGCACCATCGTGCCCTCGAGCACCTCCTCCAGGTCCCGGATCCCCGAGGCCTCTTCGCACCAGCGACGCAGACTGGTTGCGCCCTGGCGCGCCGGGCCGCGGCCGCGGAGCAACCCGTAGGGGCCGACGACGGAGAACGCCTGCGCAGCTGCGGCCTTGTCGAGCCCGGACACGTCGAGCGACTGCCACGCAGGCAGGATGGCGTCGGCCACGCCGTCGAGCGAAGCCAGCGCGGCCGCCACGGTCTCCGAGACCTGGCCCGCCCTCGCCGACTGGGCGAGGAGGCCTGACACGGCCACGACCCCGCCGAACTGGCCGGGCGAGGTCGACGCGATCCGACGGGCGGTGCGCTGGGCCGCCCCCATCGGGTCCTGGGCGTTGAAGAGATCGGCCTGGGACAGGACCCCGAGGGTGTTGACCGCGGATGCGGTGAGACTGCCGGACGCCGCTGCGAAGTCGTGGAGGAAGGCGATGTCGTCCGCCCGCTCCGACTCCCGGACCACGTACAGGAGGGCGTCGGCGTCGCCCGTCGCGTACTTGGAGCACTCCTGGCCCAGGACCGCCGCACGCGCCGCGGCCTCGTTCTCCTCGGTGAGCGTCGCGAGGCCCGGCGTGTCGATGAGTGTGAGGTCTCGCAGGGCACCCGCCTGGAGGTGGACGACGACTCGCGACACGTCCTCCAGCGGGACACCCAGCTGCTCCGGCAGGCGGCGACCGTCGAGGCGCAGCGGGACCCTGGCGCCGTCGCGCAGCACGACCTCCGCTCGGTCAGGAGAGCCGTACCGGTACCAGGTGACGACGCGGGTGCACTCCCCCGCGGCGGTCGGTGCGACCCGACGGCCGATGAGGGCGTTGACGAGCGTCGACTTGCCGGCCTTGACACGGCCCACGACAGCCAGGCGCAGCGGCTCGGCCAGCCCGACGAGGAGCTCGTCGAGGACGCCGCGAACCTCGAGGTCGGCCATGTCGGGCAGGGTGGCGGCGGCCCGGACGAGTGTGGCGACCCTTTCGACCTGGGGGCTCGAGGCGGACGACCGCGTCGGGCTCACGGCTGGCTCCCACCGGGATCGTCGCCACCGGCAGGGTCCGAGAAGGCGTCGAGGTCCTGGGGGTCGTGGAGGTGGTGGCTCTCGGGGGCGGCATCCCACGGGTCGTCGAGGTGGGTGGGGCCCAGGTCGCCGCCCAGCACCCAGCCGGGCTCGGCCTCCAGGGGCTCGAGCTGCTCGGCCGTGGGCTCCGGCAGGAGCACCGCGAGCTCGTCGGCGCGCGCGGGGTCGGCGGAGACAGCGGCCGCGAGGACCGCGCTCCAGACGTGGGCGGGTGGACCCTCGGGCAGGAGGAGGGGCTCGACCTCATCGGGCTCGTTCACGGAGTCCATACTGCGACCTCGGTCGGCCGGTACATCACGGACGCCGTTCGCCAGCCGGGGCGGACGGTGTGCGCCACCAGGCCCGGCGCAGCCCCGGCGCTGGTCGCGGCGGACACCGGCTCGGTGGTGACGGCGGACTGGGTGTCCGGGTCGAAGGGCTCGCCGGGTTCGGCCACGACCTGCTGGACCCCGGCGCGCCGCAGGACCTGTTCGACGTGGATGCGCACCGCGTCGTGGGTCATCGCCAGGTCGTGCGCCCCGATGAGCCCGAGGACGAGGTCGCGCCCGGGGGCGGAGGTCGTGGTCGGGTCCGTCGGTGGGGTGGGCAGTCTCGCTGCCGCCGTGTCCGCGACGAGGGCTGTCGGTGGCGCGTCCGTGACACGGGCCGGCGGCGGCGCGACCGGGCCCGGTGCCGGCCAGGTCGCGGGCCGGCGCCGACCCGCGAGGTACCCGGCGACACCGGCCCCCGTCGTCGCCATCGCCCCGAGGACGATGACGACGACGAGCAGCCATGAGCCGGCGAGCCAGCCGACCACCGAGTCCATCAGGACAACCGACGAGCCAGGACGCCGCCGGCAGCGAGGATCGGGACGATGGCGATCGACGGGTGCTCACGCAGCCAGGAGACCAGACCGTCCGTGGTCGTGGGGGGCTCCACCCCTGGACCTGTGACACCCGGGAGGACGGCGCCGAACGGCGATGCCGGCTCGGTGGAGACTTCGGCATCCGCCGACGCACCGAAGGCGTCGGCCGAGTCCGTCGCGACCGTCTCGGTGTCGACGGGAGCGTCGAGGGCGGTGACGACCTCGTCGGTTGCGGCGTCCGGCGCATCGACGATGACCGCCTGCCGGCCAGAGTCCTCCCACATCGCGTTGAGGTCGGCGAGCGACATCGTGTACACGTCGCCGGTGGGGCTTCCCGGGTCGGAGATGATGGCGACGCCGTTGACGGGGTCGATGCCGGTGAGGACCACCGCGTGGTCCGCGGCGTCGTCGACCTCGTCACCCTCGGCGTACCACATCTCACCCGAGTCCACGGCGAGCATGACCGGGCGCCCCTCGTCGAGGTAGTTCTCGAGGTCGAGGATGGTCAAGCCCTCCTCGACGTGGGCGTCGATACCGACGTCCATGAGGAGGGTGGCCGCTCCCTCGGCGGTCATGCTGGGGGACCCGTCCGGGCCCACCGTGAAGAGGTGGAGCTCGTTGGCCCGCTCGACGAAGAACGACTCGTCGGCCAGCTCGGTCCCGGTGTAGGCCGCCACCATCTGGGTCACGCTGGCCGGAACGCAGAACCCGTTGGCAGCCTGCTCGAACCAGTGCTCGGAAGCGCCGGCCGGGTCGCCGATCAGCTGACCGTCCACCACCGACCAGTCCCCCTCGGCGGCCGGGACCGCCGGATCCGCCGCCGCGGGGCTGTCCGGTGCCGTGGCACCGACCGCCGCGAAGTTCAGGTCGAGGTACTCCAGGGCCTCCGGGAACTGGGCGAGGAGCTGGTCGCGGCTCAGGGGCACCTCCGTGTCGGGGACGCCGTCGCCGTCGGTGTCGACCTGGGCGATGTACCCCCCCGACCCGTCCTCGCTCACGAGGAAGTCGGGGACCTCGGCGCCGGTCGTGCTCACCGCGAACACGTCGGCCTCGCCGTCGCCGGTGGTGTCGAAGGTACCGGTCCACATGCCTTCGGCGTGGGTGACGAGGAACCCCTCGACGATGCCGTCTACGTCCGCGTCGACCGGGATGACCTGGCCCTCGCCCGGGATGGCGACGCCGTCAGCGGCCTGGGGATCGGCCGGCGGCTCGACGTCCGGGGCGAGGTACGGGAGGGTCTCGGCATCGACGTCGGGCTGCATCGGGTTCTGGAACTCACTCATGGTGTGGTCCTGTCTGGCTCGGGCGGCGGCGTCGGTCGCCGATGTCATCCCGTTCGATGCCGAGCGTCAGGAGAATGTTCCCGGGCTCACCCGTTCGCGGTGGGAGCCAGTCGCTCGAGGAGGAGCTCGGCGTGGGCGCGCTGGTCCCGCACGGCGACGGCCCGAGCGTCGAGCCGGGTGAGCAGCGTGCGACGCTCGCGCTCCTCCGCGAGCCGGGCCGCCTTGGCCGCATCGAGGAGGCGCCGCACCTCTGCCGCGCGACGCTCCAGGGTCCGCTCGGCCTCGACGATCAGCTCGGGGCGCAGCTCTCTGGTGATCGCGTCGAGCGTGGCCGGCAGGTCCCGGCGCAGGACGGCGAAGGAGTCGGCGACACCGGCCGCGAGCTGCTGACGCCCCTCGCGCGAGCGGCGGGACGCGATGTTGACGGCGACCCATCCAGCCGCGAGGAGCGGTCCGAACGGACCGCCCAGACCGAGCACGGTGCCGAGGTGTGAGCCCATGAAGGCGAACGAGGCCATGGACGGGTCGAACGCCGAGGTCTTCGCAGCCGCCCGGGGGGCCGCCAGCGCACCGAGCTCGACCGCGCCCGCGAGGCTCGCTCCCGAGTGCACCCCCGGGACGAGCTCGGAGAGACCACGCCGCACGGGCTCGACCGCCGCCCCGGGCCGGCCCACCACGACCTCACCCGACTCCGACACGGTCACGGACCCCACCTGCGACGGCTCCGGCGACTCGAGGTCGAGACCCTTGAACGCGTCCTCGACGGCGACGCCCACACCGACGACGAACCGTGCCCGAACGTCCTCGACCACCGCACGAAGCCGCGCCCGAAGACTCTCGGTGAAGACGTCCGCGTCCCGGTTCCGGACCAGCTGTGCCTGCGCGCCGAGCTCGGCGGCGGCGGCGTCGGTCAGGGTGTTGAGGAGGGCGAGTGCGTCGGCACGGGCCCGCGCCAGGTCACGTTCGACGTAGACGCGCAGGTAGTTGCGCCGGTCGCGGAGCTCCTCGAGCCGGCGCTGCTCGACCTCGAGGTCGGCAACCGCCTCGCGCGGCTCCTCGATCGCCTCTCGCTCGCGGTCGACGACTCCGCCGGCGCTCTCGAGGGCCGTGACCGCGATGCGCAGCGCCTTGGCGACGGCAACCCGTCGCTGACCGCGGGTGACCACGGCGAGGGCCGCCGCGAGCTCAGGGACCCCAGAGGCGCGCTCGAGGACGGCAGCGGTGTCCGGGTCCTGGCTCCACGCGGCCTCGGCGAGGACGGCGGCAACCGGCATGATGGGCGCGTCCGCGAAGCGTGGGGCGTGCTCGGCGAGGAGTCGTCTGTTCTCCTCGAGGACGGTCTTCCAGCCGTCGGTGCGGTCGACCTTGGTCAACGCGAAGACGACGTACTCGGCACTCACGGAGACCTCTCGGAGGAAGTCGAGCTCCGGACGGGTCAGCACCTGTCCGCCGTCGCTGACGAACAGCAAGGCCCCTGATCTCTCGGCCGTCGCCCGGGCGCGGGCGGCGTGCTCACCGACCAGCCCTCCGACACCCGGCGTGTCGAAGAGCGCCGCTCCGGGAAGCCACCTCGGGGTGACCGCGATCTGGGCCATGATCGGGCGGGGCCCGGCCGGGGGGACGCCCTGAGAGCCTCGGGGGTCCCCGTTCCCCTCCTCCCGGCGCCCCGCGTCGCCCGGGACCCGGAGCGCGTCGACGGCATCCGCGGCGGACACCATCCGAACGGACCCGTCGTCATGGAAGAGGCGCCCCTCGCCCTCGGCGAGCTCATCCGTGGGAGCGCTGATCCCGATCTCCCCGCTCGTCACGACGTCGACGCCCGTCGGCGACACCGAACGACCGACGAGGGCGTTGACGAGCGTCGACTTGCCGCGTTTGACCTCGCCCACGACCGCGACGACGACGGGACGCTCCGCCCAGCCGCGCCAGCTCTCCACCAGCGCAGCGGCATCGACCTGACCGAGCTCGCGCAGCCGTCGGGCGAGCGGGCCGAGCGCGGCAGCCGCCTCGTTGACCCGCAACGCGTCGGCGCGGGCCTCTGCCGAACCGACGGCACCCGCAGCGGTCCGCCCCTGCCTCTCAGTCATCGCGGCAGCCACCTCCGTCGTGCGTGCGGACGGCCCGATGCCGTGGCGCCGCGTCCGCCCACTGTCCCAGAACCAGGACCACCACGGAACGAGTTCGACGAGGCCGCGACCGACCGGGAACATCGGGCCGCATCGCGGCATCCAACGAGCGATGGCCCACCAGGAGCCCACGACCGAGAGGACGCCGTCATGGACACGGACCCCGCTCCCGAACCCGCCCTCGCCGCGGAGCAGTACGTCGACACCAACGCCGACGGCCTCTACGACACGGCCGTCGCGGCCAACCCCGACGGGTCGACGACGACCTTCGTCGACCTCGACACCAACGGCGTGTACGAGACCGCCGTCATCCAGCGCGTGGACGGCTCGGTCGCGGCCGTCACCCAGGACCGCGACCAGAACGGCATCCTCGACGTCGCCTACCTCGACCAGACCCACAACGGGGTCCTCGACACGACGATGGCCGACACCACGGGGGACAACGTCATGGACGTGGTCTCGTCCGACCTCAACGAGAACGGGGCGGTGGACGCCCTCGAGTCCACCGGCTTCGTCCTCGGCGAGGTCGAGCCGTCGACAGGCTTCCGGCTCGATCACGTGGACGTGGGCCCGGCCACGAACCCCGACCCGTTCTACACGCTCATGCTCACGCTCGCCGCGGAGACCGGTCAGGCCGTCTTCCCACCCGACGACTCAGACCACGACGGGTGGCCGGACAACCAGGACAACGCCCCGGGCGACTCCTGGCGGCACTGACCACTTCACGACCCCCTTCTCGGAAAGGACCCCCCATGCACGACGTCGACCCCATCCCAGAGGCCGAGGACCCCGCCCTGGGCGTCGCGGCCTCGCCCGGGCAGTACTGGGACACCAACGCCGACGGCTACGTCGACACCATCACCGTGCAGGACGCCTCCGGCTCGGTCGACGTCTTCACCGACGCGGACGAGGACGGAGTCTTCGAAGGCGCGGCGGTCGTCCGCGCGGACGGCACCGTGGCCGCCGCGTTCCGGGACTCCGACGAGAACGGCGCGTACGACGTCGGCGCGGTGGACCAGACCGGCAACGGCGTCCTCGACACCAGCGTCATCGACGCCGACAGGGACGGTGTCCTCGACACGGTCGTCGCGACCGACCTCGACGAGAACGGCGTCGCCGACGCCGCCGGCCTCCCGGTCCTCGACACCGTGGTGGGCCCGGCGACCAACCCTGACCCCGTGTACAACCTCATCGTCAGCATGGCGCAGGAGACCGGCCGTGCGGTCTTCCCCGCCTCCGACCGCGACCTCGACGGGGTCTCGGACGACCAGGACCGCCACCCGAGCGACCCCACACAGCCCTGACCGGGCGGACGCTCTGCACCGAACGACGTTCCCGCGATCGCGCGGTACGTCACGATGTCCGGCGAACCGGCCCGCGACCGCGGCCCCGGCTCGCCGCCCCAGCACGGAGGAGGACGGAGTGCCTGACGACGACTTCTGGCTGCCGGTCGGCGCAGCCGCCGGCCTGTGGGCGGCCCCCGCCGCCGGCCCGACGTACCTCGAGGTGGCCCGCGCGGCGACGTCCCCTGACGCGCCCCTCCCGGACGACGGGCCGCCTGACGAGGGTGGACTGCTCTGGGCGCCCGGCGCGCTGGCGGGCGTGCTCTCCCACCACACGTCGCCCTTGGACACGCCTCAGGATCCGCTGGTCGCCCTGGTCCGGACGATCGGTCAGGTCCGTGCGGGAGCCGTCGACCGGTCGTCCTTGGTCGAGGCGTACGAGGGGCTGCGCTCGCTCACCATGGTGACCCGCAGGGACATCGCGCTCGCCACCCAGGCAGAGGACGCCCCGGACTCCACGGACGCCGCCCGCGCCTACACCGAGGCCGCGGCGACGCTGGCCGCATGGCTCGTCTGTCGTGGCACCCATCGCGGCCCGGTGAAGGCCGGCCTCGCGATCGCGTCGATGATCACCTGGCCCCCGCTCGCCGAACGCGCCGCGGTCCTCGGCCGGCTCAACGAGCTGTCCCACGAGGCAAGTGTCGTGCTCCTCCACCAGGCCGAGCCGGACGAGCGCGGCCTCCTCGCCCTCGCCCAGTGGCACACCGGGTGGGGCCGGGTCCACGCGGTCGAGGCACTGTGCCGCCTCACCTCGCGCTCCCCCGACGTCGACGACTGGCTCGTGTCGACGGGATGGTCGAACACCGTCTCCGACGGGTACACGGCGCCGGTCGTCGCCGGAACGGTCGACGTCGCGTCTCGGGTCGTCCTCATCGGGCCTGACGGGCTGCCCGACGAGGAACGCCTCGCGGCGACGCGCCGGCTCCTGCGCGCGCTCCTGGACGAGCACTCGCCCGGTGCGCACCTCGCCGACATCCCCGGCGCAGTCGGCATCATCGACCAGTGGTTCCTCGGGATCTCGATGCTGCCGGCGTCCGGGCTGAGGATCGAGGACCTCGAGCTCGCCGAGGAGATCCTCGGGGCCCTCGAGGATGACGTCGCCGACATCATCGAGGAGTTCGGGGCTCCCCAGGCAGCGCGAATCGCCTCGCGATGTCGCACCCTGCTCCTGCAGGAGGCGTCCCGCGACGCTGTCCTCGGCGCCCTCCAGGACGTCGCCGGACCCTTCGTCGTGGGTGCGTCACGGCTGGCCCCGAGGCACGGGATCGACCCGGTCCCCGCACTGCGCGACCGGGTGCGCCACGCCCCCGACGACACCGCGGCGTGGTTCGCCCTCACGAACCACCCCCGTCGCGGTGACGACCTGGAGCTCGTCGACTTCGCGCTCGGGCTCCTCGGGCCTGACTACACGTCGCAGACCGCGACGTTCCCCGTCGGCCCGGGCCGGCGCGTCCACATGGCGTTGCAGTTCCTGTGGCAGGGCCCGGGCAGGGACCCCTGGGTGGGGCTGCGCATCGTCGAGGCGCTGCTCCGGTCGCCGGCGACCGATGCCCGCGAGCGCGGCGCAGCCTGGCTGGACCGGCTGCCCGCGGAGGTGCTCGCCACGAAGGTGGACGTCCTGGCACGGATCGCTCGGGAGGAGGTGGAGCCCGCCACCCGCGCGGTCCTGGTCGACGTTCTGGCAACGCTCCCCGGTGAGGGTGAACCGGCAGATCCCGTCAGGTCTGCCGACGTCCTGTGCTGGGCAGGACCCCGGATGGGGTTCACGTCGCTCGCCGCGCGCTCGGGTGTGCTGACCCTCGCCCAGGACCGGCTCACCTTCACTGCTGACGACGCTCGACACTCCCGCGACCTTCCCCTTGCGCAGGTCACCCGTTGGCGTGCGGGCGCAAGGGGCAACCTTGTCGTGTCGTACCGCGCTGAAGGAGGTCGTGACCGCTCGCTGACCTTCGGACTGCACACGGGAATGCCGGATGTCGACGGATGGGTGTCGGCGCTCGCCCTGGCTCACGGCGGAGGGGTCTGATGACCACTCCCTGGACGCTCGCGATCGACTTCGGCACGACGAACACGTCCGCCACCTACACGGTCGACGGCGGGACACCCCAGCGGGTACGGCTCTCCTCGAACAGCGACTCGATGCCATCCGCCGTCCTGGTCGACACCTCCGGCATCCGCGTCGGCGACTCGGCCCTGCACGCCCGGCGGGTGCGGCCCCAGGCGTTCGTCGAGGCGCCCAAGGCGCTGCTGGGTCAGGGTGTGACGCACGTCGCCGGAGAGGACCACGAGGTCTCGTTCCTCGTCGGACGCGTCCTGGCGTACGCCGCCCGTGCCGCCGGTCGGGCGGCAGGCTCAGAGAACCCTGACCGCGTCGTGCTCACTCATCCGCAGGACTGGGCGAGCCGCCGCCGCGAGGCGCTCGTCGACGCATGGCGGGCCTGTGGGGTGGAGGCCGGCCGCGTGGAGCTCGTCAGTGAACCGGTCGCTGCCGCGAGCTGGCTCGTGTCGCGGCCTCACGTTCGGCTCGCAGAGGGGGCCCGGGTCGCTGTCGTCGACTACGGCGGCGGCACGTGTGACGTGTCGGTGCTCCGCTGGACCGGCGCATCCGATGAGCCGTGGGTCGAGCTCGGAAGTGCCGGCGCGCCCCACGTCGGTGGGATGGCCGTGGATCAGGCTCTGCTGTCGTGGGTCCGCGAGGCCCTTCACCGCCGCGACGCGGGGTCGGTCGAGGAGTCGCTCGCCGCGCCGGAGAACTTCGGCGCCCTCCGCACCCTTCTGGATGAGGTGCGTCAGGCCAAGGAGGTGCTGAGCGAGTCCGACCAGGCTGACATCCCGGTCGCGGTCGGGACGCAGTCGACGTGGGTGTCGATCACCGCGGAGGAGTTCGAGCGGGTCATCGCCGGAGAGATCGCCAAGGTCCGTGCCCTCACCGAGCGAGCGCTCACCTCTGCCGGGGTCAGCGGACGCGACCTCGACACCCTCTTCCTCACCGGCGGGTCATCGCTGATGCGGCCCGTTCACACCGCGATGTCCGAGATCCTCGGGCAGCGACCGGCCACCCTCGACGACCCCAAGATGGTCGTCGCCCTCGGGGCGGCGATCGCCCCGACGACCGAGGTGCCGGTGCCCCTCCCGAACCAGCCCGAGCCCGGGCCCGAGATGGAATCAACCGCGCCGGAGGCGCCGCCCGCGGCCGATCCAGAGCCCGAGCCGAGCGGGGAGCCCGATTCGCACGGGATCCCTGAGGCCCCGCCCGAGGCCGAGACCGAGGAGCACCCCTCGGCCTCGGACGAGCCACCCCCCGTGGCCGAGCCCGAACCCACCCCAGCGGCCGCCGCCGAGCCGACGCCTGGGGTCGAGCCGGAACCGGCACGGGTTGACCCTGCGGCCCCTCGTTCCCGACGAGCCATCGTCATCGCTCTCGCCGCGGTCGCGGCGGTCGCCGTCATCGTCGTCGTCGTCCTCGTGAGCGTGCTCACCCGTCAACTCCCTCCGCCGACCGGCCTGAGCGCGGACACGTCGTCATCCCCCGGCGAGGTCCGGCTCCACTGGAACCCCGTCGACGGTGCAGACCGCTACCGCGTATGCATGCCTACCACCTGCCTGTGGGTCGACGACACCGAGATCACTCTCACCCCGGAGACCATCGAGGACAGGACCTACCGCGTCGCCTCCGCGACGGCCGACGACACCGAGCCGGACTCGGGTGACGACGACCGCTGGGCGACGGTGTCAGCGACCGCAGAGCCGGTCCCGACCACCTCGCAGGGAGAACAGCTGGTGGCACGGTTCGGCGACGACTTCGTGGACACGAAGACCTGCCACGACCCGGATCGCATCGTCGCGGGCGTCGTCCGCTTCCGGGCCGAGCGGGACGAGAACGGCATCGTGGCGGCGCAGTGCACCTCCACGACGGATGCCGACACCACCGTCACCGTCCTCCAGTTCGCCGCCGACGACGCGCTGACGGCTGCCCTCGCAGAGCAGGAGGCCGAGAATGACACCGGCTCCTCCACGTGCGAGGGCGGCAACGGCACGTGGAGCTTCACCGGCGAGGGGGAAGGGGAGCAGGGCCAGCTGCGATGCCTCGACCTCGGAGGTGGCGAAGCCGCAGTCGTCTGGACCTACGCGGCCGACAGGATCATGGTCATCGCGGAGGGCTTCGCGGCGAGGAGCGAGGCATTGGCCTGGTGGGAGGCACAGGCCCTCCGCATCGACTGACAGGCGCGCAGAGGTGTCACCCCTGCCAGAACTCGAGGTGACGTCGATGCAGCCAGTCGTCGACCCAGGCCCGGTCCGGCTCCGGCGGCAGGCCCGGGCTGTCGCCGAGTGCCTCCACGGCAGCCTCCGCGTCCCGCACGGCGAGGAGGACGTCCTCGAGCGGGACCTCCCCGCGGCGGACTGCCAGGAGCCGCGACCGGTGCGGCTCGGGGACGGGCAGGGTGATCCGGCCCGTCGTGAGGAACTCGACTCCCTGGACACCCAGCCGGAGCGCGTGCATCGCGTACTTCGTGTCGTATCCGTGCAGGGCGACGAGCTCGGGACGATTCGTGTGCGCGCCGGACTCGCCGGTCATCGCATCGCGCTGCGAGCGGAGGTAGCCGAGGAACCGCTGCGCCGCGAGCCGGGAGGCGAAGCGGTGCGCGTTGTCGACGAGCTCGGCCCCTGCCCCGTTGCGGTACATGACCTCCTCGTCAGGCACGAACAGCGGAAGGAGAACGGTCGGGTTGCCGGCGAGCGCGAGGCGCGCCCACTTGCGGGCCGCGTAGATGACGACATCGAGGTCCCCTGCGCCCGACCGTGTGCCCAGCCCGCTCGGGCGGTCCCATGCAGTGTGGCGCTGGTACTGCTCGAAGGCGATCCGCGGCCTCCCCTCGCCTGTGCCGCTGGGCACGGTGGCGATGCCGGTGACGAATCGGGCCGGCTCGAGGCAGATGCCGAGCTCGTCGCGGTCGTCCTGGCCGGCGATGCCGGTGCCGTGGAGCCCGGACCCGACCTGAACCCTCAGCACCATGCCGTGCTCGGCGACCTCGCGGGCCTCCTCCGAGGCGTGCGGGTGCTCGTACCCCGCCGGAAGGTCACGAGGACCATCGATCATCCGGGCCGGCGGGCCCTGTGCGAAGGGTGTGTCGCTCACGGGCGGACCCTAGCGCGGCGGGTCCACCCGTGAGCCAACCCTGGGAACATCGGTGCGCCATCGACCCTCCAAGGGGGGAGACGTGACGCACGACCTGGGAGGACACATGCGCATGAAGGACGCCATCGTCGTCGCGATGGTGCTCGGCCGAGAACTCCGTGACGCGGCGGACAACGAGGTCGCTGGGATTGAGGCATCCATCGGAGCGATCCGTGGCCACATGCTTCACGCCCACTCTGCCGACTTCGATGTCGAGTCCTTCGACACGGCCGTCGAGCGCGGCCGCCGCGGCGACTTGGGCTGGTGAGCAGGGGCAGACGCCAGACCTGGCAACCCTGAGACAGTGCAGGCCCGCAGGCGATGCCGACCCGACCGTGACACCCCGTGGCTCCGCGAGGCCCAGTGGTCGGAGATCCACGGGCCCGAGTAGCGGTGGAGGTGGATCCCCGCCGCTCCTTGCGATCCGGTCCGTTCTCCTCGGCCTCAGCCAGACGAGGCGTCGCCGCCCTGGAGGTCGGCCGGCGTCGCTTCGTGATGGGCACGTCCGTGGGTCAGCGGCGGCCTCTCGGGAGTCTTCATCTCCGTCACGACCGTCCCGGCCGCGGGCAACATCGCCCTGGGGCTCGCGTTCGGCGCCGGCGCGGAGGTCTGGGGAAGCACCCTGCAGCTGGCGCTGAACCTGTCCGGGATGGCCTTGGCCGGCTGGGCCACCCTCGCCCTTCAGCACCTGGTGTGGGGCCGCGTGTCAGCCAAGCGCGCAGCGGTCCTTCGCCGGGTGCGGGCCAGACGTCCCGCCGGACCGCGAGGCTAAGTCGGCGCTAAGTCCGAGCCGGTGTCCTTGCACCATGGACACGACCACAGACACCACGACGGGCCGCCGCGTCGTGGGCGAGTTCCTCAACAAGGTCCCCGCGATCACGGCGACGTTCTGGCTCATCAAGATCCTCTCCACGACCATCGGCGAGACCTTCGCCGACTTCCTCGCCGTCCAGGTCGGGCTCGGAACGGCGGTCACCGACGGCGCGATGCTCGCCGTCCTCGCCGTCACGCTCTTCGCCCAGCTGCGCACCCGCCGGTACACGCCGTGGCTGTACTGGCTGACCGTCGTGCTCGTGAGCATCGTCGGCACCCAGATCACCGACTTCTTCACCGACCAGCTCGGCGTGAGCCTGTACCTGAGCACCGCGGTGTTCGCCGTGGTCCTCGCCGTCGTCTTCACCGTGTGGTGGTTCCAGGAGCGCACCCTGGCCATCACCGCGATCGACACCCCGCGCCGGGAGCGGTGGTACTGGGCCGCCATCCTCGTGACGTTCGCCCTGGGCACCGCCGGAGGCGACCTCGCCACCGAGGCGCTCTCCCTCGGCTTCCGCAACGGCGTGGCCATCTTCGGCGGGCTCATCCTGCTCGTCTGGCTCGCCCGGCGACTGGGGGTGGGTGCGGTTCCCGCGTTCTGGGTGGCGTACGTGCTGACCCGTCCGCTCGGCGCCTCCCTCGGCGACCTGCTGACCCAGGGCCGCTCCTACGGAGGCATCGGGCTGGGAGCCAGCGTGACCAGCCTGCTGTTCCTCACCGTCATCGTCGTGCTCGTGGCGCGGGAGCAGGCCCTCGTCCTGCGTCACGGCGTGCGCGTCAAGGGCGACCGCCCCGCGGTCCACCCCGGGCGCGACCTCGCGTGGGCCGGTGGTGGCGCGGTCGCCGTCGTCGCCGCCGCGCTCCTGATGGCGCCCGGCGCCGCCACCGCGGTCGCGGGTCCGGTCCTCGTCCAGCCCGCGCAGTCCTCGGGATCGTCGTCGGGCACGTCCGCCGCGGCATCGGACGCGACCTCCCCCCTGGGCGACCTGCGCCCGTTCGCCGCGATCACCGACGACGTCGCCGCCCGCGTGAAGAAGGGTGACCTCAAGGGGGCACGGGCACGGGTCAAGGACCTCGAGGTCGCCTGGGACGACGCCGAGGCAGCCATCAAGCCGGCCTCCCCGTCGGGCTGGCACACCATGGACTCGGCCATCGACGAGACCCTCACCGCGCTGCGCGCCAACCCCCAGTCGCCCGCGGACTGCACGCGCGCCCTGACCGCGCTGCAGGGCGTCATCGTCACACTGGACGCGAAGAGCTGACCGCCAGCGTGACCGACCCAGCGAAACGGAGGTGCCGACCATGAGGGTCCTGCTCGTCGAGGACGACCCCATGGTCGGCGCCGCCCTCGTCGGCCGCCTCGAGGACGAGGCCTACGCCGTGGACTGGGTCCAGGACGCCGTCACGGGCCTCGCGAGTGTGGGCACCCACACGTACGACGTGGTCCTGCTCGACCTCGGCCTCCCGGGACTCGACGGCGCCGGGTTCCTGTCCCGGCTGCGCGCCACGGGGAACGAAGTCCCCGTCATCGTCGTCACGGCGCGCGACGGGGTCGATTCACGCGTCGCCGGGCTCGACCTCGGGGCCGACGACTACCTCGTCAAGCCCTTCGACAGCGCCGAGCTGATGGCGCGGGTCCGGGCCGTGCTGCGCCGTCGAGGCAGCGACCACGCCGACGCCGTCCTCACCAACGGGCGGGTCAGCCTCGATGTCGCCCGCCACCTCGCCTGGACCGTCGACGGCGAGCAGGTCGACCTCCCCCGCCGCGAGTTCGCCGTCCTGCGAGCCCTGCTCACCCGACCCGGCGTGATCCTGTCGCGGGACGACCTCGAGCACCGCGTCTACGGCTGGGGTCAGGAAGTGGAGTCCAACGCCGTCGAGTACGCGATCCACCGGCTGCGCGCCAAGCTCGGCGCCGACACGATCCGCAACGTGCGCGGCGTCGGCTGGACGGTCCCGAAGGACACCGCCCGATGAGGCGCGCCTCCCTCGCCGGACGGCTGTCCGCCGCACTCGTCGTGGCGACCCTGCTCGTCGCCGGCGTCGGCGGGGTGCTGTCCTACCAGCGCAGCCTCGGCGAGGCCCGGGACCTGCAGGACGACGTCCTGATGCAGGTCGCGACGCTGGCCGCGTCGACCTCGACCTCCGTGCCCACCACCGACCGGGACCCCCTGAGCGACACCACCTCCGACATCGACATCACCACGCTGAGCACGTCGGGACTGGCGGCCGATCCCGGCCCGGGACCGCACACCGTCGTCGTCGACGGCAGCGAGCTGCGCGTGGTGGTCGCGTCCAGGCAGGGCGCCGAGCCCCTCGTCATCTCCCAGGCCCTGCAGGTCCGCGAGGAGATCGCCCGGGGCGCCGCGCTGTCGGCCACCCTCCCCCTCGCCCTGCTGATCCCGGTGCTCCTCGCGGCCATCGTGCTGGGGGTGCGACGGGTCCTCGCGCCCGTCGACCGGCTCGCCGCGGAGCTCGACGGTCGGTCAGCGGACGACCTCAGCCCCTTGCACGCCGGCGACACCCCGAGCGAGCTGTCCGACTTCATCGGCGCCCTCAACGGACAGCTCGACCGCGTCCGGGCCGCGCAGGACCACGAGCGCCTCTTCATCGCCCAGGCAGCGCACGAGCTCCGCACCCCCCTGACCGCGTTGTCGCTGCAGCTCGAACGGGCCTCTGCGGCAAAGGATCCCGACGCCATCAAGGCGCGACTTACCGACGCCCGCGCCGGCGTGGACCGCTCCCGACGACTGGTCGACCAGCTCCTCGAGCTCGCCCGCGCCCAGTCCTCACCTGAGTCCGCGACGCGCGTCGACCGCTTCGACTCCGTCCTGCGCTCCGCCGTCGGCGACGTGCTCGACTCCGCCGACCGCCGCCAGGTCCGGCTCGAGGTCACGGCCGGCGGTGAGGACGCCACGCCGGTCCCTGCCACCGAGACCGCCTCGGTCCTGCGCAACCTCCTCGACAACGCCATCCGGCACGGCCCGGCCGGAGGGCTCGTCACCGTCGCGGCGAGGACGTCGGCCACCGACCTCACGGTCGTCATCGAGGACCAGGGGCCGGGGATCCGGGACACCGACCACGTGCTGCGACCCTTCGAGCGCGAGGCCGGCCAGTCCGTGGAGGGCAGCGGCCTCGGGCTCGCCATCGTCGTCGAGCAGCTGCGCCGGGTCGGTGGCACCCTCACCCTGTCCGACCGCCCCGACGCCACCCCCGGCCTGCGTGCCGTCGTCAGCCTCCCCACGACACCCCATCCATCCGGACAACGACGAGGAGCCCCACGGTGAGCACGACGACAACCCCGACAGGTCTGCGGGGCTGGCTGACGGCGTCCCGCTCGACGCCTCACCAGCTGGCCCTGCGCGTCGGTGTGGTCACCGCCGCGTTCGCCGTCTGCATCGTCCCCGTCCTGCTCCTGGCCCTGTTCGTGCAGACGAAGTGGGAGCCCCTGCTCGAGGTCGACGACGGCGCGAGGGACTCCCTGCACCAGTACGCCCTGGCCCACCCCACCTTCCTCTCCGTGATGCGCGTCCTCAGCGACCTGGGGTCGGCGACGAGCTGGCAGGTCCTCACGGTGGTCGTCGTCGTCATCGCGCTCTGGCGCCGTCGCCGGCGGATCGCGGCGTTCACGGTGGTGACCATCGCCGGCTCGTCGCTGGTGAACAGTGCGCTCAAGGCGGTCATCGGCCGCCACCGGCCCGTGGTGGACCACCCGTTCGTCACCCCACCCGGGCAGAGCTTCCCCAGCGGGCACGCCCAGGCGGCGGCAGCCGGGAGCCTCGTCCTCCTCATCGTCCTGTGGCCCCTGATGAGCGGGGTCCGGAGGTGGCTCGCCCTGGTCCTCGCCATCGCGGTCACCCTCGCCATCGGCTTCTCGCGGGTCGCCCTCGCCGCGCACTACGTGTCGGACGTCATCGCGGGCTACCTCGTCGGGGCCGCGTGGGTGGCGGCGATGGCGGCCGCCTTCCACATCTGGCGGGTCGACCGTGTGGCGCGCGCCCTCCCCGAATGACGTCGCGCGCGGCGACCCAGCCACGTACGGATGGGGACGGGTCGGCTGCCGGCGGGCCGCGTGGCCACCCGGTGCAAGGTCTCGTCGGCATCACCGTCGCCCTGGTGGTGTCCGGGATGGTGGCCCAGCTGGCGGCGCCCTACATTCGGCGCGACGACTGGCCCTTCCTCCTGCCGCGGGGGACGTCCGGGACCGCCGACCCCCTGGACAAGGTGCGCGAGGAGGGGCGCTGGCTGGGCTACGCGTGGTGGCTGCTCGTCGGGCAGCACGGCACCCCGCTGACCGCGGTGTTCGTCCTCGTCGGGTCATACGCCCTCTTCGCGGTCGGGTTCTGGCGGCTGTTCGACAGCACCGGATGGGTGGCCGGCACCCTCCTCGGCGCCGCCCTGCTGGTCTCACCGCTGTGGGTCCGGCTCGCCTACTGGCCGGGCACCCTCTCCGCCTCCGCCGTCGTGGCCGCTGCGGCGGTCTCGACGCTGCCGCGAGCCGCCCGGTATCGCTGGGGACTGGCGGTGTGGCTGCCCGTCGTCGTGGTGCTGTCCGTCCTCACCTACCCACCCGTCGCCGGGCTCCTCCTCATCGCCGCCGCCGTGCACCTGCGGCACCGGGCCTGGAAGGGGACCGCCCTCCTCTGCCTCGGGTTCGTCGGGTCGTTCGCCCTGGCGGTGCTCGTGTCGTTCAGCATCGACGCGCTCGTGTTCGGGCACTTCGGGGTGGCCATCGCGGCCTGGCGGCACCCCCACGCGGTGACCTCGCTGCACGACCTAATGGTCAACGGCCACCGCTACGTCGGGCAGGTCACCGCCCTCGGACGGACCCTCCGGTGGCCCGCCACGGTGGGAGCGGTCTGCGCCGTGGTGGGGCTCGCTGACGCGCGGGTACGACCGATGCTCCTGCGAGTCGGCGTCGCCGTCGTCCTCGTGGCCGGTCTCGAGTGCGCCCAGACGCTCGACACCGGCGTGCGCACCGCCGCGCGCGGCTCGCTCTGGGCCTGGCCGGCGGTCGTGGTGCCGGCGGCGCTGCTCCTCGCCGGCAGGCGGTGGTCGCGACGCGTCGCCGCGGTGGCCCTGCTCTGCCTGGCCCTGCTCGGCCTGCACGCCTGGCACTCCGACCTCGGCGCGCACCAGGCCACCCGGCGGGCGTACGACGCCCTCGTCACCGACGCGACGCGCACGGGACAGGAGGTCGTCTTCTACCAGGCGCCCGCCGAGCGAAGGTCCGCACGCGGGCGCATCACCGAGGGCACGTTGCGGATGATGTTCTACGAGCGCGCCGGAGTGGTCGTGCACTGGTGCAGCCCGGCGCAGTGCCGCGAGCTGGCCGCCCTCGCCGGGCCTCGTGGCGGCGGCTCCGTGCACGCCCTCGATGGGGTGGTCGGCGTCGTCGTCCCCTCCCCACCGGCGCGCTTGTGACGGCGGTCGCGCGGTCACGTCGAGGCCGTTCGTCGCGGAGCGCACCTAGCCTGTCCGCATGCGGCGCTTCCACGACGAGGACCTGTCCGGCGCGGAGTTCCGCGAGTGCGACCTCAGCAGGGTCCGGATGGTCGGCGTGGTCATGGAGGACGCGGAGATCGACGGGCTCGTCACCCACCTCGTGGTCAACGGGGTCGACGTGATGCCGTACGTCGAGGCCGAGCTCGACCGGCGCCATCCGGTGCGTCTCCTCCTCCGCTCGGACGAGCCGGAGGACCTGCGTGAGGCCTGGCGCCAGCTTCGGGAGGGGTGGACCACGACCGTCGAGCAGGTGCGGGCCATGCCCCGCGGCACCGAGCACCAGGGCGTCGGCGGCGAGTGGTCGATGCTGGAGACGCTGCGCCACCTCGTGTTCGTGCACGACTCCTGGTTCCGGCGCTGCGTCCTCGGGCTCACCGAGCCGTTCACCCCCATGGGGCTGGGTCCGCAGTTCCTCATGGAGGACGACCAGCGCGAGCTCGACGGGTCCGCCCGGCCGAGCCTCGACGAGGTCCTCGCCGTGCGAGCACGACAGGCGTCGGAGGTCGAGGCGTGGCTCGCCGACGTCACCCCGGACCGGCTCGCGCTCACCGCCCCCGTGCCCGACGACTACCGCTGGCCGCCGTACGCCAAAGGGCGGACCGTGCGTCAGTGCCTCGGCACCGTGCTCAACGAGGAGTGGGCCCACCACGGGTTCTGCGCGCGAGACCTCGCCAGGCTGGCAGGCGGGGAACGGTGGGCACGAGGTTCCTGACCGCTGCCTCCGGTCGGGGCCGGCAACGAGCACCCCTCGGCGGCGGCGATGACCAGATGATCACTGACCCCGCTCAGGCGGGTCGACGCGCCATCCCCGGTCCCGGTTCGGCCACCACGTCACCGCCGGCCAAGGCCTCGTGACAGCGCCCGCACGTGAAGTCGTGCTCGACGTCTCCCCCGCAGCCCCGGTGCCGCAGGACTCGCGGCGGCCCGGCAGGCTCGGGGTAGTGACGGTCGCCCCACCACATGAGGTGGGCGATGACCGGGAGGAGGTCGCGGCCCTTGTCCGTGAGGTCGTACTCGAACCGCGCCGGGCGCTCCTGGTAGGCGCGGCGCTCGAGGATGCTCTCGTCGACCAGGGTCCGCAGGCGTGAGCTGAGCACGGTGCGGGTGACGCCGAGGCTCTCGACGAGCTCGTCGAACCGCCGCCTGCCCAGGAGCACGTCACGGATGACGAGCAGCGTCCACCGTTCTCCCACGACCTCGAGCGAGCGCGAGATCGAGCAGACCTGACCCTCGTAGTCCTTGCCGAGCACGGCCCCATCCTACCCAGTCCGTAGCGTCATGCGACTGATCCCCCTACATTCAGTCGCATGACGCTACCCAGCATCGCCTCCGCGACCCGGACGCGACCGTCGGAGTACACCGTGCTGGCCGTGACGGCCGCCGCGGTCTTCATGAGCTTCCTCGACGTGACGATCGTCAACATCGCGTTCGGCAGCATCCGCGCCGACTTCGGCACGGCGTCGTTGTCGCTGGTGTCCTGGGTCGTCAACGGGTACGGCGTGGCGTTCGCCGCGGCCCTGCTCCCCGCCGGCGCCCTGTCCGACCGCCTCGGCCATCGCACCGTGTTCGTCGCCGGGGTGGCGCTCTTCGGCGCCGCCTCCCTGGTCGCCGGGCTGTCCGGTTCGGTGGCGGTCCTCATCGCGGCGCGGGTCGCGCAGGCCCTGGGCGCCGCCGCCCTCGTCCCGAGCGCGCAGGCCGCGCTGCTCACCGCGACCCCGGTGCACCACCGGGGTCGCGCCCTCGCGGTGCTCGGCTCGACCGGCGCGGTCGCCGCCGCCGCGGGCCCAGCGCTCGGTGGCGTCCTCATCGGGTCCGTCGGCTGGCCTGCGGTCTTCCTCGTCAACGTCCCGGTGGCCGTGGTCGTCGCGATCGCGGCGCGGCGCCTGCTCCCCCGCCCCACCCCCTCCCGCGCCGCCGGAGCCGGCGACGGGACGCTCACGACGCTGGCGGCGGTGGGTGTGGCCGCCGTGGCGCTGGCCCTGGTCCAGGCACCGGACTGGGGCCTGACCGACCCGAGGACGGCGGGGTCCTTGGTGGCAGGTCTGCTGCTGGTCGGGGTCCTGGTCCTGAGGGCCCGACGCCACGCCTCCGACGGGGCCCTCGTCCCGCTGTTCGCCCTGAGGTCCTTCCGGGTCGCGAACCTCGGCAGCTTCGTGTTCGCCACGGCGTTCTACCCCCTGCTGCTGGCCAACGCGCTGTTCCTCACCACGGAGCTCGACTACGACATCACGACGGCCGGGATCGCCCTGACCCCCGGGGCCCTGATGGCCGCCCTGACGGCGGTCATCGGCGGTCGGGCGGTGGACCGGGCGGGAGCGCGATCCGTCGCGGTGACCGGAGGCGTGCTGCTGGCCGCCGGCTGCACCGTCCTCGCCCTGCGCGCACCGGGTGGTGTCTACGTCACCGACATCCTGGGCGGCGTGCTACTCACCGGGACGGGGATCGGCCTGAGCCTCACCGCGTTGACGACGGCCGCCGTCTCCGAGGTGCCGGCCCCCCGGTTCGGGGTGGCGAGCGCGACGACCGCCTGCCTGCGCCAGATCGGCGGCGTCCTCGGCATCGCCGCCCTCATCGCGATGCTTGCGGGCCTCGGACCACGGCCGGCCACGTACTCGCTGGCCTGGGGCGCCATGGCCGTGTCCGCGGTCCTGGCGGCAGCCTGCGGAGCCGCCCTGGCCCACCGCACCCCGTCCCCGGTGACGACCTCGACGCGAGAGAGGGCGGCGACATGACCAGTGCCCGCCGGCGACGCCGCTTCACGCACCGGTTCGGACCCACGGCAGTGGTGACGGGGGCGTCGTCCGGCATCGGCCGGGCCATCGCCGTCGAGCTCGGCGGCCGCGGCATGGACCTCGTCCTCGTCGCCCGGCGTGAGCCCCTGCTGGACGCCCTCGCCGCGGAGCTGCGCACCCAGCACGGCGTCGCGGTCGACGTCCTCCCCCTCGACCTCACCGACGCCACCGCCGCGACCACCCTCCTCGAGCGCACCGCCCACCACGACGTCGGCCTCTACGTCGCGGCCGCCGGGTTCGGCACCTCCGGCCCCTTCCTCGAGGCCGACCTCGACAAAGAGGTGGAGATGCTCCGTCTCAACACCGAGGCGGTGATGACCACGACGCACGGGTTCGCCCGGCGGATGGCAGCACGCGGCTCCGGAGGGATCGTGCTCCTCAGCTCGGTCGTGGCGTTCCAGGGAGTCCCGCGGGCCGCCCACTACGCCGCGACCAAGGCGTACGTCCAGACCTTCGCCGAGGGACTGAGGCCCGAGCTCCGCGCCCAGGGTGTCGAGCTCGTCGCCGTGGCACCGGGACCCGTGCACAGCGGCTTCGCCGAGAGGTCGGGCATGACGATCACCCGAGCCGTCACCGCCCGGGCCGTCGCCGCGCCCGCCCTGGACGCCCTCGGCCGACGTGGTGTCGTCGCCCCCGGGACCCTGTCGCGGGTGCTCACCGCGGTGCTGTCGCCGCTGCCCCGCCGGGTGCGGACGACCATCATGGCGGGCGTCATGAAAGGGATGACCCCGGACGGTGGCGGAGGTCGTCAGCGGAGCTGACCGTCGGCGAGCAGCTCCTCGAGGGCAGCCCGCTGGACATCCAGCGAGGGCCGGGGCTCCGGGTCGACCACGGTGATCAGGGCCTTCCACAAGGCCCACCCCCGGGCGCGGTTCCAGGTCTCGTCGTCGAGACCGACGGCGTCGGCGAAGACGCGCCGTTCCTCCTCGCCGCGGCAGAAGGTCCAGGCGAGGACGAGGTCGCACGCCGGGTCGCCGGTTCCGCACGTCCCGAAGTCGATGACGGCCGCGAGCCGCCCGTCGCGCACCAGCAGGTTGCCGACCGCGACGTCGCCGTGGAACCACACGGGGTCGGCCGACCACTGGCTGGCCACCGCGTCCCGCCAGAGGGCGCGGCACCTGGTGGCGTCGATGGTGCCGCCCAGGGTCGACAGGACGTCGTCGACGTCGCCCTCGTAGACCGACGGATGGCTCCCGCGGTGGAACGAGTGCGGCCCGGGCCACCAACGGCAGGGCGGTGTCCTCCTTGGCGATGCCCGCGACGTAGCCCTCCCCGCTCGGCAGCCGCACCGCGAGGTCGTCACCGAGGCGGAAGGTGCGGTTGTCGTTGCCCTGGATCGGCACGGGCCGCACCTCGAGGTCCGCCCACTGGGGGAACTGGTCGCCCACCAGGGCGCGGACGAGGTCGACACCGATCTGCATCGTGGCGACGGTACGGAGGCTCGTGGAGCAGCGCGACCGCATGTGGTCGGCGACCTCCTCCAGCCGCGACCACCCGAGTCGGCGGAGGGCACCACCTGCGCGGTCCGGGGGCCGCGGGCTCGTCGCACCGGCCGACCACCCCCGGACATGGCGCACCCCGGGAAGCGCAGGGGTGCCGCCCGGGGTGCTGCGCCCATCATGCCCCACGTGGAGGGAGACCGGGGCCCGAGGACACGCACGGAACGCCGTGGCCCGAGCCCGTGAGGAGGTCCGTCCGCGGACGCTCGGGGCTGGTCGACCCCCGGAAAACCCGCTCTGACCTGCAGGTCTTGAGAGAAGGCTGAGGGGAGAACGGCTACCCGGGTGGCGATTTCTCCCACGGTGAGGGTGCAGCGGTTATGGTCAGCCAGCCGCTGGATGCAGGGCCAGCGTCTCTCCCCAGCGGGGCCCCTTACTCGCTCGGCCGACCCGTCGTTCTTTGGGGGGGGTCGTGTCTCGTCAAGAAGTCTGGGTCAAGCCGCTTCGTCAGAGCCTCGCCGAGCGGGCCAAGCAGAGCTTCGCCACCCGCCGGGTCCCCCGCGAGGCGATGGTCACCCTCGTCGGCGGCGCGGTCCGTCCGCGGTCCGGCGACGTGGTGCTGGCCCGCATCGCCCGCCTCGGCCACCACAAGCACATCGAGCAGCCGCACGGTCGGCGCAGCGTGCTCCACGAGGGCGACCTCGTCGTCCTCGCCTACGCCGACCGGTACGCCACCGACCAGTTCGAGTCCTACGTGCCGTTCAGCCTCGGCCCCTGCCACATGGTGGCCAGCGGCGGGATCGCCTCGAGGGTGCGCACCCGCAGCCGTGCCGTCCGGCCGGCCACCTCGATCGTCCCGCTGGGCCTGGTCGGCGACGCGATGGGCCGCCCGGTCAACGTGTCGGACTTCCGCCTCGAGGACATCCTCGTCCCCAAGGAGCGCCCCCGGACGGTGGCCGTCATGGGGACCTCCATGAACGCCGGCAAGACGACGACGGTGCACCACCTCCTCCACGGCCTGGCGCGCGCCGGCGCCCGGCCCGGCGCGACCAAGGTCACCGGCACGGGCTCGGGCAACGACTACTGGGTCATGCTCGACGCCGGCGCCCACATGATGCTCGACTTCACCGACGCCGGGCTGGCCGCGACCTTCCAGCAGCCGATCCCGGTGCTGGAGCGGGCCATGGCCCAGCTGGTCGGACACCTCGCGGTCGGCGGCTGTGGGGTCACCCTGATGGAGATCGCCGACGGCGTCTTCCAGCAGGAGAACCGCCGGCTCCTCGTCTCCCCGCTCGTGCACGACCTCGTCGACACGGTCATCCTCGCCGCATCCGACGCGATGGGGGCGGCGCAGGGGGTCCGCACCCTCACCGAGCACGGCTTCGACGTCTGCGCGGTGTCCGGTCTGATGACGAAGTCCCCCTTGGCGGTCCGGGAGGCGGAGGCCGCGCTGGGCCTCCCGGTCCTGGGCATCCCCGAGCTCCAGGACCCGGCGGTCGTCGGCCCCATCATCGGGCTGGACATGTCGCTCGTCCACGCCGAGCCCGAGCTCGAGCTGCCGGCATGGCCGGTGTCGCTCTCCAGCCTGGAGGACGACCACACCGCGGACGGCGACGAACGGCCGGACGACCAGGACCACGGGTTCCCGGGCTCCGAGCTGGTCGCCCTCGACGCCCGTGCTGGAGCCGGCTCACCGCCCCGGGAGGGCTGAGGTGGACGACTCCACCGCGCCGCACGACACCAGCACCGCGGCCCGGCCCGACGAGGCGGACCTCCCGTCCGGCCGGCCCACCCCGGAGGCGCTCGCCGACGCCTTCCGCCTCCCCCACCGGTCCTACGTCGTCGTCATCGCCCTGGGCCTGGCCCAGGCGGCCTGCATGGTCTGCTTCGGGGTGTTGGCGCTGCGGACGGTCCAGGCCCTGCAGGTGACGGCGGTCGGCGCCGCGGCCGACGTCCAGCTCGCCACCGCCCTTCGGCAGGTGGCGGCGCTCGCCGTCCTCGCGGTGCTGCTCGGGCTGCTGCGCGCAGCCGAGTTCACGGCAGCCGAACGGGCGGGCTACCACGTCGTCCGGCGGCTGCGGATGACGATGTACCGGCACCTGCAGCTCATGCTTCCCGAGCACCTCCACCACCGCGCCCGGGGAGGCCTGCTGCTCCGGCTCACGGGCGACCTGTCGATGCTGCGCATGTGGCTCAGCCGTGGGCTGCTCGAGGGGACCTCGGCCCTCATCGTCCTGGCCGCGGGCCTGGGCACGCTGGCCTGGATCAGCCCGGCCCTGGCCCTCGCCGTCGTCGCCGTGCTCGCCCTGGGCTCGGCCCTCTCGCTGCTCAACGGGCACGCCATGCGGCAGGCCACGCGCACGATGCGGCGCCGACGCTCCCTGCTCATCGGCAACGTCGACGAGCAGATCAACACCCTGTCGGTGATCCAGACGGCGGGGCACCTCAACGGCGAGTACGGCCGCCTGTCCCGCCAGAACGACTCCCTGACGCGGGCGCTCATCCGGGTGGCGGTCATCCGCGGACGGCTCCGGGGGATGGCCGCGGCGACCGGCCTGCTGTCCACCGTCGTCGTCCTCGGGGTCGGTCTCTACGAGGTCCGCCGTGGCCTGGTCACGGTGCCGGAGGTGGTCGCCGCCGTCATCGTCGCGCGCTTCCTCACCCGCCCGGTGCGCACCCTCGGTCTCGCCCACGACTACTGGCACCGAGGGCTGGTGTCGCGCCAGAAGGTCACCGACTTCCTCCTCAGCTCGAGCCGGGACCCGAGGGAGGAGTCCCTCGACCGGATCCGGGTGCGCCAGGGGCGGATCGAGCTCACGGACGTCGTCGTTCCGGGCGCCCTCGCCGGGATCACCGGCGTCGTCGGACCTCGGCGCATCCTCGCCATCACCGGCCCCTCCGGTGCCGGCAAGTCAGCCCTGCTGAAGGTCATCGCCCGCCAGATCGAGCCCACCGGTGGAGCCGTCTCGATCGACGACCAGCGCCTGTCCGCCACGGCGCCCTCGTCGATGGGTCGGCACCTGGGCTTCGTCAGCGCCGACCAGCCCCTCCTGCGCGGCAGTGTCCGGCGCAACCTGACCTACTCGTCGCAGCAGTCCTCCCCGGAGGAGATCCAGCGCGTCGTCCTCGGGCTCGGTCTCGAGGAGTCGCTGGCCCGTGCGGGGTCCGAAGGCGTGAAGACCTGGCTGCTCGAAGGGGGGCGCAACCTCCCCGCCGGTGATCGACAGCTCATCGCCCTCGGTCGGGCCCTGATGGGCAACCCCGCGATCCTCCTCCTCGACGAGCCCTTCACGGGGCTGGATGCCGAGGCGCGAACTCGTGCGCGGGAGATGGTCATCCGGCACCGCGGCACCGTCATCTGGGTCACCCAGGACGACGACGACATCGAGCTGGCCGACGACGTGTGGCGGATGGAAGGCGGTCACCTCGTCGAGGTGCTCAGCGGCGCCGAGCACCGGGACCGCCAGTGGCACACCACGACAGGTGGTGGTCCCCGGTGGCGCGCCACACGCACCTGACCCGTGACCGGCGGCTCATCGCCACCGCGGCAGGGGTGTTCCTCCTGAGCGTGGGCGGGCTCGCGGCCCACGCGGCCATCGCCGAGCCGCCCGCGCCGGCGGTCGTCGCTCGGCAGGTGGACGCCGGGGCCGACGGCGTCCTGACCCTGACCTTCGCCGGGGACACGATGGTCGGCGACGGCGCCCAGACGCTGGTCGACACCCAGGGCTACGACACGGTGTTCACGCAGGCCGAACCCCTGCTGGACGGCGACGTCGTCATCATCAACGCCGAGGGGCCGATCACCACCGCCTCGACGCCGGCGCGGCCGGGCGCCCCGTACAGCTACGCCAGCAACCCGCGGACCGCGGCGGCCATGGCGGCCGCCGGGGTCGACGTGCTCGGGCTGGGCAACAACCACGTCATGGACATGGGGCCGACCGGCCTGCGCGACACCCGAGCCGCAGCGGCCACCTCCGGGATGACGACGTTCGGCGCCGGGGAGAACCTCGCCGAGGCGGAACGGCCGCTGCTGCTGACGAGTGCCGACGAGAAGGTGGCCGTCGTCGCGTTCGGCGAGGACTTCGGGCCGACGATGAGGAGCACCGCCGACAGGCCGGGGATGGTGTCGTTCTCCGCCGACCGGGTCGTCCGAGGGCTCGACCTGGCCCACCGCGCCGGCGCGACCAAGGTCATCGCGATGGTGCACTGGGGGGACAACTACGCCGCCGTGAACGACAGCCAGCGGTTGTGGGGACGCACCCTCGCCGACGCCGGCTACGACCTCGTCATCGGCACCGGACCCCACACCACCCAGCCGGTCGAGACCGTCTCCGGCACACCGGTGCTCTACAGCCTCGGCAACTTCGTCTTCGGGGCGCCGGGGCGGTTCACCACGTTCGGCCAGATCGGGGTCGGCCTCGTCGCCGACGTGAGCTGGGCCGACCACGGGAACGGTCCGGGGTCGGTGACCTTCCGCTGCCTCCAGACCGACAACGACGAGGTGGGCTACGTGCCGCGCCCGTGCGACGACGGCCACCTGGCCAGCGCCAGGCTGCTCCTCGGACCGGAGGTCACGTGGACCGGCGCCGTCGGCACCGTCGCCTTCTGAGCCTCGTCGTGGTCGTGACCGGGGTCCTCGCGATGGCGTCCCTGGCGGCGTGCAGCACGACCCGCCCGTCGATGCCGCGACAGACCCCTGCCCTGGCAGCCGGGCCGTGGGAGCTCACCGTCCGGCTGCCCGGCTTCCCCCCGATCCGGGTCTTCGGCGTCACCGGGGCGGGCGACCTCACGACCGCCGCCGTCGTCGTCGTGATGCACGGGACCGAGCGCAACGCGTCCGACTACCGGGACGCGTGGGTCCCCCTCGTCCAGCGGCGTCCGATGATCGTCGTCGTCCCCGAGTTCCCCGACGACGACTTCCCGGGAGCAGCGGGCTACAACCTCGGGGGCGTCGTCGACGCCGACGGCGACCCGGTGCCCCGGGAGCGATGGACCTTCGCCGCGATCGAGCCGATCGTCGCCCAGGTGCGCCACCAGGTGGGCAACACCGGCCGCACGTTCGCCCTGTTCGGTCATTCCGCAGGGGCCCAGTTCGTGCACCGCTACCTCGAGTTCATGCCACAGGCACCGGTGTCCACGACGGTGGCGGCGAACGCCGGCTGGTACACCATGCCCGACGAGTCCGCCGACTTCCCCTACGGGCTCGACGCCCTGCCGACGCCGTCGGTCGACCTCCGGGCGCTGTTCGGGCGGGACCTGGTGGTGCTGCTGGGCAGCGACGACGTCGAGACCGAGAACCTGCGACGGGACAGGGGCGCGAACGCCCAGGGCTCCACGCGGTACCAGCGCGGGCTGAGCTTCTTCGCCCGGGGTCGGGCTGCCGCCGAGGAGGACGCGCTGGACTTCCGCTGGCGCCTCGTCGTGGTGCCGGGAGTCGCCCACGACCACGTCGCCATGTCCGCGGCGGCGGTCGAGCTCATCGCGCCGTCGGCGGGCTGACCAGCAGGTATCCCGGCCTCCCCCGTCAGGGCGACCATTCTCCATTCGTCGGTTTCCGCAGGTCCGTTCTGCGATGCTGCTCAGGTGTCCGCAGGGGACGCAGCCAGCCCGGTCCCCGAGAATGTGAGCCCCCTGCGATGCCACACCCGCCACGCATCGACCCCTGCCGCCGCGCTCCCGGCCGGGTCGGTCGATCGGCCCGCGTCCTCGCCGTGGCCCTCCTCTGCCTCGCCGCCGCTCCGGCGGCTCCCGCCTCGGCGCAGCTCCCCGAGCTGGCCGGCACCGACGTCGTCCGCACGGCGACCCTCTCCCTCACGGACTTCGCGATCACGCAGGCCGGGACGACCTACGTCGTCCCCTACTGGTCCAACGGCGGGCTGTCGCGGCCCGACAGCGCCGTGCGCAACGTCGTGGTCACCGTGCACGGCGACTCCCGCAACGCCGACGACTACGGCCGCTACACGGCGGACGCCGCGACGCTGGCGGGCAGGATGTCGACGACGGTCGTCGTCGCCCCCTGGTTCGCCGCTGCGGCGGACTCACCGCGGAGCAACCAGCTGTACTGGTCCGCGGACGGCTGGAAGCAGGGCGACCCCTCGGTCGCCACGGCGCGGGCCTGGACGATCTCCTCGTTCGCCGTGCTCGACGCCATGGCGGTGCAGGCCCACCGCTCGTTCCCCAACGCCCGGATCACCGTGGCAGGGCACAGCGCCGGCGGCCAGTTCGTGCAGCGCTACGTCGCCTTCGCCGGGCAGGACGTCGTCACCCGCTACCTGCCGATGAACCCCGGGACCTACCTGTACCTCGACACGCAGCGATGGAGCGGCACCACCCGTCGCGCGCTGACGCCCAGTGAGCAGCGCGCCTGCCCCCGCTGGAACACCTGGAAGTACGGACTCTCGCGACGCTCGGGCCCGCTGTCCACCCGGACCGACACCCAGGCGAGGGCGGCGTACGCGGCCGCCCCCGTGAGCTACCTCCTCGGGGGGCTCGACACGGTCGTGGACTCCAGCCTCGACACCGGGTGCTCCGCCACCTGGGAGGGGGCGAACCGGCTGGCTCGGGGTCGCAACTTCTTCGCCGCGCTCCCGAGGACCCTCGGCGCCGACGCCGTGCGCTCCCACTCCCTCGTGACGGTGCCCGGCGTCGCCCACTCCGGAGGGTCGATGATCCGCTCCGCAGAGGCCCGCCCCCTGCTGCTGCCGTAGCCCTTCCAACCGGGCACCGTCGACCTCAGGCGTCGGCGGGCGCCGGCTTCCGGGGCCGCAGGACGACCGCGGCGACGAGCAGCGCCACCAGGGTGAACCCGGCCGAGGTGAGGAAGGCCGGCTGCACCCCGGGGACGAACTGCCCCGGCTGCGACTGCGACGCGTAGACGCTGACGATCGCGGCGAGGCCGACGGCCCCACCCAGCTGCTGGGCGGTCTGGAGCAGCCCGGACACCGTCCCGGCCTGGGAGCGCTCGACGCCGCCGAGGACGACGACCGTGACCGGCATGAAGACCAGCGCGGCCGAGACCCCGTTGAGGACGAGCGCCCCGAGGAGGTGGGCGGCGTAGGTGCTCGTCGTGGAGATGCCGCTGAGCCAGAGGAAGCTCACGGTCAGGCCCGTCGTGCCCGCCAGCATCAGGGCCCGCGGGCCGATGCTCGCCACGAGCCGGGCGCTGACCCGCGACGTCGCGAAGATCGCGAGGCTGAGCGGCAGGAACGCCTCACCCGTGGCCACCGGGCTGAACCCGAGGACGAGCTGCAGGTACTGCGTGACGAGGAAGAACGTCGAGAACTGCGCCCCGACGACGAGGGCCATGAGGACCAGGGCACCCGCCCGGTGCCGGTTGCGGACCAGGGCCAGCGGGAGCAGGGGCGCGGACACCCGACCCTCGGTCCGGACGAACCACCCGATGAGCAGCACGCCCACGACGAAGGAGGCCAGGGTCACCGGCGAGGTCCAGCCGCGGTCGGCCGCGCTGATGAAGCCGTGGACGACCGAGACCGAGCCGACGGTGGCCGTGACCGCGCCGACGACGTCGAAGCGGCCGCCGACCCGCGGCGTCTCCGAGACGAAGCGCCGGGCGAGGAGCAGCACCCCCACGCCGATCGGCACGTTGACGAAGAGGGTCCAGTGCCAGCTGACGACGTCGGTGAGCACCCCGCCGAGGAGCAGCCCGATGGAGGCGCCGGCGGAGGAGACGGCCGTGAAGAGCGCGAGCCCGCGGTTGCGCGCGGCCTCGTTCGGGGCGCTCGTGGTGAGCAGCGCGAGGACACCCGGCGCGGCGAGCGCCGCCCCGACGCCCTGGAGGGTGCGCGCCGCGATGAGCCAGGTCGGGGTGGTGGCGAGGCCGCCGAGCAGGCTGGCGACGGTGAAGACGGCCAGGCCCAGCTCGAAGGTGCGCAGGCGACCGAACACGTCGCCCAGCCGCCCGCCGAGCAGCAGCAGGCCGCCGAAGGCGAGGGTGTAGGCGTTGAGCACCCACGACAGGCCGGCGGGCGAGAAGCCGAGGTCGGTGCGGATGTGCGGGAGGGCGACGTTCACGACGGTGGCGTCGAGCACGAGCATCAGCTGGGCGACGAGCACGATGCCGATGCCGACGGTGGCGCGGCGGGCGGAGCGCTCACCGGAGGCGCCGTCCGCGGTGGTGGCGGCCGCGGGAAGGGAGGGAGCGGAGGAGGTGGCGCCGGTGAGCGCCTCGGTGGTGCTGGTCGACATCGGGTCCTCAGGATTCGCGGGTCTGGGCGTGCGCCTCGGGGCGGGGTGCCGGACGGCGACCACCCTCGGGCGTCATCGGGGTGAAGGAGGTGCGGGTGCGCACGCCCGTCGGGGCGCGCCCGGACAGCGGGGCCCGGTGCGTGGTGGCGAGGTGCGACAGGTGGAGGCGCCGCGCCTGGCGGGTGGGGTGGATCGTGGTGGTCATGGCTGCTGGCTCCCTCTGGGCGACGGTCCGCGCTACGATTAGCGGAGAACCACTCCGGTTCTGTCGATAACAATACGGAGAATGTCTCCGTTTCTGCAAGGAGAATGTCAGTGACGTCCGCCGCCACCGGGCGGTCGACCCTCGAGTCGCCGCCGGAAACCGTTGCCGCACAGGCGACCTCGGCATCCACTGACGCGTCCGAAGCTCCCCAGAAAAGTTCTCGGCCGATGCGCGCCGACGCCCGCCGCAACTACGACAAGATCCTCGCCACGGCCCGGATCGTGTTCACCGAGCGCGGCACCGACGCCTCCCTCGACGAGATCGCCAGGCGCGCCGAGGTGGGTCCCGGCACCCTCTACCGCCACTTCCCCACCCGCGAGGCCCTCGTCGACGCCCTGATGCAGGAGTGGACCGACCGGGTGTCCGCCGACGCCGACGCCGCCATCGCCACCGGCGCGCCCGCCCCCGTCATGCTCCTCGACTGGTTCGAGCACTTCATCGAGCACATCACCCTGCACCGTGGCGCGGCCACGAAGATCTGCGCGGCGATGGACGACCCCGCGTCGCCGATGTACCGCAAGTGCCACGTCATGGGCCAGGCCAACCGCCGCGTCATCGAGCACCTCGACGCCACCGGCGAGCTGCGCGACGGCGTCGACCCGGCCAACGTCATGCGCCTCGTCAGCGGCATCGCCAGCGTCGCCGACACCAGCCGCGCCGACATCGCCGTGCGCCCCATGCTCGAGGTCGTCGTCGACGGGATCGTCCGCGCCTGACCCGCTGGCGGGTCGCCTCCGGTCGCGACCGGAGGACAAACCTGTCGACGGGGTCACCGTCGTCGGCGCCGACCCCGTACGCTGGATGGTGTCCCGCCGCTCGGCGGGAACGCATCCGCGACACGGGGGCCGGGGCCTTGCCCTCGGCGAGCGTGCGCGTCGGCCCGGGACGTCGTCCCGCCCGCCCGACGGCCACGACGTCCCCGGAGCCGGGCCGGCGCCGCCGGTCTCGCTCCCGCCGTGTCCGACGAAGGAGAAGGAACCGCTTGGCACAGCGAGCTCCGCGCCGTGCCGGCGCGCCGCGGTCCACGCAGCGTGACCGGCAGCGACCGCGCGCCCACGACGACGAGGGGATCATCCCCGTCCTCGCGCGCGCCATCCGCAAGGTCGAGGCCGACGCGATGCGCGGCCGGGTCCGGCCGCGTGAGCGCACGGCTTTCCAGGTGGTCGCCCTGCTCGTCCGCGAGGAGCGCGCCCGGCTGAAGACCGACACCACGGTCTCGGCCGGCGAGCGCACCGCCGCGATGACCCGGCTCGACGGCATCGCCACCATCCTCGCCAAGACGGCCGCGCGCGACACCTCGCTGCTCGAGCTGCTGGCCGACGGTGCGGTCGTCTCCGCCGACGCCAAGGACCTGAAGAACCGGATGCTGCGCGACAGCGGGCGCGAGCCCGAGGCCGTCGTCGAGCCCGAGCCGACGACGTTCGCCGAGCCGGTCCCCACCGCGCGACGCGTGGTCCCGCAGACGGTCATCGCCCGCCAGCTCGCCAACCCCTTCCTCGCGCCGGGGGCCACCCCTCCCCCGCCGCCGCGCCCCACGACGAACCGGCTCGGCGGCTGGGAGCTGCTGACCCCGCTGTTCCGCGCCTTCGAGTACGGCGGCGACTCCACGTGCATGCCGCTGCCCGAGCCCGGCGCCGTCGTCCACGGCATCAAGGACCTCGAGCTCATGCACCACCAGGCCCAGGTCGTGGCGGCCGCCGCCGCGGGCCACCGCACCTTCCTCCTCGCCGACGAGCCGGGCCTGGGCAAGACCGCGCAGGCGCTGCTCGCCGCCGACGCCGCCGACGCCTTCCCCCTGCTCGTCGTCGTCCCCAACGTCGTCAAGGCGAACTGGGCGCACGAGGCCGAGCTGTGGACCCCCCGCCGGGCGGCCACAGTCGTCCACGGCGACGGCGACACCATCGACGGCTTCGCCGACATCGTCATCGTCAACTACGACATCCTCGACCGGCACGTCGGATGGCTGGGCACCCTGGGCTTTCGCGGGATGGTCGTCGACGAGGCGCACTTCATCAAGAACAAGACCTCGCAGCGCTCGCAGCACGTGCTGGGGCTCTCCGAGCGGATCCGGGCGCGCAACAGCCACGCCCTGCTCATGGCGCTCACCGGCACGCCGCTCATCAACGACATCGAGGACTTCCGCGCCATCTGGCAGTTCCTCGGCTGGATCGACGACAAGAAGCCGCGCAACGCCCTCATGGCCAAGCTCGAGGAGACCGGCCTCGCGCCCGCCGACCACGGCTTCTACGCGGCCGCGCGCACGAGCGTCATCGAGATGGGCATCGTCCGGCGCCGCAAGGTCGACGTCGCCTCCGACATCCCGGCACGCCGCGTGGCCGATCTCCCCGTCGAGCTCGACGACGAGGCGAGCCGCTCGATCCGGGCCGCGGAGCAGGACCTCGCCCGCCGCCTCGTCGCACGCTACGAGGCGTCCCGCGCCGCCCGCGCGGTCGACGTCGACGCCCACGTCATCGACCACGACCTCGTGCGCAAGGTCGCCGCGGCCGAGCGCAAGAACGCCGGCACCGACAAGACCGGCGACAACGTCTTCTCGGTGATGCGCCGCATCGGCCAGGCCAAGGCCGGGCTCGCCGCCGACTACGCGGCGCAGCTGGCGCGCAGCGTCGGCAAGGTCGTCTTCTTCGCCAAGCACATCGACGTCATGGACACCGCCGAGGCGACCTTCGCCAAGCGCGGCGTCGGCTACGCGTCGATCCGCGGCGACCAGACGCCCAAGCAGCGCAAGGAGAACATCGAGGCGTTCCTCACCGACCCCGACGTCCACGTCGCGGTGTGCTCGCTCACCGCCGCCGGCGTCGGGCTCAACCTCCAGGTCGCATCGAACGTCGTCCTCGCCGAGCTGTCGTGGACCGCGGCGGAGCAGACCCAGGCGATCGACCGCGTGCACCGCATCGGCCAGACCGAGCCGGTCACCGCGTGGCGGATCATCGCCGCGCAGACCATCGACCCGCGGATCGCCGAGCTCATCGACGACAAGGCGGGGCTGGCGGCGCGCGCCCTCGACGGCTCCGACGAGGAGGTGGGCTCCTCGGCCGACGTGCAGCTCGAGGCCCTCGTCACGCTGCTGACCGAGGCCCTCGAGTCGCGCTCGGCCACGTCCGGCGGGACGTCCGCGACGACCTGAGGAGCGGCGCCGCCGGCAGTGCAGGATGAACCGCCGGCGACGCCTGGATGAAGGCTAGGGCGGCGCCGGCCCTCGCTCAGGTCATCTCGGCGTTCCAGGCCGGTTGTCGAAGGTTCATCGGCCGATCAGCCGGTGCACGCGACGGTCCCGGGTCCATGACCCGGTCGGACCATGCCGGACCTGCGGGAACGGCTCCAACGGGCTATGTCCGTGGTGATGACCGCGGTCCTAGGCTGCGGCTGTTCCCGACGGATCCCGTAGTCCCTGTCACCCGGTGCGCAGTACCGGGAAGGGCCCGCCGGTATTCCGGGGCGCTGCGCCTGCCTCGGCCCACAACGTCATCAAGGGCCCTAGCAGGAAGGCCGCCCATGAGGTCACCGCGTGGACGCCGTTCCATGACCGTCGCCGCTGTCTGCGCCGTCGTCGGAGCCGCCGTCGTCACCGTCCAGCCCAGCGCTGCCGCCCAGACCGCGTGCACGACGACCCAGGGGACGGGGTGGACCGCCACGCTGTGCCTCTCCGCGCTCGTGGACGGGCCCGCGACCGGGCCCGTGCAGGTCGCCACCACGGTGGACGTCTCCGCCGGTGGCCCGCGCGTCGCGAAGGCCGAGTTCGCCCTGCGCGACGCGTACCTCCTCACCGACTACGAGGCCCCGTACGCCTTCACGCTCGACACGGCCGACGTCGTCGACGGTGCCGCGACCCTGCGCGCCCAGCTCGTCTTCCGCGACGGGACCATCTCCGACCCCACGTCCGTCGACCTGGTGCTCACCAACGGGGTGAGCACCCCACCGACCCCGACGGGGAGCTGGTCACCGCCGACCCGCCCGCCCGCCACCCAGACCGACCCCCTCGTCGTGGCGGCGGTCGGTGACGGCGCCGGCGGCGAGACCGCGGCGACCGACGTCACGAACATGATCGCGGCCTGGCAGCCGGAGATGATGACCTACCTCGGCGACGTGTACGACGACGGCACGATCACCGAGTTCCGCAACTGGTACGGCGACTCCACCCACTGGTACGGACGCTTCAAGGACATCACCGCGCCCGTCATCGGCAACCACGAGTACAACAAGAACGCGTCCGGCGCCTTCGAGGCCGACGGCTACTTCCGGTACTGGAACAACATCCCCCACCACTACAGCTACGACGCCGGCGGCTGGCACTTCGTCTCCATCGACTCCACGACCCAGTACAACCAGACCGCAACGGGCACAGCGCAGTTCGACTGGCTCGTCCAGGACCTGGCCAACCGCACCAACCCCTGCACCGTCGTCCTGTGGCACCACCCGCTCAACACGGTCGGCAGCGAAGGGCCCTCGCAGCGGATGGCGGCGATGTGGCAGGTGCTGCGCCAGAACAACGTCACCCTCGTCCTCAACGGTCACGACCACCAGTACCAGCACTGGATGCCGCTCGACGGCAACCAGCAGCCCGACCCCGACGGCGTCACCGAGATGGTGTCGGGCGCCGGCGGACACTCGAGCCAGAGCATCACCGGCAGCGACCCCCGCGTCGTGGCGACGCACCAGGCCTACGGCGCCCTTCGCCTCGAGGTCTTCCCCGACCGGGTCGACTACACCTACCGGACCCCCAACGGGTCGACCGGCAAGGTCCTCGACACCGGGTTCGTCCGGTGCACCGCGTTGCCCGCCGACACTCAGCCACCGACCCGCCCCTCCGGGCTGACCGCGACCCTGCAGACGACCGGGACGGCCACCTACTCGGCCGACCTCGCCTGGAACGCCGCCACCGACGACCGCGGGGTGGCCCAGTACCGGGTCCGCCAGGGGGCGAGCGTCCTCGCGACCCTGCCGTCGGGCACGCGGACCTACACGGCGATCAACCTCGCCTCGTCGACGACCTACGCGTTCACCGTGTCCGCCCTCGATGCCGCGGGCAACGAGTCACCGGTGTCCACGCCCCCGGCGTCGGTCACCACCCCGGCCCCGACGCCCGTGACCGAGGTGGCCGCCACCGACGCCGACGCGTACACGACCGAGCAGCAGCCGACGAAGAACTACGGCAAGGCCACGGCCCTGCGACTGGACGCCGACCCGTCCACGAACAGCTACGTCCGGTTCACCGTGTCCGGGTCGCACCCGAACGTCACCTCGGCGCACCTGCGGCTGTGGGCCACGGCGAAGAACACCGCCGGGGTCCAGGTCCGCACCGTCCCCACGACCTGGGGCGAGACGACGATCACCGCGGCCAACGCCCCCACGGCGGGGCCCCTGGTCGCCACGAGTGGGTCCGTCACCTCCGGGACCTGGGTCGACGTCCCGGTCACGTCGACTGTGGTCGGCAACGGCACGTACGCCTTCAAGCTGTCGACCACGGGGACCACGGCGTCGACCCTCGCCAGCCGTGAGGCAGGCGCCTCCACGACGGCGCAGCTCGTCGTCAACAGCCAGCCGCCGCCGGACACCCAGCCGCCGACCGTCCCCGGGAACGTCAACGCCGCCGCGCCCTCGCAGAACCACGTCGACGTCACCTGGACGGCCTCGACCGACAACGACGCCGTCTCCTACTACACCGTCTACCGCGACGGCGTCGCGAAGGACACCGTGGTGGGTTCCCAGCGCGCGTACGTCGACACCGACGTCAACGCCGGGCGCGCCTACACCTACGCCGTCGACGCGGTCGACCCCGCGGGCAACCGGTCGGCGCGCAGCGCGACCGCCGCGGTGACCCCGCCGGACGAGACGCCACCCGAGCTCCCCGACCCGTTCGACGTGGTCCTCACCGGGCCCACGACGGTCAGCATCCGCTGGGGCGCCTCGACCGACAACGTCGGCATCACCGGGTACCGCCTCAAGCGGGACAACCCGACCATCGCCCAGCTGCCCGCGTCCGCCACCTCGTACGACGACGACACCGTCAAGGCCGGCAAGACGTACACGTACGCGCTGAGCGCGACCGACGCCTCCGGCAACCGCTCCGACGCCGTGACCGCCTCGATCACCGTGCCCAGGGACAACGGCGGCTCCCCGCCGACGACCCCCGGCAACGTCACGGCAACCGCCACGGGGGAGCGCACGGTGAACGTCGAGTGGACCGCGTCCACCGACGACACCGCCCTCAGCGGCTACGAGATCTTCCGTGACGACGTGTCCGCCGGCCTCGTCGGCGCGTCGGCCACCTCGTGGAACGACACCGGCCGGGCCCCGGCGACCACGTACTCGTACACCGTGCGCGCGATCGACGAGAACGCGAACTTCTCCCTCCTCTCCAGCCCGCCCGCGACGGCCACCACGTGGGCCCTGGACACCACGGCACCGAGCGTCCCCGGTGGCGTCCAGGCGGCCGGCGCGAGCCTGACCTCGATCGGGGTGACGTGGACGTCGTCCACGGACGACCGCGGGGTCACCGGCTACCGCCTCTACCGGGACGGCACCCAGCTGGGCGGCGACCTTCCCGCCGACGCGACGTCGTTCACCGACACCGGTCTCGTCACGGGCTCGACCCATGCCTACGAGGTCGACGCCGTCGACGCCGCCGGCAACCGCTCGGCCCGGTCCGCGGCCGTGAGCGCCCGGACCCAGGTGCCGGCGCCCTCGACCCAGACCTTCCAGGTCGGCGCCGACGCCTACGTCAACTCCGCCTCCCCCGGCTCGAAGTACGGGACCACGACGACGCTACGGCTCGACGGCGACCCGGTCGTCTCGTCGTACCTGCGCTTCACGACGAGCAGCCTTCAGCCGGTCGTGACGTCGGCGGTCCTGCGGGTCTACGCCAACGCCCGCAACACGAGCACCGTGCAGGCGCGCACCACGAGCACCACCTGGGACGAGGCGACGATCTCCTGGACCACCGCCCCGGCGCCCGGGGCCGTCGCCGGCTCCGCGGGCCCGACGGCCGCGGCGGGCTGGGTCGACATCCCGGTCACGGCGACGATCACGGGCAACGGCACGTACTCCTTCGTCCTCAACCAGCCCGGTGTGACGGCCGTGGCCTTCCAGTCGAAGGAGGCGGGGGCCCCCACGGCCGCCGTGCTCGTCGTGACCTCGTCGTACTAGCCCCCCTGCCCTCCCCCACGGGCACCACCCGCCGGACGCCGGTCCGTCTCAGGGGATTCCGCCGGCACCGCGGGTGGCAGTGGGGTCCCTCCGGGCCGAACTACCCGGAGGGACCACCACCTCGGGCTCCCGGAACCGGTGTCGCGGCTCCGGGGCGCCGTCTGGGTGCCCCTGACCCTGCTCAGGTGAGGACGGGCTGCCCCCTGACCCTGCTCAGGTGAGCACGGGCTGCGGGGCGGGGGGCCGCACCACGGGGTCGGTCTGCGCCACCACGGCGCGGGCCTCCTGCGCCCGGCCGAACCTCAGGTAGAGGGAGGGCACGACGAACAGGTTGAGCAGCGTGGAGGTGAGCAGCCCGCCGAGGATGACGATCGCCATCGGGTACTCGATCTCGTGACCGGGGACGTCGCCCATGACGACGAGGGGCACGAGGGCCAGCGCCGTGGCGAGCGTCGTCATGAGGATGGGGGCGAGGCGCTCGCGCGCGGCGCGCAGCACGAGCTCGGGGCCGAACTCCACGCCCTCCTGCGCCTCGAGGTGCTGGCAGTGGCTGATCATGAGGATGCCGTTGCGCGCCGCGATCCCGAGGACGGTGAACAGGCCGACGAACGAGCCGATCGTCATCGTGCCGCTCGTCGCCCAGGCCGCGAGCACCCCACCCACGAGGGCCATCGGGAGCGTCAGCAGGCTGAGGACGGCCAGCCGCCACCGGCGGAACGACCCGTAGAGCAGCCCGAGGATCGCCACGAGGGCGACCCCGGAGAGCAGGTTGAGGCGCTGCGCGGCGGCCGTGCGCTCGGTGTCCTCGCCGATGACCTCCACGCGGTAGCCCAGCGGCATCTCCACGCCCGCGACGGCGGTCCGGACGTCGGCGGCCACGTCGGCCAGCGCGCGGCCCTCGACGTTCGCGCCGACGTCGAGGCGCCGCGACCCGTCGATCCGCCGGATCATGCTCGGCGTCGAGGCCATCTCGACCGACGCGACGTCGGCCAGCCGCACGGTCCCGCCGGCGGGGGTGTCGATGAGGAGGTCGCGGACCTGGTCGGGGGTGCGGCGCGACTCCGGAACGCTCCACACCATGACGTCGTAGGCCTTGCCGACGCGGTAGACGTCGGAGAGCTCCTGGGCCGCGAGGTACACGGCGGCCTGCCGGCGCACGTCGCCGGGCTTGAGGCCGACGGCCTGCGCCTTGTCGAGGTCGACCTGCACGACGAGCTGCGGGACGCGGGTCTGCAGGTCGGTGTGTGGGTCCTTGACCCCCGGGATGCCGGCGATGGCGTCCTCGATCTCGTGCGCCTTGCCCTCGATGACGTCGAGGTCGTCCCCGTACACGCGCACGACGACGGCCTCTCCGGCGCCCGTCAGCACCTCGCGGATGCGCTCCTTGAGGTAGGTCTGCACGTCGCGGCGCAGGCCCGGGTAGCCGTCGACGACCGACTGCACCCGCGCGAGCGTCGCGTCGTAGTCCTCGTCGGGGTCGATGCTGATCCAGTTCTCCACGAAGTAGATGCCGTAGACCTCGTCACCCATCGCCGCCTGTCCCACGTGGGCGCCGAAGTTCCGCACCCCCGGCACGGCGCGCAGCTCGCGGCTGGCCGCCCTCGTGACGGCGATCGTCTCCTCGTGGGAGGCGCTGGGCTCGAGCACCCAGTGCATGAGGAAGTCGCGCTCCCGGAAGGTCGGGAGGAGGTCCTGCCCGAGCCGCGGCACGACGGCCACGCCGGCGGCGAGCAGCGCCACCACGACGGCGTAGGCGGCCAGCGGACGGCGCACCACGGGCCGGAGGAGCCGCGTGTAGCCGGCCTGGGTCCACCGCACCAGCGGAGGCGGCTGCGGGTGCAGCGGGGCCTTGCGCAGGAGGATGAGGGCCATCGCCGGCGTCACGGTGACCGCCACGAGCATCGAGGCCCCAACGGCGAGGGTGTACGACAGCGCCAGCGGCCGGAAGAACGAGCCCATGAGGCCCTGGAGGAAGAACACGGGGATCGCGGCCGCGAGGATGATGAAGGTCGCGTAGACGATCGGGCTGCGGACCTCGAGCGAGGCCTCGAGGACGATGGACGCCGTCGACCTCGTGCCGCCGGAGGCGCGGTGCTCACGCAGCCGCCGCACGATGTTCTCGACGTCGATGATGGCGTCGTCGACGACCACGCCGACGGCGATCACCAGCCCGGCGAGGACCATGGTGTTCGTCGTCTCCCCGCGCAGGTGGAGCACGAGGGCCGCCGCCACGAGCGACAGCGGGATCGCGACGAGCGAGATCAGCGCGGTGCGCCACTGGAAGAGGAAGAAGAGCAGGACGACCGCCACGAGGATGATGCCCAGCGTCAGGGCCCGCGTGAGGTTCTCGATCGCCAGCTCGACGAAGCTGGCCGGGCGGAAGATCGTCGTGTCGATCTCGAGGTCGCCGAGCGCCGGCTGCATCGACGCCAGCGACTGCTCGACCGCGCGCGTGACGTCGAGCGTGTTGCCCCACGGCAGCTTCTCCACGATGAGGAGGAGCCCGTCGCCGTCGTTGATCACCGCGTCGCCGATGAGGAGCTGGTGCCCCTTGACGACGTCGGCGACGTCACCCATGAGGACGGTGCCGCCGCCCTCCTGGGCGATGACGATCTGGGAGATCGACTCGGCCGAGTCGAGCGGGAGGACGTGCTGCACGGCGTACCGGTTCTGGCCGTCGTCGACGTACCCGCCGCTGCCGATCTTCGTGCCCGCGCGGTGCTTGAGCAGGCCCGCGTCGGTCCCGGCCGAGGCGGCCGCCATCACCTGCTCCAGGGTCACGCCGGCGGCGCGCATCCGGTCGGGGTCGATCTGGATCTGCCACTGGTTCTTGCGCATCCCCCACACGGCGACGTTGGCCACGCCCGGCAGCGACATCAGCTGGGGACGGATCTTGTAGCGCACGAGGGTCGACTGCTCGATGAGGTCGAGGGAGTCGGAGCGGACCCCGATCTTCATCACCCGGCTCGTCGCCGAGAGCGGCTGGAGGACGACGGGCGGCGTGGCCCAGCTGGGCAGGGTCGGCGTGATCGTCTGGATCCGCTCGGCGACGAGGCGACGGGCCTCGATGACGTCGGTGCCCTTGGCGAAGATCATCTCGATCGACGACTGCTGCGGGATCGACTTCGAGCGCAGGGTCGCCAGTCCGGGCATCCCGGTGAGGCCCTGCTCCATCGGGACGGTGATGAGCTCCTCCACCTCCTGGGCGGACAGCCCGAGGGCGTCGGTCTGCACCTCCACGCGCGGTGGCGAGAACTCGGGGAAGACGTCGACGGGGGTGTCGCGCAGCTGGAGCCCGCCGACGACGAGCATGACGACCGAGGCGGCGACCGCGAGGTAGCGGAACCGCAGGCTCGTCGTGAGGATGCGACGCATCATGGCCAGGCCTCCTAGTGCCCGCCGCCGACGCCGGTCTCGGCGCCGTAGAGCTTGATCGCCGCGCGGGTGACGACGTGGGTGCCCCGGGCCGGGCCGGCGGACACCGCGGCCGTGTCGCCCGTGATGCGCTCGATCGTCACGGGCACGCGGATGAAGGTGCGCTCCGTCGGGTTCGTGTAGACCCAGGGCTTGCCCTTCTTGTCGTAGACGACGGCCGCGAACGGCAGGGCCGCCGGGTCCTCGACGACGACCGTGGCCACCTCGAGCCGTCGGATGGCGTCGGCGGTGAGCGTCAGCGTCTTCGGGGCGGCCTTGTCGGCGCCGTCGACGATCTCGACCGCCGGGTACGGCTCGTGCACCGTGGCCTCGACCTGTGCACAGCCTGAGAGGACGAGGGCCGACACGGCGACGAGGACGGCGCCCGCAGCGCGCCGGACGTCACGCATGGCTGCCGACTCCCAGGTGCCCGTAGAGGGCGGCCTCGTCGAAGGAGAAGTCCTCGACCGCCTCCTCGCGGCTGCCGTAGCGGGCCGCCACTGCCGGAAGGACCACGAGGGAGGCGAGGGCGGTGGTCACGGCGCCACCCGCCAGGACGACCGCGACGTCGGAGAGCGCCTCGAGGCCGACCCGCGTGCCGAGCACGACACCGCCCAGCCCGACGAGCAGGGTCAGCACCGCCGATGGCAGGACCGCGCCGGTCGCGGCACCCGCCACCGTGGGGTCGTCGGGGTCGTCTGCGCGGGCCCGGGCGACCCGGACCACGGTGAGGGCCTGGTGGACGCCGAGCACGGCCAGGGCCAGCAGGCCGGCGAGCGCACCGATCGTCAGGTCGCCCACGACGAGCGCCGCGACGAGGCCGCCGGTCATCGCCAGGGGGATCGCGACGGTGGCGGCGACGGCCGTCCACCAGTTGCGCGTGGCGGCCTGGAGCAGGAGCAGCACGCCGAGCAGGGCGGCCACGCCGTACAGGAGGACGTCGCGGTGGTTGGCGTCGAGCCGGGCCCCCTCGTCCCTGACCTCCGCGTGGTACTCGGCGGGCAGGCTCATCGCGGACAGGTTGCTCGCGACGGCGTCCCTCACGGCGCCACTGCCGGCGTCGGCCACGATGTCGAGGCGACGCTGCACCGACTCGCGGTGGATGACGGTGGGCTGGTCGGACATCGTCACCGTGGCGACCTCACCGAGGGGCACCTGGCCCCCGCCCGGCGTCCCGATCGGGAGGGCCTTGAGCTTGTCCGGGCTGTTGCGCAGGTCCTCACCGGTCCACACCTGGACGTCGAAGACCTTCTGCTCCTCGAAGATCGCGCCGACCTCGATGCCGCCGACGAGGGTGGACGCCTGGCGCCGGATGTCGCCGGGCGACAGGCCCAGCGCCTCCGCCTTGGGCAGGTCGACCGCGATCTGGATCGTCGGCTCGGTGGGCGCCTCGACGAGGTGCGCGTTGCTCACGCCCGCCGTCTGCGAGAGGACCTCGAGGGTGCGCTGCGCGCTCGTGCGCAGGGTGGCCGGGTCGGGGCCGTAGACCGACACGACGAGGGGACCCTCGGCATCGGGCAGCAGGGCGTCGACGCGACCGTCGAGGGCGCTGCCGATCGTCGGGTCGAGGTCCCCGGCCGCACGCGCGGCCTCGAGGGCGGCGCCGGCGACGGCGTCGCGGTCCGCGCCCCCGGCGAGGGTGATCCACAGCTCACCGGAGTTCGTGCCGACCACGCGTTCGCCGGTGACGGCACGGCCCACGTGCCCGCCGACTCCCGAGACACCGTCGATCGCCCTGATCGTGCCGGCGAGCGAGCCGAGGGTGGTCGTCAGCGTCTGCGGCGAGGTCCCCTCGGCGGCGGTGGCCGACAGCACCAGGGTCCGCTCCTGGAACCTCGGGTGGGTCTGGACGTCGAGGCCGAGGAGGAGCGCCGCGGAGGCCGCGACCCCCACGGCCAGGACGGCCACGAGGGCGACGGCCGAGGAGGCGAAGCGCGTGGTGAGGGATGCAATACCTGACGAGACTCTCTGCGGCGCAACGCGGTTCATCCCGTTGGGCGCCCCGAGCAGAGCAGCGGTCGCCGGCGCGACGACGAGCGCGACGACGAGCGCGCCCGCGACCGCGAGGAGGAAACCCGTGGCGGCCTCGGGAAGGAACGCGCCTGCCCGGCCCTCGAGGAAGAAGGCCGGTACCGCGAGGACCAGGGCCGCCAGCGCCGTGTAGACGGCGTTGACCCCGAGGCCCGCGTAGGCGACGGTGACCCGCCGCGCCGGCTCGAGCTCCTTCGGCGCCCGGGCGAGGCCGTCGACGGCGGCCACGGCCTGGGCGATCGCGACGACACCACCGGCGGCCAGGCCGGTGAGTGCCACGAGGTTCACGGGGGTGCCGCGCAGGTCCAGCAGGAGCCAGCCCGCGAGCACCGACAGCCCGACGGTGGAGACGACCGTGACCACCGGTCGCCAGGCGCGGTAGAGCAGGGCCGACCCGAGGGCCAGGAGGACGAGGGCGACGAGGGCGGCCAGCGCGAGGTTGCGCCCCGCGGCGGCGACGTCGTCGGCCGGCCTGTAGAGCGAGGAGTCCATCGTCACGCCCGGGAGCCCCACGGAGAGGGACGCCAGCGCGTCCTCGATGCCGCTGCTCACCTCGGCGGTGCTGACCCCGGGCTGCTTCTCGACGACGAGGACGAGCCCCGAGGCGTCGTCGACGATGCCGTCACCGATGATCGTCGGCGGCGCCTCGACGATCGTCGCGACGTCCGCGAGGGTGACCGGTCCGGTGGCTCCCTCGACGGCGATGCGGCCGAGGGCGGCGTTGTCGGTGATCGGCGAGACGTGCTGCACGTTGACCCGCTGCTGCGGGAGGTCGAGGAACCCGCCGCGGCCCGGGGTCGACGCCTTGAGGAAGCTCAGGGGCGACACCCACAGGGCGTTGCCGGTCGTCGCCACGAGCTCGTCGAGGCTGACGCCGTGCTGCTGCATCCGCACGGGGTCGGCCTGCACGTGCAACTGGCGGTCGCGCATGCCCCACACCGACACGTTGGCCACGCCCTCGACGCTCATCAGCTTCGGGCGGATCGTCCACCGCGACAGGACCGAGAGGTCGACCAGGCTCTGCTCGCTCGACGACAGGCCGATCATCGCGACGCGGTTGGCCGCCGAGGTCGGCTGGAGCATCACGGGGGCCTTCGACGCGTTGGTCAGCAGGGCGCCCTGGGTGAGCCGCTCCTGCACCACCTGGCGGGCCCGGACCGGGTCGGTCCCCTTCTCGAAGGTCATGACGATCGACGACAGACCGGGGATCGAGGAGGACTGCATCCGGTCGACCCAGGCGACCCCGCTGAGGAGGTTCGACTCGAGCGGCACGGTGACGAGGTCCTCGACCTCCTGCGCCGAGAGACCGAGCGCCTCCGACTGGACCTCGACGGTCACGGGGGCGAACTCGGGAACCGGCTCGACCGGTGTCCCCCCCAGCTGGACCACGCCGAACACGGTGAGCACCGCGGCGATGATGACGACGAGGACACGCGACCGCGCGCCCCCTCTGACGATGCGACCGACCATGACCAACCCCCATGCAGCCGTGGCTGCGATAGGTAGGCGGAAGCTCCTGCAACTCCCGCACCCTCGGGAGCGTAGTGACGACGAACGCCCTTGGTAATAGCCCGTTGTGCTCATGCTGTGGCGATGCTGTGACCCCGACGGAGGGGGGTGGCATGGCCTGATCGGGCCATCCCGGACCGTTGCAATCACCACGACCCGGTGGGATATTTGTCGCGACCCGGACGTGCGAGGGTCCCCCTTGGCCGGCGGCCCGCCACCATCCTGCGGTGGCGGGCCACCTTTCTGCCCCCGGTCTCCGAGCCCTCCTGGGAGGCACCCGGGCCGCCGGGCAGTTCCTGCCGCGTGCGGGCACCGACCCGGGGGGTCAGCGCCCCCACGCGTACGTCGCGAGGTGCGTGGGCACCTGGTGGACGGAGAGGGTCGTGGGGATCTCGGCCTCGACGGTGAGGGCCAGGCCGGGCGGGACGACCACCACCTCCCCGGCGCGGCGCGTCGTCAGCGAACGTGACACCGAGGCGCAGGCACGACCCCGCACGACCACCACCGACGTCACGTGCTGTCCGGCCGGCAGGCAGAGCGTGGCGCCCGGCGCCAGCACCTCGCGCCACCCACGGACGTGCCCGGTGTCGATGACCTCCCCGGGGTGGGCCGGTGTGGTCCGCGCCCAGCCGCTCGTCGACCGCACGAGGTGCCGTCGGGGAAGGCCGGTCGAGCCGGCCGCCAGCAGCCGTGGGACCGACGGGTGGGCGGACGGCAGACGGACGTCCGTGCGGACGTTCTGGTCGTGCAACCGGACCACCGAGTCGACCGAGCAGCTGGCGTACTCCTCGAGGACGCAGCCGAGCACCGTGTGGACGACTCCCGTCTCCCGCACGGCCGCGACGTCACCGGCCATCGGCACCAGGGCGCCACGGGGGACGCGCTCACCGCGCCGCTCCCAGGACGCGGTCGTCGCCCAGGCCCGCCCCTCGGCCTCCCACTCGGCCCGGTCGGCCACGTAGAGCAGCGACCGCGACCGGGGGGCCAGCACGTGGAACCCCTCGAGCTTGGGCTCCTCGTGGACCTGGAAGGAGAAGCCCTCGCCGTCGACGAGGTCGAAGAGCGAGTAGCCGAACGGCAGGGCGACCTTGACCCCGTAGACCTTGTACTTGAAGAGGAAACCGAGCCGGGAGAAGAAGTGCGAGAACGCCTCGAGCTCGTCGAGGTCGCCGCACTGGCCCGAGAGGACGTCGCGCCACGAGGCGAGCAGCTCGGCCTCGGCGTCCTCGACCTCGCGGTACGGGCGAGGTCGGGAGAGGTGCTCGACGACGTCCTCGACCGGCGCCCTGCGTCGGGTCACCGACGGCGGTGGAGCCCACCCGGTGGTGGCGGATCCTGCTGGCGCAGAGGGCCTTCGGGTCACCGACGTCGTCATCGGGATGTGCCTCCCCCCGTGGTGTCCCACCGGGGGATGCCCTGCACCTGCCGTTCGCGTCGAGACATCGTCGTCGCCACCTTCCCTGCACACCTCGCGGCCGATGCCGTTCCAGCAGTGCGGAACCCGAGTACTGCTCTCCTGGGCCAGGCTCCGAGGTGGACCATTCGGCAGGTTGGAAGAGGAACCAACGTGCCTTACCGCCGGACCGTACCCACATCGGCGACGGCTGAAAATAGTCATTTGTGGTCATGCAGGTCCGTGACCTGCGGGGTAGGTTCCCAGCCAGTCACCGAGGTGACCCGGGGTTGCAGGAGCGTCGGGCGGCGGTGGCCATCCGGACAGGACTGCACCATGGGTTCTCGGACGAGTTCCGCCATGCCGTCACGGCGACCCGCGCGGGCCACGGCCCCCTCCCCGGAGCACGGGGGGTGACGCGATGACGACACTGGACTCCAGGCCCACCCCGTCGGTGCCGCCCCGGCTCACCGGCGTCGCCCCTCCGGTCACGGTCATCGTGCCGACGCGCAACGAGCAGGGGAACGTCGCCGAGCTGCTCGACCGCCTCGTGCCCGCCCTGCCGGCGGGCAGCGAGGTGCTCTTCGTCGACGACAGCGACGACGGCACACCAGCAGCCATCGAGGCCTCCGCCTGCGGCCACCCCGTCCCCGTTCGCACGCACCACCGCGAACCGGGAGAGAGGTCCGGGGGCCTCGGTGGCGCCGTCGCCACCGGCCTGAGCCTCGCCACCCGCGACTGGTGCGTCGTCATGGACGGCGACCTCCAGCACCCGCCCGAGCTCGTGCCCGAGCTCGTGCGCGTCGGGCAGGCCGGCCGCTCCCAGCTGGTCGTCGCCAGCCGGTACGACGGCGGCGGCGACGCGGAGAGCTTCGGTCGCGCCCGGGCCTTCGCCTCCACCTGGGCCACCCACCTGGCCAAGGCGTTCTTCCCCCACCGGCTCGCCGCGATCACCGACCCGATGTCCGGGTTCTTCGCCGTCCGGCGTGACGCCGTCGACCCGGACGCGCTGCGCCCCAACGGTTTCAAGATCCTCCTCGAGATCGCGGTGCGCGGTGGGCCGCTGCGGACCAGCGAGCTGTCGTTCCACTTCGGGCGGCGGTTCGCCGGTGAGAGCAAGGCGAGCCTGCGCGAGGGCGTCCGGCTCGTCGTCCTCCTCGCCCGCCTCTGGTTCGACGTGCGGGGCGAGAGCCGGGGCGCGCGGATGGCCGGGTTCGCGGCCGTCGGCGTCAGCGGGCTGCTCGTCAACACCCTCGCCCTGTGGGTGGCCACCGGGCTCGCCGGGCTGCACTACGCCGTGGGCGCGACGATCGCGACCGTGGTGTCGACGACGTGGAACTGGGGCGTCCTCGAGGCCCTGGTCTACCCGGCCTCGAAGGGCCCGTCCACGGTCCGCCGCTTCCTCGCCTTCGCGGGTCTCAACGGGGCAGCCCTCGCGCTCCGCGTCCCCCTCATCGCGCTGCTCGTCGAACGGGCCGGCGCCAACTACCTTCTCGCGAACCTCGTCTCGCTGGTCGCGCTCTTCGCGGCCCGGTTCGTCGTCACCGACACCATGATCTTCCGGAGGCCCCGATGACCATCCTCGACACGACCCGCGCCCCCCGCCGCCTCCACGAGGGCTACCTGAAGTACCGCTACTCCGTGCCCGGCGTCGCGACCATCGGCTCCGAGGTCCCCCTGCCCGAGCTGCAGTGGTTCCTCACGCCCTTCCTCACCAGGGGCCCGTTCGACATCCAGATCAGGGTGGCCCGGGTGGGCCACCTGCGCGGGCACGTGACGTTCACCGCCCGTGACGAGGACGAGCGCACGTACGAGGAGCACCTGGGAGCCCTCGGTGCGAACTTCCGCATCGAGATGGGCGACACGATCCACATCACCGTCGGGCCGCTGCTCGAACACTCGCCGCACGTGCTCTACACGAACATCGTCGAGGCGCTGCTGCGCTTCCTCGCGGTGGCTCACGGGCGGCTGCTGCTGCACTCGGCGTGCGTCCGCCTGGGGGACACCGGGGTCATGCTCTCGGCCCGCACGGACACCGGGAAGACCGGCACGATCCTCCGGCTCATCCGCGAGGAGGGTGCGACCTTCCTGTCCGACGACATGACGATCGTCGAGCCCAACGGGGTGGCCCACTGCTTCCCCAAGCCGCTGACCATCAGCCACCACACGCTGCGCGCGGTGCAGACGCAGACGCTCTCCCGGGCGCAGTGGGGAAAGCTGCGGGTGCAGAGCCGGCTGCACTCCAAGGAGGGCCGCCAGTTCGGGATGCGGCTGGCGCAGATGAACCTGCCGATCATGACGTTCAACGCCCTGACCCAGGCCGTCGTCCCGCCCCCCAAGTACGACGTCGACCGGCTGGTGCCGTGCGACGTCATCCACGAGGTCGCGGTGTCGGACCTGTTCATCATCGAGCGCGGTCCCAACGGGCTCGAGGACGTGTCCTTCGATCGGGCCCTCGACGAGCTCATCGAGAACACCGACGACGCCTACGGGTTCCCGCCCTTCTCCATCCTCGCGCCGACCCTCCACGTCGGCGGCATGGACTACGAGGCGCTGCGGGACCGCGAGCGCGAGCTGCTGGGCCACGTGCTGCGACAGGTGCGGGTCAGGCGGCTCGTGCGCGACGACTTCGGCTGGCCGGTGCAGATCAGCGCCGTCCTCGCCGCCGACCGGGCCGACGCGGCCGCCTCGGCGCCGGCCACCACGGCACCCCTCACCGACGTCGGGGGCCCGCCTCCGACCAACGGCCACCACGGCCCCAACGGCCATGACGGCCAGAACGGCCACCACAACGGTGCTGTCTCCGCGGTCGGGTTCTCACCCCACCACCTGGACGCAGGAGACAGCCCTGCCTGACCGAGCGGGACCCGGGTTGGCTGGCCCTTTCCCTCCCCTGCTGCCACCCGGCACCCCCGCTTCGGGAAGGGCGGCCGCGCCGTGGGTGTTCCCCACGGCGCTGCTGCTCGTCCTCGTGCTGGCGGGGACGCGACGGTTCGCGGGCCTGGGCCGGCTGGGGCTCACCGGCGACGAGGCGGTCTACCTCACGCAGGGGCTCGGTCCCGGCGACCCCGGCTGGGCCGGGGTGCGGGCCCACCCGCCGCTGTGGGGGATGCTGCTCGCGCTCGTCCCCGACGCGGTGTCGCGGGAATCGGTGCTGCGGGGTGTCGCGGTGGTCGTCGGCCTGGTGTCGGTCGTCGTCGCGGGGCTGCTGGCCCGGGAGGTCGCGGGGCGGTGGGGGGGGGTCGCGGCGGCCGTGGCACTGGCGAGCATGCCGTACCACGCCGACGTGACGCGCCTCGTCCTCGTCGACGTCCCGATGGCCACCGGCGTCGCGGTGGCACTGCTCCTCCTCGTCCGCGGGACCGGGGACGTGCCCCGCCCCCGTCTGGTCGAGGCGGCCGGCGCGGGCCTCGGCGTGGCCACCCTGTTCAAGGAGACGGCCGTCCTCACCGTCGTCGCGATCGTGCTGGCGTGGGCCGTCGGCGCGCTCGCGGTGGATCGCCGCACCGGCGCCCGCGCGCTGGCCTGGTTCGTGGCCATCGTGGCCCTCTACCCGGCCTGGCTCGTCGCCGTCGGCGGGCTCGACGCCGCGGCCGGTTACGTGCGGTGGCAGCTGGTCCGCGGGCCCTCGGGCGGGGTCGGCTACGTCGACACCGTCCTCCCCCGGATCGGCTGGGGCGTCCTCGGGGCCGCCGTCGTCGGGGGCGTGGTGCTGGTGGCGGCGGGCCGTCGGCACGGCGCGCTCCTCGCCCTGGCCGTGCTCGTCCCCGCCACGTTCTACGCCGCCTGGCCCGTGAGCGGCTACCCCTACCTCCTCGCCACCACGGTCCCGCTCTCCGCGCTGGCCGGTGTGGGGGCCTCCACCGTGGCCACGGGGCTGCGCGCACGAGTCACCCACAACCACCTCCCCCTGACCGCGGCGTTCGCGGTGGCCGCGCTCGCGACCGGGCCCGCCGCGACGTCGGCAGAGCCACCCCCGGTGCCCGGGTCCTCCGGGGTCCCCGCCGTGCGGGAGGCCGCCACCTGGCTGGTCCGGGAGCACCTGCCCGTGGTGACCGCCGCGACGTGGGTCGCCGACGTCGTGCGCCTTTACGCCCGGGGCAGCCCGGTCTCGACGCTCACCACGGCGAGGACCGTGGCGGCGGACGTCAACCCCGCCCACCCCCGCCACCGGACCGCGGCACTGCCGGCCGGACCGGTCGCGGTGGTGTGGGACGCGTGGTCGGCCTCCACCGACCCCACGACCACCTCGGCCCTCCTCGACGAGGTCCGCGCCGCCGGGGGACGCGTCGCCCACGTCGAGTCGGCGCCCGGCACCGTGGGGGCGCGCCCGCTCGTCGTCGTGTTCGTGGTCGGGGCGCCGGCCGCGAGGTCCTCGCCCTGCTGCGCACCGTCCCCACCCGACCTCGGGAGACCGCGATGACCGCGGCCGGGAGGGTCGCGGCGACGGTGGTGACCGCGGTCGTCCTGCTCGCGATGGTCACCCCCACCCCGACGGCAGCTGCCTCCGGCGCGCGTCCGGGCTCGACACCGGCCTCCGCGGCGACGACCGCACCCCCGTCCCCCACGCCGACACCCGGGGTCGGCCTGTCCGCCATCCCCGTGTGGGCGTACTACTACATCTGGTTCGACCCCTCGTCATGGGACCGCGCGAAGTCCGACGAGCCCGCCCTCGGCACCTACACGAGCGACGAGCGCCTCGTGATGAAGCGGCACATCGAGCTCGCGCGGGCCGCCGGGGTCGACGGCTTCCTCGTCTCCTGGAAGGAGGGCGGGAAGCTCAGCGAGCGCCTGGCCCGGATCACCGAGGTCGCCGCGGACGAGCACTTCCGGCTCGGCCTGGTCTACCAGGGCCTCGACTTCGCCCGGCGGCCCATCGAGGTGGCGCAGGTCTGCGCCGACCTGCTCGAGTTCGCCGACCGCTACGCCACCAACCCCGTCTTCCGGCTCTGGGGCACCCGGCCCGTGGTCGTGTGGACCGGCACCGACCAGTTCTCCTCTTCCGACCAGGAACGCTGTGTCGCCCCGGTGCGCAGCCGGCTCCTCGTGCTGGCGTCCTCGCGCAGCCTCAAGGAGTACGAGCGGGCCTCGTCGGTGTTCGAGGGCAACGCGTACTACTGGTCCTCCGTCGACCCGGAGAAGTCGTGGTACCCGACCAAGCTGGCCGAGATGGGGGCGGCCGTGCACGCCACCGGCGGGCTGTGGATCGCGCCCGCCGCGCCCGGGTTCGACGCCCGGCTCGTGGGCGGCAAGACGGTCGTCCCCCGGCGCGACGGCCGCACGCTCGCCCTCGAGCTCGACGCCGCGGTCGGCTCGCGCGCCGACGCCATCGGCCTCATCTCGTGGAACGAGTTCACCGAGAACTCGCACGTCGAGCCGAGCCGCCTCTACGGGTCCACCGCCCTCAAGGTGCTCGCGGGGTTCACCGGCAGCACCACGGCGCTCCCCGACATCGACTCCAGCACGCCGTCGACCCGCCCCGCGGCCTCCGGGCTCAACGGCGTCGCCGCCGTGCTCGTCCTCTCGGCGCTGCTGGCCGGCCTGCTCATCCGCGCGAGGTGGCGGCGCGAGGTCGTCCCACCGCCACCCCCGCCGGTGCAGCGGCTGCGCACCCCCCACCGCGTGAGGTCCGGGCGATGAAGTGGCACGCGTGGCAGCCGCCGACGCCCGTGGCCACGGCCGAGGGGCCCGCGACCCCACCCGAGGCCGCGGGGCGACCCGTGCGCCACCCCGCCCTGCTCGGGCTCGTCGTGCTCGGCGCCGCCGTCGCGATCCGCCTCTGGCAGCTCGACGCCGTCGGCTTCAACAGCGACGAGGCGGTCTACGCCGGCCAGGCGGCGAGCATCTCAGGCGACCCGGCGGCGCTGTCGTACTTCCCGGTCTTCCGCGCCCACCCCCTGCTCTTCCACGCCACCGTCTCCCTCGTCTTCGAGCTCGTCGGCGTCAGCGACGTCGCGGCCCGGCTGACGGCGGTCGCCTTCGGGGTCGCCAACGTCGGGGCGGCCCTCCTCCTCGGGCGCGAGCTGTACGGGACCCGGTGCGGGCTCCTCGCGGCGGCCCTCGTGGCGGTCATGCCGTACCACGTCGTCGTGAGCCGCCAGGTCCTCCTCGACGGCCCGCAGGCCTTCCTCGTCGCGATGAGCGTCTGGGCGCTCGCGCGGTACGTCAACCGGCGCCGCGACCGCTGGCTGCTCGTGTCGGCGCTCTTCCTCGGGATGTCGGTGCTCACCAAGGAGACCTCCATCGTCCTCGCGGGGTCGGTGTTCGCCTTCTTCGCGCTCGCGCCCTCGGTGCCGCTGGGCTGGCGCCGGGCCCTGGGCGCCGGGGCGATCTTCGCGGGCGTGGTGGCCGCCTACCCGGTCTGCCTGAGGCTGGCCGGGGCGACGAGCACCGGGGGCGCCTTCCTCACCTACCAGCTGTTCCGGCGGCCGAACCACGGGCTGGGCTTCTACCCCTCGGTCGTCCCGTCGGCGCTCGGCTGGGGCGTGGTGCTCGCCGGCCTGCTGGCGCTGGTCCTCACGTGGCGCCGGCTGTCCTGGCGCGAGACGCTGCTGTGGACCTGGGTGGCGCTGCCGGTCGCCTTCTTCGAGCTGTTCCCGGTCAAGGGCTACCAGTACCTCCTGCCGATGGCGACGCCGTTCGCCGTCGCCGCGTCCGCCGCCCTGCTCCGCTGGCCCGAGCGGCTGCGCGCGACGGGGCGCCGTGTGCCGTCCTGGACGCCTTTCGTGGCGACCGGGCTGGTCCTCGCCACGGCCCTCGGCCCCACGCTGCAGCAGGTGACCGCCACCGAGCGCGACACCGCCCTCGCCGGGACCGGCGGCCTGCCCGGCGGACGCGAGCTGGGCACCTGGATCCGCGGCCACGTGCCCGAGGGCGTGACGATGATGACGATCGGGCCGTCGATGGCCAACATCATCAAGTGGTACGGCGGGCGTGATGCCCGAGGGCTGTCCGTGAGCCCGAACCCGCTGTACCGCAACCCTGTCTACGACCCGATCGCCAACCCGGACCTCGCGATCCGGCGCAACCAGGTGCAGTACGTCGTGTGGGACAGCTTCTCGGCGGAGCGCTCCACGTTCTTCGCCGAGGCCGTCATCCGGTACGCCGACCGGTACTCGGGGCACGAGGTGTACCGCCAGGAGGTCAGGGGCACCGACGAGAAGGGGCAGTCCGCCATGGTGCCGATCATCATCGTCTACGAGGTGCGGCCGTGAGCCGCCCGCGCCGCTCCGCACGCGCGGCCGCCCTGGCGGTGGCGGCGATCGCCGCCGCGGCCCTGCTGGCACCGGCGGCGGCAACGGGGTCGGCGTCGGCCACCGACGCGGCCGACACCCCCACGACGACGCCGATCAAGCACTTCATCTACCTCATGCAGGAGAACCACAGCTTCGACAACTACTTCGGCACCTACCCCGGGGCGAACGGCCTCCCGGACGGGGCCTGCGTGCCCGTGCGCGTCGACCGGCCGAACGGCGAGTGCGTCAAGCCGTACTGGCTCGGCGGGGAGCCGATCAGCGACCTCGGGCACACGGCGACCGTCTTCCGGGCCCAGCTGAACTCGGGCAGGAACGACGGCTTCATCGAGGCGTTCGCCGACGAGGGCGACCCGACGCGGCAGGCGATGGGGTACTACGACGACCGCGACATCCCGTACTACTGGAACGTCGCCGACCAGTACGTCCTGTTCGACCGGTTCTTCACCTCCGCGGGTGGTGGCAGCGTCTGGAACCACATGTACTGGGTCGCGGGCGTGGCGGGGAACCCCGTGGGCGACAGCATCCCGGTCGACGGCTTCGGCGACATCCCGACGATCTTCGACCGGCTCGAGGCCAAGGGGGTGTCGTGGAAGTTCTACGTCCAGAACTACGACCCGCGGGTCACCTACCGGACCTACCGCACGGTGGACGACGCCAACAAGGGTGCCCAGGTGGTGTGGGCGCCGGTGCTCGCCTACGCGCGCTTCCTCGACGACCCGAAGCTCTTCGGCCGGATCGCCCCCCTCGAGGAGTACTACCGCGACCTCGCCGAGGGGACGCTGCCCGCGGTGTCGTTCATGGTCCCGTCGGGGGCGAGCGAGCACCCGCCGGGGAGCGTCGCCGCGGGAGAGCGGTTCCTGCGGACGCTGCACACCGCCCTCATGCGCAGCTCGGCCTGGAGCACCTCGGCGTTCCTGTGGACCTACGACGACTGGGGCGGCTGGTACGACCACGTGGTCCCGCCGCAGGTCGACGAGTTCGGCTACGGCTACCGGGCCCCCGCACTGCTCGTCAGCCCGTACGCGAGGCAGGGCCACGTCGACAGCACGACGCTCGACTTCACGTCGGGCCTGAAGTTCATCGAGAACAACTGGGGCGTCGACCCGCTCGCCGAGCGCGACCGCAAGGCCAACGACATCACCAGTGCCTTCGACTTCGCCTCTCCCCCGAGGGAACCGGTCCTTCTCTCGGACACCCGGGGGTCGCGCGAGACCTTCGTGTCGAGGCAGCCCGACATCTACCGCGCGTACGGCGCGGGGGTGCTCGTCCCGGCGGCGGTCATCCTCCTCGGCGTGCTGTTGACCCGTGGGAGGCGTCGTGACACCTGGTGACCTCGTCCGGTCGCGGACCACCCGCCTCGGCCTCGTCCTGGCCGCGGTGGTCCTCGGGGCACCCGCGGCGTGGGCCGTCGCGCCGACCGGCGCGCCGGCCGTGACCGCCCCCTGCCCCGCCGACCGGCCGCTGACCGAGGTGCAGGTGGGGACCGTGCCCGTCGTCCCGGGCGCCCGCCTCGAGATCGCCGGGACCGCTGTCGTCACCGACGCCGCGGGACGGGCGACGGTGTCGGTGTGCAAGCTGACCTCGGCCCGCGACATCACCGGTCCCCGGTCGCCGATCTCCCTTCCGGGACAGCGCCGCGCGGTCTTCGACCGGGTGTTCCTCAGCGGTCGCTCACGCGTGGTGCAGGCGTCGTTCGGCATGGAGAACGAGGTGTCGTTCTCCTTCCAGGGCCTGCCCACGCGGGAGATCGAGAGCTTCACGCTGCGCTCCAGCACCGGCCAGGTCATCACCCGCACCGACCTCGGCCCGGTCTACCTCCCGGGCAGCCGTGTGCTGCGCGGGCCGGACGGGCTGGAGCAGCGCGACATCTACTACTCGGTCGACGCGGTGACGGTCGCCGGTTCGAGCGTGGTGAACCGGTCGCAGGTCCGCTTCTACCCGAGCGAACGGACCGTCGTCCGGGTGCCGCTGCTCGCGTTCGACGTCAAGGTGCAGGTCGTCGACCGGCTCTTCGGCAACCCGGTCGGGTCGGCGGTCAGCCTCACACGCTCCGGGAGCCCCGACGTCCACCGCACCCTCGAGCACGGCGTCGCCACCTTCACCGAGGTGCCGCGCGGCGACTACTCGGTGGTGGCCGAGGCGCCCGGGCTGCGGATCGACCGGCGCCTCGTGCTGTCGTCGAACCAGGCCGTGGTGATGCCGGTGCTCACCTGGCTCGACCTCGTCGTGCTCCTCGGCCTGCCCCTCGTGGTCGCGGTGGGCCTCGTGCTCGCGCCCCGGCCCGCCCTCAGGCGGCGCCTCAGCGGCCTCACGGGGCTGCCACAGGCCCTGTGGCTGCCACCCCTGTCGACGCCAGGAGACCGGCGATGACCTCGAGGGTGTCCCCGGCGTGGCGCACCGCGCGCGTGCCCACCCCGAGCCCGACCACGGGGTGGTCGTTGCCGCCCGGCTCGAGCCGGTCGCCGACGAAGAGCACCTCCTCGGGTCGCAGGTCGAGCAGCTCCATGAGGCGGCCCAGGCCGTAGGCCTTGTCGATGCCGCGGGAGGTGACGTCGACGGATGTCGAGCCGCCGGCTCGCACCTCGAGGTCCGGCAGCAGGGGCGCGAGGCGGCTGCGCATGGCCTCGCGTCGTGACCCGTCGGGGTCCCACGCGGCCTTGGCGTCGGGCGGCGCCTGCTGGCCCAGCGCCGAGAAGGTCACCTGGGAGCCACGGTCCTCGATGCGCTCGCCGTGGACGACCTCGTCGGGCTCCCAGCAGCCGATCTCGCGGGCGACCTGCTCGAGAGCCGCGACCGCGGCGTCCCGGGCCGCGGGGTCGAGGTCGTGGGCGTACACCTGCGTCCACGCACCCTCCTCGCGGCGCAGGTAGCGGGTACCGCAGGTCGGCATCAGGTGCAGGTGGTCGAGGACCGGGTCGTCCGGGAGCTGCCCGAGCACCTGGGTGCGGAACTGCTCGGTGTTGCCGCCGGAGATGACGAGCACGGCGTGGCGGGCGAGGAGGGCGATCAGCGCCCGCGCCATGTCCGGCTCGATGGCGCACTTCGAGCGAGCGAGGGTGTCGTCGAGGTCGAAGGCGACCAGCCGCAGCGCGGAGCCGTCTAATCCGCCTGAGTGCACGGCGCTCGTCATCGAACCGGCTGTCACGGAAGGGTGTACGTGAGGTGGAGAACGGGAGCCGCCGCCGCGTTGCCGTCGTACGCCCAGGCGGTGCGGCGACCCGTCCCGGTCACGAGCACGACGACGGCGTTGCCGCTGGTCCAGTCACCACGGGCCACGACCTGGGTCAGCCCGGCCCCCAGGTCGGGGGTGCGCTGCTCGCTCCCCTGCGCGCCGACGACGGACCACGGAGCCGGCGACCACGCGACGGGGGCGGTCGAGCCGGCCAGCCGGTTGGACAGGTTGAACGCGTTCCCCGAGATCGGTGCCGCGTTGCCGGTCAGCTGCACCCGGACCGCGAGGGAGGTCGCGGCCGTCGTCACGGCCTGGCTGGTGAACTGCACGGAGGCACTGGTCACGGTGGCGCCGCGGGGCACCTGGAGCGCCGGGAACCGGAGCCCGACGACCTGCACCACCGCGTCGGTGACCAGCTCGAGGTCCGAGCTCGACCGGGAGACCGTCCCGCCGTCGCGCTCCTCGGCGTCGTCGAGCCCGACCGTGATCGGGACGGAGAGGGTCGTCGTGCCGCTGGGGAACACCGTCACGACGACGTCGTCGGCGCCGGCGAGGCCCGCACCGTCCGTGGCCGTGAGGCGCAGCGTGTAGGTGCCGGCCAGCGTGAAGTGGGCCGTGGTGTCGATCGCCGCGGGGTCGTCGAAGGTCACCGCCGCCGGGCCCGAGAGCCGCTCCCAGGCGGTCGTCAGGGGGGCCGGCCCGTCGTCGGTCACGGTGGCGTCCAGCGCCAGCCCGGCCGAGACCGACGTCGACTGGTCGGGTCCCGCCGCCACCGCCGGGTGGGCGTTGCCCTGCTCGAAGATCGTTGCGGTACCGGAGTTCTTGATCGTGCCGGCCTTGTTGCCGGTGAAGTCGTTGTCACTGCCGACGACCGTCCCGACGCACTGCGAGCTGGTGATGTTCAGCCCCCACGCCTGCGTCTTGGTCGCCTGGGTGTCGGTGGCCACGTTCGTGCGCACGACGTTGTTGTTGCACGGCCGCGAGTCGTTCGCCGAGATCCGGATGCCGTCGCGGCTCGACACGTCGTCGGCGCTGTTCGTCACGCGGTTGGCGAGGATCCGGTTGCGGTTGCTGCTGTTGACGAAGATCCCGTCACGCCCGGCCTGGTCGATCGTGTTGCCGCGCACCGTGTTCTCGTCGGACGGCTTGTTCGGCTGGGTCGCCTGGGTCGAGGACTTGCCGACCCGCACGCCGTAGCCGCCGACGTCGACGATCCGGCACCCCTCGACGAGGTTGCGGCTGGACGCGAGCAGCTCGACGCCGTCGCCGGGCACGTCGTGGACGTAGCAGTCGCGCACGACGTTGTCGTCGGCGTGCGTGATCGAGCCCCCGCCCTTGCCGTCGAAGATGATGCCGCGGGCCCGGGAGCCGGAGACCTCCACGCGCTCGATGACGACGAAGTCGCCACCGTCGAAGTCGATGGCGTCGCTCGTCGACCGCAGCGGCCCACCCGCGCGGACCGTGAGGTCGCGGATGGTGATGCGGTCGCTGGCCGTCATGTCGAACGGCTCGGTGTCGGTGGCGTTGCTCGCGTTGTTGGTGATGACCGTGACGCCCATGCCCGCGCCCTCGAAGGTCACGCCGTAGAGGTCGTAGAACTCCCACCAGGTGCCGCCGAGGTCGAAGGTCCCGGCGCCGAACCGGATCGTCCCACCGCCGCCCTGGGTGAGGCCGGTCGCCGCGGTCTGGACCACCGACTTCAGGGACCCGGTGAGGGTGGGGCCCGAGGCCGGCGTGGCCGTGTAGGTCGAGGTGCTCCCGACCCTGGCCACGACGTACGGGGACGACGGGCTGTCCGCCCCCGCGGGGGCCGCCGCCACCGCCCCCAGCGCGGCCACACCTGCGGCGACGAACCATGCGACGAACCCGTGTCGTGATGCCATGACCTACCCCTGCGTCGTAGGACAGCCGCCTCGACACCGGCGGCTGCTGTGGGACGTTACGCCTGTCCCGCACCCGATCCCATGACCCGATCGGGCCATTCCCCCGCCTGGTCACCCGGGGCGTGTCGCGGGAGGAGCCGGCCTCAGTCGGCCTCCTCCGCGCCGCCGGCGTCCTTCTTCGTGGTGGCCTTCGCGGTGGCCGCGTCGACCGCCGCCACCTCCACCGCGACGTCGAGGGCGTTCCGGTCGGTGTAGTACAGCGAGAACTTGTTCACGGGGAAGTGGTCGGTGCCCTTCTCGGTGTCGAAGTGGGCGAGCCGTCGCCCTCCGGCGGGGATCGTGAACGACGCGGGCAGGGCCACGTAGTAGCTCTCGGCCTCCTTCGTCTTCGGGTCGCGGAAGGTGTAGAAGACCTCGAAGGCGGTCAGGGCTGCGGACCCGGTGTTGCGCAGGGTGATCTCGAGGTGGTCGGGGGCGTCCTTCCCGGACCGGGCCTTGTTGTCCTCGACGAGCACCTTCTCGATGGCGAGCGCCTTCACGGTGGACGTGTTGGCGATCGGGTTCTGCTTCACCGGGAGCACCGGCGAGATGCTGGGGGGCGCCTTCGTGGGCGAGGGCTCGGGCGAGCCGGTCACCTCCGGGCCACCGGTGCTGGCCGTCTCGACCGGGGTGGAGGACGCGGTCGGCGTCCCCGCGTCGGCCGCCGGCTCGCTGGTGCAGCCGGAGGCGAGCACGAGGCCGGTGGCCAGGCCCACCGCGAGCGCCGCGTGGCGCGTCCTCCCGGGGACGGGGCTGGGCAACGGGGTCATGGGGTACCTCCCGAGGGGATGAGCGGCTGGGTCCTGAACGCGCGGCGCAGGAGAAGGAACATGACGACCGGGTAGCCGAGGAGCCACCAGATGTCGTGGCGCTTCTCGTGGAGCAGCCACCCGAGGTCGTAGGGGCGGTAGCGCTCCTTGACGTCGGCCATGGCGAAGGCGAAGCGCTCGTAGTGCTTGGACAGGGAGAGCTCCTCGACCCCGGTGCGGACCTTCTCGTACCCGGTGAAGTGCGCGAGCACCGCCACCTCGCCGTCGTGGTCGAGGGTGAGGGCTTGGAACAGCCCTCCCGGCAGCTGGTTGTCGGCGTCCATGGTGTCGCCGATCTGCGGCAGCACGAGGACGACCGCCAGCCAGATGCCCAGCGCCGCGGTGAGCCCGTTGGCCGCGTTGCGCGACCGCGCCGCCGCGACGGCGCCGAGGCAGTAGAACGCCCCGAGGTAGAGCGGGGTCGCCAGGTACGCGAGCGCCAGCTGGCCGGCCTCGGCGGGCGAGATCCAGTCCTGTCCCCCGATGCCCACACCGACGACGCCGACGACCGCGGTGGCGAGGGTGAGGGTGGCGAACAGGGCCATCGCGCCGAGGAACCCACCGGTGGCGAGCTCGCGGGAGGTCAGCGGGCGCGAGCGCAGGAGCGGCAGCGTGCGGTTGGTGCGCTCGCGCGAGACGGTGAGGTAGCCCATCGCGATGGCGATGACAGCGCCGATGATCTCGAGGTACTCGAAGGCGCCCTGCAGCAGGGACATCGGCGCGAGCGGCGAGGGCGCGATCCGGTCGAGCCCGGCCGCCTGTGCGGCCGCGCGGTAGGCCTCGTACTCGGCGACCTGCGCGGCGTACCCCTCCGTCGCGTTGTGCACGGAGACGGCCGTGACGGTGACGAGCAGGACGACGAGGACGAGCAGGATGCGGCTCCGGACCGCCGCCCGGTACTCGTGGCGGGCGACGGCCAGCACGCGGCGGCTCGCCTCACTCATCGGAGGCGCTCCTCGACCAGTCGTGCGACCCGACGAGCCGCAGGACGGCGAGCAGCAGGAGGCCGGCCAGGGCGGCGATGGGCAGCACCCGCACCAGGGTCGTGCCCACGGGCTCGGTCGGGGCGGTATCGAGCACCACGGCCGACGCCGTCTTGAACTGCTCGACGACGGACAGCGGCCGCGCGCGTGCCGTGACCTCGAAGAACAGCTGGGAGGTGCCGACCGGCTCGGTGACCGGGTTGAGGGACTGCACGGGACGCAGCCCGGACGTCAGCTGCGGCACCGCGAAGGTGACGACGAGCCAGACGCCGATCGCCAGGAGCAGGGCCAGGGCCCGGCTGCGCGTGAGGAGGACGGTCACCATCCCGACGAGGCCGAACACCAGCAGGTAGAGCCACGCGAGCCCAAAGAACACGACGAGGCGCCCGAGGTCATCGGCGGACAACGCGCCGTTGACGAGCAGCAGCGACACGAGGCTGACGGCCAGGCTCGCCGCGAGCACCGCGAGGAGGACCAGCGCGACGCTGAGCACCGTGCCGAGGGCGAACTGGGTGCGGCTGACCGCGCGCGAGAAGAGCAGCCGCCCCAGTCCGCTGCTCTCGTCGTCGGCGAGGCTCACGTGGCCCAGCACGAGGGCGAGGAGCGCCCCGACCAGCGGGACGTAGACGACCATGTTCGACAGGGCCGACAGGGTCGGCTTGAGGAGGAACGGGTTCGGCGGGGCCGGCCGACCGGTGGACTGCAGCAGCCGGGCCGCCTCGTCGTACACGCGCACGATGGTCTGGTGGCTCGACCACCCGAGCACCCCGGCGAGCGCCGTGGCCACGAGCAGGGTGGCCCCGACGGCCGCCACGACACGCTGCCGCTGCAGCACCCGCAGCCGGTGGGTGGTGACGGCGATGATCACGCGGGCGCACCCCCCATCCGCACGTAGATGTCCTCGAGGGACGCCTCGTCGGGGAAGCGGCGGGTCGTCTCCTCGATGGAGTCCTTGTAGACGAGCTCGCCCTGGTTGAGGACCCCGATCGTCGTGCACACCTTGGCGACCTCGCTGAGCAGGTGGGTGTTCATGAAGACCGTCATCCCGAGGTCGGCGTTGAGCCGCAGCACCGTCTCGCGCAGCTGCCGTACCCCGAACGGGTCCAGACCCGCTGTGGGCTCGTCGAGGAAGAGCACGCGCGGCCGGTGGACGATCGCCTGGGCGATCCCGACCCTCTGACGCATGCCGGTGGAGAAGGTGCCCACCCGGCGGTCGGCGAGGTCGGCGCAGTCGAGGTAGCCCAGGGTGTCCCGCGCTGCCCGGCGGGGGTTGGCGACGCCGGACAGCGTGGCGAGGAACTCGAGGTTCTCCGAGGCGGTGAGGTGCCCGTACATCCGGACCTCCGCCGGGAGGTAGCCGATGCAGGCCGTGACCTCGTGGCGGGCGGTGACGACGTCGTGGCCGCAGACCTGCGCCGACCCGGACGTCGGGCGGATGAGCGTGGTGAGGATGTTGACGGTGGTCGTCTTCCCGGCCCCGTTGTGGCCGAGGAACCCGAAGACCTCCCCGGCCTCGATGGTGAGGTCGATGTCGCGCAGCACCGGCTGCCCGTCGTAGCGGTGGCCCAGTGCGCGGAGCTCGATCGCCGGTGCGGCCATGGCGTCCTCCTCGTCTCCCCGTCATCCTCGTGAACGACGCTAGGGAGGGGTCGGCCAGGAGGAGGCCAGCGCACGGCCAGCGGCCGACCAGCATTGCGCCGGGAGGTCAGGCGTCGACGCGGCGCAGGACGACGTCGACGTGCGCGGGCGGCTCCGCGGGGAGGACGAGCCGCCCGCCCATCGCCTCCGCGTAGCGGCGGGCCAGGGGCAGCCCGAGGCCGTGCGGACGGCCGTCGGTGCCGGGCGTGGCGGTCGGCTCCCCGTCGCGGTCGGTGAAGCCGGGTCCCCCGTCCCCCACGCTCACGGTCACCTCGTCGGCGTCGATGGTGGCCGACACCCGCACCTCACCCGCCCCGTGGCGCAGGGCGTTGTCGAGCAGGACGTCGAGGACGTGGCGGACCATGGCCGGGTCGCCGTGCACGGCCGGCAGCCCGTCGGGCAGGGCGAGCGCGAGGTGCCGTCCCTCCCCCTCCAGCCGTCGGCGCCAGGCCGGGGCGACGTCGGCGACGAGGTCGGCGAGGTCGACCGTGGCGTCACCCGCCTGTGGGACGCGCGCGATGCTCAGCAGCTCGGTGATGGTCAGCTCGAGGCGGTCGACGTCCTCGAGGGCCTCGCGCAGCACCACCGTGCGGTCCTCGCGGGGGAAGGCGAGCTCGGTCTCGAGGGCGGCGCGCAGCCCGGCCACCGGGGTGCGCAGCTGGTGCGACGCGTCGTCGCTGAACGACCGCTCCCGCGCCAGGAGGTCCTCGAGGCGGCGGCCGGTGACCGTCATCGCGGCGGCCGCCTCGTCGAGCTCGGGGATCCGGCTCGGCGGCACCTCCACCCCGAACCTCCCCTGCCCGAGGTCGACGGCCGCGTCGCGCAGCCGGCGCACCGGGGTGGCGAGCCGGCCCGCGAGCAGTGAGCCGATGACCGCCCCGACGGCGAGCACCCCGACCGCGCTGGCCGCGAGCACGCCGAGGATCGTCCGCGAGCGCGCGTCGCTCTCCGAGGTCGGCTGCGCGGCGCGGATCACGCCGATGACCTGCTCGTCGGAGGCGACCGGGACGGCCACGAGGCGCGCGTCGTCGAGGCGCGCCTCGACGACGCGGTTGCCGAGTGCGCCGAGCACGGCCTCCTCCACCGGCTCCGGTCCCGCCCCGGCGACGAGCCGACCGTCGGGCGAGTAGAGCCCGAGCGTGATGGCGTCTGCGCTCTCCGGCAGCTCGACCGGGTCGTCGCTCGTCGCGAAGTCGGCGGGGACCTCCCGGGCGGCCAGGACCGCCTCGCGCTCCACCCGCAGGGCCGCGTCCTCGTCGACCAGCTGGCGCACGACGACCGCGAGGGGGACCGCGAAGAGCACGATCGCCACGGCCGTCACCGACAGGATGGCCGTGAGGACCCGCCGCCTCACGGCGTCTCGAGCCGGTAGCCCACCCCGCGCAGCGTGGTGATGCGGCTGGCCCCGCCGGCGCCGTCGACCTTGCGCCGCAGGGCCGCGATGTGGAAGTCGAGGGTCTTGGTCGAGCCCACCCAGTTCTCGTCCCACACGTCGTCCATCAGCGTCTCGCGCGAGACGACGCGGCCCGCGTCGGCGACGAGCCGCGCGAGGAGGTCGAACTCCTTGGCCCGCAGCTCGAGCTCGTCGTCCCCGAGCCAGGCCCGCCGCGCCGCCGCGTCCACCGTGAGGTCGCCGAGCACGGCCGTGGCGGGCTCGTGGACCTCGGCCCGGCGCAGCTGGGCCCGGATGCGGGCGAGCAGCTCGGCGAGCTTGAACGGCTTGGTCACGTAGTCGACGGCCCCGGCGTCGAGGCCGACGACGACGTCGAGCTCGAGGTCGCGGGCCGTCATCATGACGATGTCGAGCGTGGGGTCGTCGTGGTGCAGGCGACGGCAGACGTCGAGCCCGTCGGCGTCGGGGAGGCCGAGGTCGAGCAGGACGAGGTCGGGACGCCGCTGGGTGGCCGCGGCGACCCCGTCACGGCCCGTGCGTTCCCACCGGGCGTCGTACCCGCTGCCCGTCAGGGCTCGCAGGAGGGTCGAACCGATGCGCTCGTCGTCCTCGACGACGAGGATGTGTCCCGAGCTGGCCACGGCTCACTGTAGAGCCGCGGCTCCGGCGTCGTCCAAGGTCACGGCCGCGACCGCGGGCGTCCTCAGCCCAGCGTCAGCGCGGGGTGGGGGCGGCCGTCGTCCTCGACCGCCGGGAGGCCGAGCCACACGGCGGTCTCGCCCATGAGGTGGGTGGCGACGAACTTCTCGAACGGCAGCGGCTCGCCGATGAGGTAGCCCTGCGCGAAGTCGACGCCCAGCTCGCGCACGACGCTGAGCGCGCCCTCGTCCGAGACGAACTCGGCCACGGTGCGCTTGCCGAGGGAGCGGGCGATGCCGATGACCGAGCGCAGGATGGCGCGGTCGACCGCCGACTCGTGGGCGCCCTTGACGAACTCGCCGTCGATCTTGATCGAGTCGAACGACAGGTGCTTGAGCTGGTAGAAGGAGCCGTACCCGGCCCCGAAGTCGTCCAGGGCGAACTCGACCCCGAGCGCCCGCAGCGGCTCGGCGAAGCGGCGGGCCGCGCGCACGTCCGACACGGCGGCGGTCTCGGTGACCTCGACGACGAGGCGGCTCGCGTCGACGCCGCGCTCGCGCAGCAGGCGCTCGAGGGTGAGCGAGATCGAGGGGTTGCCGATGGAGTGCGCCGACAGGTTGATGCCCAGACGCATGTCGGGGTCGACCTTGAGCAGCCGGGCGAGCATGTCGACGGCGTTGCGGACCACCCAGGCGTCGATCTGCGGGGCGAGGCCGTTGCGCTCCGCGACGCCGATGAAGGCGCCGGGCGAGACGGGCTCGTCGCGGTCGACGAGGCGGATGAGCGCCTCGCAGCCGGTGACCTTGCCGGTGTCGAGGTGGAGCAGCGGCTGGAGGAACAGCTCGAAGGCGTCGTTCTCCAGGGCGGCCTCGATGCGGGTCTTCCACTCCATCCGGGCGCCGGAGCGGGGCTGGATGGCCATGCTCTCGTCGAGCACCGCCCAGCGGTCGCGGCCGGCGTCCTTGGCGTCGTACATGAGCATGTCGGCGAGCGCGAGGACGTCGATGTTGCGCTCCTGGGCGGCCGCGAAGGTGACCACCCCGACACTGGCGGTGACGCGGCGGTTGACGCCCTCCATCGTGCGGCTGTTGTCGCGCACCCGCTCGACGATGGAGTCGGCCACCTGGGCGGCGCCCGAGCGGTCGGCGTCGGGCAGGAGGATCGCGAACTCGTCGCCGCCGAGACGGGCCACGAGGTCGGACTCGCGCAGCGACCCGCGCAGGACGGCCGCGACCGAGACGATGAGCTCGTCACCGGCGTCGTGCCCGCGGGTGTCGTTGACCTCCTTGAAGTGGTCGAGGTCCATGAGGAGCAGGGCGCCTCGGGGGCCGCTGCGGGCACACCGGTCGAGGTGCTCCTCGAGGGCGACGTCGAACCGGCGCCGGTTGGGCAGCCCGGTGAGGACGTCGTGGTCGGCGAGGTGCGCGAGCTTCTGCTCGTAGCGGCGCCGCTCGGACAGGTCGACGACGTTGAGCAGGATGACGGCGTCGCCGCCGTCCTGCGAGGAGATGACCCGGCTGGTCAGCGCGACGTGGACGTCCTCGTGGCCGGAGCCCGGGATGGTCCACTCGCCGACGACGCGCGAGCCCGGGTGGGCCTTGACGCGGCGCAGGTGCAGGCCGATCTCGCCGCGGTTGTCGGGCGCGAGCTCGTCGAGGGGGTGGCCCACGACCTCCTCGACCGTGCGCCCGGCGAGGGCCGCGAGGGACTCGTTGGCCTGCAGGACGATCCCGGCCATGTCGAGCACGGCCACGCCGTGCGGGGCGTCGGCGATGAGCCGCTCGGAGCGGGCGTGGGCGGCCTCGACGTCGTCGAGGCGGCGGTGCTCGTCGGTGACGTCGCGCAGGACGAGCAGGGCGCGGTCGGGGACGTCGGTCACGCTGTCGAGGAGCGGCGCGGCATCCACCGACACCAGGCGCGGCTGCCCCGTGACGAGGTCGTCGGCCTCCACGACGAGCCCGCGCACGTTCTCGCCGGCGAGCGCGAGCAGCGAGGGACGCTCCTCGGCCGGCAGGAGGTGGCCGTCGGAGCGGCGGCGGGGCGGCGCGACGTAGGCGTCGAGGCGGCCGGTCTCGTCGTCGCGGGTCACGGCCAGCCACCGGAGTGCGGCGTTGTTGTGCAGGACCACGGCACCGTCGGAGTCCATGACGATGAGCGCGTCGGGGATGGTCTCGGTGATGACGCGCAGGTCCTCGGCCTGGCGGCGCGCGGTGCGACCGGCGGCGGCGACGTCCTCGACGAGCCGGTCGCGCTCCCACTGCACCGTGGAGAGCACGAGGGTGAGCACGGTGGCGAGCATCATGAAGGCCTGCAGGGTCAGGGCCTGGCCGCTGATGTCGCCGACGTCGCCGAAGGGGCCGCCCGGGGTGGCCAGGACGAGGACGAGCGTGACCAGGGCGGTGACCGCCCCCTGCAGGGCCGCGAGCGGCACCGGCAGGCGCAGGCCGCCCCAGACGAGGACGGCCAGGGGCAGGAACGACAGCGACACCGTGCGACCGGGCCCGAAGACGAGCCAGAGCACGCACAGCCCCGTGACGAGCACGGGCAGCGCCTCGGCGACGTGCCGCCGGGTCACCAGGCCGCGGGCGCCGCGCATCGCCAGCGCGGTGCCCGCGATGACGACCACGGCTGCGCCGTTGCGCAGGATCCAGCTCAGGCCCGTCTGGCCACTGACGGGGATGTCGCCGAGGAGGAGGGCGAGCATGCCGACCAGCGAGCTCGCGGCGACGGCCGCGCCGGCGGCGACGAGGAAGCGCACGACGTCGCCCAGGCGGCGCAGTGGCGGGGACGCCGTGCTCGTCCACGTGGCCGGCACGGTGCCGTAGCGGTCGGTGAGCCAGGTGTAGAGGCGCGCGGTGCCCACCGCCGAGACGACGTTGGCGACGCCGATGACGAGGGCGACGTCGAGGGGGGTGCCGGTGAGCGCCATGCCCGTGGCGGACATGACCCAGACGAGGACCCCGATCGGCACGAGCTCGCGCTTCGAGGTCGCGAACATCGCCCACGCGACCCCGACACCGGCGGCCGGCCAGAACAGGGCCAGACCGGTCTCGGGCAGCACGGTGAGCCGCCCCACGAATATCGCGAGCGCGTAGGCCACGGCGAATGCCGCTGTTCTGCCGACCACGGGATTTGAGCGCCTCTCCGACTGCGGACACCACCGACGCCCCTGCAGCACCAGTATGGCGATGCTCGCAGGTGCAGGTGGGGTGAACGGGGCCGACGTGGCCGAACGGCTGGGCCCCCTCCACCCCTCGTCGGCTCCTACGCTGCCGGGATGACGACCATCGAGGCGGTCCGCGGCGACCTCACGAGGCAGGACGTCGACGCCGTGGTCAACGCCGCCAACTCCACGCTGCTCGGCGGCGGCGGTGTCGACGGGGCCCTGCACGCGGCCGCGGGGCCGGCGCTCCTCGAGCAGTGCCGGCGGCTGCGCCGCACGACGCACCGGGACGGCCTCGCCGTCGGCGACGCGGTCGCGACCGGCGGCGGGGCGCTCGCAGCGCGCTTCGTCATCCACACCGTCGGTCCGAACCGCAACCGCGGCCAGACCGACCCGGCCCTGCTGGCGTCGTGCTTCGTGAGCAGCCTGGCCGTGGCCCGGGAGGTCGGGGCCCGCTCGGTGGCGTTCCCGGCGGTCAGCGCCGGGGCCTACGGCTGGGCGGCCGCGGACGTCGCCGAGGTGGCGGTGGCCACGGTCCTCGCCGACACCGACGCCGCCCCGGGGATCGACCTCGTGCGGTTCGTCCTGTTCTCGACGCCCCTGCTCGACGCCTTCACCGCCGCGCTCGCCCACCACGGGCGCTGAGCGACGGGAGACGACGGACGGCGCCCCGGGCCGCTGGGGTCCGGGGCGCCGTGTCGTGCGCTGAGGGGGTGGCTCAGAAGCGGCCGTACCCGCTGACGCCGTCGAAGATCGGGCGCTCGGAGGTCGACTTCCCCTCGCGCGGGGAGTCGATCATCATCCCGTGGCCGGTGTAGATGCCGACGTGCCAGGCCGGGGAGCCGAAGAACACGAGGTCGCCGGGCTGGGGGTCGCTCACCGGGCGGGCGGCGTCCTGCTGCGCCGACGCGGTGCGCGGGATGGAGATGCCGGCCTTGCGGAACACGTACGAGGTGAAGCCCGAGCAGTCGAAGCCCGACGGGTCGTCGCCGCCGTACTTGTACGGGATCCCGAGGTACTGCCGGGCGATGTTGACGATCGCGCTCGAGCTCTGCGGACCGGTGTAGAACACGCGCGACGCGCTGCGGCTCGCGGTGCCCGAGGCCGACCGCTGGGCGATGGCCGTGCGGACGGCCGCGCGGGGCTTGGGCTTGGGCTTCGCGACGGCCGTGACGCCGGAGACACCGACGCCGGGGGTGGCCACGGGCGCCTCGGCGGCCGGGGCGACGACGGCCGGGGTGAGCGCCACGGCGGCGCGCGCCGGGGCGGCGACGTGCGCGGTCTGCGTCGGCTGGTGGGCGGCCGCGGAGGCCGGGAGCGCGAAGGTGGCAACGAGGCCGCCGGAGGCGGCGAGGAAGGCGGACGCCTTGACGCCGGTCTGGCCGGCGGAGCGGGCGATCGTCGTCAGCTCGAGGACGGGGCTGTAGCGCGTGGCAGCACGATGCCGCCCCACGCGGGAGTCGTTGGACACGGTGTGGACCTCTCAGCGCCTACGGGGTGAGCTGTCGGGTTCGGGCTGAGGTTGCCCGGCCGGCGCGGTCCTGCCGCGTCCGGCTTCACCCCGAGGAGCTCGGCTGGCTGCCGTGCCCCGTGAATCGGTGGTTCCCCCGCCCCTGCCAGGCGGTGCGTTCGACCTCGTTGCGCGGAGGCAGGATTCGGCGATCCGGCACGAGGACCTTCCTCGGGGGAGGGAGGTTCTTCGAACGTAACACGCACCCGCCCCAATGTCACAAATCGGTAACTGTGAATCGACGAAGGGCCCCTCACCGCGCGCGGTGGGGGCCCTTCGGCTATGAGCGCTCGAGGCGCCGGACGTCAGTTGACGGTGACGTGGACGTGGTCCATGTGGTTCGCGGTGGGCGAGCCACGGTCCTCCATCATCTCCCACGAGCCGCCGGGCTCGCGGTAGCGCTGCTGCCAGATGACGTACTTGACGTTGTAGGTGCTGGCGTTGGCCAGGACGAACGCGGCGACGGCGTCACCGGTGGAGCTGGAGCCGCCCGTCATGAAGTCGACGGCCTGGCCGGTGCTGTGCTCGCCGGCGTTGGGCCGGTAGCCACCGATCGACGCGAGGCCGAACTTCTTCTGGACCGCGGTGCACAGGATGGCCGCGCGGTTGGTGAGGCCCAGACCGCTGCACTTGGCCGAGATGCCGGTGACCTTGGGGGCGGAGGTGTCGCCACCCGACGAGGCGGACTCGGTCGCCGTGGCCTTGGGCTTCGGCTTGGGCTTCGCGACGGCCTTGACGCCGAAGATCCCGACCTGGTCGGGGGCGGCGGGCGCGGCGTCGGCGGGGGCCGAGACGGCCGGCTGGGGGGCCTGCGCGGCGCGGGCGGCGGAGCGCGAGGCGGCGAGGCCGGCGGCACGTCCCTCGACCGCGGAGGTCGTGGCGACGGGCAGGCTCAGCGCTGCTGCGCCGGGCTCGGCACCGACGGGCAGGGCGAGCGCGGCGGCTGCTCCGCCGACGACGCACAGGCTGGCGACGGACTTGACGGCCCACGACGCGCTGAGGCGCGAGAAGCCGTCAGGGAGACGACGTACTGCACCTGGAGCGCGGCGTCGACCGGGGGCACGATGACGTGTCACGGGTGAGTTGCCTTCCGGGGCGGGTACTGATCTCCGACCACCGTAGGCCACGGACCCGCGGAGAGTCACATTCCGGTAACGGGCAGTGAGACGCGTGTCGAAGGCCCCGCCGGGGGGGTGTTTCGCGGCCGCAGGGCGCTGACCTGCGGATTCGTCGTCCGGGCTGGCTGCCTGTGGGTTCTCTCAGGTCACGCCCGGGGCGTCAGGTCGCCTGGACGAAGACGTGCGAGGCGATGTCGCTGGGCAGCGAGACGCCGGTGGACTCCTCGGCGCCGTCGCGGAAGGCGACCACGCGTGTGCCGTCGCGGCGCACGCGGGCCGGCTGGCCGGGCATCAGGCCGGCGGCGGTGAGCAGGCCCAGGGCCTCGCCGTCGACCTGCACCGGCTCGCCGATGCGGCGGACGACGACGGTGGCGAGCTGGTCGGTGGCGACCTCGTCGAGGGTGGTGAGGCCGAGGCGGAAGTCGATGCGCTCGCCGAGGTCGCCCAGCTCCTCGAGCCCGGGGATCGGGTTGCCGTAGGGCGAGAGGGCGTGGTCGGGGAGGATCTCGAGGATCTTGCGCTCGACCCGCTCGGACATCACGTGCTCCCAACGGCAGGCCTCGTCGTGGACGAACTCCCACTCGAGGCCGATGACGTCGACGAGGAGCCGCTCGGCGATGCGGTGCTTGCGCATGACGCGGGTGGCGAGCAGGCGGCCGTGGTCGGTGAGCTCGAGGTGGCGGTCGCCGGCGACGTGCAGCAGACCGTCGCGCTCCATCCGCCCGACGGTCTGGGAGACCGTGGGCCCGGAGTGGCCCAGGCGCTCGGCGATGCGGGCGCGCAGGGGGGTGATGCCCTCCTCCTCGAGCTCGAAGATGGTGCGCAGGTACATCTCCGTGGTGTCGATGAGGTCGGTCACAGCGGTAAGCCTACGGTGGCGCGCCGACGCCGGGCCCCGCTACTCCCCGGCGCCGGTGCCCGGGGGCCCGGCGAGGCGGCGGGGGTCGTGCTCGGGGAGCCACCGCCAGAGCCAGCCACCACCCGCCAGGGCGAGGACGCCGACGACGACGCTCGCCGTGCCGATGGAGGCCACGGCGGCCACCGCCCCGACGACGACCGACGCCCCGTTGTGGCCCACGAGACTGAGCAGCCGCCACACCCCGAGGAAGGGCGCGCGCCCGGCCCGGGGCGCGGCATCGGCGCCGAGGGTCATGACGATGCCCGAGCCCAGCCCGTTGCCCACGCCCATGAGCAGGGTGACCACGGCGACGCCGACGAGGGTCGTGGTGAGCGGCAGGACGACGAGGCCGAGCCCCACCAGCACGGCCACCGGCACCGCGACCCAGACCCGGCCGTGGCGGTCCATGACGGTGCCGGCGGGCCAGAAGAGGACGACCTCGACGAACGCGGCGGCGGCGAAGACCAGGGACGTCTGCGCGGCGGTGAGCCCCACGTGCTCGGCCCACAGAGGCACGACGACGACGCGGGCCGACCTCGCCAGCCCGATCCCGAGGACACCCAGCCCCACCGTGAGCAGGACCCGGCGGTGGCGGCGGACCACCTCCCGCACCGGCACGCGGTCCTGCGCGGTGGTCGGTCCGCTGCCGCGGGGGCCGAGGTCGCTCGACCACGCGGCCAGCGCGGCGGCGAGCAGCCCGGCGACGACGGCGATGGCGAAGGCGCTGCGCGGTCCCCAGTGCGCCACGACCGGCGCGCCGACGAGCGGGCCGAGGAAGAGGCCGATGCGGGTGACGCCGCCGAGGGTCGACATGGCCCTCGCCCGCAGGTGCACCGGGGCCGCGCCGGTGAGGTAGGACTGGCGCGCCAGGAGGAAGACGGCGCCGGAGGGTCCGGTGAGGACGACCGCGAGCCCGAGCACCCAGAGCGAGGGTGCGAGGAGGGCGAGGAGGCAGGCCGCGGCATCGGCGACGCCAGCGAGGACCAGGGCGCGCCGCTCCCCGATCCGCTCGACGACCACGCCGGCCGGGATGGCGGCGGCGAACTCCGACAGGGTGGCCAGGCCGACGAAGAGGGCCGCGAGGCCGACGGGGGCGCCGAGGTCGCGGGCGCTGAGGGCCACCACCGGCAGGACGGCCCCGGCGCCGATCGACCAGATCGCCGACGGCCCGAACGCGGGGACCGCGATCCGCCGCAGGGTGAACTCCTCCGCCACGCGCCCTCCCTCCCGCCCGCCGTCGATATCTTGACGTCAAGATATCGCGTTCCGCCGGTAGGTTGGCCCGATGGAGCTGAGCATCCCCAGCCGCTACTGCGGCCCCCCGGAGTCGGGCAACGGCGGCTGGGTGAGCGGTGCCGTCGCGCGGGCCGTCCCCACCACCCCGGGTCGCCCGGCCGTGTCGGTGCGCCTCTCCTCTCCCCCACCGCTCGAGCGCACCCTCACCCTGACGAGCGAGATCGTCCGCGACCCCGACCACGGCCCGGGCGTCACCGTCCGCCTCCTCGACCGCGAGCACGTCGTCGCCACCGCCACCGCCGCCCCCGACCTCGAGGACGCCGTCCCCGGCACCGTCACGGTCGAGCAGGCCCGGGATGCCGAGGACCGCTACGAGGGGCTGGCCGACCACCCCTTCCCCACCTGCTTCTCCTGCGGCACCGCCCGCCAGCCCGGCGACGGCCTCTGCCTGCGCCCCGGCCCGCTCGCCGACGGCACCGGCCGCTACGCCACCACCTGGACCCCCGACGAGGAGGCCGACGTCCCGCTCGTGTGGGCCGCCCTCGACTGCCCCGGCGGCTGGTCGGCCGGCATCGCGGGGCGTCCCATGGTCCTGGGCACGATGACCGCCCGCCTCCACGCCCTCCCCGAGACGGGCACCCCGCACGTCGTCCTCGCGTGGCAGCGTGGGTCGCAGGGGCGCCGCCACCTCAGCGGCAGCGCCCTGCTGTCGCCCTCCGGCGAGGTCCTCGCCCGGGCCGAGGCGACGTGGGTCGCCGTCGACCCCACCACGATCCGCCCGAGGGAGAGCAGATGACCGACCCCACCACCGAGCCCAGCGACGCCGACACGGCGTTCGGAGGCGTCGACGACCTCACCTCCACGGGGTCGGCCTCCGCCGTCCTCGCCGAGTCGGTCGTCACGCTCGACTCCGTCCCCGACGAGCGCCGCACGGCCGTCGTCACCGGGGCGAGCAGCGGCATCGGGGCGGCCACCGCACGCCTGCTGGCCGACCGCGGCTTCCGAGTCGTGTGCGCCGCCCGCCGGGCCGACCGGGTCGAGGCGCTCGCCGAGGAGATCGGCGGGGTCGCCGTCGCCTGCGACGTCACCTCCGACGCCGACGTCGCCCGCCTCGCCGAGGCGGCCGGCGAGCGGGTCCACGTCCTCGTCAACAACGCCGGAGGCGCCCTCGGCCTCGAGCCGGTCGCGCAGGCCGACGTCGACCTCTGGCAGTCGATGTACGACAGCAACGTCCTGGGCACGCTGCGGGTCACCAAGGCGCTGCTCCCGGCGCTCGTCGCGGCCTTCGGCGAGGGCGTCGTCGTCAACGTCGGTTCCGTCGCCGGCTTCACGGCCTACGAGGGCGGCGGGGGCTACACCGCGGCCAAGCACGGCGTCCACGTGATGACCGAGACGCTGCGCCTCGAGCTGTTCGACCAGCCGGTGCGCATCACCCTCGTCGCCCCCGGGATGGTCCACACCGAGGAGTTCTCCCTCACCCGCTTCGGCGGCGACCAGGAGCGCGCCGACAGCGTCTACGCCGGGGTGCCCGACCCCCTCGTCGCCGACGACGTCGCCGACGCCATCGTCTGGATGGCGACGCGCCCCGCCCACGTCAACATCGACCTCCTCGTCGTCAAGCCGCGGGCCCAGGCCGCGGCGCACAAGGTCCACCGCGTCTGAGGACGCCCTCCCCGGTCGTGGCCGCCTCGTACCCTCCTCGGATGGAGCGGTTCGAGGACGTGCTCGCCGTCGGCGGGAGGACCAACTCCCTCGGCCGCGCGGGCGAGGTCCTCGACCTCCTGCGCGCCGACGGGTCACGGACCGACGAGCTGTTCGCGTGCATCGGCGCCGACGACGCCTGGGTCCGGATGCGAGCGGTCGACACCTTCGAGAAGCTCGTCCGCGAGGACCCCGGGCGAGGCCGGCCCTACGTCGGGCGGGTCCTCGCCGAGCTCACGACCAGCGACCAGCCGTCGGTGCAGTGGCACGTCGCCCAGCTGGTCGGCGAGCTCGGGCTGACCACGGCCCAGCGCGCCACCGCCATCGCCTGGCTGGAGCAGCGGCTCGCGACGACCGACGTCGACTGGATCGTCGCGGCCCGGTCGATGGCGACCCTGGTCGCCTTCGCGCAGGAGGGCCACGTCGCGGCGGCCGAGGTCGAGCCGCTGCTCGAGGTGCAGCAGGACCACCGCTCGGCCTCGGTGCGGCGCAAGGCGACCCGCTTGCGCGACGCTCTCCGCGACCGTCCGTGAACGACCGCCGCCGATCGGTCAGGGCTGGCGGCGCCCGACCTGCCAGGCCGACGGCGTCCCGAGGCCGCCCTCGCCCACCCGCGTGAAGACGAGCCGGTCGTGCAGCCGGTTGCGCCTCCCGGCCCAGAACTCCACCTCGTCGGGCACGACGAGGTAGCCGCCCCAGAAGTCCGGTACGGGGACGTCGTCCTCCGACCCGGTGTCGGGCCACCGCTCCGCCAGGCGCACGTACGCGTCCTCGAGATCGGCCCGCGAGCCCACCGGCTCGGACTGCCGCGAGGTCCACGCCGAGATCCGCGACCCCCACGGCCGCGACCGGAAGTAGGCCCCGACCTCCTCGCGCCCCAGCTCCTCCACCCGCCCGCGGAACCGGACCGCGCGGAACATCGAGGGCCAGGTGAGCGACACCGCGGCGACGGGGTGCACCCCGAGCTCGTGCCCCTTGGCCGACGTCCGTCCCGTGTAGAACCCGACGCCCCGCTCGTCGAGGACCCGCAGGAGGACGGTGCGCACGTTGGGCAGCCCGTCGCCGTCGACCGTGGCCACAGACACCGCGCTCGGCTCCGGCACGTCGCCGGCCTCCGCGGCCCGCGCCACCGCGGCGTCGAACCACACCCGCGCCTGCGCCAGGGGGCTCTCGAGGAGCTGGTCCTCGGACAGGCCCTCACCGTCGTAGTCGACCCGTACCTCGCTCATGGCCCGATCGTAGGCAACGCCCCCACCCCGCCGAACGTGTGTGAACTCGCCGGGCATCCGCGGCGAGTCCACACACCTTCGCCCGACGGCGCGGGTCAGGGGGTCGGGTGGCGCGCGTCGTACCGGATGAAGCCGGGCTGGCGCACCGCCAGCAGCACGACCGCGACGACGCAGGCGATGCCGCCCCACACCGCCATCCACCCCTCGCCGATCCGCTCGGCCACCGCCCCGCCGACGAGCTCACCGACCCGCGGGCCCCCGGCGACGACGACGATGAAGACGCCCTGGAGCCGCCCGCGCATCCGGTCGGGCGCCGCGGTCTGGAGGATCGTCGTGCGGAACACGGCGCTCACCGCGTCGGACCCGCCCGCGAACGCCATCGCCACCAAGGCACCCACGAGCGCCTGGTCGCGCGTCAGCCAGTCGTTCGCCCCGAGCAGCGCCACGCCGAGGCCGGCGATGCCGACGCCCCACCCGACGATGCTCACGAGGATGGCGACGCCCTGCCGCCGCACCGAGCCCAGCCGTCCGGACAGCAGGGTCGCGAGCACGGCCCCCACGGCCGCGGCGGCGTAGAGCAGGCCCACGGTGCTGGCGCCACCGCCGAGGATGACGGTCCCGGCCGCGGGGAAGATGACGCGCGGCTGGGCGAGGAGCATGGCCGCGATGTCGGCGACGAACGTCATCCGCACGTTGGGGGCGGTGCCGAGGAAGCGGAAGCCGTCGACCACCGACCCGAAGCCGGCCCGGGTGCTCTCGCCCTCCTCGTGCTCCCCGGGCGGGAGCGGGCGCAGCCGCCACAGCCCCCACAGGGCGGCCAGGGTCACGAGGGCGTCGACCGTGTAGGCCGCGCGGAAGCCGCCCCAGTCGACGAGCACGCCGGCGAGGAGGGGGCCGGCCATCATCGCCACCGACATCGCGAGGACGCCGAGCGCGTTGGCCGCGGGCAGCTGCTCGCGCGGGAGGATCCGCGGGTAGATGCTCGTGCGGGCCGGCGAGCTCACCCCGAAGGCCCCGCTCCACACGGCGACGAGGACGTAGAGCAGGAGCACGCTGGTGTTGCCCTGCCAGGCCTGCAGGGCGCAGGCGATCGAGGTCGCCCAGGCGACGAGGTTGGCCCCGAGGGCGACGCGGCGGCGGTCGTGGTGGTCGGACAGCGAGCCGCCGTACAGCCCCATGACGACGAGCGGCACGAGCGCGAACAGGCCGACGAGCCCGACGGCGGCGGTGGACCGGGTGAGGTCGTACACCTGCAGCCCGATGGCGACCACCGCCATCTGCGACCCGACGTTCGAGAGCGTGAACCCGGTCCACAGCCGCCGGTACTCCGGGTTCTCCCGCAGCGGCGTGAGGTCCGGGAGGTGGGAGCGCAGCACCCGGTGATCATGCCGGACCCGACCGACCATCCCTCGCCCCGGTGCCCGCGCCCCCGCCCGGCCCGCCGCGAGGCGTGACGCGTCCTATCGCCCGGTACATGGGGTGGTGTGGCGCGCCCTACCGCCTGGTACGCGGGGTGATCGCCCCACCTACTAGGCGGTAGGACGCGGTGGAGGGCGGCGCCTGAGGGAGGGGTGCCCGGCGTAGGGTCCGGGGCATGGACTCCCCTGCGCGCATCGCGCTCCTCATCGACGCCGACAACGCCCGTGCGGCGCGCATCGACGTCATCCTCTCCGAGCTGTCGGCCTTCGGGGAGACGAGCATCCGTCGCGCGTACGGGAACTGGACGAAGTCGGGCCTGAAGTCCTGGACCGCCGTCCTGCACGACCACGGCATCCGGCCGGTGCAGCAGTTCGACCCGAGCAAGGGCAAGAACGCCAGCGACATCGCCCTCGCGGTCGACGCCGTGGAGATCCTGCACACCCAGCGCCCCGACGCCTTCGCCCTCGTCAGCTCCGACGCCGACTTCACCCCGCTCGTCATGCACCTGCGCGAGCACGGCGTCGCGGTCTACGGCTTCGGCGACGCCAAGACGCCGGCGCCGTTCCAGAGCGCGTGCTCGCGCTTCCTCGTCCTCGACCGCCTCGCCGAGCGCACCAGCGACCCTCGCGACGAGGACGCGGCGGATGACGACACGGGCACCCGCGAGGAGTCCGACAGCGCCCCGCTGCGCGTGCCGCCGGAGCAGCTGCGGGCCGACCAGAAGCTCGTCTCGCTCCTGCGCCGTGCGGTCGAGAGCGCGGCCGACGAGTCCGGATGGGCGCGGGTCGGCACCGTGGGCAACCACATCTCCAACCAGAGCTCGTTCGACCCCCGCAACTACGGCTACGCCAAGCTGAGCCGCCTCCTCGAGGCCAGCGGCCTGTTCGACGTCCGCGACGAGGGCCTCACCACCGTCGCCGTGCGTGACCGCAAGGTCCCCGGGCAGCGCTCGAGCGGCCGCCGGGCCAGCCGGGCGGCCGGTGCCGCGGGCGGCGGGGACGCCGCGCAGGGAACCGGCGGCACCGCCGCGGCGACCAAGGACATCGGCGCGAGCGCCCCCACCGCGACGACCGCCACGAAGGCCCCGGCGAAGACCGCGGCCACGAAGAGGACGAGCCGTGGGGGACGCGCTCGATGACGTGCACAATGAACGCGCCCGCCACAGGCGCCGAGCGACGATCGGAGTCCGCATGAGCACCACCGCAGCAATGACCGCCACCCCCGCGCACGACCCCGACTTCCGGCCCGGGCTCGAGGGCGTCGTGGCCTTCGAGTCCGAGATCGCCGAGCCGGACAAGGAGGGTGGCGCGCTCCGGTACCGGGGCGTCGACATCAACGACCTCGTCGGCCGCGTCTCCTTCGGCCAGGTGTGGGGCCTCCTCGTCGACGACGAGCTCGACCCCGGCCTCCCGCCCGCAGAGCCCTTCCCGCTGCCGGTGCACACCGGCGACATCCGGGTCGACGTGCAGTCGGCGCTCGCGCAGCTCGCCCCGGTCTGGGGCTTCAAGCCGCTCCTCGACATCGACGACGCCACCGCCCGCGAGCAGCTCGCCCGCGCCTCGGTCATGGCCATCTCGTTCATCGGCCAGTCGGCGCACGGCCAGGCCACGCCGATGGTGCCGCAGAGCGAGGTCGACAAGGGCCGCACCATCGCCGAGCGGTTCATGATCCGCTGGCGGGGCGACCCCGACCCCAAGCACGTCGATGCCATCGACTCGTACTTCATCTCCGCCGCCGAGCACGGCATGAACGCCTCGACGTTCACCGCCCGCGTCATCGCCTCCACCGGCGCGGACGTCGCGGCCTGCCTGTCGGGGGCCATCGGCGCCCTGTCGGGACCGCTGCACGGCGGCGCCCCCAGCCGGGCGCAGCACATGATCGAGGGCGTGGAGAAGATGGGCGACGCGCGCCGGTACGTGCGCGAGGCACTCGACCGCAAGGAGCGCCTCATGGGCTTCGGGCACCGGGTCTACCGGGCCTACGACCCCCGCGCCGCGGTGCTGCGCGACACCTGCAAGCGCCTCGGCGCCCCGCGCTACGAGGTGGCCCTCGACCTCGAGAAGGCGGCCATCGCCGAGCTCGCCGAGCGCCACCCCGAGCGCCGGATGGAGACCAACGTCGACTACTGGGCGGCGGTCCTGCTCGACTTCGCCGACGTCCCCGGCGACATGATGACGCCGCTGTTCGCCTGCGCGCGCACGGCCGGCTGGTCGGCCCACGTCCTGGAGCAGAAGCGCACCGGGCGGCTCATCCGGCCCAGTGCCCGCTACGTCGGCCACGGCCCGCGCCCCATCGAGGACGTCGCCGGGTTCGACCCCACCCGCTGACCCCGCCCCCTACGGAACCCCCTGAGGCACCCGCTCCGGAACGGGCCTCAGGACCCCGCTCACGCGCTCGCTACGGGGCAGTACGTGTCGTGATCACGACACCTCCTGCCCCGTCGCACGCACCGGAGGCAGCGCGGCGTGCGCTCGCGGTCCGGTCGCCGAGCGGGACGACCCGACATAGGCTCGCCGCCACAGCCGGCCCACCGCCGGATGCCGTCCGGCCCGGAGGTGCCCGTGTCGCGCTCCCGCTTCGTCAGCCTCGCGACCGTGGTCGCCACCGCCCTGGCGCTCGCCGCCGGCGCCGGCCCCGCCCCGCGGGCGCAGGCCACGCCGAACCTGCGCATCAGCACCGTGGTGAGCGGGCTCACCGTGCCGTGGGACCTCACCTGGGTCGGCGACCTGCTCCTCTACGACCTGCGGGCCGGGCAGGTGTGGAGCAAGCGCGGCGCCGCCGCACCCAGGCAGGTCGCCATCTCCGGCTTCCCCTCGATCTTCGCGGTCGGCGAGGGCGGCCTGCTCGGCATGGTGGCCGACCCGGCAGCCACCTCGAACAAGCGGTTCTACACGTGCCAGGCCGTGCGCAGCTCCTCCGGCGGCGCCCTCGACGTGCGGGTGCTGCGGTGGCGGCTGACGAGCGACACGACGGCGGTCTCCGATGGCGCCCCCGTCGTCACGGGCATCCCCCTCAGTTCGGGCCGGCACTCGGGCTGCCGGCTGCGGTTCGGTACCGACGGCCTGCTCTACGTCGGCACCGGCGACGCCGCTGTCGGCACCCACCCGCAGAACAAGGCCTCGCTCGGCGGGAAGATCCTGCGGGTGCGCTGGGACGGGGGCATCCCGGCCGACAACCCGTTCGTCGGTCTCGGCGGCAACGCCCGCTACGTCTGGAACTACGGGCACCGCAACATCCAGGGCCTGGCGCAGCGGCCCGGCACCGACGAGCTGTGGTCGGTCGAGCACGGCAGCGACCGCGACGACGAGGTCAACCTCGTCGTCAAGGGCGCCAACTACGGCTGGGACCCCGTGCCCGGCTACAACGAGACCCGGCCGATGACCGACCTCGGCAAGTTCCCCACCGCCACCAGCGCGATGTGGAGCTCCGGCCTTCCCACCGTCGCCACGAGCGGGGCGGCCTTCCTCACCGACCGGCGCTGGGGCGCGTGGCGCGGGTCGCTGGCCGTCGCGCTGCTCAAGGACCAGGGCATCTCGCTGATGCGGATGGACCCCACGCCGGGCCCGACCCGCGTCGTGGCGACCACCCGACTGCCCCAGGCCGAGGGGCTGGGCAGGATCCGCGCCCTGATGCAGGGGCCCGACGGCGCGCTCTGGCTCACGACGTCCAACGGTGGCGGCAACGACCGCATCGTGCGGATCAGCCCGGCCACGAACACCCCGGCGCTCGTGGGCGGCAGGCTCGTCCAGGAGTCGGGGGTCGCCCTCGCGCGCACCGGCACCGAGGTCAGCGCGTTCGTCCGAAGCACCGGCGACCAGGTCGTCCTCCGCCGCAGCACGAACGACGGCGCCTCGTGGTCGGGGGCGCTGGCGACCGGGGTCACCACGACGAACGCCCCCTCGGCGGCGTCCTCCGCATCGGGCCGGGTCGACCTCGTCACCCGCACCGGCTCGGGCTCCGTGCTGCACTCGTGGTTCCAGGCCGGGACGAGGCTCGGGTCCACGGACCTCGGCGGCAGCGTCGTCGCGCAGCACGTCGCCTCGCTCGGCGACGGCACCCTCGACGTCTTCGCCGTGACCCCGGCGGGCGGGGCGGTCCGGCGGCACTTCGACGGCTCCTCGTGGGGTGCGTGGGTGGCCGTGGGAGGGACCTTCACCTCGGGCCTGTCGGCGTCGGCCGACCCGGCGCGCCACATCATCACCGTGAGCGGGCGCGGCACCGACGGAGGCACCTTCGAGCGCGAGTTCACCCCGACCGCGGCGCTCGGCGGCTGGGCCGCCCGCACCGACGGCCTGTCGACCTGGTCCGGCCGTGCCCTCGGCGACACCTGGCCGGGCGTCGCGCGCCTGGCCGTCGGCACGGGAGCCGACGCTGCGGTCGTCGTGCAGCGGGGGTCGACCGCCATCGCCACGACGATGCGGTGGACCTCGGCCGGCGACATCGTCACGCGGGCCGACGGCAGCTACCTGCTCGCCGGCCGCGGCACCGACGGTGCCCTCTGGGTCACCGACGGCGGGCCGGGCGGGTACGGCAACCGGTCGCTCGGCGGCGTCGTCCGCTGAACCTGCGCGAGTTCCACGTGGTGGACCCGCCGTCCGGCATGCGGTCAGGGTGGGTGAGGATGGATCCCGGTCACGGGCCCGCCGACGACGCCGGTCCCGCGACCACCGGGAGCGACTCCCGCCGCCACCACGACATCCCACCGACTCCGGAGACCCCTCGTGAGCGACGCCCAGATCACCATCCCCGCCGACCTGCTGCCCGCCGACGGGCGCTTCGGGTCCGGCCCGAGCAAGGTCCGTCCCGAGCAGGTCGAGGCACTGTCCGCCATCGGCCGCACCGTCCTCGGGACGTCCCACCGCCAGGCGCCGGTGAAGAACCTCGTCAAGGAGGTCCGCGAGGGCCTGGCCGAGTTCTTCTCCCTCCCCGAGGGCTACGAGGTCGTCCTCGGAAACGGCGGCGCCACGGCGTTCTGGGACGTCGCGGCCTTCGGCCTGGTGCGCGACCGCGCCCAGCACCTCACCTTCGGCGAGTTCTCCAGCAAGTTCGCCTCGGTGACGAAGAAGGCCCCGTTCCTCGGCGAGCCCACCGTCATCAGCAGCGACCCCGGCAGCCTGCCCACGGCGACGGCCGAGGCCGGCGTCGACGTCTACGCCTGGGCGCACAACGAGACGAGCACCGGCGTCATGGCCCCCGTCCAGCGCGTGGCCGGCGCCGACGACGACGCGCTCGTCCTCGTCGACGCCACCTCGGGCGCCGGCGGCCTGCCGGTCGACGTGTCGCAGGCCGACGTCTACTACTTCGCCCCGCAGAAGTCGTTCGCCTCGGACGGCGGCCTGTGGCTGGCGCTGTTCTCCCCCGCGGCGATCGCCCGGGTCGAGGAGATCACCGCCTCCGGCCGCTGGGTGCCCGACTTCTTCAGCCTCCCCACCGCCATCGACAACTCGCGGCTGAACCAGACGTACAACACCCCCGCGGTGGCGACCCTGGCGATGCTCGCCAACCAGGTGCAGTGGCTCAACGGCCAGGGCGGCCTCGACTGGGCCACCGCGCGCACCGCCGACTCCTCGGGACGCCTGTACTCGTGGGCCGAGGACAGCGACTACGCCACCCCCTACGTCACCGACCCGGCGCACCGCTCGCAGGTCGTCGCGACGATCGACTTCGACGACGCCATCGACGCCTCCGCCATCGCGAAGACGTTGCGCGCCAACGGGATCGTGGATGTCGAGCCCTACCGCAAGCTCGGCCGCAACCAGCTGCGAGTGGCCTGCTTCCCCGCCGTCGAGCCCGATGACGTGAGCCGCCTCATCAGCTCGGTGGAGTACGTCGTCGAGCAGCTCGGCTGACGCGAGCACGCCCCACCGAACGCACGACGGAGGGCGGTCACCCGAGCCGGGTGGCCGCCCTCCGTCGTGCGTGTCGCGGTGTGGCGTCGGGAACCGTCAGCGGGTGAGGGCGTAGACGATCGCGACGCCGACGAGCACCCCGAGGACGCCGAGCGTCATCCGGCGCCGGAAGAGCGGCGTCATCGGGCCGGCTCCGGGACGGGGTGCGTGGCGCGCTCGAGGAGCGGCCCGGCATCGACCCGGACGCGGGGGCGGCGCTGCGACTCGTAGCTCACCCGCACATTCTGCGACCGCGCCAGCCAGATGGACACCCCGACCAGGGTGAGGCCCATCGCGACGGCGCCGATGCCGATGGTCCAGCGCGGGCCGAAGGTCTCGGAGATCCACCCGATGAGCGGGGCACCGGCGGGCGTGCCGCCCATGAAGATCGCCATGTAGAGGGCCATGACCCGGCCGCGCATCTCGGGGGCGACGCGGGTCTGCACCATCGCGTTGGCCGTGGTCAGCGCGGTGAGGGCGGTGAGCCCCACCGGGACCAGGGCCAGGGCGAACAGCCAGTACGAGGGCGCGGCGGCGGCCAGGCCGGCGGCCACCGTGAAGCCGACGAGCGCCACGAGGAGGACGCGCAGCCGCGGCCGCTGGCGCCGCGCGCTGAGCAGGGCTGCCGTCAGCGACCCGACCGCCATGATCGAGCCGAGCAGGCCGAACTCGCTGGCGCCCTTGTCGAAGACCTTGGTCGCCATGAGCGCCATCGTGATCTGGAAGTTCATCCCGAACGTGCCGAGCACGAAGACCAGGAGCATGACGAGCTGGATGTCGCCGCGCCGCCGCACGTACCGGAAGCCGTCGCGGATGCCGCCGCGGCCGCGGGCCAGCGGGGCGGGCCGGAGCTCGGAGGTCTTGAGCATGAGGATCGCGGCGAGGACGAAGACGAACGTCACGGTGTTGAGCAGCAGCGCCTCCCCGGTGCCCCACGCGGCGATGACGAGGCCGGCCGCGCCCGGGCCGATGAGCCGGCCGAGGTTGAACGAGGCCGAGTTCAGCGACACCGCGTTGGCCAGCTTGTCGGCCGGGACCATCTCGGAGACGAACGCCTGGCGGGCGGGGTTGTCGATCGCGGTGGTGATGCCCTGGAGCAGCGCGATGACGTAGACGTGCCACAGCTGCGCGACCCCGGTGACGGCGAGGACGCCGAGGAGGAGGCTCGAGACGGCGAGCATCGTCTGGGTGAGCAGCAGGGTGCGCCGCTTGGGGAAGCGGTCGGCGATGAGCCCCGCCCACGGCGCGAGCAGCAGGAACGGGAGGAACTGCAGGCCGGTGACCACGCCGAGCGCGGTCGCGGACCCGGCGGTCAGCACGGTGAGGACGAGCCAGTCCTGGCCCACGCGACCCATCCACGTGCCGATGTTCGACACCAGTGCCCCGGCGAACCAGAGGCGGTAGTTGCGGACCTCGAGCGAGGTGAAGGTGGGGCTCACTCGGCGGCCACCCGTTCGAGCAGGGCGGTGGCCTCGACCAGCAGCGCGCGCTCGTCGTCGGTGAGGGTCTCGAGCCGGGCGGCGAACCACTGGTCGCGGCGCCGACGGCTGTCCTTGATGGTCGCGCGACCCGCGGCGGTCAGCGACAGGATGACCTGCCGGCCGTCGGTGGGGTCGTCGGCGCGGGAGACGAGGTCCAGCTCGACGAGGCCGTTGACGGTGCGGGACATGCTGGGGGCGCTGACCTTCTCGATGGCCGCGAGCTCCTTGGGTGTGCGCGGGCCGTCCTCGAGCCGGATGAGGACCGAGAACTGGTGAGGCGCGACGGACGACGGGCTCTCGAAGCGCACCCGGCGCGAGATGCGCATGCAGGCCGTGCGCAGGTCGCTCGTGAGGCGGTCCTTCTGGCTGCGCGTCATCGAGGGACGGGGCGTCGTGGTCGTCTCGGCCATGGCGGGCCTCCTCGGTGGTCGTGGCTCTGGCGGGTGGGTCGGCGCGATGATTAGCACAACTCATTACCTCGGCTAAGTATTCCACATTGGCGGCCCCGAGCGGGAACGCCGAAGCCGCGCCCTCCCGGTCGGGAGGGCGCGGCATCACGAGGCGGAACAGCGGCGGCGCGGAACCGCCTGCGGCTCAGCGCGACACGAGGTCGGTGAGCGGTGCGATGAAGAAGTACACGACGAAGAGCCCGGCGACGACCCACATCATCGGGTGCACGTCCTTCGCCTTGCCCTTGACGAGCTTGATCGCGACGAAGGCGATGAAGCCAGCGCCGATGCCGACCGAGATCGAGTACGTGAACGGCATGAGGATGATCGTGAGGAAGGCCGGGATGGCGATCTCCAGGTCGTCCCACTCGATCGACTTCACCTGCTGCATCATGAGGAAGCCGACGAGCACGAGCGCCGGCACCGCGGCCTCGTTGGGGATGACGTGCACGAGCGGCGTCACGGCGATCGACACGAGGAACAGCAGCCCGGTCACGACCGAGGCGAGCCCCGTCCGGGCCCCCTCACCGACACCGGACGCCGACTCGATGTACGACGTGTTCGACGAGACGCCGGCCGCACCACCCGCGGCGGCGGCGAGGGAGTCGACGACGAGGATGCGGCGGGTGTGGGGCGGGTTGCCCTCCTCGTCGAGGAGGTCGGCCTCGGCCCCGATGGCCGTCATCGTGCCCATGGTGTCGAAGAAGTCGGCGAGCAGGAGCGTGAAGACGAGCAGGACCGCCGCGACCGCGCCGACCCGCGAGAACGACCCGAGGAGGTTGAACTCCCCCAGCGTCCCGAAGCTGATCGGGTCGAGCTGCGAGGGCCACTCGGGCACCGACAGGTTCCAGCCCTTGGGGTTGACGATGTTGTTGCCGTCGGCGTCGACCCCGGTCACGGTCGGACCGACCTTGGCCACGGCCTCCACGACGAACGCGACGACCGTCATCGTGATGATCGAGATGATGATGGCGCCCTTCACCTTGCGCACCCACAGCGCGATGATGAGGACGAGCCCGAGCGCGAACACCAGGGTGGGCCAGCCGGTGAGCTGGCCACCGATCCCCAGCTCGACGGGCACCGGACCCACGCCCGTGCGTCGCACGAACCCGGCGTCGACGAGCCCGATGAGCGCGATGAACAGGCCGATGCCCACCGAGATCGCCGTCTTCAGCGGCGCCGGCACGGCGTGGAAGACCGCCTCCCGGAACCCCGTGAGCACGAGGACGAGGATGATGACGCCCTCGAGGACGACGAGCCCCATCGCGTCGGCCCACGTCATCTTGCTCGCGATGGCGAAGGCGACGAAGGCGTTGAGCCCCAGGCCTGTCGCCAGCGCCAGGGGGTAGTTGGCGTACAGCCCCATGAGGATGGTGAGGACGCCCGCGACGAGCGCGGTGCCCGCCGCGATGGCCGCGAGGTTGGGGGCGGCACCGCCGCCGAGGTAGTTGCCGTCGGCGTCCTTGACGAAGCCGAGGATCAGCGGGTTGAGGACGACGATGTAGGCCATCGTGAAGAAGGTGGCGAAGCCACCGCGGACCTCGCGGCCGACGGTGGACCCGCGGCGGGAGATGTGGAAGAGGCGCTCGAGGAGGCCCTCGTCGGTGCGCTGGTCAGGGGGGCTCTGGGTGGCCGTGGCATCGGGCATGGCGGCGACCCTAGTGGGGTCGTGTTACCGGCGCATGACGGGGACCCCGGGCCGGACGACGCCGGTCGTTACGCTGGCCCCGTGACCACCGACGAGCCCCGCCCCACGGGCCCCACCGGCCCCGCGACGCCCGCCGTCGGCCCCGGCACCCCGGCCGCCGACCGCATCGGCCGCACCATCGGTGAGGCCGCGCCGACCACGGCCGTCGACGTCCCCGTCCGTGGCCTCGTCGCCGTGGGCACGGGGATCTGGGCGCTCGCGCTCGTCCTCACCCTCGTCGTCCCGGCGCTGCACGAGGGCGACCGGTCGTGGTGGCCGTGGTCGTGCGTCACCGGCATCGCCCTGGGTGGCTTCGCCTGGTGGTACGTCGGCCGCGGACGCGGCAGCGCCGCCGACGCCTGACGCCAGAGGCGTCCGACGTCGACGGCGCGTGAGCCGACCGCTGGACCCTCAGACGGGGTCGAGCTCGAAGTCGTCGAGGAGGGTGGGGGCGACCCTCTCCGGGTCGGGGCCCTCCATGTCGACCTCCGAGTGCGCGCCGCAACCGTGGTCGAGGCTGACGACCCGGCCGTCGGAGGGCGACCACTCGTTGGCGCACACCCCGAAGACCGAGCGCAGCGCGCCCGCCATCGGGAGGAAGAAGCCACACGTGGTGCAGGCGGCCGGCGCCTTGAGGGCGACGGTGGCCGACGGTCCGGCCTCGCCGTCGTACCAGCGCTGCGCGGCGGCCTCGCGGCCCTCGGCCGACAGGACGCGGGGGCGGCCCAGTCCGAGCTCCCAGAACGCGACGGTGTCGACGTCCTCCTCGCCGGTGGCCTCGAACCCGGCGACCAGCATGGGGTCGTCGGCGACGAACGGCGTGATGTCGCCGGGCCCGACGTCACCGGGCGCGAGGCGCTCGGCGTAGGGGACCCACTCGGCCGACAGCATCGAGCCCTCACCGGGCACGAGGTTGGTCTCGCACACGGTCACGGTCTTGGACCGGGGCACGCGGGCCACGGAGACGGCCCAGCGCCAGCCGCGGTAGGCCAGCGCCGTGCAGGAGAAGTAGTGGGTGGCGAGGCGCTCCTCGACCATCTCCATCCCCATGTGGTCGCCGACGGTGCCGGCCTCCGCGATGGAGACGGCGGCCTCGCGCGCGAGGTCGGTGGCCGCCCGCAGGGTCGGGTCGGTCTTGACGGCGGTCTTCGTGGCGACGGTCATGCCTCCAGGTCACCCGCCACGGCGCGCAGGACCTGCGCGACCTTGGCCCCGTGACCCTTGTCGGGGTAGTGACCCCGACGCAGCGACTCGGACACCGAGTCGAGGAGCTTGATGACGTCCTCGACGATGACGACCATCTCGTCGGCCGGCTTGCGGTCGCGTACGCGACGGCCCTCGGTGACGGAGGGGGCGGGGTCGAGGACGCGCACCGACAGCGCCTGGGCGCCGCGGCGGCCCTCGGCGATGCTGAACTCGATCCGCTGGCCACCCTTGAGCGAGGGGACACCCTCCGGCAGCGCGCTCGCGGGTACGAAGACGTCACCCTCGCCGGCGTCGCCGGACACGAAACCGAAGCCCTTCTCCGCATCGAAGAACTTCACCTTGCCAGTCGGCACGGTCCACCTCTTGTCACTCGTTCAGGGGTCGCACGCCCGGACGGGCACACCCACCAAGGCTAACGGCTGCGAGGGCCCGCCCGCTCCCGGGTTCCGGTGCCCACTCCCCGGTCGGTCCCACGAGAGGTCCGGAGAAACCCGTCGTGCCCTGTCGGTGCGCCGTGGCACGGTGGGGAGCGTGCCCGAGACGACCGAGAACGGCCCCGTCACCGAGGTGGCCGGCGGCCCCGCGGAGCACCGGCTGACCCTGCGTGGCTTCTGGTCCGCCCTGCCCACCCCCGGGCGGTGGCTGCTGTCCACCACGGCCATCTCCACCCTCGGGCGCGGCATGACGCTGCCCTTCACGATCATCTACGTCCACGAGGTCCGCGGCATCCCCCTCGACGTCGCGGGGCTGCTCATGGGCCTGATGGCGGTGGTCGCCCTGCTCGTCACGGCCCCGGTGGGCATCCTCACCGACCTCATCGGCGCGCGGCTCGTCGTCATCGCCGGCAACGTCGCCCAGGTCCTGGGGGCCGTGGTGCTGGCGTTCGCCACCACGGTCCCGGCGTTCGTCCTCGGGTTCGTCCTGCTCGGCATCAGCTTCGGGATCGGCTGGCCGGCGTTCAACGCGATGATCGCGAGCATCGTCGACGGCCGGCTGCGCACGCAGTACTTCGGCATCAGCTTCGCGCTGGTCAACCTCGGTATCGGGATCGGCGGGGTGGTCAGCGGCTTCCTCACCGACGTCTCACGCCCGGCCACCTTCACGGCGATCTTCCTCGCCGACGCCGCGTGCGTCCTTGTCCCCATCGGGCTGCTCCTCGGCCCGCTGCGGCACGTGGCCGGCCGCCCCGAGGCGTCCTTCGAGGGCCAGGGCGGCGGCACCGGCTACCTCGCGATCCTGCGGAACCCCGCGGTCCTGTGGATCACGCTGCTGACGTTCCTGTCGAGCTTCGTCGGCTACGGCCAGATGGAGGCCGGCTTCCCCGCGTTCGCACGCGAGGTCAGCATGGTCTCCACGCGCACCATCGGGGTGGCGTTCGCGGCCAACACGGCGGTCATCGTCGGGCTGCAGTTCTTCGTGCTCCGGCGCATCGACGGCAGGCGCCGCACGCGGGTCTTCCTCGGCCTGGTCGCGATGTGGGCCGCCGCCTGGCTGCTGCTCGGCGCCACCGGGCTCGTCGCGGGCACCCTCGTCGCGGCGGTCGGGGTCGTCGTCTTCCACGTGCTCTTCGGCCTGGGCGAGACCATGCTCCAGCCCACCGTGCCGGCCATCGTCAACGACCTCGCCAGCGACCGCGACCGCGGGCGCTTCAACGCGGTGTCGGCGGGGGCCTTCCAGCTCGGCGCCGTCACGGCCCCGGTGGTCGCGGGGTGGATGCTCGACCGCCGCTTCGGCTCGGCCTTCATCGGGCTGCTGCTCGGCTGCCTCGTGGTCGTCGCCGTCCTGGCGCTCGCGCTCGAGCGACGGATCAGCCCGCAGGTCAACGGGGTCGGCGCCGACCGCTGACGGTCTCGCTCGGGTCCCGGCGAGGTGTCGAGAGGGCGGTGGGGTCCTGGGCCCTGATTTCCCGGACCCCACCACCGGCAGCGGATGCGGTGGCGGCATCCGTGCCGGGCTAGCCGATGACGACGAGTCGCGTCACCTTCATGCCCTCCTTGGTCGCGAGCACGCGCACCTGGGCGCCTGTCGCGAGCCGTGTCGCCGCCGTTGCCGGGGCGATCGAACTGTCGAGAGCGTAGGTGGCCTCGAAGCCGTCGGAGGATCGAACGACCAAGGATCGGCCGGACGTATAGGTCGTGACCTCACCCGTTTGGACGACCATCACGGTCGGCGTCCCGCTCGCGGAGGTCGTGAACTCGCCGTGCAGGACACCCGCGCCCATGGCGCCGAGACCCTGGCCGGGCCCCCCGCGCAGGCCCGGGCCCATGCCGTTGCCCATCCCGTTGCCGTTGCCGTTGCCGTTGCCCTTGCCGTTCCCGTTGCCCTTCCCCATGCCGTTGCCCCGCTGTTGGTCGCCCTGGCGGTCCTCGCCCTGGCCGTCCTTCTGCTTGTCCTTCTGGCGACCCGGCGCGTCCTCGCTGCGGCCCGGGCCGTCGGAGAAGCGCTGGTCGGCGAAGCCCATCCGGTCATGGTGGCCCCAGCCCGCACGACCGATGGCCCCACCGAGCAGGGCCACCCCCGCGAGCAGCACGACGGTCCCGAGCACGGCCGCCGCGGTGAGGGCCGCACGGCCTCCACCGGTCGACGTGGCCTCGCCCCACCACCGGCGGGCTCCCGCGGTGCGCGCCGGCGTCGCGGCGGACCACGCGGGAACGGGCGCCCCGGGGGCAGAGGCCCCCGGGGCGGGGTGCCCGGCCGGCTCGCTGGGGACGGGGCCGGGGGCACCCTCCGCCGTCGGCGACACGTCGGGGCCGGCTACCCCCTGCGGCAGCACGGCGGTGTCGTCGGCGGCGGCCGGCGTGGTCTGGTCGGGGCGCTCCGGCTCGGAGTCCGGCGGGGTCGGGCGGTCGCTCATGGTGCCCATGATCCGCCCGATGACCTGCGGAGTCACCCCCCTGGGCCGGACTCACACCCAACTCCCATCCGGCTGTCAGGCAGGTGGGCCTCGTGGGGTTCCTGCGTCAGCCGCCGGTGAGCGCCCGCACGACGTTCGAGGGCGAGGGCCGGCCCAGCTGCTGCGCCATCCACGCGCTCGTCGCGACGAGGGCGTCGAGGTCGACACCGGTCTCGACACCGGCCCCGTCGAGGGCCCAGACGAGGTCCTCGGTCGCGAGGTTGCCGGTCGCGCTCTTGGCGTACGGGCAGCCACCGAGGCCGCCGGTCGACGCGTCGACCACGGTCACGCCGTCGCGCAGCGCGGCCATCGTGTTGGCGAGCGCCTGGCCGTAGGTGTCGTGGAAGTGCACGCCGACGCGGTCCGGGCCGATGCCCGCGCCGTCGAGGGCGGCGAGGAGACGGTGGACGTGGCCGGTGGTCCCGACCCCGATGGTGTCGCCGAGCGAGAGCTGGTCGCAGCCGAGGTCCATGAGCCGTCGGCACACGTCGACCACCTGGCTGACCGGCACCGGGCCCTCCCACGGGTCGCCGAAGCACATCGACACGTAGGCGCGCACCCACAGCCCCGCGGAGCGCGAGCGGTCGACGACCGCGCGAAACATCGCCACGGACTCCTCGACCGTGCGGTTGAGGTTGCGCTGCGCGAAGGTCTCCGTGGCGCTGCCGAAGATCGCCACGGCACCCACCCCCGCCTCGAGGGCGCGGTCGAGGCCGCGCTCGTTGGGCACGAGGACGGGGCGGCGCGGCCCGAGCCCGTCGTCACCGAGCAGCGCGAGGACCTCGGCGGCGTCCGCGAGCTGCGGCACCCAGCGGGGGTCGACGAACGACGTCGTCTCCACCGTGGAGAGCCCGGCCGCCGCGAGGCGCCGCACGAACTCGGCCTTGACCTCGGCCGGCACGACCGTGGACTCGTTCTGGAGGCCGTCGCGCGGACCCACCTCGTAGATCGTCACGGAGGACGGGAGGCCGGCGTCGGGCTCGACCTGCGGCAGCGGAAGTCTCACCCGTCGATCCTGACACGCCACGCGGGGACGGTCATCCGCGGACCGGCGCGGCTCCCTCGCGGACCTCGGTATCGTCGGCATCCGCCCCGCGGGCGCCGACCGCGCGGATGAGCGGGGTTGCTGAGGTTGGTGACGTAGCTCCAGGGTCGACGAGCGAGGAGCCCGTGCGCACGGCGATGACGAGCTGCGTGACGATCCCCGCGAGGCAGGCGACGGCGACGAGGGTGCGGGCCACCGCACGCAGGACCGGGATGCTCACGGAACCACCCTGGGGGCGTGCGGACCGATTCCTCGATGGTGCGGGCAGGCCCGCGCGCCAGCCGTTACCCTCGTCGCGGCGGGCCGACCGGGCCGTCGGGGGCGGCACCACACGACGGGACGAGCGCGGATGAGCGACACCAACGACCAGCAGGGCGAGGGCCAGGTCGACCCCACCGCGGCCCCGGACCCGCTCCCCGCACCGCCGAGCCCGTACGCCCCGACCGAGCCGATCCCCCAGTCGCCGACGTACGACCAGCCGACCTACGGGCAGCCGTCGTACGACCAGCCCACCTACCACCAGCCCAGCTACGGGCAGCCCTCCTACGGGCAGCCGGTGGCCGAGCAGCCGACCTCCGGCCAGCCGGCCCCGGGCCAGCCGGCCCCGGGCCAGCCGGCCCCGGGCCAGCCGGCCGGGCAGCCCCCGGTCCCGCCGCCGCCCGCCGCCCCGTCCCCGTACGGACAGGCCCCGTACGGACAGGATCCCTACGGGCAGGCCACCTACGGGCAGACGCCGGCCTACCCGCCGCCGGCGACGTCGCCCTACGGGCAGCCCACGGGCTACGGCCAGCCCTCCCCGTACGCGCAGCCCTACCCCGGCACCTACGTGCAGCCCGCGAACAACGGCAGCGCCCTGGCCCTGACCATCGTCTCCGGGGTGTCGGTCTTCTTCTGCGGCGGCCTCTTCGTCGTCCCGGCGCTCATCATGGGCATCATCGCCCTGACCAAGCAGACCTCCGACCCGCGGGGGTCGCGGGCGATGAGCCGCAAGGGCTGGTGGGCCTACGGCATCGGGATCGCCGTCACGATCGTCGTGCTCATCATCTTCTTCGCCGTGATCATGTCGGCCGACACCTCCGGCTCGATCTCCTACGACGGCTACTGAGCCGTCACCCCTCTCCCCCCTTCCCCAGCCGGCGTCCAGCGAACTCACAGGAACCGCGCCGAGACTGAGCGGGTGAACACCCCGTCGACCCCCGAGGCGAAGCTGCTCGTCGTCGAGGACGAGCCCAACATCCGTGAGCTCCTCGCGACCTCCCTGCGCTACGCGGGCTTCGACGTCGCCACCGCCGCGAACGGCGCCGAGGCCCTGCGGGTGGCCGGCGACCACGAGCCCGACCTCTGCGTCCTCGACGTCATGCTCCCCGACATGGACGGCTTCACCGTCACGCGCAAGCTGCGCGAGCAGGGCCGCCAGCTGCCCATCGTCTTCGTCACGGCCCGCGACTCGGTCGACGACAAGATCAAGGGCCTGACCGTCGGCGGCGACGACTACGTCACCAAGCCGTTCAGCCTCGAGGAGGTCGTGGCCCGCATCCGCGCGGTCCTGCGGCGCACCCGGGGTGAGCACGACGACGACCGACCGGTCCTGGCGTTCGAGGACCTCGAGCTCGACGAGGACTCGCACGAGGTCCGCCGCGCCGGCCGCGTCATCGAGACCAGCCCCACCGAGTTCAAGCTGCTGCGCTACCTCATGCTCAACCCGAACCGGGTGCTGTCGAAGGCGCAGATCCTCGACCACGTGTGGGACTACGACTTCCGCGGGGAGTCCGGCATCGTCGAGTCCTACATCTCCTATCTGCGGCGCAAGATCGACACCGAGGGCCTGCCCGCCCTCATCCACACCAAGCGCGGCGTCGGCTATGTGCTGCGCCTGCCCCCTCAGGGCTGATGGCGCAGGCTCCCGCCGCGGCCCCGGAGCAGCGGTCGACGACGTCGTCGACGGTCCCCGCAGCGACCGCGCGCGTGCCCGACGGCATCATCCGACGCCTCGAGGCCGTGCCGCTGCGGCGGCGCCTCGTCGCCATCGTCGCCTCGCTCGTCGGGGCGGCCCTCGTCCTCACCAGCCTGGCCACGGCGTACCTCATGCGCTCGGACCTCATGGACCGCGTGGATGCCGAGCTGGCGTCGGTCGCGCGCCCGGTGGCGAGCCAGGCCTTCGACGACCTGCGCAACCGGGGGAACTCGCTCCCCTCCAGCTACGCCTTCCAGCTGCAGTCCCCGGCGGGCTCGGTCTACCGCCCCCCGTCCGGCGTCTCCGTCGAGCCCGATCTGCCCACCCTCTCCGTCGACGACCCCCGGGTGCGCAGCAGCGAGCCGTTCACCGTGGGCTCGGAGAAGGGCGGGCAGAAGTGGCGCTTCGTCGCCGGCCGGGTCCTCGGCCAGGACGCGACCTTCGCCGTGGGCGTCCCGCTGGAGACGGTGAACCACACCGTCACCCGGCTCCTCGTCCTCACCGCCCTCATCGGCACGGCGGTCCTCGCCCTGTCGGTGGTGCTCGCCCGCTTCGCCGTCCGCCGCGCCTTCCGTCCCCTCACGCGCATCGAGGACACGGCCGCGGCCATCGCCGGCGGCGACCTCACCCAGCGCGTGCCCGAGCGGCGGGCCGACGACGAGGTCACCTCCCTGACTCGCAGCCTCAACACGATGCTCGCGCGGATCGAGTCCTCCTTCGCGGTGCGCGAGGCCAGCGAGGAGCGGATGCGCCAGTTCGTCGCCGACGCCTCGCACGAGCTGCGCACCCCCCTCGCCACCGTCCGCGGCTATGCCGAGCTCTACCGCCAGGGCGCGGTGCGCGAGCCCGACGCCGTCGCCGGGGCGATGGAGCGCATCGAGGCCGAGTCGGGCCGGATGAGCGGCCTCGTCGAGGACCTGCTGACCCTCGCCCGCATCGACGACGCCCCAGAGGTCGCCTTCGGCGACGTCGACCTCACCGTCCTCGTGGCGGATGCCGTGGCCGACGCCCGCGTGCGGGCCCCGGAGCGGCGCATCCAGCTGCTCGGGCTGCACGGCCCCGTCGGGCCGACCGTGGTGCACGGGTCCGAGTCGCGGCTGCGCCAGGTGGTGACCAACCTCGTGGCGAACGCGTTGCGGCACACCCCTCCCGGGAGCCCGGTCGAGGTCGCCGTGGGCGGCGGGGACGGCGAGGTCGCCATCGAGGTGCGCGACCACGGACCCGGCGTCCCGTCGGACGTGGCGACGAAGGTGTTCGAGCGGTTCTACCGCGCCGACCCGTCGCGGGGCCGGACCCAGGGCGGAGGGAGCGGGCTCGGGCTCGCGATCGTCGCCGCCATCGTCGCCCAGCACCACGGCCGGGTGGGCGTGGCCCCGACCGCCGGTGGCGGCGCCACGTTCGTGGTGCGACTTCCACAGCAGGCTCCCAGCCACTGATCAGAGCACGCTCACCTCGGCGGACTTGACTGGCGCTCAGCCAGATTCCCACCGAAGGAGTGTCACCATGAGCGACTCGAACACCACCCCGCAGTGGTACTCCCCGCGCGGCGGAACCGCGACGGAGCCCGCACCCGCCGCACCGCCGGCACCCGGCACCTCGGCGATGCCCGCCCCCGGCCAGCCCGCCGGAGGCGCCCCGACGGCGCCGATCCCCCAGCCCCCGTACGGCGCCCAGCCCCCCTACTCCCCGACCGGACACGTGCCGGCCCCGCCACAGGGCCCGTTCGGACCGTCGGGGCCGACCGGTCCGCAGGGTTCCCCCTCCCCGCGCTCCGGTCGACGCCGCACGGCCGAGCTCACGGCCGTCGCGGTGCTCGCCGCCCTGCTGTCATCGGGCGGCACCGTCGCCGCGGTCCGGCTGTTCCCCGAGACGACGTCGACCCCCTCCACGACGTCGTCCTCGACCCCGCTGGGCCGCGGCACGGACACCGCACCCGTCGTCCAGGCCGATGCCTCCGCACCGAACTGGACCGCCACCGCCGCGGCCGTCACGCCGAGCGTCGTCAGCATCACCGCCACGAGCCAGCAGGGCGGCGCCCAGGGGTCCGGCGTCATCATCGACGCCAAGGGCCACGTGCTGACCAACAACCACGTCGTCAGCGGCGCCCAGAAGCTCACCGTCACGCTCTCCGACGGACGCACCTTCGACGCCGAGGTGCGCGGCACCGACCCGTCGACCGACCTCGCGGTCATCACCATTAGCGGCGCCCCGAGCGACCTCGAGCCCGTCGCCATCGGCGACAGCGACGCCCTCAAGGTGGGCGACCCCGTCATGGCCGTCGGCAACCCGCTCGGGCTGTCGGGCACCGTGACGACCGGCATCGTCAGCGCGCTGAACCGCCCGGTGCGCACCGAGGGCGAGAGCAGCTCGCAGGACCCGTTCCAGCAGAGCCAGACCGAGCCCGTGGTGACCAACGCGATCCAGACCTCGGCCGCCATCAACCCGGGCAACAGCGGCGGCGCCCTCGTCAACGCCGCCGGCCAGCTCGTCGGCATCAACTCCTCGATCGCGTCGCTCGGGTCCTCGTCCTCGGGCCAGTCGGGCAACATCGGCATCGGCTTCGCCATCCCGGTCAGCGAGGCGACGACAATCGCCCGCCAGCTCATCGACTCGGGCACCGCGACGCACGCCTACCTCGGGGTCACGCCCAAGGACGGCTCGGCCAGCGACGGGTCCGGCTCGATGGCCGGCGCCGAGGTCACCTCGGTCGGCGACGGCACCCCCGCGGCGCAGGCGGGCCTGAAGGTCGGCGACGTCATCACCGCCGTCGACGGCGAGCGGGTGGAGTCGGCCGACTCCCTCGTCGGGCACATCCGCGAGCGCAGCGCCGGCGCCCAGGTGAAGCTCACCGTCCTGCGCGACGGGAAGAGCACGCAGGTCACGGCGACCCTCGTCGCCAAGCCCAGCACCGACACCAGCGGCAACGGGAACGGGAACGGGAGCGGCAACGGCGGCTGAGGCCCGCACCGCACCACCCACCGGAGGCGCCCGGGCCCGCACGTTGAGTGCGCGTGCTCAGGCGCCTCCGGCGTGCCCGGCCCCATCGTGGGGAGCATGAGCAACCGCACCGCCGTCCACCAGCTCGAGGCCGACTTCGCCGACGCGATGCAGCGCCTCTACACCGTCGGCAACGGGCTGGCGCACCTGCGCACCGAGCTCGACCTCGAGGAGGCGCGCCCGGTCACCGTGCCGCAGCCCCTCGCCACGGGTCCGGTCCCCCGGCCCGCCCCGCCGACGACCCCGGTCGCCCCCGCAGTCCCCGGGCCGGACATGGCACCGGGATCGCCCAGCGCGACGGTGCCGCCCGTGCCGCCGTTCCCCCCGCTCGCCGAGCCCGCCGAGCCCTGGTACCGGCGCGAGGGCCGGGTCACCGCCGCGCTGGCGGTGACCGGCGCCGTCATCACCATGGCGGGCGTCGCCATGCTCCTCGTCCTCGCGGTCCAGCACGGCTGGTTCGGCCCGGTGGCCCGGGTGACCGCGGGCGGCGTCCTCGCCGGCCTGCTCGTCGCCCTGGGCGTCCGCGGCGGCGAGACCGACCTGCGCACCCCGCGCGTCGGGGCCCGCGTCGGCAGCGCCCCGGTGGCCCTCGTCGCCACGGGCGTCGCCGCCGCCTACCTCGACGTCGTCGCGATGACGGCCGGGTACGGCTTCGTCGGCCCGGCCGTCGGGCTGGTCCTCGCCGGTGCCCTGGCGCTCGGCGGTCTGCACCTCGCCCGCCGCTGGGACAGCGAGCTGCTCGCCGTCCTCACCGTCGGCGGCGCCGCCGTCCTCGCCCCCGTGGTCGCCCAGGACCTCACCTGGGTCGTCTCGGCCTTCCTCGCCGTCCTCTGCCTCACCGCGTGGTGGGCGGGCGGCACCACGCCGCGCCCCGTCCTCACGCTCGTGCGGGTCCTGCCGGTGACCTTCTCGCTCCTCGCCGCCTCCGTGCTGTCGGCGCCCGAGGGCGTCGACACGACCGGCCACCTCGTCGTGGCGGTCGTCGTCCTGCTCGCCACCGTCGTCACCTCGGCCGTGTCGGTGGGGCGGTCCGCGTCCGACGTCACCGCCTCGGTGGCCCTGGCGCTCACCGCCGTGGGCCTGGGGGTCAGCGCGATGCCGATGGGCGAGCCCACGCGCACCCTCGTCCTCGCCGGCGCCGCGGCCGTCCTGCTCCTCGCCGCCACGGCCCTGTCGCGCCGCCCGCTCGGCCCGGTGGCCACCCACCTGGTCGCCACCGCGGGCGCCGCGGGCACCGTCGCCGCCGTCCTCGCGGTGGTGTCCGGGGCCCCGGAGCGCTTCATCGGGACCGGTCTGCTGCTCCTCGCCATCGGTCACCTCGCCGTCGCCGGCAGCACCCGGGCCCGCACCACCTTGTCCCTCGCGGGTGGGGCGAGCGTGGTCGCGCTCCTCGCGTGGCTGGGACACCCGGTGGCCGTCCTCACGGTGCGTGGTGCCCTGGGCCACGACCTCGCGACCGGCATCCTCGACAGCGTGCTCGCCGGTGGCCTCGTCGTGGTCGGCGTGTGGGCGGTCTCCGCCCAGCGTGGGCTGACGGAGGACGTGCGCCGGCTCGCCGCGTTCGTCGCCTGGGTCACCGGGCTGGCGGCCTCCGCCACCGCCCTCGTGTCGGTCGCGGCCCTCGTCGGGGAGCGGGTCGGCGCCACGAGCACCGGGTTCACCGTCGGGCACGCCGCGGCCACCGTCACCTGGATGCTCGCGGCGGCCTGGTTGCTGCTGCGCGGCCTGGACCGCTCGGGCGACTCCGACCTCGTCCTGCGCAGCGGGCTCCTGCTCAGCGGCCTCAGCGTCGCGAAGCTGTTCCTCTACGACCTGTCGGCCCTGAGCGGCATCGTCCGCTCCGTCGCCTTCATCGTCACGGGCCTGCTGCTCCTCGCCACGGGGACGATGTACGCCCGCGCCTGGGAACGACGTCGCCTGACCGCGTGACGCCGGGCGCCCCCTCTGCCAGAGTGTCCGGATGGACGCGCTGAGGGGGCGCTGGCGCACCGACTGCGCCGGCGTGGCACGGGTCGGGCAGGCCGACGTCGACGAGGTGGGCTCACGCCTGCTGCGCCGCTGGCGGGAGCCGCACCGGCACTACCACGACACGACCCACCTGGGTGAGGTGCTGGCCGCCACCGACACGCTGTGCACCGCGGGCGACGTCCCCGCCGACGACCGCACCGTGGCCCTGCTCGGCGCCTGGTTCCACGACGCGGTCTACTCCCCCGAGGCGCACGAGACCAACGAGGCCGAGAGCGCGGCCCTGGCCGAGGGCGAGCTGCGGCGCCTGGGAGTCCGCGACGAGATCCGTTCTCGCGTAGGGACCCTCGTCCTCGACACCGTCTCGCACGACCTCGCGGCGATCGACGCCGAGGACCCGGCCCGGGTCGTCCTCCACGACGCCGACCTGTGGATCCTCGCGGCCCCGGTCGCCCGGTTCGACGAGTACTGCCGGCAGGTGCGCCAGGAGTACGCCCACGTGCCGGTGGCCGACTACGCGACGGGGCGCAGCGAGGTCCTGCGGCCCTTCCTCGTGCGCCCGCACGTGTACCGCTCGGCCCACGGCCGCTCGGAGTGGGAGCCCGTCGCGCGCGAGAACCTCGCGCGCGAGCTCACCCGGCTCGCGGGCTGAGCGTCGCCTCCGCCATCGGCCACCAGAACAGGTCGGAGCACAGCTCGACGAGCTCGGTCCAGGTGACCCAGCGCCGGTCGGAGGTGTCGTCGAGCTCGGCCGTCATCGGCGGGCGCCGCGTGGGCAGGTCGACGACGTAGACCTGGAGGAGGTCGTGGCCCTCGCGCCACAGGCCCCCGGACGAACGCGAGTGGAACCGCTCGTAGCCGACGGGGCGCAGCGCGGCCTCCTCGACGACCAGCCCGGTCTCCTCGCGCACCTCGCGGACGGCGTTCTCCCGCAACGACTCCCCCGGCTCGCGCCACCCTCCCGGTGCGCCCCACTCCGCCCGACGGACCGAGTGCACGACGGCGAAGTCACCGGCGGCGTCGCGGACGAAGGCCATGGCGGCGAAGACGCGGGAACCGTCGGCCTCGCGGTCGGAGCGGATGAGGTCGACGTCGGCGGACGTGCCGTCGACGAAGGCCACCCCCCTGACCCGGGCGATGCCCTTGTCCCCCTTGCGCTTCTGCATCCGCAGGCCGCTGTCGCGCAGCGCCCTGATGAGGTCGCGCGGCGGGGTGGGGAGGGCGCCGGCGGCGACCACGGCGGAGTAGCGCTCCTCGGGCACGTCGTAGTGGTCGCCCTCGAAGCCGCGTTCGGGGATGCCGACCCGGCGTGCGAAGTCGTGCAGCTCGGCCAGGCTGGCGTCGCTGACGAGGTGTGACCAGCGCCGGCCGTGCGCCTCGGGGCGGGGCGGGTCGATGAGGATGGCCACGCCCCCGATCGTAGGTGGCGCGCGCGTCGGTGCCCGGCGCTAGCGTCGGGGCGTGGTCCTCGAGCTCAGCCGACGCGACGCGCGCCGCCTCGCGGTGCGTGCCCAGCTCCTCGGCGCCCCGCGGCCCACCGACGTCCTCGAGGTCGTGCGCCGTCTCACGGTGGTCCAGGTCGACATGACCGCCCACGTGTCCCCCAGCGCCGACCTCGTCCTCTGGTCGCGGATCGGCAACGAGTACGACCCCGACGAGCTCGACCGGCTCTTCGAGGACCGCCGGGTCGTCGAGCTCGACGGCATGCTCCGGCCCGGTGAGGACGTCGCCCTGTTCCGGGCCGGGTGGGCGGCGTGGCCCGGACCGCCACCCCTCAAGGAGTGGATGGAGGACGTCGCCGACTGGCTCGACGCCAACCGCGCGTGCCACGAGGACGTCATCGCCCTGCTGCGCTCCGAGGGGCCGCTGTCGTCGCGGGACCTCCCGGACACCTGCGTGGTCCCCTGGCGGTCGAGCGGCTGGAACGACGACCGCAACGTCCGGATGCTCGTGGCCCTGCTCGAGTCGAGGGGGGAGGTCGCGGTCGGGGCGCGCGAGGGGCGCGAGCGGCTCTGGGACCTCGCCGACCGGGTCTACCCCGAGACGCCGACCGTGCCGCTCGCCGAGGCCGTGGCCGAGCGCGACCGGCGGCGGCTGCGCGCGCTCGGCATCGCGCGGGCCAGGGCCACCCAGCACCCGGTGGAGCCGAACCACGTCGGTGCGGCCGGGGAGGCGGCGGTCGTCGAGGGGGTCCGGGGCGAGTGGCGGGTCGACCCCGAGCTGCTCGACACCCCCTTCCGCGGGCGCACCGCCCTGCTCTCCCCGCTCGACCGGCTCGTCGCCGACCGCAAGCGGGTCACGGAGGTCTTCGAGTTCGAGTACCTGCTGGAGATGTACAAGCCGAAGGCGGCCCGGAGGTGGGGGTACTGGGCGCTGCCCGTGCTGCACGGCGACCGCCTCGTCGGCAAGGTCGACGCCACCGCCGACCGCGACCGCGGGGTGCTGCGGGTCGACGCCGTGCACTGGGACGAGCACACCACCGCCGCGGCGCAGGGAGTGGAGCGCGAGCTGCGCGCGCTCGCCCGGTGGCTGGGGCTCGAGCTGGTCCACGCGGGCTGAGGGCGCCCTCCCGGGCCTGTGGACAACCCGGAGGCGCCGTCGGACGTCCGCCCTAGGGTCGGTCGGGAGGGGTCGCCACCGCGGTGGCCCGTGACCAGGGGGTTCTCACGATGGCAGCACAGTTCCAGGTCGACACCGACCGCATCGCCGCCGCGGCCGGCGACGTCGCCCGCATCTCCACCGAGATCGAGGGGCAGGTGGCAGTGATGATGGCGCGGCTCACCGGCCTCCAGGACGCGTGGACCGGGTCGGCCTCAGCGCAGTTCCAGGGCGTCGTGGGCCAGTGGCGCGGCACCCAGCAGCAGGTGCGCACCTCCCTCGACGCCATCGGGCAGGTCCTCGGGGCGGCCGGCGCGCAGTACGCCGAGGCCGAGGCGCAGGCGGTGCGCCTGTTCAGCTGAGGGCCGGGCCGGCTGGGCCGTCGTCGAGGCCGGTCGTCGCCGTGCGGGTGGTGGTCGACGTCTGCGCCACGACGCGTCCGTCGCGCACCACCCAGCGGGGGGCGGCGTGCTCGCGCAGGAGGTCGACGACCCGTTCGGACCCGTGGACGCAGAACGTCGCGGGGCCACCCTCCACCAGGGCGTGGTCCCGCAGCCCGAGCACGGCGGCCGCCCGCGTGGTCACCAGCTCGACGAGCCGCTGCTGGTCCGGGCCCGACAGGAAGCCGAGGAGGTGCGCGGCGAGGAAGGCCACCTCGAGCATGCTGTGCCGTCCGAAGGGGTAGTAGGCGTCCTCGATGTCGTCCTGCCCGAGCGCCACCGGGATCCCCGCGTCGAGGAAGCGGCGCACCGGCAGCGCGAGCGGCCCGGTGTGGGGGTCGGAGACGAAGCCCAGCCCGGCACGTCGGGCGAGCCCCTCCAGCCGGAGCAGGGTGGGCTCCGGGTACGTCGCCAGTGCCCGCGCGTGGCAGGCGACCCCGCGCCCGACGAGACCGTGGCGCAGCATCGACTCGGCGAGCATCGCCGTGGTGCGCAGCGACGGGTCGCCGGCGTCGTCGACGAGCATGGCCACGCGGGCGCCGTGCCGCGCGGCGAGCCGGCAGGCCCACTCCACGTGCTCGAGGGCGTCTGCGTCGGTGTCCTCGATCCACGGGATACCCCCGACGACGTCGGCCCCGAGCGTCATCGCCTCCTCGCACAGGGCCGCGGCACCGTCGTCGCGGAGCAGGCCGTCCTGGGGGAAGGCCACCACCTGGAGGTCCACGAGGCCGCGGTACTCCTCGCGCACCGCGAGCACGGCGTGCAGCCCCTCGAGCCCGGCCTTGGTGTCGACGTCGACGAACGCCTGCACGTGCAGCGTGCCGTGGGTGAGCGCGGCCTCCATCGCCCGCCGCACGTTCGGCTCGATCCACGCCCGGTCGTAGGTCGACTTCACCGCCGAGGCGAGGTCGATCGAGGTCAGCGAGCCGCCCATCGTGCCGGAGGTGTACGCCGCGAGGGCGTCGTCGCCGACGGCCGCGAGGGTGTGCACCTTCTCCAGGTGCATGTGGCCGTTGACGAAGGCCTCGGTGACCAGGCCGCCCTCGGCCGCGAGCACGGTGGCGCCGGGCGGGGCGGCCACCTCCTCGCCGTGCGGCTGGAGGCGGGTGACGACACCGTCGGTGGCGTGCACGGTGACGACGCGGCCGTCGAGGAGGCGGGCCTCGGTGACGACGAGGTGGGTGGGGGTGGGTGCCATGGCGTGCTCCGGAGGGGAACGGGGGGCGTCGCGGACGCCCCGGGCGAGGGGGCACCGGCGAGTTCGCTGACGTCGCGCTTATCCGGTGGACCGCTCGTGGAGACCGGTCCGGGTCCGACGCTAGACCTCGCGCCCGCGCCGTGTGGCTGTCAGGACCCGACAGCGAGCGCACCCCGCGGCTGTCACCTGCCGCCGAGGCCCGCGGCGGGGGCTGCGCGCCGCGGAGCCCCGCGCGCGCCTCGCCCTACTCGGTGGCGATGGCGCGCAGGACGTCCAGGCGCGCGGCACGTCGACCGGGCCACAGCGCCGCGAGCACACCCACGAGGGCGGCCGCCCCGACGAACAGGGCGAGCTGGCCCACCGGGATCGACAGCACGTCGATGCCGTCGTCGATGAGCGAGCGCTGCAGCGCGATGGCGAAGGCCAGCCCGAGCACGATGCCGAGCACCGCACCGAGCACCGCGATCGCCACCGACTCCAGCCGGAGCATCGTGCGCAGCTGGCGCCGGCTCAGGCCCACGGCTCGCAGCAGCCCGATCTCGCGGACCCGCTCGATCACCGACAGGGCGAGCGTGTTGACGATGCCGAGGATGGCGATGACGACGGCCAGCCCGAGCAGCGCGTAGACGATGTAGAGCAGCTGGTCGATCGGCTCACGCTGCGACGCGGCGAACTCCGCCTGGTCGTTGACGTTGACCGTGGGCAGCTCGGCGACGGCGGCGTTGAGGGCGCGGCGCAGGGCCGGCCGGTCGGCGTCGGGCGCGGCCGTAACGTAGAGCGTGCGGTCGGTGGGCGGCACGCCGATGGCGTCGAACCCGTCGAGCGACATCGTGACGTCGGCGGTGAGCGCGGCGTCCTCGGTGTACGTGGCGACGACGGTCCGCTCGTTCTCCTCGCCGGCGTACCCGATGGTGACGGTGGACCCGACGGCGAGCCCGCTGTCCTTCGCGAGCGTCGTGGAGATCGCCACGGAGCGCACGTCGAGGTCGGCGAGCGACCCGGTGACGACGTCGGGGCGCACCACGCTGGTGATGACGGCCGGGTCGACCCCGGCCGCGAAGTCGCGGTCGCCGTCGACCTGGAGCACGGCGCCCCGGATCCGGGCCACCTGCCCGACACCGGGGACCTTCTCGATGTCGCGGGCGACCGCGCTCGAGAACGGCTGTCCCACGGGGTTGGTCACCACGTAGTCGGCGATGATGTCCTCGGCGAGGGACTTGTCGAGGCTGGCCTTCGTCGACGCCCCGAGGACGGCCATCATCGTCACGAGGGAGACGCCGATCATCAGCGCGGAGGCGGTGGCCGCGGTGCGGCGGGGGTTGCGGCGGGCGTTCTGCTCGGCCATCAGGCCCACGGCGCCGAAGAGCCGCCGGTAGACCCAGCCCAGCCCGGCCAGAACCGGGTGGCCGAGCACGGGGCTGAGCAGGGCGGTGCCCACGAGCACGCCGAAGGCGCCGCCGCCGAGCACGTAGGTGGGCTCCGAGCCGACGTCCATCAGCCCGGCGACCATGGCACCGACACCCGCGGCGAGCAGCAGCGCTCCCACGGTGAGGCGCCACTTCAGGCCGCTCTCGGCCAGGGCCACGTCGTCGCGCATCGCGGCCACGGGCGGCACGCTCCCCGCGCGTCGTGCCGGGAGGTAGGCCGCCGCCACGGTGACGAGCACGCCGACGACGAGGCTGACGACGATGGTCCGCGGGTCGACGACGAGCGGGTTCTCGCTGAGGTCCAGGCCGATCCGCCCGAACAGCGCCTTGATCCCGATGGCGAGCAGCACCCCGAGCCCGATCCCGAACGCCGAGCCGACGAACCCCACGAGCGCCGCCTCGAGCAGCACCGAGCGCGCCACCTGTCGGCGGCTGGCCCCGATGGCCCGCAGCAGCGCGAGCTCGCGGCTGCGCTGGGCGACGAGGATCGAGAACGTGTTGACGATGAGGAACGCCCCGACCGTCAGCGCGATCCCTGCGAAGACGAGCAGGAAGGTCGTGACGAACGACAGCGCCTCGTCGATGCGGCTCGCGGCCCGGGCGGCGGTGGCGTCGCCCGTCGCGGCCTGGGTGTCCTTGGGCAGGGCCGCCTCGACCGCCGTCTTCAGCTGCTCCTGGGTGGTGCCGGGCGCGGCGGAGACCCAGATCTGCGAGAAGGCGTCCTCCCCCTCGAGGTAGAGCTCCTGCGCCTGCGCGGTGTCGAACATGACGACGCTGGCGCCGACGAGGGTCGAGCCGCCGAACTTCGCGGTGCCCACGAGGCGGGCCTCCAGCCGTGGCTGCTCGGTGGCCGTGACGAGCGGGACGGTGTCCCCGACGAGGTAGCCGGACTTCTCGGCCGTCGCCTCGTCGAGCACGATCTCGCCGGCCGCGGTGGGGAAGCGCCCGCGCTGGAGGACCGCGGCCGAGACGCCGTTGGCCGCCGGACCGGCGGTGTAGTTGACGGCGATGCCGGGAGGTCCCCCGCCGCCGAGGATCTTGCCGTCCTTGCCGACGACGAACGTGCCGAAGCTCGTGATCCGCCCGTCGGCCCGGGCCGCACCCGGGACCTTCGCCAGCTCGTCGACCAGCGACGCCGGTACGGTGCGCGTCCCCGCGGCGCCACCGGGCCCGCCGCCTCCCCCGGCGTCACCGGCGGTCCCCGGACGGACGATGACGTCGCCGACCGCACCGCTCGTCAGCCCGGTGAAGGCCCGGTCGAGGGTGTCGGTGAAGACGTAGGAGCCGGCGACGAACGCGACGCCGAGGATGACGGCGAAGGCGCTGAGGAAGAGCCGCAGCTTGCGCGCGAGCAGGCTGCGCCACGTGGCGCGCAGCACCGTCAGGCCTTCACGTACGAGTCGAGCGCGGCCATCCGCTCGAGGACCCGCTCGGGCGTGGGCTCGCGGATCTCGTCGACGACGTGGCCGTCGGCGAGGAAGACGACGCGGTCGGTCCAGCTGGCCGCGCCGGGGTCGTGGGTCACCATCACCACGGTCTGGCCGTGGGTGTCGACGACCCGGCGGAGGAAGCCGAGCACCTCGGCGCCCGACGTGGAGTCGAGGTTGCCGGTGGGCTCGTCGGCGAAGACGATGTCGGGCCGGCCCACCAGGGCTCGGGCGCAGGCGACGCGCTGCTGCTGGCCGCCGGAGAGCTCACCGGGCCGGTGGCCGAGGCGGTCGCGCAGGCCGACGGTGTCGACGACCTCGTCGAACCACGCCTGGTCGGGCGTGCGCCCGGCGATGGCCGCAGGCAGGACGATGTTCTCCTCGGCCGTGAGGGTGGGCACGAGGTTGAAGGCCTGGAAAACGAAGCCGATGCGGTCGCGGCGCAGCTCGGTGAGGTGCTTCTCCTTGAGCACGGTGAGGTCGACGTCGCCGAGCCACACGTGGCCGGAGGTCGCCGAGTCCAGCCCGGCCGCGCAGTGCATCAGGGTGGACTTGCCCGACCCCGACTTGCCCATGATCGCGGTGAACTCCCCCGCGTGGAGGTCGAGGGTGACGTCGTCGAGGGCGACGACCCGCGTCTCCCCGGAGCCGTACACCTTCGTCAGGCCCTCGACCCGGGCGGCCGAGGCCGGCCGGGCGCTCGTCGGGGCGGCGGTGTCGGCGAGAGTCATCGGCAGGTCCTTCTGGAGAGGGCGGCGACGCCCACGGGCTGGAGGACCGGCTGAGGTCCGCGAGGAGCCGGTGCACGCACCGCTCCTGCCCCGCCAACGCTAGGCGACACCCCCGGTGTTCCGCTCTCGTGGGTCACCCTGACGCGACCCCGAGCCGACCCCGACCCGTGCCGGCCCGTCGCGACCCCTCGAGCGGCTCGATCCGGGCCTCGTGGACGGTGCGCAGCCGCGGGTGGTCCGGGTCGCCGTCGACGACGCCGCTGACCCACTCGAGCTCGAGCGCATCGACGTCGAGGTGGCCCAGCGCGATGTTGTTGTCGAACCACGGTCCGTCGGTGACGGTCCACGGGTACGCGGGGTCCGGCACCCGGCGCGAGCGGGACGCGACGAACCGCATCGGGCGCACCAGGGAGCGGGCGAACAGCGACATCACCACGCGCACGGCCCGCGGCATCGGGTTGCGGATCGGTGAGCACACGGCCTGCACGATCCGCGACCGCGCGCCCAGCGCCGCCGGGTCGGTGACCTCGGCGAGGTAGGAGTTGTGCACGTCGCCGGACAGGAACGTCACGGTCTCCGGTGCCGGCCCGCGCTCCCCCCGCGCCACGGCCATCACCATCGCGAAGACCTCGTCGAAGCCGCCGTTGAAGGCCGCCCAGTGCTCGAGGTCGATGGTGCGGCGCAGGGTCTCGGCCCCGCGCGCCACCCGGCGCCCGTAGGCGCCCTGGGCCATGGCCTCGTTCATCGCCTCGAAGTCGTGCAGGCCCGGGGGCAGCAGGAACGGCAGCGACGTCCCGACGAGGAGGTGGCGCACCCCGCCCTCGAGCACGCCGTCGAGCCACGCCATCTCGACGTCGTCGAGCATCGAGCGCGAGTCGGGCTGCAGTTCGCGCGCGGCCCGGCTGTCGATGACGACGAGCGCGGAGTCGCCGAGCGTGCGCGTGTAGCTCCAGCGGTAGGACGAGGGCTCGGCGTCGGCGCGGGTGGCCAGGGCCTCGAGCGCGTCGGTGAGGTCGAGCCCGCCGGACGACCCGGACGCCGCGTGGGCCGCGACCAGCCGCCAGACCTCCTCCTCCGCCAGCTCGGCCGGCGAGAGGTTGCCGATGTGCTGGTGCACCCAGTAGGCGGCCAGGCCGGAGACGATCCGCTCCTGCCACCACGTGGTGGCCCGGATGTCGCGGCGCCAGGACCACGAGGTGTTCCAGTCGTCGCGGATGTCGTGGTCGTCGAACATCATCGCGCTGGGGACGGTGGACAGCACCCAGCGGATGACGTCGTCGCTCCAGGCGAGCCGGTACAGCTCGGCGTACTCGACGTAGTCCTTGATCTCCTCGCCGGGCGGCTCGTCGAGGCTGCGCCGGGCCGCCATGAACGCCTCGAGCTCGGCGTGCGGGGTGGTGTCGGCGTAGACCTGGTCGCCGAGGAGGAGGAGCAGGTCCGGCCACGCCCGGTGCGGGTCGTCGCGCAGCGCCACGGCCAGGCTGCGCAGGGCGTCGACCCCGTGGGCCCGGTTGCCGGCCTCGTCGTGCGAGCCCGTGGTGCGGCAGGTCCCGAAGGCGAAGCGCGTCGTCCTCGACGGGTCGAGGGTGCGGATCCGGCTGGCCGGCGCCCCGGGCAGCGGCCACACCGGCTCGTCGTCGACGGCCACCGCGTAGGCGTCGTCGGTGCCCGGGCGCAGGTCCTCGAGCACGACGAGGGCGTAGTGCGACCCGTGCACGGTGAAGGTGGGGGCGCTCCAGGTGCGGCCGGCGCGCTCGACCGCGACGGTGGCCGGCGCGGCCGTGCGCACCCACACCGTGGCCGAGGTCTCGTCGACGTACCGGAGCACGGGCCCCAGGACGAGGGCGTCGGTCGGGGCGGGGCGCGTCATCGCCCCATCCTGCCCCGCGGCCTCGCACGGTGGCTGGGCCGGTGCTGGACGCCGGCTGTGAGCGCGCCGGGTGTCGGTCGGGCGGGATCCCGGCGCCCGGCTAGCGTGACCGCCATGCCCGACGACCGCGCCGCCGACCCCGAGCCCGTCGACGACGAGCACGTCGACGACGAGCCGGTCGACGACGAGCCCTCGCCGGACGACGCGCCCCTCCCCGACCTCGGTCCCCCGCGGCTGGAGGTGGCCGCGGTCGCGGTGCTGCTGGCCTCCGTCGTGCTGGCCGTGGTGCCCGCGACCGAGAAGGTCGCGCCGGTGCCGTGGGTCGCCGGCATGGTCATGGTCCTGCTCTCGCGCCGCTGGCGGCCGGGCGACAAGGCGCTCGCCCTGCTCGGGTTCGGCATTCTCGGGGTGCCCTTCGTCCTCTTGGGCCGCGACGAGCTGGCCGCGCCCACGAGCATCGTGACCGGCGTTGTCCTCGTGGTCCTGTGGGGCGCCACGGCCGCCTGGCTGCTGCGCCGCTCGCGGACCGAGCCCGAGGACGAGGGCCGCCACATCCGCATGCGCTGACCCCGACTGATGGCGCTCCGTGAACGCGAGACGCCGCCCGGGACGTTCACCCAGCGCAACCAGTCGAAGCCCAACCGGCCGGGGGACGCCGCGAGGGCGGCCCCCCTGGTGGGGGACCGCCCTCGTGTGGCTCAGCCGTGGTGGCGTGGGATCAGAAGCCCATGCCGCCCATGTCGTCGCCGCCGGGCATGGCCGGCGGGTTCTTCTCCGGCTTGTCGGCGATGACGGCCTCGGTGGTGAGGAACAGCGCCGCGATGGACGCCGCGTTCTGCAGCGCCGAGCGGGTGACCTTCGCGGGGTCGATGACCCCGGCCGCGATGAGGTCGACGTACTCGCCGGTGGCGGCGTTGAGGCCCCAGCCCGGCTCGAGGTTGCTGACCTTCTCCGCGACGACTCCACCCTCGAGACCGGCGTTGATCGCGATCTGCTTGAGCGGCGCCTCGATGGCGACCTTGACGATGTTCGCACCGGTCGCCTCGTCACCCTCGAGGGTGAGGTTGGCGAACGCCTTGGCACCGGCCTGGATGAGGGCGACGCCACCACCGGCGACGATGCCCTCCTCGACGGCGGCCTTCGCGTTGCGAACGGCGTCCTCGATGCGGTGCTTGCGCTCCTTGAGCTCGACCTCGGTGGCCGCGCCCGCCTTGATGACGGCGACGCCGCCGGCGAGCTTGGCGAGGCGCTCCTGGAGCTTCTCGCGGTCGTAGTCGGAGTCCGACTTCTCGATCTCGGCACGGATCTGGTTGACGCGACCCTGGATCTGGTCCTGGTCGCCCGCACCCTCGACGATCGTCGTCTCGTCCTTGCTGACGACGACCTTGCGGGCCCGGCCGAGGAGGTCGAGGTCGGCGGTGTCGAGCTTGAGCCCGACCTCCTCCGAGATGACCTGACCACCGGTGAGGATCGCGATGTCGCCGAGCATGGCCTTGCGACGGTCACCGAAGCCGGGCGCCTTGACGGCGATCGACTTGAAGGTGCCGCGGATCTTGTTCACGACGAGCGTGGACAGGGCCTCGCCGTCGACGTCCTCACTGATGATGAGGAGCGGCTTGCCGGACTGCATGACCTTCTCGAGGAGGGGCAGCAGGTCCTTGATCGAGCCGATCTTGGAGTTCGCGATGAGGACGTAGGGGTCCTCGAGCACGGCCTCCATGCGCTCGGTGTCGGTGACGAAGTAGTGGCTGATGTAGCCCTTGTCGAAGCGCATGCCCTCGGTGAGCTCGAGCTCGAGGCCGAAGGTGTTGCTCTCCTCGACGGTGATGACGCCCTCCTTGCCGACCTTGTCCATGGCCTCGGCGATCATCTCGCCGATCTGGGGGTCAGCAGCGGAGATCGAGGCCGTGGCAGCGATCTGCTCCTTGGTCTCGACGTCCTTGGCCTGGGTGAGCAGCTCCTCGGAGACGGCCGCGACGGCCTTCTCGATGCCGCGCTTGAGGGCCATGGGGTTCGCGCCGGCCGCCACGTTGCGCAGGCCCTCGCGGACGAGGGCCTGGGCGAGGACGGTCGCCGTCGTCGTGCCGTCGCCGGCGACGTCGTCGGTCTTCTTGGCGACCTCCTTGACGAGCTCGGCGCCGATCTTCTCGTACGGGTCGTCGAGCTCGATCTCCTTGGCGATGGAGACACCGTCGTTCGTGATGGTGGGGGCGCCCCACTTCTTCTCGAGGACGACGTTGCGGCCCTTGGGGCCGAGGGTGACCTTGACGGCGTCGGCGAGGATGTTCATCCCTCGCTCGAGACCGCGACGGGCCTCCTCATCGAAGGCAATGATCTTGGCCATTCGGGTGGTTCCTCCCACGCGAATCGAAGGTAGGACCGGGCGGCGCCCGCGACGGACGGATCGGGCGCCCCGGCTCACGTCGCCGAGACCTCCCGGCCCTCGCCGGCCGGTCGAAATCAGCACTCTCACGGGGAGAGTGCTAACGCCATTATTGGCACTCTCGGGTGGAGAGTGCAAACGAACGGGCCACCACGTGGGCAGCCGCGGTCAGAGGACGGGCTCGTGCCCCTCGAAGGTGGCGCGCATCGAGCCGTCGGCCTCGGAGGCCACGGGGTCGGCGAGGTCGGCGACGAACACCGCGACCGCCTCGCGGGCCGGGTTGCCCTCGAGCTCGTGCAGGACCTGGCTCCACGCGGCGAGGTTGGGGTGCTGGAGGGAGGTGCACGCCTGCGCCGGCTCGAGCGACTCCACGGCCGCCGACAGCTCGGCGCGCGAGAGCGGCAGCGTCGCCGTCGACCCGTCGTGCCGCAGGATCGTGGCGAGGACGACCGCCGCCAGCCCGTGTGTGCCCCCGGGTTCGTTGACGTGCGGGAACTCCCACTCGGGCGAGGACGAGGCCGGGCTGACCCCGACGGCGAACGCGACCGGCGCGCGCCAGCCGTCGACCTTCGCCGCGAGGTGGGCGCGGATCGCCGCGAGGCCGTCGGGCGTGCTCCAGTCGAGGTCCGTCATCGCGGCATCCTCGCAGACCCCACGCGCCCCACCGGCCGCGGCGCCAGGTGAACAGGAGGTGAACGGCGACACTCGCATTGGTGAAGTGGAGGTTGCCACCCCAGACTGGTGCCTCGTGGACGCAGCAACCATCACCCTCGTTCTCGTCATCGTGACGGCTCTCGCCTTCGACTTCACGAACGGGTTCCACGACACCGCCAACGCCATGGCCGCCTCGATCTCGACCGGCGCCCTGAAGCCCAAGGTGGCCGTCGGGCTCTCGGCCGTGCTGAACCTCGTGGGCGCGTTCCTGTCGGTCGAGGTCGCCCTCACGGTGTCGAACGCCGTCATCAAGATCCAGGACAAGTCGGGCGCCCCGCGCCCCGAGCTCCTGGCCGACGGCGGTGAGGCCCTGCTGCTCATCGTGCTGGCCGGCCTCGTCGGCGGCATCCTGTGGAACCTGTTCACCTGGCTGCTGGGCCTGCCCTCGAGCAGCTCGCACGCGCTGCTCGGTGGGCTCACCGGCGCCGCCGCCGCGGGCCTCGGGCTGGCCGGCGTCAAGTGGACCGGCGACGGCACCAAGCTCGACGGCGTGGTCGGCAAGATCCTGCTGCCCTCGCTCCTGTCGCCCCTGGTGGCGATGGGCGTGGCGTTCGTCGGCTGCTGGCTCGTGCACAAGGTCACCAACACCGTCATGCACCAGCTCGAGGAGCGGTACTTCCGCTGGGGCCAGATCGGCAGCGCCTCCCTCGTCTCGGTCGCGCACGGCACCAACGACGCCCAGAAGACGATGGGCGTCATGACCCTCGCCCTCATCGCGAGCGGCCACTGGGACAGCACCACCGCGGTCCCCGTGTGGGTCAAGGTCAGCGCCGCCCTCGCGATCGCGCTGGGCACCTACCTCGGCGGCTGGCGCATCATCCGCACCCTGGGCAAGGGGCTGGTCGACATCACCCCGCGTCAGGGGATGTCGAGCGACGGCGCCACCGCCGCCGTCCTCCTCGCCTCGAGCCACCTCGGCTTCGCCCTCTCGACCACCCACGTCGCCACCGGCTCGGTCCTCGGTGGCGGCCTCGGCCGCGGGACGCACGTCCGCTGGGCGACCGCGGGCCGCATGGTCATCGCCTGGGCGACCACCTTCCCCATCGCCGCCGCCGTCGGCGCCCTGATGTGGTGGCTCGGCCACACCGTCGGCGGTGCGGGCGGAGCGGGCCTGGTGTTCGTCGTCCTCGTCGCCCTGTCCGGCTGGATGTTCCGCCAGTCCCGCCAGGAGCACGTCGGCGCGCACAACGTCAACGACACGTGGGAGCGTCCGAAGGACGGCAAGGACCCCAAGGACGGCAAGGACGCCGACCGCCCGCAGCCCACCGAGACCAAGACCCACTGAGGAGCCACAGATGCGCAGTCTCCAGCTCGCCCTCGTCGGCGCCTTCGACGTCCTCATCGCCGGCCTGCTCTTCGGCGCCGGACTGCCCGTGGTCTACGCGCTGGCCATGCGGGCCCTGACCTTCCGCTCGACGACCCTCGTCGACGACCACGGCGCCATCCACACGCGGCCCAGCCCCCTCGGACGCGGCCTCTCGGTCCTGCTCATCGCCGTCGTGGTCGTCGGCGTAGGTCTCGGTCTGGTGCTGATCGTCGCATCCGGCTTCGGCAAGGCCGTGAGTTTCGAGAACATCGTCCCGATGATCGTCGACAAGAAGAAGTGAGGCGCCGATGACGACCCAGCTGACCGGCCCGGTCCTGCAGTACATCCGCGACGGCTACCCCGAGGGTGTGCCCGACCGCGAGACCGCCGCGCTCTACGCCGTCCTCCACGAGCGGATCGGCGGCGAGCGGGCCCTCGACGTCCTGCGCCGCCTCCACACCGAGGGGCTGCTGTCCGACAAGGCCGCCCGCGCCCTCCTCCCCGACGACGTCCAGATGCGCCGTGTCGCCGCCAAGCTCGTGCTCGGCGGCTGGCCCCTGGCCGGCGACTCCGAGGAGGACGACGCCCCGCCGAAGGAGGGCAGCGCCCTCGCCCGCATCGTCAACTGGCTGCGGGAGGGCTACCCGGGCGGCGTCCCCGACCACGACTACGTGCCCCTGCTCGCGCTGCTCGAACGGCGCCTCACCCGCGGCGAGGTCAAGAAGATCGCCAAGGCGCTGCGCCGCGCCGACGTCAGCCCGGCCGGCCCGTCGGACATCGCCGCCGCCATCGCCGAGTACACCCACAGCGACGCCAGCGACAACGACCTGCGCCGCGTGCGCGACCAGCTGTCGAAGAAGGGCTGGCCGGTCGAGTTCCCCGACCCCGACCTGCCCTGACCCCGCTGACACGAACAGCGACGCCCGTCCGGCTTCCCTCACGGACGGGCGTCGCTGGTTCGTGGGGCCCTCGCGGGCCGCGGTGTGGTGCCTCAGGGCTCCATGCCGAGTCGGCGGGCCGAGCGGGCCCGCTGGCGGCTGGCGCGCAGGCGCCGCAGCCGCTTGACGAGCATCGGGTCGTGCTCGAGGGCCGACGGGTGGTCGATGAGGGCGTTGAGCACCTGGTAGTACCGCGTGGAACTCATGTCGAACAGCTCCTTGATGGCGGTCTCCTTGGACCCCGCGTACTTCCACCACTGCCGCTCGAAGGCGATGATCTCGCGGTCTCGCTCGCTGAGTCCCGCTGCCGGTGCGGCGGTGCTGAGCTGTTCGGAGGCGGCGCTCACTGGTTCGTCCTCGACCCTTCGCTGGTTACCTGTCCCTACGAAGGCCACTCTACCCGGCCGAATGACACGCATGTCATTCGTCGGAGCACCCGACCGCGTGTCGGCTGGACAACTCCCGAGGCATCCGACTCACGAGTCACACGAGTCCCACCGACCCCATGGTGGCGGGTGTCCGGGCAGGTCAGGCCATGGTGTCGAGGATGGCCGTGATGTCGTCCTCGCTCGTCTCCGGGTTGACGACCGCGAACCGCGCGAGGGTCTCGCCGGCGTGCGTCGTCGGGACGACGAAGGCGAATTCGTCGCGCAGCATCGCGTCCGACCACGCGTGGTACTGCGCGGCGTCCCAGCCCAGCCGGCGGAACACGACGACCGACAGGTCGCGCTCACGGACGAGCTCGAGGTACGGGCGGCGCGCCACCTCCGCCTCGGCGAAGCGGGCCACGTCGAGGGTGTGCTCGACCGCCGCGGTGTAGGCGTCGGTGCCGTTGACGGCCAGCGAGAACCAGAACGGCAGGCCTCGTGCGCGCCGGGTGAGGCCGACCGAGTAGTCGGTGGGGTTCCAGTCGGTGGTCTCGGTGAGGACGTCGAGGTAGCCGGCGTGCTGCGTGTGCGCGGCGCGGGCCAGGGCGGGCTCGCGGTAGAGCAGCGCGCAGCAGTCGAAGGGCGCGAAGAGCCACTTGTGCGGGTCGACGATGAACGAGTCGCAGTGCTCGATCCCGGCGTACAGCTCGCGCACCGAGGGAGCCGCCAGCCCGGCGCCGCCGTAGGCGCCGTCGACGTGGAACCAGATGCCGAACTCGCGGCAGACCTCGGCGACCGAGGCGAGGTCGTCGATGATGCCGAAGTTCGTGGTGCCGCAGGTCGCGACGACGGCGAAGAACGTCTCCGGGCCGTGCTCCTCGAGGGTGGCGCGCAGGTGGGGACCGGTGAGGCGCCAGCGGTCGTCCGCTTCGACGGACACGAGCTCGGCGTCCATGACGTCGCAGGCCGAGGCGATCGAGCTGTGCGCCCCGCCCGTGGCGGCGACGCGGAACGGCCGCACGCCGTCGGCCGCGCGCTGGCGGGCCGTGGTGCGGGCGGCGTGCAGGGCCGACAGGTTGCCGATGGTGCCGCCGGGCACGAAGACCCCGCCGGCGCCCTCCGGCATCCCGACGAGGTCGGCGACCCAGCGCAGCGCCTGGTTCTCGGCGTAGACCGCGCCGGCGCCCTCGAGCCAGGACCCGGCGTAGATGGAGGAGGCGCCCACGACGAGGTCGAACATGATCGCCGCGTCGCTGGGGGCGCACGGGATGAAGGAGAGGTAGCGCGGGTGGTCGGTGGACAGGCACGCCGGGGCGAGGTCCTCGGCGAACAGGCGCAGCGTCCTCAGGCCGCCGAACCCCTCGGCGGTGATGGTCTGGCCGACGGCGGCGGTGAGCTCCTCGGGGGTCGCCGTGCCGTCGAGCGGCGCCTCCATCCGGACGCGTTCCTCGGCGTAGGCGACGACGGCCTCGGCGAGCTCCGCGAGCTCGACGTGCTTGTTCTCCTGGTAGGTCTTCCCGTGCACGGCGGCGAGTCTAGGTGCGGGCGCCGCCGAGGAGATACGCCTGCAGGTCGGGGACCGTGTCGAGGACGACCTCCGGGCCTGCGGCCTCGAGGGCACCGCGCTCGCCGGCGCCCCAGGTGACGGCCACCGCGGCCATCCCGGCGGCCTTCGCCGCGAGGACGTCGACGGTCGCGTCGCCGACGTAGACGCAGGTGGCGGGGTCGACGCCCAGGGCGGAGGCGGCGTGCAGCAGTGGGTCGGGCTCGGGCTTGTGGCGGTCGGTGTCCTCGAGGCCGGCCGCGACCTCGACGAGGTGCGCGATGCCGACGCCGTCGAGCGCGAGCTGCGCGGTCTCCCTCCGCTTCGAGGTGGCGACGGCGCTGCGGACGCCGGCGGCGTCGAGCGCCTCGAGCAGCTCGGGGACGCCGTCGTACCGGCGGATGAGGCGGGCCGTGTTCGCGAGGTTCCACTCGCGGTAGGCGAGGTCGAGGTCGACGCCGCGCTCGGGGCTCTCCTCGAGCAGGGCGGCGAGCAGGGGGCGGCCGATCCAGGCGCGGGCCCGGGCCTCCTCGACCTCCTCGCCGAGCACGGTGCGGAAGGCGTGCTGGTAGGAGGCCACGATGAGCGGGATGGTGTCGGCGAGCGTGCCGTCGAGGTCGAAGATCACGGTGCGCCAGCGCGGAGTCGTCACGGGCACCAGTCTGCCGATCCCGGGAGACCGGCCCGACCCCGGTCCGGCGACGACGACGCCGCGGTGCCCGAGCGGGCAGAGGTACGGTGAGGGCGATGTCGACCGCCACCCCCGCCCGGCCCCTGCGCGAGCTCGTGCACCCGTCGTGGCTGCCGGCCCTGACCCCCGTCGAGGACGTCGTCGCGAGCCTGGGCGCGTTCCTGCGGGCCGAGGTCGCGGAGGGGCGCGGCTACCTCCCCGGCGGCCCCCACGTCCTGCGGGCCTTCGAGCGCCCCCTCGACGACGTGCGCGTCCTCATCGTGGGCCAGGACCCCTACCCGACACCCGGCCACGCGGTCGGCCTGTCGTTCTCGGTCGGGCCGGACGTCCGCCCGGTCCCCCGCAGCCTGGCCAACATCTTCCGCGAGCTCGAGACCGACCTCGGCCTGCCCACCCCGACCAGCGGCGACCTCACCCCGTGGGCCGACCAGGGCGTCCTGCTGCTCAACCGCGTCCTCACCGTGACCCCCGGCAAGCCCGCCAGCCACCGGGGCAAGGGCTGGGAGACCGTCACGGCCGCCGCCATCAGCGCCCTCGCGGCGCGGGGTGGCCCACTCGTCGCCGTCCTGTGGGGCCGCGACGCCCGCAACCTCGTGCCGCAGCTGCCGGGCGTCCCCTGCATCGAGTCGCCGCACCCGAGCCCCCTCTCGGCCCACCAGGGCTTCCTCGGCTCGCGGCCGTTCAGCCGCGCCAACGAGCTGCTCGCCCAGCAGGGCGCCGACCCCGTCGACTGGAGGCTCCCGTGACCCAGCCCGCCGCGCACGCCCGCGTGTGGACCCGCTACGTCGCCATCGGCGACTCCTTCACCGAGGGGATGTCCGACCCCGACCCCACGCGACCCGACGCATACGTCGGCTGGGCCGACCGGCTCGCCCACCACCTCGACGCGGTGGCCGAGAGCGAGCACCTGCCCTTCGGCTACGCCAACCTCGCCGTGCGCGGACGCAAGCTCGACGACGTCGTGGGCCGCCAGCTCGAGACCGCCCTGACGATGCAGCCCGACCTCGTCTCGATGGTCGGCGGCGGCAACGACCTGCTGCGCCCCACCGTCGACGTCGACGTCCTCGCCGCCCGCCTCGAGGACGCGGTGGTCACCCTCCGCCGCACCGGCGCCGACGTCCTCCTCGCCACCCCCACCGACACGCGCGACGCCGGGCTGTTCAAGGCGCTGCGCGGCCGGCACGCGGCCCACGCGGCGAACGTGTTCACGATCGCCCAGCGGCACGGCTGCCACGTCCTCAACCTCTGGGGCATGGCGTCGCTGCGCGACTGGAGGATGTGGGCCGACGACCGCATCCACCTCACGACCGAGGGGCACCGGCGGGTCGCCCTCGCCGCCCTCACGGCCCTGGGCCACGACACCGACCTCGCCGACTGGACCACCCCGCTGCCGCCGGCCGACCGCGGCAGCCGGTCCGACGAGCTGCGCGGCCACGCCCAGTGGGCCCGCACCCACGCCGGCCCGTGGGTGCAGCGGCGGCTGCAGGGGCGGTCCTCCGGTGACGCGGTCGTCGCCAAGCGCCCCACGCTCGAGCACTTCCGCGACCCGGCGGGCGAGCCGCGCCACCAGCGCCTGCCCGACGGCTGACCCCGTCCGTCCCGGTCGGACCACCCTCGTCGAACCCGTCGATGGATCCGCACCTGCGGTGTTAGGGTCCGATGCATGACGCAGTTGCGGGTCACTGATGCCGCGCTCCTCCTCGGGGTCTCCGACGACACGGTGCGCCGGATGGTCGACGCCGGGCGCCTGCCGAGCAGCAAGGACGCCTCCGGGAGGCTCGTCGTCGAGGGCGCCGACCTCGCGGCCGTCGCCCAGGAGATCGCGCGCCCGGCCCCCGTCGGCGTCGTCGCCGACGAGTCGGCCCGCAACCGGATGCGCGGCATCGTCACCCGCGTCGTCAAGGACACCGTCATGGCCCAGGTCGAGCTCCAGTGTGGGCCGTTCCGCGTCGTGTCCCTCATGTCGCGCGAGGCGGTCGACGAGCTCGGGCTCGACGTCGGGTCGGTCGCGGTCGCCACCATCAAGTCCACCAACGTCATCGTGGGGGTCCCTCGGTGAAGCGTCGCGCCACCGGCCTCGTGGCCGGCCTCGCCCTCCTCCTCGCCGGTTGCGGCGCGACCCCCACCGACACCGCCTCCTCGGGCAGCCCCGCCGGGTCCTCGAGCACCACGTCCTCGGCGGTCACGGGTGAGGTCACGGTTCTCGCGGCCGCCTCCCTGACCAAGACCCTCACCGCGCTGGCCGAGTCGTTCGAGGAGGCCAACCCGGGCGCCACCATCCGGCTCAGCTTCGGCTCGAGCACGACGCTGGCGCAGCAGATCGCCCAGGGCGCCGAGGCCGACCTCTTCGCCAGCGCCGGCACCACGGCCCTCGAGCAGCTCGGCGACGTGAAGCCCACCGACACGGCGACCATCGCGAAGAACACCCTCGAGATCGCGACGCCCACGGACAACCCCGGCAAGGTCACCGGCCTGGCCGACCTCGCCAGGGCCGACGTCGACGTCGTCCTGTGCGCCGAGTCCGTCCCCTGCGGCACGGCGGCCGACCAGGTCCTCACCAAGGCCGGCGTCGCCGCCCACGTCGTCTCGCGGGAGGTCGACGTCAGCGCGACCCTGGCGAAGGTGACCCTCGGCGAGGCCGACGCCGCCGTGGTCTACCACTCCGACGTCGTGTCCGCCCGGGGCAAGGTCGCGGGGGTGGAGATCCCCGCCGAGCAGAACACGACCCTGGCCTACCCCCTGGCGCGGTTCGGTGACGACGCCGCCGCCCGGGCGTTCGCCGCCTTTCTCGCCGGGCCCGACGGCCTGAAGGCGCTGCAGGACGCCGGGTTCCTCTCGCCGTGACCGCCCCCGCCCCCGGCGGAGCCCCCACGACCGGTTCGGGTCGGGCCGCGGGCGCCTCGCGCGTCCGCCTGTCCCGCACCGTCCTCCTCGTCCCGGCGGCCCTGGGGTTCCTCCTCGTCGTCCTGCCGCTGCTCGGGCTGCTCGCCGGTACCGAGTGGGACGGCCTGCTCACCCGCCTCGCCGACCCCGACGTCCGCCCCGCGCTGCGCCTGTCGGTCGTCACGACCCTGGCCACGGTCGCCGTCTGCTGGCTCCTCGGCACCCCGCTCGCCTGGCTGCTGTCGCGCGCCGAGGGGCGCACGGCCACCTGGCTGCGGGCCGTCCTCACCGTGCCGGTGGTCCTTCCCCCCGTCGTCGGCGGCGTCGCGCTGCTGCTGGCGTACGGGCGGCGCGGCCTCGTCGGTGAGCCCCTGCTCGAGGTGTTCGGGCTGCGGATCCCCTTCACGCCGTTCGCCGTCGTCCTCGCGCAGGTGTTCGTGTCGCTGCCGTTCTACGTGCTGGCCGTGGAGGGGGCGATGCGCGGCATCGATCGCCGCCTCCTCGACGTCTCGGCCACGCTCGGCGCCCGACCGTTCCGCGTCCTCACCCGCGTCGCCCTCCCGCTGGCCGCGCCCGGCATCGCCTCCGGCACGGCCCTGGCCTGGGCCCGCGCGCTCGGCGAGTTCGGCGCCACCATCACCTTCGCCGGCAACTTCGCCGGGGAGACCCAGACGACCTCGCTGCTCGTCTACGTCAAGCTCCAGGACGACCCGCAGACCGCCGTCGCGCTGAGCCTGCTCCTCCTCGTCGTGGCCGTCGCCGTCCTCGGCCTGCTGCGCGGGCGGTGGGTGCGATGAGCCTGGACGCCGTCGTCCGGATGACGCGGGGCGCCCTCGAGCTCGACGTCACCCTGCACGCCCCCGACGCCGGGGTCGTCGCCGTCCTCGGGCCCAACGGTGCCGGCAAGACGAGCGCCCTCCACGCCCTCGCCGGACTGGTGCGGCTCGGCGGCGGGCACGTGCGCGTGGACGGGCGGACCTGGGCCGACGGCACCCGCCACCTCGACCCGTCGCTGCGCGCCGTGGGGATGCTCGCGGCGGACCACCTGCTCTTCCCGCACCTCACCGCGCGCGCCAACGTCGCCTTCGGGCCGCGCAGCCGGGGGGTCCCCCGTGCCAAGGCCCTGGCCCGCGCCGACGCCGAGCTCGAGGCGCTCGGCGTCCTCGACCTCGGCGAGCGCCGGCCCGCGGCCCTCTCGCACGGGCAGGCGCAACGGATCGCGCTCGCCCGCGCCCTGGCCACCGACCCACGGCTGCTCCTCCTCGACGAGCCCCTGTCCGCCCTCGACCCCGCCCTGCGGCCGCAGGTCCGCGCGGGGCTGGCCGCCCGGCTGCGGGCCTACACGGGCAGCACGGTGCTCGTCACCCACGACCCCCTCGACGCCCTGACCCTCGCCGACCACCTCGTGTTCGTCGAGGCCGGCCGCGTGGTGCAGGAGGGCACCCCCACGGAGGTCGTGGCGCGCCCCCGCAACGCGTACGTCGCCCACGTCGTCGGCCTCAACCTGCACCGCGGGCGGGCGGGCGACGGCGGCGTCGTCACGACCACGGGCCTGGGGCCGGTCGTCACCGGCGGCCACGAGCACCGCGGCGACTCGTGGGTCGCCTTCGCGCCCTCGGCCGTGGCGCTCTACTCCGAGGCCCCGCACGGGTCGACCCGCAACACCTGGCCGGTGCACGTCGCCGCGGTCGAGCTGGTGGGCCAGACCGCGCTCGTGCGGCTCGCCGTCGACGGCCCGACGCACGAGGCGCCCCGCACCCTCGTCGCCGAGGTCACCGCGGCCTCGGTGGCCGCGCTGCGCCTCCAGCCCGGCCAGGCCCTCTGGGCCGGCGTCAAGGCCACCGAGGTCAGCGCCTACCCCGCCTGAGGCCCGACACGACGTCGCGTCCCACTCCAGTACGGCAACACGCCGACGAGGTGATCGCGCGCTCGGCGTGTTGCCGTACTCCAGGGTGACGAGGAGTCCGCGAGCTCGAGGTGAGGCAACACGCAGACGATTGGCCCCGCCGCCCTGCGTGTCGCCTCCTCTCGACGAGAGACTTTTGTTGGACGTCCAACCATCTCGGTACCCTCGGGTGCATGCCAGCAACGAGGCTGATGCCGACCGAAGAGGGCCAGGACCTCATCGACCTGACCCGTGAGATCTGCGCCAAGGAGCTGCGGCCCAAGGTCGACGCCGCCGAGCGCGCCGCGGCCACCGACGAGTCCTTCCCCACCGAGGTGTTCCGCACCCTGGGGTCGGCGGGCCTGCTCTCGCTCCCCCACCCCGAGGAGCACGGCGGCTACGGCCAGCCCTACGAGGTCTACCTCCAGGTCGTCGAGGAGGTCGCGAGCGCCTGGATGAGCGTCGCGGTCGGTGTCTCGGTGCACTCCCTCACGGCCTACCCGGTCACCACCTTCGGCACCCCCGAGCAGCAGGCCGCCCTCCTGCCCGGCATGCTCTCCGGCGACCAGCTCGGCGCCTACTGCCTGTCCGAGCCCCTGGCCGGCAGCGACATCGCCTCGATGACGACGCGCGCCACCCGCGACGGCGACGGCTACGTCCTCAAGGGCCGCAAGGCGTGGATCAGCCACGCCGGCCACGCCGACTACTACACGACCTTCGCCCGGACCTCCGACGACGGCGGACGGGGCCTGACCTGCTTCGTCGTCCCCGCCGACGCCCCCGGCATCTCCTTCGGCGCCCCCGAGAAGAAGATGGGCCTGCACTGCGACACGGTGCGCGAGGTCATCTTCGAGGACGTCCCCGTCGCCGCCGCGAACCGCATCGGCGACGAGGGCCAGGGCATGGCCATCGCCCTGTCCGCCCTGGATGCCGGCCGCCTCGGCATCGCCGCCGCCTCCACCGGGCTGGCCCAGTCGGCCCTCGACCTCGCGGCCTCGTACGCCAAGGAGCGCCGACAGTTCGGCCGCGCCATCGGCGAGTTCCAGGGGCTGTCGTTCCTCCTCGCCGACATGGAGGCCGCGGTCACCAGCGCCCGCGCCACCTACCTGCACGCCGCCCGCCTCAAGGATGCCGGGCGCGTGTTCAGCAAGGAGGCCGCGGTCGCCAAGCTCATCGCCACCGACGCCGCGATGAGGGTGACCACCGACGCCGTCCAGGTGCTCGGCGGCGCCGGCTACACCCAGGACTTCCCCGCCGAGCGCTACATGCGCGAGGCCAAGGTGACCCAGATCTTCGAGGGCACCAACCAGATCCAGCGCCTCGTCATCGGCCGCCACGTCCTGCGCTGACCCCGACCCCTCCAGCGGTGAGTGCGGGAACGGCGGCCGGGGCGACCACGTCCGCACTCACGGCGACGTCGTCGGGCGCTGAGTGCGGAAACGGCGGCCGGGGCGACCACGTCCGCACTCACCGCGGTGAGGGAACCGAGGCGAGGTGGGGGGCGTCGGGATACTGGGAGACCGATTCCCGACGAAGGAGCCGTGATGTCCGCCCCCGCCCGCCCCGTGCTCGCCGCCACCACCCTGCTGGTCGTGGCCCTGCTCACCACCGCGTGCGGGTCGACGCCCGGGTCCGGCGGCGCGCAGGACGCCGGCCCCTCGGCCACCCCGACCGCGAGCCCGTCGACGCCGCAACCCTCGCCCTCGGCCACCCTCCCCGCCGGCGGTGGCCTCATCCCCGCCGACGCCCGGGACCGCCCGCAGGTCAAGGCCGCCATCGAGGCCGCGGCCACGCTCCAGAAGGTCACCCCCGACGAGGTCGTCATCGCCTCGTTCACGCCCGTGACCTGGAACGACGGCTCCCTGGGCTGCCCGAAGAAGGACATGTCGTACACGATGGCGACGGTCGAGGGCGAGCTGCTCATCCTGCGCGTCGGGATGGCGCTCCTGCAGTACCACGGCCGCGTCGGCGGGCCCTACACGTACTGCCCCGACCCCTCCGCCGGCTACTCCGTGGGCGGCTGAGGCCCGCTCCGGGAAAGGGGTGACCGGGCCATCTCATACGTGGCCCGGTCGTCACGATTGTGTCAAAGGGGCCCTGCGCGGTCGGTGACCGACACCCCGACACCGCCGGAACTCCGGGTGAACTCGCGGCACCGCGGACCGGCGCGAACGGTCAGTCGTCGAGGTCGCGGGAGATGCCCGGCAGGAGCGTGTCGCCCCGGCGCAGCGCCTCGAGGGCGGCCGGGTGCACCTCCTCGATCATCGCCAGGCTCTTGCGGCGGTAGCGCACCAGCTGCACGACCCCCACGCCCCAGAAGAGGAACTGCACCGACATCGCGATCCGGAAGTCGTCGAGGGTGTAGTCGTCGGGGCCGCCGGGGGCCAGCCGGTCCAGGACGATGCCGATGAGGGCGATCGCCACGAGCGAGGCGGTGAAGCCCCCGATGTTCACCACGCCCGTGGCCCGGCCCAGCCGGGACGAGGGGTGGAAGGTGCGGGCGAGGTCGAACCCGACCATCGACCCCGGCCCACCCATCGCCGTGACGACGACGAGCACGACGAGCAGCCACAGCGGCGCCGGCCCCGGCCACAGCAGGACCACCGCCCAGACGAGCATGATCGCCACGACGATCCCGAGGACGAGCTGCGAGCGCCGGTAGGGCACGCGCGAGGTGAACGCGGCGACCAGCGGCCCGGCTGCCATGGCCGTCACCGTCATGACGATGAGGAGCAGCGACGCCAGCTTCGGGTCCAGGCCCTCGCCGCGCACGAGGAACGGGTAGCCCCACAGCATCGTGAACACCGTGGCGCCGAACTGCGAGGAGAAGTGCACCCACAGGCCCAGCCGGGTGCCCGGGTTGCCCCAGACCTCGGCGAGGGTGCGGGCCAGTGCGCGCACCTTGATCCGCTCCACGGCCTCACCGCGGTAGGGCGAGTCCTTGACGAGCAGGACGAGGAACACCGAGAGCACGACCCCGACGCCCGCCGCCGTGGCGAAGGACCGGGTCCAGCCGAACGCCGACAGGGCTGCGGCCAGCGGGGTCGCCGCGACGATGGCGCCCGCCTGCCCGACCATGCCGGTCAGCTGGGTGATGAAGGGGGCCTGCTTCACCCGGAACCACACCGCGACGAGGCGCAGCAGCGAGGTGAAGACCATCGCGTCGCCGGCGCCGAGGAGGATGCGCGCGGCGAGCCCGACCTCGAAGGACCCGGCGAACGCGAACCAGAACTGGCCCCCCGTCATCAGGAGCAGGCCGGTGAGCAGCAGCTTCTTGGACCCGAACCGGTCGATGAGCACGCCGACCGGGATCTGCATCGCGGCGTACACGGCGAGCTGGACCACGGTGAAGGTCGACAGCTGGGCGGCACTGATGTCGAAGCGCTCGGCGGCCAGCAGCCCGGCCACCCCGAGCGAGGTGCGGTGGAACACCGCGAGGACGTAGACCGACAGTCCCACGGCCCAGATCACCCACGCGCGCCGCCGTCCGATCGTGTGCACCTGGCGCAGCACGGGACGGGTCACCGACCAAGTCTAGGAGCGTTCCTCGGCGACGCTGTTGCCGCCGTCGACGACGAGGACCTGCCCGGTCACGTACGACGCCCCGGGCGAGGCGAGGAACGCCACCGCCGCCGCGACCTCCTCGGCGCTCCCCGAGCGCCCGACGGGCGTCGCGAGCGCCTCTCCCGCCTCGGCCGCCGTCTGCGACCCGGTCTCCACCCACCCCGGGGCGACGACGTTCACCGTGATGCCGTGCCGCGCCTCGTCCACCGCCAGCGCCCGGGCCAGCCCCACGAGGCCCGCCTTGGCGGCGGCGTAGGCGACCTCGCCGCGCATCGCCATGACGGGCCCGGTGACCGACGCGACCATGACGACTCGGCCGGCCCCGCTGCTCCGCAGGTGCGGGAGGGCAGCGCGGGTGGTGAGGAACGCGGTGTCGAGGTTGCGGGCGAGGGAGGCCGCCCAGCGCTCGGGGGTCGTGGCGAGGAGGTCGCCCTCGAGGTAGCCGTCGTCGGCGCCGGTCGCGACCATCCCGGCGTTGTTGACGAGGACGTCGAGCCCGCCGAACGCGTCGAGCGCCGCCGAGACCAGCCGTTGCGCGCCCTCGGCCGTCGTGAGGTCGGCCACGACCCCCACCGCCTCGGCGCCGCCCGCCACGAGCTCGGCCACGCGGTCGTCGACGCGCGAGGTCGTCGCCCCGACCACCACGCGCGCCCCGCACTCCGCGAGGAGGCGGGCGCACGCCATCCCGATGCCCGTGGCCGAGCCGGCGCCGGTGACCAGCGCCGTGCGGCCCGTGAGGTCGAGGACCGCCGGGAGGGTGGGGGCCACGCTCAGCCGACGGCGGCGGTGAACGACTCCTCGAGGACGTCGAGGCCCTCGTGGAGCAGCTCGTCGGAGATCGACAGCGGCGGCAGGAACCGGAAGACGTTGCCGTAGGTGCCGCAGGTGAGGGTGACGAGGCCGCGCTCGTGGCAGCCCTTGTTGACCGCCGAGGTGAGGGCCGCGGCGGGCTCCTTGGTGTCGGCGTCGGTGACGAGCTCCATGGCGATCATCGCGCCACGGCCGCGGACGTCGCCGATCTCCTCGTACTTCTCGGCGAGGCGGCCGAGCCGGTCGGTGAGGACCTCGCCGATCTCCCGCGCCCGCGAGCGCAGGTCGTCCTCCTCCATCGACTCGATGGCGGCCAGGGCTGCGGCGCACGCGACGGGGTTGCCGCCGTAGGTGCCGCCGAGGCCGCCGGCGTGCACGGCGTCCATCAGCTCGGCGCGGCCGGTGACGGCCGCCAGCGGCATGCCGCCGGCGATGCCCTTGGCGGCGGTGAGGAGGTCGGGGACGACGCCCTCGTGGTCGCAGGCGAACCAGTCGCCGGTGCGGCAGAACCCGGACTGCACCTCGTCGGCGATGAGGAGGATGCCGTGCTCGCGGCACCAGTCGGCCAGCCCGGGCAGGAAGCCCTCCGGCGGCACGATGAAGCCGCCCTCGCCCTGGATCGGCTCGATGATGACGGCCGCCGTGTTGTCCTCGCCGACCTGCGCGTGGATCTGGCTGGTGACCGCGGCCAGCGCCTGCTCGGCGCACGCCTCGGGGCCGCCCGGCCAGCGGTAGGGGTAGGCCATCGGCACGCGGTACAGCTCGCCGGCGAACGGGCCGAAGCGGTGCTTGTAGGGCATGTTCTTCGCGGTCAGCCCCATGGTGAGGTTGGTGCGGCCGTGGTAGCCGTGATCGAACGCGACGACCGCCGGGCGGCCGGTCGCGTGCCGGGCGATCTTCACCGCGTTCTCGACGGCCTCGGCGCCGGAGTTGAACAGCGCCGAGCGCTTCTCGTGGTCACCGGGGGTGAGCGCGTTGAGCTTCTCGCAGACGGCGACGTAGGAGTCGTACGGCGTGACCATGAAGCAGGTGTGGGTGAAGGCGTTGATCTGCGCGGTGACGGCGTCGATGACGCGCTGGTTGCCGTTGCCGACCGTGGTCACCGCGATGCCGGACCCGAAGTCGATGAGCTGGTTGCCGTCGACGTCGCGGACGATGCCGCCGGCTCCCTCGACGACGTAGACCGGCAGGCCGGTGCTGACGCCGGCCGAGACGGCGGCGGTCTTGCGCGCCTGCATCGCCTGGGAGTTGGGACCGGGGATGGACGTCGCGAGGATCCGCTGCTGCTCGATCATGGGGCCGATCCTATCCACGGCCCCACCCGGACGAAACCACGGAATCCGTCGATTCCTCGGGCCCTGAGGACGTGGTCCGTCGGCACCACCGACACCCACGAGGCGATCCGTGGGGCCGGGCTCACCGAGGGCCGTCGGTGACCTCGACCTTGCCGATCTCGCTCCACACCGCGCTCGACCCGCTGTGCCCCGCCAGCACCGTCGCGACGACGAGCGCGAGGCCCGCCACGACGAGCAGCGCGGCGGCGACCAGCGCCACGGGCCGCCCTCCGGGCGCCTCCGTCCCCGGCACGAGCGCCCAGAACGCGGCCGCGACCGCGAGGACCACGACGACGAAGGCGATGTTGCGGGCGAGCTCACCGCGCTCGGAGTGCTCGTGGATGGCCGCGCGCACCGTGTCGCCGACCCCGAGGGACTCCAGACGGTGCTCGAGGGCCTCCCCGCTCTGGGTGGCGACGAAGGCCGTGACGGCCGCGAGGGCGGAGACGACGACCAGCGGCCAGCGCAGGAGCACCCGCCAGCCCGGCCGGACCGCGTAGACGATGGCGGTGAGCCCGGCGAGCGGGCCGAGGACGACGATGGCGTGGACCACGAGCACGTGGACCGGGAGCCCGGTGACGGTGTCGAACACAGCGGCGGTACCTCCTGCGCGGCGGATCTGCTCAGGACCCAACCTAGGGGCGACGCGCCCGGGGTCCGCGACAGCGACGCGGCCCGACCACGGGCTGACGGCGGCCTCCGGCGGTGCGCGGACGGCCTCCATCGGCCTCCGGACACGGAAAGACCCCCGGGAGATGCGTGCAGGGGGTTCGCATCTCCCGGGGGCCGGCTCCGGAAGTCGGGCTCGCCTCTTCAGCAACTCCCGACTCAGTGAGTACATTACAACCAGAACGCTGAGATTCCCCTGAGAAGGTGGGAGAAGTCGTGAGGCTTCTGTTGGTGGAGGACGAGCGCGCGCTGGCCGCGGCGCTCGAGGATGCGCTGCGCGAGGAAGGGTGGGTGGTCGACCACACGGTCGACGGCCGCGACGGCCTGCGCATGGCGCTGCTCGGGCAGTACGACGTGGTGGTCCTCGACATCATGCTGCCGTCGATGAACGGCTACGACGTCCTCAAGCACATGCGCCAGCGACGGGTCTGGACCCCCGTCCTCATGCTCACCGCCAAGGACGGCGACTACGACCAGACCGACGCCTTCGAGCTCGGGGCCGACGACTACGTCACCAAGCCGTTCAGCACGAGGGTGCTGCTCGCCCGGGTCCAGGCGCTCTCGCGCCGCGGTGCCCCCGAGCGCCCCGTGGCCCTCACCGTCGGCTGCCTCAGCCTGGACCCCACCACCCGCCGCGTCACGCGCGAGGGCAAGGAGATCCAGCTGACCGCGCGCGAGTACGCCCTCCTGCACCACCTCATGCGCAAGGCCGGCCAGGTGCAGAGCAAGTCCGAGATCCTCGAGAACGTCTGGGACAGCGACTACCCCGGCGCCGACAACGTCGTCGAGGTCTACATCGGCTACCTGCGCCGCAAGATCGACGCCCCGTTCGCCAGCAAGTCGCTCGAGACCGTGCGCGGGATGGGCTACCGGCTCAACCCGATCGAGGTGCCAGCGGAAGGCTGACCGCGAAGCGGCACCATCCCTCGGGCGACTCGTCGGCCACGACGACGCCTCCGTGCTGGTCGACGATCTCGGCGACGATCGCCAGCCCCAGGCCCGAGCCGCCCGTGTCGCGGGTGCGGGAGTCGTCGAGCCGCACGAAGCGCGCGAAGATCCGGTCGCGGTCGCCCTCGTGCACCGGCGGCCCGTCGTTGTCGACGACGAGGTGGGCGGTGCCCCCGTCCCGGGTCAGGGAGACGCGGATGCGCCCCTCCATGTGCCGCTCGGCGTTCTCGAGGAGGTTGCGCACGACCCGCCCGAGCCGGTGGGGGTCGCCGCTGACCCGCACCGGCTCGACCCGGACCTCGATCGGCATCCCCCGCGCCCGCAGCGCCCCGGACTCCTCGGCCACGACGTCGTCGAGGTCGACGTCGACCGACGTCATGTCGAAGGCCCGCTCGTCGGCGGCCGCGAGCGCCAGCAGGTCCTCGACGAGCACGGAGAGCCGGTCGACCTCGGCGGACACCCGCCCGGCGATCACCTGCCGCTCGCGGTCCGGGCGCTCCTCGAGGATCCGGTCGAGGAGGATGCGGATGGTCGCCAGCGGGCTGCGCAGCTCGTGCCCGGCGTCGGCGACGAAGGCGCGGCGCGCGGCATCCGCCGCCCGCAGCCGTTCCAGGACGGCGTTGAGGGTCTCGGCGAGGCGGGACAGCTCGTCACGACCCGGCGGCACCTCGAGGGAGGGGGCGGGCCGGGAGGCGGCGAGGTCCTCGACCTGGTGGCGCATCCGGTCGACGGGCTGCAGCGCCTGGCCCACGGCGAAGGTCGTGACCGCGGCCAGGACGGCGACGAGGCCGAGGGCGCCGATGAGGGCGAACTCCAGGGACCGGCTCAGTGCCGAGGTCTCGACCCGCGTCGGCACCGCGACGATGGCCGTGTAGTGCGAGCCGTCGGGGGCCACGGCGTCGACCGCCGCCACGGCGTAGCGCCCCTCCCCGAGGCCGGGCAGCGAGGTGACGAGCGAAGAGGTGACGCCGCCGGACGTGACCTTCGGGTCGGCGATGGGGAGGGTGTCGGCGCGCCGGTCGGTGCTCACGAGCACACGACCGTCGCGCGAGACGACCTGGGACACCCGAGTGCTGACGTCGTCGACGTGGGTCTGGTCCAGGTCGTCGATCGAGTGCAGCCGGATGTCGGTGCGCAGCTCGAGCGCCTCGGCCACGGCGATCTCCCGGGCCGAGACGTCGAAGACCTGGCCGAGCGAGGTGTAGATGATCCCCGCGATGGCGGCGCTCACGAGGACGACCACCGGCATCGTCAGCGCGAGGATGCGGCTGCGCAGCCCGAGCCGTGGGGTCATGTCCGCGAGTGTAGGGACGGCATCGCCACGGGGACGGGACGTCGGGGACGGCCGCTCTCAGCCGACCGCGATCCCCTTGCGCAGCAGCCACGGGGCGGGGTCGACCGGGTGGTCGCCGGCCGTCAGGTGGATCTCGAGGTGGAGGTGCGCGCCGAAGGAGTGCCCCGTGTTGCCGACCAGGCCCACCTGGTCGCCGGGCATCACCGTGTCGCCCGTGCGCACGTCGCGGCGGCTGAGGTGCCCGTACCAGGAGACCGTGCCGTCCCAGTAGCGGATCTCGATCTTGTTGCCGAAGCTCGGGACCTCGTCGGAGAGGACGACCGTCCCCTTCGACATCGCGAACAGGGGGGTGCCCTCGGGAGCGCCGATGTCGAGGCCGTCGTGGTTCTTGCCCCACCGGGGTCCGAAGTCGGACGTGAGCCTGCCTGTGTGGATGGCTTCGACCCAGCGCCGGCTGAGGCGCTCGGCCTTGGCCCGGGCCGCGGCCTGTGCGACCTTGCGCTTCTTCTCGGCCGCCTTCCGCTTGGCCTCCAGGGCTGCCCTGCGCGCCTCGACCCGAGCCGCCCGCTGCTGGGCCTCGACGCGACCGTGCACCGCGGAGGCGTCGAGCGCCGACGCCTGGCGCCGCTGTGCGAGCTCGGTGGTGGTCGCCACCTCGGCGGCCTCCTGCTGGCGCACGACGACGACCTGCTCGACGCTGAGGTCCAGCGCGCTCACCGCGTTCGTCGTCGGGGTGCGGGGGTCACCGGCCGCGCCCTGCGCGAGGCTGACCGCTCCGGCGGTGAGGATGAGCGTGGCGGCCGTGGCGGTCGGCAGCACCGAGGACGCCCGGCGCCGGGGCGCGACGACCGCACGGACGCGGTGGCGTCCGGCATAGGTCGGGCTGTCGCTCACGGGGGGTCTCCCGGGCAGGGGGTGCGGGAAGGTCTCACCGTAGCGTGACCGTTCCGTGACCTGGCAGGGATGCCGGGAACAGTGGACGAACGGCCGACACCGCCGCCGCGAGGCGGAGCCGCAGGTCAGGCGGGTGGACCGTCGGCCGCGACCCGGGCGAGGAGCCGCTCGAGCACCGGGCCGAGCATGGCGACCTCGTCGGCCGAGAGCTCGTCGACGAAGAGGCGGCGCACCGTGCGCACGTGGTGCGGCGCGGCCTCCTCGATGGCGGCCCGGCCCGAGTCGGTGAGGACGACGAAGGCCCCGCGCCCGTCGTCGACGCAGTCGTCTCGCGCGACGAGCCCACGGCGCTCCATCCGGGTCACGTGGTGCGAGAGGCGGCTGCGCTCCCACCCGAGCACGCGGGCCAGCTCGGAGACGCGCACCCGGCCGTCCTCGGTGTCGGTGAGCCGGACGAGCACGTCGAAGTCGGGCAGCGAGAGCCCGGCGTCGGCCTGGAGGTCGCGGTGCAGCGCCGCCGACAGTCCGGAGCCCAGCGCCAGCCAGGCGCGCCAGAGCCGCTGCTCGTCGGGGCTGAGCCAGGGCGTGCCGGTCATGGCGTCAGGCTACGGCGTGGGTGACGCATCATCTACCTGCGCGCGCCCGTGGTGGACCGCCGTGCCACGATCACCGGGTGACTCCCCCGCCGCGCCCCGTGACCGTGGAGGTGTGCGTCGAGGACGTGGCGGGTGTGCGGGCGGCCCAGCGGGCCGGCGCCGACCGGGTCGAGCTGTGCGCCGACCTCCGTCAGGGCGGGACCACGCCGAGCATCGGGACCGTGGCGACCGCCCTGTCGGTGCTCGACCGCACCGGGCTCCAGGTCCTCCTGCGGCCCCGCGGCGGGGACTTCGTGCACGACGCCGACGAGGTCGCGGCGATGCTGGCCGACGTCGCGGCCGTGCGCGCCCTGCCGGCCCGGGTGCCCGTCGGTTTCGTGCTGGGCACCCTCACCCCCGACTCCCTCGTGGACGCCGAGGTCACGGCCCGGCTGGTCGCCGCGTGCGGCGACGCACCGGTCACCTTCCACCGCGCGTTCGACGCGACGCCCGACCTCGCGGCCGCGCTGGAGACCCTGGTCGACCTCGAGATCGGCCGGGTCCTCACCGGCGGCGGACCCGGGACGGCGTCCGAGGGAGCCGCCCGGCTCGCCGCCCTGCACGAGCAGGCGAGGGGGCGGATCACGATCCTCGCCGCGGGCGGCATCCGCCCCGGGAACGTGCGGACCCTGCTGCGCGACACCGGGGTCCACGAGGTCCACGGGCGGGCTCCCGCCGAGGCCGGCGGGCGCACCGTGACCTCCGAGGCCGTGGCCCGCGCCCTCGTCGAGGAGTGCCGGGCCGCGGCGTCCGCCCCGATGACTACCGGGGAGTAACATATGGACGACCACCACCCCGAGGAGCCCTCCGTGACCGCGAGCACCACCGAGCACACGGTCACGCTGCTCGGCCACACGTTCTCCTACGCCGACAGCGGCTCGGGGCCGGTGCTGCTGTTCATCCACGGCCTGCTCGGCAGCCAGCGCCAGTGGGCGCACCTCGTCGACCGGCTCGACGACGGGCACCGCGTGGTCGTCCCCGACCTGTTCGGTCACGGCCAGTCGGCGAAGCCGATGGGCGACTACTCGCTCGGCGCGCACGCCGCGACCCTGCGCGACCTCCTCGACCGGCTGGGCATCGAGCGCGTCACCCTCGTCGGCCACTCCCTCGGCGGCGGCATCGCCATGGTGTTCTCGTACCTGTTCCCCGAGCGCGTGGAGCGCCTCGTGCTCGTGGCGAGCGGCGGGCTCGGGCGCGAGGTGAGCCCGCTGCTGCGCTCGGCGACCCTGCCCCTGGCCGAGTACGTCCTGCCGGTCATCGCCTCGGGGTGGATGCGGCGGCGGCTCGCGTCGGCCGGACGAGCCCTCGGGTCCGTGGGCCTGCGCCCCGGGCGCGACCTCACCGAGGTCTGGGAGGGCTTCACCTCCCTCGGCGGCGGCGAGACCCGACGCGCCTTCCTCGCGACCACCCGGGCCGTCATCGACCCCGGCGGGCAGAGCGTCACCGCCCACGACTACCTGCCGGAGTCCGCGCCGCTGCCCACGCTCGTCGTGTGGGGCACGCGCGACCGGATGATCCCGGCGTGGCACGCGGCCGCGGCGTCGTCGTCGATCGAGGGGTGCCGCGTCGAGCTGTTCCAGGGTGCCGGCCACTTCCCGCACCTCGACGACCCCGACCGCTTCGCCGACCTCGTGCGCGAGTTCGTGGCCGACCCGGCCTGACGCCCGCTGTCGGCGCCACGGACCTCAGCGGGGGACGACGCCCTCGCCGGGTCGGGCCGTGACCTGGATCGGGTCGGTGAGCGCCCCGACGAACCGGCCGTCCTCGGTGCCACGGAACCCGAGGAGCCACCACGACCCCTCGTGCTCCACGAGCCGCGCCGCGTAGAGCGACTCGTGGGGGAAGCGCCGGGCGGCGGACGCGTCGAACGGGCCGAGGAGCCCGTCGCCGGCCACGCTGAACATGCCCCCGCGCTCGTGCGGTCCCGCGGGGTCCAGCTCCTCGGTGCCGCAGCAGAACAGCAGCACCGGCACGCCGTCGACCACCGCGACCTGCGGCACCTCCATCTGGCCGAAGCCCGCCCCGGGGAGGGTGAGCGGAGGCCCGGCCGTCCACGTCATCAGGTCGGGCGACGTGCAGTGCCCGATGACGCCCCGCTGCCGCGTGGGACCGTCGGGCACCCGCGCGGTGACGAGCATGTGGAACTCCCCGTCGTGGTGCAGCACCCACGGGTCGCGCCAGGCCTGGTCGTGCCAGACCTCGCGGTCGAGCAGCTCGTACCACTGCGGATCGGCCTGCGAGACAGGGCTCTGCGGAACCCGGGTCCAGGTCGTCAGGTCGGGCGAGGTGGCGATGCCGACCGTCTGCACCAGCCCCTTCGTGGCCCGCGACGCCCCGGTGTAGAACATCCACCACAGGTCGTCGTGACGCAGGACGCTGCCGGTCCAGGTGGCCAGGTCGTCGAACGCCGGTGTCGCACTGGGCGACAGCGCTGTCGGCAGCACGGTCCACGAGCGCAGGTCCGTCGACGTCGCGTGGCCGACCGACACGTTGAGGTGGCGGTCGTCGGGGTGGGGAAGGTCGCGGCGGGCGGTGAGGAAGAAGGCGTGGTGCGTGTCGCCGTCGCGGACGTACCACGAGTCCCAGATCCACCGGTCAGCCAGCTCGAGCACCGTCGTCCTCCTCCAGTCGCAGCCACACGCAGGTGTCGGGTGGCAGTCGTCGTCCGTCGAGCGCCCCGCTGGCCATGAGGACCTCGCCCGTGGGGAGCTCGATCGGCTGGCTGCCCATGTTCACGGCACACACCCAGTCGGTCCCCCGGCGGAAGCCCACCGCCGAGGGGTGCCGCGGAAGCCACGTGAAGTCGGACCGGTCGAGCAGCAGCTCGGCACGCAGGCGGAGCGCGTTCCTGAAGAACCACAGCGTCGACGTGGGGTCCTCGTCCTGGCTCGTGACGCACAGGCCGGCGAAGACCCCCGGCTGGGGTAGGTGCCCGGGAGCGTCACCGAAGCCCAGGCTCGGCCCGTCCGGCGTCCACGGGAGCGGGACCCGGCACCCGTCGCGGCCCTTCACCGCGCCGCCCGACCGCAGCCACATGGGGTCCTCGAGGTGCTCGGGCGGGAGGTCGGCCACCTCGGGCAGGCCGAGCTCCTCCCCCTGGTACACGTAGGTCGAGCCGGGCAGGGCGAGCAGGACCATCGCCGCGGCTCGGGCGCGCGCGCGGCCCACGGCCAGGTCCACCCGGGGCGCCGTGCCGTCGCTGAGCAGCCAGGCGTTGAGGTCGGTGCCGACGGGGAGGCCGTAGCGGCTCGCCGGTCGGACGCAGTCGTGGTTGCCCAGCACCCAGGTGCTGTTCGCCCCGGAGCGTGCCGAGGCCTGCCGCTCCTTGTCGATCGCCGCGCGGAAGGCCGTGGAGTCCCACGGCGTCGTCAGCAGGTCGAAGTTGAACGCCTGGCTCAGGCCGCCGACGTTGACGTAGCGGTGCACCCGCTCCCCCGGGACGGCCGCCTCGGCCACGGTCATCCGGGGCGGGTCGTAGCGGTCGAGGAGGTCCGTCCAGTGGCGGTACACGTCCATCAGCTCGTCGCGGTCGAAGAGGGGGTGGCTGCCGTCGACGGGGGTGAGGTCGGGGTTGAAGCTCGTGATGTCGGCCCACGGCTCGGACAGGTCCTTGGCCAGACCGTGGGCGACGTCGATGCGGAACCCGTCGACGCCGCGGTCGGCCCAGAACGACAGCGTCCGCTCGAAGTCACGGTGCACGTCCTGCTCGTCCCAGTTCAGGTCCGGCTGCTCCGGGGCGAACAGGTGCAGGTACCACTCGCCGTCGGTGGCCCGCGTCCAGCAGGTGGGGCCGAAGTGCGAGGGCCAGTCGTTCGGTGGCAGCTCCCCGGACTCCCCCCGCCCGCGTCGGAAGATGTACCGGTTCCGCTCCGGCGCACCGGGACCCGCCGCCAGCGCCGCGAGGAAGTCCGGGTGCTGGTCGGACGTGTGGTTCGGCACGATGTCGACGATCACCTTGATGTCCACGGCGTGCAGCGCCGCCACCATCTCGTCGAAGTCCTCCAGCGTCCCGATCACCGGGTCCACGTCACGGTGGTCGACGATGTCGTACCCACCGTCGGCCAGGGGCGAGGGGTAGAACGGCGACAGCCACACCGCGTCGACGCCGAGCGCCGCCAGGTAGGGAACCCGGTCGGTGACGCCGCGCAGGTCGCCGACACCGTCACCGTTCGCGTCGGCGAAGCTGCGCGGGTAGATCTGGTAGACGACGGCCTCGGGCCACCACGGGGCCCGGGACGGCACCGTGCGGTGTCGTCCCGGGCCCCGGGTCGGCGCGAACCGTCCGGCGCGCTCGGTCAGGGGACTCACCCCTTGACGGCCGAGGACGCGACGCTCTGGATGAACCAGCGCTGGAAGGCGAGGAACACGACGACCACGGGGATCACGAGCATCACGCCGAAGGCGAAGATCTGGCCCCAGTCGGTCGGCGGCTGCCCCTTGAACACCGCGATGGCCAGCGGCAGCGGCCGCACGAGCGGCTGGTCCACCATCATCACGGGGAACAGGAACGAGGACCACGCGGCGAGGAAGGTCAGGATCGTCACCGACGCGTACACCGGCTTGGACATCGGCACGATGATCTGGACGAAGATCCGGAACGGCCCGGCCCCGTCGAGCGACGCCGACTCCTGGATCTCCTTGGGGATCGAGATGAAGAACGTGTAGAAGAGGTAGATCGAGAAGGCGCTGGCGACGAACGGGATGTACTGCACGAAGTACGTGTTGCGGAAGTCGTTCATCAGGTAGAACAGCGGCACCGCGATCGCCTCGAAGGGCAGGATCACCAGCAGGATGATGACCGCCAGGATCGCGTCGCGACCCTTCCACCGCAGCCGCGCCAGGGCGTAGGCGGCCATCGAGTTGACGAAGAGCCCACCGATGACGGTCACGCTCGTCACGATGATCGACGCGAGGTAGAAGTTCTGGAAGTACCCGCTGGCGTCGCTCTTGAACCGCTCGAGCACGGCCGTGTAGTTCGCCAGGCTGAGGTGGGTCGGGGAGAACCCGCCCAGCCCGTTGAGGACCTCGTCGGCCGGCTTCAGCGAGCCGATGACCATGTAGATGATCGGCGAGACGAACAGCAGCGAGACCACGACGAGGACGACGTAGATGCCCACGACGCCGAGCCGGCGCCTCGTGCCCATCGTCAGCCTCGGCGCCCCGGCCGCAGCCGTGGTGGTGCCCTGCTTGGTCAGGGTGGTCGAGCTCATCTCAGCTCACCTCTCGGTCCTGGCGGAGCACCCGCTGCTGGACGACCGTGACCACGACGATCACGAGGACGAAGACCACGGTCATCGCCGCACCACGGCCGACGTTGTTCTCCACGAAGGCGGAGGTGACGGCCTGGTACATGACGGTGGAGGTCGAGTTGTTCGGCCCCCCGCGGGTCATGATGTACACCTGGTCGAAGAGCCGGAACGAGAAGATCGTCGTGACGATGACGACGAAAATCAGCGTGTTGCGCAGACCGGGCAGGGTGACGTTGCGGAACTTCTGCCAGGCGTTGGCCCGGTCCAGCGTCGCCGCCTCGTAGAGCTCCTGCGGGATCGCCTGCAGGCCCGCGAGGATGATGATCATCTGGAAGCCGACGCCGGCCCACATCGACATCAGGGCGATCGACGCGAGGGCCAGCTTGGGGTCACCGAGCCAGTCCTGGGGACCGACGGCACCGAAGGTCACCGACGACAGGAACGCGTTGAGCATGCCGAGCCCGTCGCGGGCGAAGATCAGGCTCCAGATCGTCGCGACGAGGGCCATGGGGAAGACGACCGGCAGGAAGAACAGGGTGCGGAACACGGCGATGCCGCGCACCTTCTGGTTGAGCAGTGACGCCAGGCCGACGGCGAGCGCGGTCTGCACCGGCACGACGAACGCGGCGAAGATGAAGTTGTTGAGCAGGCTGCGCCAGAACACCGGGCTGGTGTCGCCGTCGAAGAGGATGCGGCGGTACTGCTCGAGCCCCATCCAGATGTTGGGCCGGGCGCCGTCGAGGCGGACGTTCTGCATCGACAGGACGAACGCCATTGCGAACGGCAGGACGACGAACAGGGCGAGCAGGATCAGCGCGGGGGCGCTGAGGAGGTAGCCGGCGGCGTTCTCCTGGCCGTACGGACGGCCCTTGCCGGAGGTGCGGTGACGCGTCATTGCGGACCCCTTCTCGGTGGGAGGTGGGGGTGACGAGCCGCCCTCATACGGCTCGCCACCCCCGGGCAGGACGTCAGGACGTCACTGGTAGTTGTTGTTGTCGGCGGCGTCCTGGTCGATGGCCTTGGCGGCCTTGTCGAGCTCGGACTGGGCGTCGGCCCCGCCGTAGATCGCCCAGAAGGCGTCGGAGAACTTCTGGTTGATGACGGGCCAGCCGGCGCTGATGGTGCGGGGCACCGTCACGCAGGCGGGCGTCGGGTCGGCCGAGCCGCAGGTCTTGGACAGCTGCTGGCCGTAGAGCTCGAGGTCACCGCCGGCGCCGTAGAGCTTGCTGGCCGCCAGCGCGGCGGTCGTGCCGGGGACGGCGCCGTTGGCCTCGGTGATCTGGCTGACCCACTTGTCGGCCATGATGAACTCGAGGAACGTGGCGGCCGCCTTGGCGTTGGCCGACTTGGCGCCGATGCCCCAGCTGTGTGAGCCCTGACCGCTCTTGGTGCCGTTGCCGAAGTCGGGCAGCGGCATGACGACGAGGTCGTCGCCGAGCGCGGCCTTGTTGGCCGGGTAGGTCCAGTGACCCACCCACGCGAGGCCGACGCGCTTGTCGGTGAAGGCCTTGTCGTCGGCGTTGGGGTCCACGAGCTTGCGCCAGGAGGCGAACCGGGTGAGCGCCGCGGCGACCTTGGGGTCGTTGAGCGCGCCGGTGGCCTTGCCGTTCTTCACCAGCGGCTGCCCGACGGAGTTGACGACGGGCGTGAAGGCGTAGCCGGGCCAGGTCCCGCTGTACTGCTCCTTGATGTCCAGGCCCTTGCCGGACTTGCTCTTAGCGGCGAGCTTGGTGACCGCGGCCTCGAACTCGTCGACGGTCCAGGCGTCCTCGATCGTAGTCGGGATGTCGGTGACCCCGGCCTCGGTGAGCATCGCCTTGTTGCCGTACAGGCCCAGGCCCGAGTCGTACTGGGAGACCGAGTAGTTCTTGCCGCCGACCTTGCCCTGCGCCTGCACCGAGGAGAGCTCGCCGGAGACCACGGCGTCGGACACAACGCCGTCGAGGGGCGCGAGCTTGCCGGCGTACACCAGGGCAGCAGCGGTCTCGCCGTCGAACTCGAACACGTCGGGGAGCGCGTCGGCCGCGGTGGAGGTGAGCGTCTGCCCGTACGTCGCCTGCGGGATGAGGGTCAGCTCGGCCTTGATGTCGGTGTTGGCCGCGTTGAAGGCCGCCACCTCGTCCTTGGCCGCCTTGACCTCGCCCTCCTGGCCCTCCTGGGCCCACACCTTGAGGGTGGTGGCGCCGCCACCACCGCCTCCACCACCGGAGTTCGCGTCGGTCTTGGCGCACCCGGCCAGGGTGGCCGCGAGGGCCAGACCGATGGCGCTGGTGGCCACCACAGCCCTTCTGCCGCGGAAGTGAGGGGACATGCGGGGACTCCTTCGTCTCGGGCCCGGGCGGGCCACCTATGTCGCCGGGCCGCGCTCTCCGGGAGGGGCCCGGTGGGCGACGTCGGCGTCAACCACCACGAGGATGGCGCGAAGTGTTGACGCGCGTCAACAAGAGTTCAGGTCACGAATCGATAACGGCGGCCGAGGTGCTTCAATGGCTCCTCACCGGCAGGAGGAGGTCCCATGGCAACGCGCAGGGACGTCGCGCTGCGCGCGGGCGTGTCGGAGGCCACGGTGTCGTACACGCTCTCCGGCAAGCGGACCATCTCCCCTGCCACCCAGGCCCGGGTCCGGCAGGCCATGGACGAGCTGGGATACCAGCCCCACACCCTCGCCACGGCCCTCGCCGGTGGCTCGAGCCCCGTCGTCGCGGTCCTCTTCCCCGTCTCCGAGCGCGCCATCTCCAACGCAGACATGGAGTACGTCCTCGGTGCGGCGTCGGCGGCACGGGCCGCCGGCCTGCACGTGCTGCTCTGGCCCACCACCGACGACGAGGTCGCCGACGTCGTCAACGTCCACCGCAGCGGCCTCATCGGCGGGGTGGTGCTCATGGAGGTCCTGCTCGACGACCCCCGCGTCGTGGCCCTCACCGAGGCCGGCGTGCCGTGCGCCCTCATCGGCCGCACGGCGGAGGAGGACGAGATCCCCTTCGTCGACCGCGACTTCGACGCCGTGGCCGAGGTGGCGGTGGCGCACCTCGCCGAGCTCGGCCACGAGGAGGTGTGGTTCCTCTCCGGTCCGAAACAGGTGTCGGACAGGCGGTTCGGCGCCCTGGTGCGTGCTGAGACGGCGTTCCGCGCCTCGTGCCGGCGCCACGGCATCCGCGGGTCCGTGCGCAACGCGGCGCCGATGCCCGGCGAGGGCGCCCGCGTCGCCGCAGCCATCGGGAAGGCAGCACGCCGTCCCACCGCCCTCGTGGGCCTGAACGTCGAGGCCACGCTCGGCCTCCTGCAGGCGGCACCGCACGCCGGCATCTCCGTGCCGCGCGACCTCTCGGTCGTGTCGATCGGCACCCCCGAGCCGTGGGCCGCCGCTGCCGAGCCGCCGCTCACGAGCGTCAGCGCTCCGGCATCCGGCATGGGGGCCGCCGCGCTGCACCAGCTCGTCGACCGGATGAACGGCTCCGCATCCGTCGACCAACACGCCCTGTTCGCAGGCGAGTTCATCCTGCGCGAGAGCACAGCGCCACCACCCCTGGTCACCCCCGCGAAGGGCACCCTATGACGGAGGCGTCCGACCGGGCCCGGCCGCACCACGACCGTCGTCACGGCACACCGGCCCAGGACCCCCGGTCGCTGACCCGCGCACACTTCGACCACGTGACGCGGGTGACGACGCGGTGGGCCGACAACGACATGTACGGCCACCTCAACAACGCCGTCTACTACGAGCTGTTCGACACCGCGATCAACGGCTGGCTCATCGCCGGCGCCGGTGTCGACGTCATGGACCTGCCCGAGCTCGGCCTCGTCGCCGAGTCGGGCTGCCGCTTCCTGCGCGAGCTCGAGTTCCCGCGGCCGCTCGACGTCGGGGTCCGCGTCGAGCGCGTGGGGCGCAGCAGCATCACCTACGCCCTGGGCCTGTTCGACGCCCAGGAGGTCGAGCTGGCGGCCCTGGGCCACTGGGTCCACGTCTACGTCGACCGCTCGACCCGCGCGTCCGTCCCCATCCCGGCCGCGGTGCGCGCGGTCGTCACCGGAGCCGAGGAGGCCCGCGCATGAGGATCACCGGAGCCGTCCTGGAGGAGGTGGGCCGGCCCGGTCCGTGGGCGCGGACCCGCCCGCTCACCGTGGGTGAGCTCGAGCTCGACGACCCCGGGCCCGGCGAGGTGCTCGTGGAGATCGCCGCGGCCGGGGTGTGCCACTCCGACCTGTCCGTCGTCGACGGCAACCGCACGCGCCCGGTGCCGATGCTGCTCGGCCACGAGGCCAGCGGCCGGGTGACCGCGCTCGGCGCGGGCGTCACCGACCTCGCCCGGGGCCAGCGGGTCGTCATGACCTTCCTCCCCCGCTGCGGCGAGTGCGCCGGCTGCGCGACCAACGGCCGGATGCCCTGTGGCCCGGGGTCGGCGAGCAACGGCACCGGCGAGCTGCTGGGCGGGGGCCGACGGCTCACCCGCGACGGCGTGCCGGTGCACCACCACCTCGGGGTGTCGGCGTTCGCGACCCACGCCGTGGTCGACGCGCGCTCGGTCGTGGCGGTCGACGACGACGTGCCGCCCGACGTGGCGGCCGTGCTCGGCTGCGCCGTGCTCACCGGGGGCGGCGCCCTCCTCAACGCCGCGCCACCCGAGCCCGGACAGAGTGTCATGGTCGTCGGGCTGGGCGGGGTGGGGATGGCGGCCCTGCTCACCGCGGTCGCGCTCGGCGGCGGTGACGTCGTCGCGGTCGAGGGCGTGGCCGCGAAGCGCGACCAGGCCCGCGACCTCGGCGCAACCACCGTCCTCGACCCGGCCGAGCTCGCCTCCCGCGGAGTGCGCTGCGACGTCGTCGTCGAGGCCGCGGGCAACGCGCGCGCGTTCGAGGCGGCCTTCGCGGCCACCGCACCGGGCGGGCGCACGGTGACGGTCGGACTCCCCCACCCGGACGCCCGCGCGGAGGTCTCGCCGCTGACCCTCGTGGCCGAGGCGAGGACCGTCGTGGGCAGCTACCTCGGGTCGGCCGTGCCGTCACGCGACATCCCCGTGTTCGCCCAGTGGTGGCGCGAGGGACGGTTGCCCGTCGAGGCGCTGATCTCCTCGCGGATCGGGCTCGACGACGTCAACCACGCCATGGACGAGCTCGCCGCCGGAACGGCGCTGCGCCAGATCATCGAGCTCTGAGCGCCCCGACCCGTCCCACTCGGGCAGACTGCCCGCATGTCGCTCCCCGACCCGGCGCTCGTCGTGCTGGTCGGCGCCTCGGGGTCGGGGAAGTCCACGTGGGCGGCCGCGCACTACCGGGCCGAGGAGGTCGCCTCCTCCGACACCCTGCGCGGCATCGTCGGGAGCGGTCCGCACGACCTCGACGCCTCGACCGACGCGTTCGCCCTGCTCGAGTCGATCGTCACGGCCCGGCTCGGGCGCCGGCTGACCACCGTCGTCGACACGCTCGGGTTCGACCCCGCGCGTCGGCTCGGCTGGCTGGCGCTGGCCCGCGCGGCCGGCCTCCCCGGGGTGGTCGTCGTGCTCGAGACGCCAGACGCGGAGTGCCGGCGACGCAACGCCTCCCGCGACCGGCCCGTGCCCGCGTCGGTCCTGGCCGGCCAGCTGCGCCGCTCCCGCGAGGTCGCGGGAGAGCTCGACGGCGAGGGGTGGGACGTCGTCCTCCGCGTCGCGGCCGAGGGCGCCCCACCCGTCCCCGCCGTGGAGACCGCGCGCGCGGCCGAGCACCGCACCGCCTCCACCGGGGTCGAGGTGCTGCTGCACGTCTCGCGCTTCCCGTGGGGCGAGGAGCCGATGACGTGGCTGCGCGACATCGCCCTCGCCGCCGACGAGGCGGGGTTCGCCGGGCTGTCCCTCATGGACCACCTCATCCAGATCCCGCAGGTCGGCCGGGTCTGGGACCCGATCCCCGAACCGTGGGTCGCGCTGGGTGCCATTGCGGCACAGGGGACTTCGCTGCGGCTCGGCACGTTGTGCACGCCCGTGACGTTCCGCCCACCGGGGATCACGGCGAAGGCCGCGGCCACGCTGTCGGCACTGACGGGCGGGCGGGCCTTCCTCGGCATCGGCGCCGGGTGGTGGGAGCGCGAGCACGCCGCGTTCGGGCTGCCGTTCCCGTCGGCGCCCGAGCGGCTCGACGAGCTCGAGTACTCCATCCGGGCCATGCGGGCGCTCTGGGCGCCCGGCACCAAGGCGTACGCGTCCGACGGCGTCTTCCTGCCCGAGACCACCTGCTACCCGCGGCCGTCCGCCCCGGTGCAGGTGCTGGTGGGCGGCGGCGGCGAGCTCCGGACCCTGCGGATCGCGGCCGAGCTGGGCGACGCCTGCAACCTCACGACCTCCGACCCGGCCGTCCTGCGGCACAAGGTCGAGGTGCTGCGGCGGCACTGCGCCGACGTGGGCCGCGACCCGTCCGAGGTCGCGGTGACCGTCCTCGACCTCCCCGTCGTCGGGCGCGACCGCGACGACGTCTGGCGCCGGGTGGAGGCGCTGCGCGGCCGGACGGCGGCTGCCACCTTCGCCGCGCGCACCCACGCCGGCACGGTCGCCGAGCACCGAGACCGGCACGCCAGGCTCGCGGCGCTGGGCGTGTCGCAGGTCTTCCTCAGCACCCCCGACCTCGCCGGCCCCGAGGACGTCCTCGCCCTCGCCGGCCTCACCACCTGACCCCACCTCCATCTCGCGCTACGGGGCAGTAGGTGTCGTGATCGCAGCACCTACTGCCCCCGTAGCGCGCGACCCAGGGCGTGTGGGAGGGCGCAGCGGAGGGAGGACGGGTTCCCAGGTACACGCGACGTCCGGCACAGGTGTGGCACAGCGGTACTGCGCATCGTGGAACGCGAACCGCTCGGCACCGCGCCGACCCGTCACCCAAGGAGACCAGCATGAACAGGACCAGGATCATCACCGGCGTCTCGGCCGTCGTGGCCGCCGCCGCCCTCATCGGGACGGGGGCCGCCCTGTCGGGCGCCGCCACCGGACCGGCGGCCTCGACGCCCTCGGCGACGAGCAGCCCGTCGGGCGACAAGCCCGCCGGGCACGCCCACACGCCGGTCACCGGGGCCGAGCTCGCCGAGGTCACCGCTGCCGTCAAGGCCAAGGACTCCGCCGTCACCGTCACCACCGTCCAGAAGGACCCCGACGGCTCCTACGACGTCGACGGCACCAAGGCCGGCGCCGCCGTCCGCCTCGAGGTGAGCGCCGACCTCAAGACCATCACGACGTCGACCGGCCGCGGCCAGCGGGGGCCGGGCGCCCCCACGAGCCCCGACACCGCGAACACGACCACGACGAGCGCCTCGGTCTGACCGCTCACCTCACGCAGGACCGTGGCCCCCGACGCTGACAGCGCGGGGGCCACGGACCGTGAGGGCCGACCTCGAGGCCCTTCCGGCTCAGGAACCGGGCGACGAGCGCGGCACGAGCTGAACGACGTCGGGGCTCACGTCCTCGCACGACCTGCAGCCCGCGAGCGCGAGCGCCTCGCGGGTCCCGAGCGCGAGTTCGTCGAGCAGCCCACGGACCCCCTCGGCTCCCCCGGTCGCCAGCGCCCAGACGACGGGACGCCCCACGAGGGCGGCGGAGGCGCCGAGCGCGAGGGCCTTGAGCACGTGCGTACCGGTCCGCACCCCTCCGTCGACGTAGACCTCCACCCGGTCCGCGACCGCCTCGACGACCTCCGACAGGGCCATCGGCGTGGGAACGACGCCGTCCAGCTGACGCCCGCCGTGCGTGGAGACCACGACGGCGGCGGCACCAGCGGCCACGCAGTCCCGGGCAGCGGTCGCGGTGAGCACGCCCTTGGCGACCACCGGGAGACCGGTGATGTCGGCCAGGCGCTCGAGGTCGTGGGGCGCGAGGTCGGGCGCCTGCTGCAGCCGCGCGTCCGCGCCGTCCCGCCGGTCGAGTGCCTCGATGACGCCCCGCGGGGGCATCGACGCCGGGAGCCCGGCCCGCTTGCGGGCCACGTAGGGCGTGTCCACGGTGACCACCAGGGCGGTGGCACCGGCCGCGGCGGCCCGCAGCGCCACCTCGTCGGAGACGCCACGGTCGCGCAGCACGTAGACCTGCTGCCAGAACGGGCCGACGGCGGCCACGTCCTCCAGGCGCGTGCTCGAGCGCATCGACAGGACCATGAGGCTGCCGGACTCCTTCGCGGCCCGGGCCACGGCCACCTCACCGTCGGGGTGGACCAGGCCCTGCGCCGCCACCGGTGCGACGAGCACGGGGAGGTCCAGCGGGTTCGAGAGGACCGCCGTGGCGGCGGAGGTCGCCGACACGTCCCGGAGGACGCGGGGGCGCAGGAGGGCCGCGTCCCACGCACTGACCTGCCCGCGCAGCGTCACCTCGGCCCCCGACCCGGAGGCGAAGTACGCGAAGACGTCCGCCGGCAGCAGGTCCCGGGCCCGCGCGCGCAGCAGGTCGTGGTCGGTCATCGCGCCAGTGTGGCGGCGACCAGCTCGTCACGGAGCCACTCGAGCTCACGCGCGACGTAGTCGACGACGTCCCCGTTCTTGAGGTGCCCCGGCAGCACGTCCCAGGTGTAGGTCTCGATCTCCAGGTGGTCCGAGACCGGTGTCCGTGCGTGCACGCCCAGGGCTGCCCGGATGCCGGCCTGGGTGGTGCTCAGCCCGTCGAGGTCGTCGAGGAAGACGGGGACGTGGAAGTGGGTGCGCCACTCGCGCTCGTCCGGGGACGGGTCGGCCTCCCACGCCGCGATCGCGTCCTTCAGGTGCAGGAAGCGGGTGAGCCGTCCGTCACGGAGCTCCGTGGTCTGGCTGAGGTAGATCGTGTCGGTGAAGGTCGCGAGGGCGGCCACCGCCTCCGGGGTCACGGTCGGCACGCGCAGGGCCGCGGCGGCCTGGAGCTTGAACACCGGCACCCCCGCGGCGAGCAGCGACGTCAGGGAGGCGGCGATGTCCTCGAACTGCACCGACTGGTGGCAGATGTCGAAGACGATCCCCAGGTGGCGGCGCACCAGGCCGTGGACCTCGCTGGCGGGCAGCCCCGTCAGGCGGGCGAGCGTCGCGGTCCCGGTCGCCGACCAGACGTCCTGCTGGAACCACTCGATCGTCTCGGCTGTCGTCTCGAGAAAGCAGGCGGGCTCCGGCTCCAGGGCAAGGGTCACCCGCCGTCCCGTGCGACGCTCGAGGTCGACGAGGTGCGCGACGACGCGAAGGACGTTCTCGGTCAACAGGGCCCGGTCCTCGGGCGACGTCACCTTGGGCCGGAACGCCAGCGGCGAGCTCTGGATCGACGGGGACACGCGGTCCGGTGCGATCTCCGCGAGGACGTCGGCGACCTGGCAGGTGTAGCGCACCCGGTCCTCGGTCGCCCAGTCGGGCTCGTACACGTCCTCCATCACCGTGCGTCCCTTGAAAGGGCCATGGGGAAAGGCGTTCACCGTGTAGACGTACATGTCGTGCTCGTCGAGCCAGGCCCGCAGGGCCGCGCGCTCGCCGGCGTCGTCGGTCAGGGACTGCGCCGATGCACCGGACAGCCGGAGCGAGACGGCGTAGGGCGAGGACGGCGACACCCGCTGCTTCACCGCCGGGGCGAACGTCATCAGGCTGTCGCGCATCTCCACCCACGTGTCCCCCGGGTGCACGAGCGTGGAGTACGCGAGGTGGCCACCCGGGGCGGTGGGGTTCACGACCCGCCCCCCTCGAGCCTCGTGCGCACGGCCGCGAGGACCTGCACGGCGGCGGCCCTCGGGAGCCGCTCGTCGTACGCCAGGGCCACCTGGACGAGAGACCGGACGCCGAACCCGCGCCCTCCGTCGGCGTCGACCACGACGACCCGGTCGACGACGGCCCCGACCGACAGCGCCGCGAGCTCACCAGCGGCGAGGGGTGGTGTCTCGACGAGGAGCCCGCAGGCGCCGGCGTCGTGGACCGCCAACATCAGCGCCTCCGGAGCGGCACCGCGGGGGCCGGCTCCGGCCGGTCGGGAGGGACCGGGAGGGGACGCCAGCGCGTTCCGCAGGGCCGCCCTCGTGAGCAGGTGCGCGTCGGGGACCGTGACCGGGCCGTCATCCGCGTGGACGACGACGTCGACCCCCACCCCCGGCTCAGGGTGCGGTGCCGCCTGCCGCAGTGCGGTCAGGGCCGCCTCGATGATGGCCGCGAGGAGCTCGTGCGGTGTCGCAGGCAGGCGCGTGACGTCGACCTCCACGACGGCGGTGGTGACGCCCGCCCGGGCGACCGGTGCCGCAACGCCCGAGCTGCCACCCGTGACCGGCTCGGGAGCGACGGGAACCGTTGCGGCGGAGCGGATTCGGCCAGCCGGCTCCACTCGGCCCGCCGCGTCGAGCACGTCGCCGGGGGTGACCCGACCCCGCGGCCCGGAGCCGGCCATCCCCCCGAGGACGACACCGTGGTCGCGCGCCAGGCGACGCACCCGCGGTGAGTGCGTGTGCCGGTGGGCGACGGTCACGACTGCAGCGCCTTCTCCACCGTGGCGGCCACGCTCTCCGCCGACGGCATGACGAGGTCCTCGAGGGAGTCGGCCGACGGCAACGGGATGTGCGGGGTCGTGATCCGCTGGACCGGTCCGTCGAGGTCCCAGAAGCCTTCGTCGGCGACGATCGCGGCGATCTCCGCGCCCCACCCCAGCACCTGCGGGTTCTCCTCCACGGTGAACAGGCGGCCCGTCTTCGCCACCGAGGCGAGGATCGTCCGGGTGTCCAGCGGCATGAGCGACCGCACGTCGATGACCTCGGCGTCGATGCCGCGGGTGGCGAGGTCCTCGGCAGCGGCGAGCGCGCGCGGCATCATCATCCCGAGGGAGAGGATCGTCGCGTCCCGACCGGCGCGCCGCACCTTCGCGGTCCCCAGGGTGTCGACGATCTCGCCGTCCGGCGCCTCGCCCTTCATCGAGTACAGGCCCTTGTGCTCGCAGAAGATGACCGGGTCGTCGTCGCGGATCGCGGCGGCCATGAGCCCCACGACGTCCTCCGGGGTCGCCGGCGTGACCACCTTGATGCCCGGCACGGCCATCGCCCAGTTCTCGATCGACTGGGAGTGCTGGGCGCCGAAGCGCAGCCCTCCCCCGTTACCGGTCTTGATGACGAGCGGCAGGGTGACCTGTCCCCCGGTCATGTACCGGGTCTTGGCGATCTGGTTGACGACGATGTCCCAGCAGACGGCGAAGAAGTCGGAGAACATGATCTCCGCCACCGGGCGCAGCCCGGTCATGGCGGCCCCCATCGCCGCCCCGAGGATCGCCTGCTCGGAGATCGGGGTGTCGATGACCCGCTGGGGCCCGAACTCCTCGAGCAGACCGACGGTCGTCTTGAACACGCCGCCGGCCCCGGCGACGTCCTCGCCCACGAGGACGACGCGATCGTCGCGGCGCATCTCCTGGGCGATCCCGCGCGCGACGGCGTCGCGGTAGCTCAGTTGCGCCATGACCAGCCTCCATCAGCCCAGACGTCCGTGAACGCGCTCTCCGGCGCGGGGAGGTCCCCCGCGACGGCCTCCTCGGTGGCCGTGTCGACCAGGGCCAGCGCCTCGGCGTCGATGGCGTCGAGGTCGCCCTCCGCCACCCCGAGGCGCACGAGGCGCTCCCGGTAGATGGTCAGCGGGTCGTAGGCCTTCCACGCCTCGACCTCCTCCCCCGGCCGGTACTTGCCGGGGTCGGCGCGCGAGTGGCCGCCGTGGCGGTAGGTCAGCGCCTCGATGAGGGAGGGCCCGCCGCCGGACCGGGCCCGCTCGATGGCCCGGGCGGCCGTGAGGTGGACCTCGTCGGCGTCGTTCCCGTCGATGACGACGGCGTCGAGCCCGTAGGCCGCGGCGCGGTCGGCCGCGGGGTGGGGCACCGCCGTGATGTCGCTGATGGACGTGTACTCCATGTAGAGGTTGTTCTCGCAGACGAACACGACCGGCAGCTGGTAGACCGCGGCGTAGTTCAGCGCCTCGTGGAAGGCCCCGATGTTCGTGGTGCCGTCGCCGAAGAAGCAGACCGTCACCTGCCCGGACCCGCGGTACTGGGCCGACCAGGCGGCGCCGTTCGCGATCGTCAGGTGCGCGCCGATGATGGCGTACGACCCCATCATCCCGTGCTCCACGCTGGTGAGGTGCATGGAGCCGCCCTTGCCCCCCATGAGGCCGTTGGCGCGACCGAGCAGCTCGGCCAGCACGGGGGTCATGGGCACGCCGCGGGCCAGGGTGTGCGCGTGGCCGCGGTACGTGGCGAAGGTGTAGTCGTCCTCGCGCATCGCGACACCGAAGCCGGCGGCGATGGCCTCCATGCCGAGGGACAGGTGGCTGGTGCCCTTGACCAGCTGTTTCATGAACAGGTCGTAGGCGCGCTTCTCGAACAACCGCATCTCGCGCATGGAGCGGTAGAGCCGCAGCCGGGTGGCCGGGTCGACGTCGGCGCCGTCGTTGCGGTCCCGGCGCTCCGGGGGGAGGACGACGCCGTGCTCGCCGTAGCGGTGGTCCGACAGGGGGCTCCTCATGCCAGGACCCCCGTCGTGCTGGTGCTGAGGGCGCCCTCGGGCAGCCGGACGGTGTTGAGGTGGGACTGGCTGTCGCGCATCGTCGGGAGGTGACCGCCGGTCGTGAAGTAGCGCTTGCCGGCGACGAGGAGCTCCTCCGCCGGGAACTTGGTGATGACCTGGCACCCGGTCGCGGTCACGACGATCTCCTCCTCGATGCGGGCGGCCCCCCAGCCGTCGGCCGCCGGCCAGTAGGTCTCGAGGGCGAAGACCATCCCCTCCTCGAGCGTCTCCGGGCTGTCGAACGAGGTGAGCCGGCTGAAGATCGGGCGCTCCCAGATCGACAGGCCGATGCCGTGGCCGTACTGGAGGGCGAAGGCCGCTTCCTCGTCGGGGAAGCCGAACTCCTGGGCCCGCGGCCACAGCGCGACGACGTCCGCGGTCGTGGCCCCGGGCTTGATGACGTCGATCGCCCGGTCCATGAGGTCGCGACAGATCGTGTAGGCGTCGCGCTGGGCCCGTGACGCGCTGCCCACCGCGAAGGTGCGGTAGTAGCACGTCCGGTAGCCCATGAAGCTGTGCAGGATGTCGAAGAAGGCGGGGTCACCGGGTCGGATGAGCCGGTCGGTGAACACGTGCGGATGCGGCGAACACCGTTCTCCCGAGATGGCGTTGACCCCCTCGACGTGCTCGGAGCCCAGGTCGTAGAGCACCTTGCTCACCAGGCCGACGCACTCGTTCTCGCGGACGCCCGGGCGCAGGAAGTCGTACAGCTGCTCGTAGGCCGCGTCGACCATCGAGGCCGCCTGGGTGAGCAGGCCGATCTCGTCCCTGGTCTTCAGCCGCCGCGCCTCGAGGAAGACCTGCTGGCCGTCCACGACCGGGAAACCGGCCTCCGCCAGGGCGAACATCACCGGCGGTTCGATGACGTCGACGCCGATGCTCTGGCCCTCGAGGCCGAAGTCGCACATCACCTCGGCCACCTTCGCGGCGACGTCGGCGGCGCGGCCGGCGCCGGGGGAGATGGCGCCGCGCAGGGTCGAGATGCCGGCCCGGGCGCCGTAGTGCTCGCCCCTTCCCGCCGCCGCGTGCGGGAGGTCGAGCCACTCGGACTGCAGCTGGTGGTGCTTGGCCGCGGAGCCGAAGTCCCAGAGGACGGGGTCGCCCCCACGGGGAAGGAGCGCGAACCGGATCATCTTGTCCATCGCCCAGGTCCCGATGTGGGTCGAGGTCATGTACCGGATGTTGTGGAAGTCGAAGGTCAGCAGCGCGCCGAGGTCGGACCGCTCGAGCTCGGCCTTCAGGCGGTCGAGCCGCTCGCCCCGCAGCCGGCCGAGGTCGAGCCGGCTCTCCCAGTCGACCGCGGTCGTTCCGTAGGTGGGGAACACCATCACAGCTCCTCGGGGTAGGCGTCCGAGCGGTGCGAGCCGGTCGGGTCGGGCGACGTGGACACCACGGAGGCCGCGAGGCGCGCCTCGACGGTCGCCAGGTCGGGACGGGTGCGCAGGTAGGCGTCGGCGGCGAGCCGGCGCCCGTCCTCCAGGTAGTACGCGATCTCGACGAGCTCGAGGGCCAGGCCGTCGGGATCGCTGAAGTAGACCCAGCGCCATCCGGCCAGCGGACCCGAGTCGACGACGTTGACGTCGGAGTAGAAGGTCACACCCTGGCGCTCGAGCTCGGCCCTGGTGGCCCGGACGTCGGCGACCCGGAAGCACACGTGCGCCGCCCCGAGGTGGTTGTTCGGGACCGGGTGCGTGCTCGTTTCGGGGCGGTTGCCGTACTCGATCAGCTCCATCATCGTGTGCTCCCCGGCCCAGAAGCAGACCTGCCGCAGCCGCGCCCCGGGGACACCGACCCCCTTCTCGAGCTCGGGCCCGTCGAACCACGGGGTCGGCTCGTTGGCGAAGGGCAGGCCGAGGACGTCGTGGTAGAAGTGGATCGACCGGTCGAGGTCGCGCACGACGAGCCCGACGTGGTGCACGGCCTGCAGGGCGACACCGCCACTGAGGGCGCTCACGGGGAGACGGTCGTGCTGGTCGGCGAGACGAGGACCTTGAGCTGGTCTCCGGTGGGGTTGACCAGCACGTCGAACCCTTGGGGGACGACGTCCTCCAGGCCGATCCGTGCCGTGACGGCCTTGGCGACGGGGTACTTGCCGGAGGCGATGAGACGGATGATCCTCGGCCAGTCGGTGATGAGGTAGCACCAGCTGCCGATGTAGCTGATGTCCTTCTCCGACAGCCGCATCGCGTCGATCGTGGCGGGCTTGGTGTGCAGGCCGGTCTGCACGATCGACCCACGGGTGCGCACGCTGTCCATGGCGGTGGTCAGCCCGGGAGTGCTCCCCGAGCACTCGGCGACGACGTCGACGCCGGCACCCCGGGTCAGCTCGGCGACGGCGGCGGCGAAGCCCTCCCCCGTGGGGTCGAGGACCGGGCCGATGTCCAGGCTGGTGGCCAGCGCCGCCCGGTTGGGGTTGGGCTCGGCGATAATGACGGTCGAGGCGCCCAGGGCGTCGGCGTACAGGGCCGAGAGGATGCCGATCGGCCCGGCACCGGTGACGAGCACGATGTCGCCGCCGCGGATCCCCACCCGGTCGATGCCGTACGCCGCGACGCTCGCGGGCTCGACGACCGCGCCCTCGATGTCGGACACCTCGTCGGGGATCGTCGACACCTGGTACTCCTTGAGCACCGCGTACTGCGCGAGGCCCCCGGTCTCGGCGGACAGGCCAGTACAGGCGAAGCGGACGCAGAGGTGCCCGAGTCCCTGCCGGCAGAAGGTGCACCGCCCGCACACGATGGCCGGCATGATGCTGACCCGGTCGCCCACGGCCACGTCCGTGACGACGGACCCGATCTCGACGACCCGTGCCGAGAACTCGTGGCCGAGGGTCTGGGGAAGGGTCACGCCGGTGAGCGGGTGGGGGGTCGTCGGCGTGACGATCGGTCCCATGACGTACTCGTGGAGGTCGGTCCCGCAGATGCCGCACCACAGCACCTCGACGAGCACCTCGTCGGAGGCCTTGAGCTGGGGGACGTCGACGTCCTCGACGCGGATGTCGGACTTGCCGTGGAAGCGGGCTGCACGCACCGGGGTCTCCTCGATTCGGTTCTGTGGCTGGGCTCGTCGGGTGGGAGGGCGTGGGTCGAGCAGGCGACCCGGCGTCTAGGTGCGCGTGCGGCGCACCTGGCTGTAGATGACGGCGGCGGCCACGATGAGGCCCCCCTGGAAGAAGTACTGCCAGGCCTGGGTGAGGTCGAGGAAGACCATCGCGTTGAAGACCTGGACGATGAGGCCGGCGCCGAGGAGGGACCCCACGAAGGTCCCCCGTCCGCCGAGCAGGCTGGTGCCGCCGAGCACCACGGCCGTGATGCTGCTCAGCGTGTACCCGGTCCCCTGGGACGGGTCGCCGATGCCGAGCTGGGCCAGGAGCACGACCGAGCCGAGGAAGACGAAGCACGAGGCGGCGACGTAGCCGAGCACCACCGTGCGGTCCACGCCGACGCCGACCCGGCGGGCCGCGTCCTCGTCGGAGCCGACGGCGCGCAGGCGCAGGCCCACGCCCCGACGGCGCAGCACGTACTCCATGGCGACGGCCGTCGCGACGAGCAGGAGGAACACGACCGGGACCGGGCCGACCGCCGTCTTGATCAGCCCCGTCACGGCGACCGCGATGTTGCCTCCGGGGGCGTCGCGCAGCAGGAAGCTGAGGCCCTGGATGCCGATGTACGCCGCGAGGGTGGCCGCCACGGGGGTGAACTTGGCGTACCGGATCAGTGAGCCGTTGACGGCACCGGTGCCCGCGGCCGCGGCCAGCATGACGAGCAGGCCCAGGACCATCACGGGTCCGGACTTGTCCTCGGTGAGGAAGAAGGATCCGACGACCACGAGGAAGCCGGCCAGCGGTCCGACGGACAGGTCGATCCCGCCGGTCATCAGGACGATGGTCTGCCCGAGGGCGATGAATCCCAGTGCGGCACAGGAGGTCATGACGGACGTGATGTTGAAGGGGGCGAGGTAGCGGTCGTTCTGCGAGAAGACGTAGGCGCCCAGGGCGAGCATCACCAGGGCGAGGACGAGCACGGGGGCGTAGTCGCCGTTGAGGAAGCGTCCCAGCCGGGTGGAGCCGGCCCTGCCGGCGGAGGGCGCGGGGGTCGCGGCGGTCTTGTGGCCGGTGGCCCGCACGGCCGCGTTGATGAGCCGCTCCTCGGTGACGTCCTCACCCGACACCGTCTCGACGAGGGAGCCGCGTGACATCACGACCACCCGGTCGCACAGCCCCTCGAGCTCCTTGGCGTCCGAGGACGCCACCACCACGGGCACCCCCGAGGCGGACACCTCGCGCAGGATCCGGTAGATCTCGGCACGGGCGCCGACGTCGACTCCCTGGGTGGGTTCGTCGGCGACGACGATCTCCGGCTGCGACAGCAGCGCCCTGGCCAGGACGACCTTCTGCTGGTTGCCACCGGAGAGGGCCGACACGACGATCTCCGGCGAGGCCATCTTGACCTCCAGCGACGACAGCTCGGCCGAGACCGCCGCCTCCTCGCGCCCGCGGTTGAGCAGCAGGCGGGAGCGGAAGCGGCCCAGGGCCGACAGCGCGGCGTTCTCGCGGACCGACAGCGTCATCATCAGGCCGTCGCGGTGGCGGTCGGCGGGAAGGTACGCCGAGCGCTTGCGCAGCTCCCGGGGCGACCGCTCGGTGCCGGCGAGGGTGACCGACCCGGTGAACGACTCGAGGCCCGCGAGCGCCCGGAGCAGGTCGCTCTGGCCGTTCCCGACGATCCCGGAGACGCCGATGATCTCCCCGCTGCGGGCCGTGAACGACACGTCGGAGAAGCCGGAGCAGCTGAGGCCGTCGACGACGAGGACGTCGGCGAGGTCCGGCGCGTGGTCCGGCTTCGGCGGGAAGGTCGACTCGAGCTGGCGACCGACGATCATCGCCAGCAGCTCGTCGTCGGTGATGTCGTCGACGAGGGCGACGCCGCGGACCCGGCCGTCGCGCAGGACGGTCACCCGGTCGGCGAGCTCCCTGACCTCGGCCAGGCGGTGGGTGATGTAGACGACGGCCGTCCCCGATGCCGCGGCGCGCCGGACGCGCTCGAAGAGCATGTGGACGGAGTCGGGGCCCAGGGGCGCCGTCGGCTCGTCGAGGATGAGGAGGGAGGGGCTGACGGCGAGCGCCTTGGCGAGCTCGAGCAGGTGGCGCTGGGCGACGCTGAGCTGGCCGACGCGGTCGCCGAGGTGCACGTTCGACCCGACGTCGTCGAGCATCCGGCGCATGACCTCGGCACGGCCGGATGCCGGCCCGAGGGCCTCTGCGGGCACGGCCACGGTGATGTTCTCGGCGACGGTCATGTCCGGCAGGACCGCTGGGTGCTGGTGCACGATGGCGATGCCGAGGTGGGTGGCGAGGGCGGGGGTGAGCCGGTCGATAGGGGTGCCGTTCCCGGTGATGGTGCCCGTGTCGGGGCTCACCGCACCGGACGCGACGCCCATGAGGGTCGACTTGCCGGCACCGTTCTCGCCGAGCAGGGCGTGGACCTCACCGGGACGGATCTCGAGGGAGACGTCGGTCAGCGCCGCGACGCCGTCGTAGTTCTTGCTGATGCCGCGAAGAACCATCGCCGGCTCACCGACGAGGGTGGTGCTGTCCTCGATCACGTGCATCCCCTCTGTCCTCTCCTGGGTGGGTCCGTGGGCCGGCCGGGGCGTTGGTGCAGCTCGCACCGACCGGCCCACGAGCTGTTACTTGAGCAGGGCCGCCTGGGCGTCGCCGTCCATCTGCGCGGACAGGTAGATGTCGCCGGGAAGGTCCTTCTCGCAGGTCACCTGGCTCGGCTTCCCTCCGACCGAGTCCTCGAAGATGGGGGCCTGGAACTGCTTCGACGAGGGCGGCGTGCCCCCGGTCGCGAGGGCGACGGCCCACTGCACGGCGAGGCGGGCGTTGTCGTTCCCGGTCGCGACCGTGGTGAGCTTGAAGTCGGGGTTCTTGGCCTTGTTCTCCTCGAAGAAGCACGACAGGACGTTGCCGTCCGAGGTCGCCAGCGCGGGGATGGAGCGTCCGCTCTTCTGGAACTCGGGGAGCGCGCCGACGAGCGAGGGTCCGAAGTCGGAGACGATGGCGTCGATCTTGGGGTTCTTGGCGATCGCCGCGCTGAGCACCTGCTGGGTCTTGGCCGGGTCCCAGTTGGTGACCTCGAAGGGCGAGGCGCCGATGAAGGTGTACTTCCCGCTGGGGTCCAGGACCTCCTTCATGCCCTTGAGCTCGTCGGTGCCCTGGCTGTTGCCGGCCGGTCCGGAGAGGAAGAGGATGTTGCCGCCGTCCGGCAGGTTCTTCAGCAGCCACTGCGCCCAGTTCTTGCCGTCGGTGACGAAGTCGGCGCCGACCCACACGTCGTAGTCCTTGCCGTCGGTGCCACCGGGGTTGACCCTGTAGGGCACCGTGACCACACCGGCCTGCTTGGCGCTCTGCAGCGCCGGGAGCATCGCGTTGCCGGCGTCCGGGAAGACGACGAGGGCGTCGACGCCCTTGGCCACCAGGCCCTGGATGTCGGAGATGGCCTTCTGGGTGTCACCCTGCCCGTCGGCGTAGGTGAAGTCGGTGACGCTCGGGCACTTGGCGATCTCGTCCTTGGCCGCGGCCGTGGTGACGAGCCGCCAGCTGTTGCCGCCGAAGCCGTCGGTGAGGCCGAGGGTGATCTTCTTGGGACCGCACCAGGGCGGGGCGTCGGCCGCGGCAGCGGTGCTGCCGCCTGTGGCTGCGGTGGTGGAGTCGCCGGTGTCGTCGGAGGAGCCGCAGGCACTGAGGGCCAGGGCGGCGACGCTCGACAGCGCCACGAGGCGCGCGGCGGTGGTGGATCGGGACATGCGGATCGACCTTTCTGGGGGTGACGAGCCAGCTGGGTGATGCGGGGGTGGGGTGGGGTGGGACCTGTCAGGTCGCCACGGTGACGTCGGGCCGCCGGGCGGCGACCCTGCGTCGCAGCCGCGACCAGTTGATGGTGTAGAGCGCCACGCCGATGGCGAACGCGGCCGACTGGACCAGCGTCTTGCCGGCGTAGTCGACACCGAGGGCCAGCACGAACTGGTCGAGCTGGATGAGGAAGAGCGCGGCGAGCGCGGTGGCCACGAGGTTGCCGCGGCCTCCGAGCAGTGAGGTGCCGCCGAGGACGACGGCCGCCACGGAGGCGAGGAGGTAGCCGTCCCCCTGGTAGGCCGTCGGCTTGTTGAGGATGCCGGCGAGCAGCAGCGCGCCGAGCCAGTAGAGGACCTGGGCGAAGACGTACCCGCCGGCCCGGAAGCCCTCGACCCGCAGGCCGGCGGCCCAGGCCGCGAGGCCGTTGGCGCCCACGGCCTCGAACCGGCGACCGGCGGCGGTCTTCTTCACCAGCACGGTGGTCACCACCGTGGCGAGGACGGCGACGAGCACGGCGTGGGGGACGCCGAGCGTGCTGCCCCCGGCGAGGCGGGCGAGCAGGGCGGTGGTCTCGCGGGGGGTTCCGCCGGAGACCGCGAGCACCGCGGCGTACAGCAGGGCGTTGGTGCCGAGGGTCGCGACGATCGGGTTGAGGCCGAGGCGCCCGATGAGGAAGCCGTTGCCGAGGCCGGTGAGGACGGCCACGCCGAGGGCGAGGAGTGCGACGGGGAGGACCTTGGAGTCGTCGCCGTAGGCCTGGTGCGTGACCAGGACGATGGTCAGGGAGACGGAGCCGGGAACGGAGAGGTCGATGCCTCCCTGCATGACCACGAGGGTCTGGCCGAGCGCGATGACGGCGAGCACGGCAGCGAACGGGAGCATCCCCTGGACGGCGCCGGAGCTGACGCTGCTCGGCGCGAACACGAGTCCGACGACCACGAGGAGGAGCAGGGCGAGGACCACCGTGACGAGGCCCCGCGAGACCGGCAGCGGGCGACGTCGGCGGACGACGCTCGTCTCGGTGATCGAATCCATGGCCAACTCCTCGACGCTGAGGTTCGTGCGGTGTGAGGCGCACCCGGGGCGCGTCCATCACTGTTAGGTGTGACTGTACATATGACGCAAGTCGTTAACAAGAGGTTCACGCCTGTGCCTCTCAGGTGTCGAACCTTGCCCTCCGGACGACACCGCCGACCAGGTGATCGAGGATCGAATCCGCTTCAGACAGAGGGGTTCTCGTCGAGCGGGAAGCGGCTCAGGTCGGCCATGTCCCGCTCGCCCCACCCGGCGTCCACGACCTGCTGGACCCGGTCGCGGGTCTGCTCCGTGACGGGCAGCCGACCACCCAGCCGGCGGGCGTGGGCGGTGATGAGGCCGAGGTCCTTGGCCACCAGCGCCAAGCTCATCGCCGTGGGTGTGGAGGCGTCGAGGAAGGCCGGGCGCTTGTAGCGGACGAAGGGTGCGCCCACGACACTCTTCTCCAGCACGCCGTAGGCGTCGGCGCGGTCGATGCCCGACCTCTCGGCGAGGTCGAGGGCCTCGGCGAGGGCGGCGTTGAGGTCGTGGACCACGAGGTTGACCGCGAGCTTCATCGCCTGGCCGGCGCCGACCTCGCCGACGTGCAGGACCTCGGCGGCGAACGCCTGCAGGACAGGGACCGCGGCCGTGACGTCGTCGGCCGTCCCGGACGCCATGACGAGCAGGGTGCCGGCGAGCACGGCCGGCACGCTGCCGGAGACCGGGGCGTCGACGAAGCGCACCCCGGACCGCCGCAGCTCGGCGCCCAGGCTCGTCGCGGCCTCGACACCGCTCGTGCCGAGGTCGATGACGAGGCACTCGGGGGGCAGGGCCGCACGCACGGCCTCGTCGAGGAGCACGGCGGAGGTGACCCTGCCGTCGGCCAGGACGGTGAGCACGGCGTCCGCTCCCCCGACGGCCTCGGCGACGGACGCCGCGAGCACCAGCCCTGCGCCGTCCTTGGACTCCACGAGGTCCTGCGCGGAGGAGGTCGTGCGGTTCCACACCCGGACCCGGTGACCGGCGTCCGCCAGCCGACCGGCCATCGCGGCACCCATGCGGCCGGTGCCGAGGAGCGCGACCTCAGCCACGGCGGGGGTCCACGAGGATCTTGCCCCCGGCCGTCCCCGCGACCAGCGGGTCGAACCCGTGGCCGACGACGTCGTCGAGGGCGACGTGGGAGGTGCCGATGACGCCCGCCAGGGGGTCGGTGGTCAGCAGCTCGAGGGCGCGGGGGAGGTCGGTGGCGCAGACGTGGGCGACCGTCGTCGCGATGTCGACCTCACGCAGCACCGGGTCGGCCAGGGCCAGCTCCTGGGGTGCCTTGACCAGGCCGACGAGCAGGACCCGCCCTCCCCTCGCGGCCAGGGTGAGCGACGTGGCCGCGGCCCCCGGGGCGCCGGAGCTCTCGATGACGACGTGCGGTGGCGAGCCCACGAGGTCGCGCAGCCCCTCGGCCGTGGTCGTGCGCTCGACGACGACGGTCGCGGTGGCGCCCAGCTCCCTGGCCACCTCGAGGCGACGGGCATCGACGTCGACGACCGTGATGGTGCCGCGGTGCCCCCTCAACCCGGCGAGGATGAACGACCCGATGGCCCCTGCTCCGAGGACGACGACGTCGTCACCGTCGACGATGCCCGCCCGGTCCACGGCGTGCAGCCCGACGGCCAGGGGCTGGGCGAGGGCCGCCTCGGTGTCGGGGCAGCCGTCCGGGATCGGCACGAGCGTGCTGGTGGGGGCCACGACGAGCTCGGCGAGGCCGCCGTGCGTGGACAGCCCGAGCGTGTAGTACCCGGCGCACAGGTTGGTCCGCCCGCTCCGGCACCACCGGCACGTCCCGCACGACACCCCCGCGCCGCAGGCGACCCGGGTGCCGACCCACGCCGTCGAGTCCGCGGCGGCGTCGACGACGGTCCCGACGAACTCGTGGCCCAGGACCGTCGGGCCGAGGTGGCCGCTCCCGGGGTGCCTGGCGTGCAGGGGCACCATCATCGGGCCCTTGGCGTACTCGGTGGCGTCGGTGCCGCACAGCCCGTTCAGGGCGACCTCGATGACGACCTCCCCCGCCGCGGGGCGGGGGTCCGGCCACTCCTCGACCCGCAGGTCGAGGGGCCCGTGCAGCACTCCGGCGCGCATGTCCGCGATCCTCCCGGGTCCGTCAGAGCCCGGCGGAGGACGTGACGTGGACCTTGACCTGCGAGCGGTCGTCGAGCACCGCGCCGATGGCCCGGTCGGCCTCACCCAGGTCGTAGCTCGCGGTGACGAGCGGGCTGAGGTCGACCCCGCTGCGCGACAGGAAGCGCAGCGTCTGGGGCCAGACCCCCGGCGAGCCGATGATGCCGCGCGCCTGCAGCTCCTTGGACTGGAAGAGCCCGAGGCGCGCGGGCGCGGACCCGCCGACGTCGATGCCGATGTAGACGATGCGGGCGCGGAAGGCGGCCACCTCCAGCGCGGTCGCCATCGCCGCGGGCTTGCCGCTCGCCTCGATGACGACTGACGCCCCCTGGCCCTCGGTGAGCTCGGCCACCTCGTCCGCGAAGGAGTCTGCCAGCGGGTCGACCACGACGTCGGCACCGAGTCGGCGCGCGAGCTCCCCACGGGCAGCGGTCGGTTCGGCCACCACGACCCGGGCCCCACGGCCCACGGACGCGGCGACGACCCCCAGCCCGATGGGTCCGGCCCCGAGGACGAGGACGGTGTCGCTGGCGTCGACGTTGTCGGCCCGCAGGGTGGCGTAGTACCCGCAGCTGAACGGCTCGACGAGGGCGCCCTGGGTCCAGGTGAGGTTGTCCGGCAGGCGGTGCAGCCACGACTCCTTGGCCACGAAGAGGTCCGCCGCGGCACCGCTGATGCTGAAGCCGAAGTGCTCCTCGCCGATGACGCACTCCCCCACGACCCGGTCGCCGACGCCCCAGGCCCGGACGTCGCGGCCGACGGCGACCACCTCACCCGCCCACTCGTGCCCGGGGATCACGGGGAACTCGAAGGGGATGATGTAGCGGCCGGCCAGCAGCTCGAGGTCCGAGTGGCAGATCCCGACGCTCCGGCTCGCCACGAGGACGTCGTCCGGGGCGAGCGCCGGACGGTCGATCTCGTTGACCTCGACACGGTGGGGTCCCATGAACTGCAGCGCGCGCATGATGTCCTCGACAGGGCTGGAGCGGTGTTCACCGCTGAGGCTGACAACGGGAAGAGAGTTCAGTAAGAGTGAACGCTTCGTCCGCGGACTGTCAAGGGGGTGGACGGGTCAGGGCCGCGGGTGCTGCACGAACCAGACGCCACGGGCCGGCTCGGACCGCAGGTTGCGGAACAGGTGCGGCTGGGAGGACTCGAACCCGATCGCCTCCCCCGCGCGCAGGGTCACGACCTCGAACCCCACGGTCACCTCGAGCTCGCCCTCGAGCAGGTACCCGAACTCGGAGCCCGCGTGCTGCAGCATCCGTCCGTCGTTCGTGGAGTTGCTGTGCGGGGGGTAGACGATCTCGATGAAGTCCAGGTCACTGCCCGTGTTGGTGGCCAGCCGTTCCCACACGACCCCCGTGTCCATCTCGAGGCGCGACCGCGTCCCGGGCCTGGTCACCGAGATGCGGTCGGGCCCGCCCTCGCCCGGCGCGCCCGCCACGGGGAACGCGAGCTCTGACCGGCTCACGGGGCCGGAACCGTTGTGGGAGTGGGATTCCGGGGCAGCGTCACCGTTCGGCGAGCTCCACTCCGGGTGGTCGTGGGCCCCGGTCGGCGCCTCCACCGCGAACAGGTCGTCGATGGAGACGTTGAGGAGCTGGGCCATCGAGTAGAGGGTCGCGACCGAGGGCTGCGACTTGCCGTTCTCGAGCTGGGAGACGAAGGAGGGGGACACCCCGAGCTGGCGAGCCACCTCACGCAGGGACATCCCGGTGGTGAGGCGGACGTCGCGCAGCCGCCCACCGAGGTTCCCGACGTGGTCGGCCACTGCGTCATCTCCCCCGTGCGGTCCTGTGCTGCCGTCGACGCTACCGGCTCGGACATCAGCACCCCGGCGACTCGCGGGCATCGGGCCTCCACCGGGTGACGGGCGACGGTCGTCGCGGGACGGGAACTGTCCCCAACGTTAATCGTCACTTGACGCTCTGTCCAGATCAGGACACCATCAGGGCGTCGAGACGCCACCTGCACGACGGGCGCGTCGCCACGCCCCGTCCCCCATCGTCCGGAGGAGAGCCCATGGACCGCACCGCCCTCGTTGTCGGAGTCACCGGAATCGGTGGCGGCAACGCCGCACAGGCCCTGCTGGACAAGGGTTTCGAGGTCGTCGGGCTCTCGCGCTCGGTGAAGGACCCGATGCCGGGGGTCGAGCACGTGCACGCCGACGTCCTCGACGCGGAGTCCGTGGAGCGCGCGGTGCGCGGCCGGGCCATCACGGACCTGGTGTTCACGACGTGGCAACGGCAGGCGACGGAGGCCGAGAACATCCGGGTCAACGGGGCCATGCTCGACAACACCCTGAAGGCCCTCGGCCGCACCACCCAGCTGCAGCACGCCGTCCTCGTGACCGGGCTCAAGCACTACCTCGGCCCGTTCGAGGCCTACGCGAAGGCACCGGCCGAGACGCCGTTCCGGGAGAGCCAGGAACGCCTGCCCTTCGACAACTTCTACTACGAGCAGGAGGACGTCCTCGTCGACGCAGCGCGCGCGCAGGGCTTCACGTGGTCGGTGCACCGCCCCCACACGATGATCGGCTACGCGCTCGGGAACGCGATGAACATGGGCGTCACGCTCGCCGTGTACGGCAGCATCTGCCGCGAGACCGGCGCCCCGTTCGTCTTCCCCGGGAGCCCCCAGCAGTGGAACGGCGTCACCGACCTCACCGACGCCCGGCTGCTCGGGCGGCACGTGGCCTGGTCGGCCACCGAGCCCGCCGCCCGCAACCAGGCGTTCAACACCGTCAACGGCGAGGTCTTCCGGTGGCGCCAGCTGTGGGGCCGGGTCGCCGAAGGTCTCGGGGTGGAGGCCGCCGAGTACCCCGGTGAGCCGCAGCCGCTCGAGGGGCGGATGGACCACGCCGACGAGGTGTGGGGCACCCTCGTGGAGCGCCACGGGCTGGCGCCCCACCGCGCCACGGAGCTCGCCTCCTGGTGGCACACGGACGCCGACCTCGGTCGGACGGTCGAGACCTTCGCCGACATGGGCAAGAGCCGCGCGCTCGGCTTCCTGGAGTACCAGGACTCGGCGCAGTCCTTCCTCGACCTGTTCGACACCCTGCGGTCCCGCCGGATCATCCCGTCGCTGTGACGCCGACGACGCGGGCCACGAGCACCACCCTGCCCATGCCCACCCGCCTCCTCATCGGCGGCGAGTGGCTCACGGCCGGCGACCCGTTCCCGGTCGTCGACCCCTCCGACCTGTCGGTCATCGCCGAGGTGAGCGACGCCGGCACCGACGAAGGGCTGGCCGCGGTCGCCGCCGCCCACGACGCCTTCCCGGCGTGGTCCGCGACGCCGGCGCGGCAGCGGGCCGAGGTGCTGCGCCGGGCGTTCGAGATCATGACGGCCGAGGCCGACCAGTGCGCCCGCCTCATCAGCCTGGAGAACGGCAAGGCCTACCGCGACGCCCTGGCCGAGACCACGTACGCGGCCGAGTTCTTCCGGTGGTTCAGCGAGGAGGCCGCACGCGTCGAGGGCGGCTTCCGGCCCTCGCCGTCGGGCGACAAGGTCATCGTCACCGACCACCGGCCCATCGGGGTCGCGTACTGCATCACGCCGTGGAACTTCCCGGCGGCGATGGCGACGCGCAAGATCGGCCCGGCGTTGGCCGCGGGCTGCACCGTCGTGCTCAAGCCCGCGTCGGAGACGCCGCTCACCGCCCTGTGGATCGGCGAGGTGATGACCCGGGCCGGGGCACCGCGCGGGGTGGTCAACGTCATCACCACGAGCCGGTCGGGGGCGGTGTCCGCAGCGGTCCTCGCCGACCCGAGGGTGATGACGCTGTCGTTCACCGGGTCCACCGACGTCGGGAAGGTGCTGCTCAAGCAGACCGCCGATCGCGTGCTCCGCTCCTCGATGGAGCTCGGGGGGAACGCGCCGTTCGTCGTGCTCGAGGGGGCCGACGTCGACGCCGCCGTCTCGGGGGCCATGGTGGCCAAGATGCGCAACGGCGGAGCGGCGTGCACCGCGGCCAACCGCTTCTACGTGCACGCCTCGCTGGCCGATCCGTTCACCGACAGGTTCGAGCGCGCCCTGGCCGCGTTGCGGATCGGCCCCGGCATCGACCCGGCCACCGAGCTCGGGGCCATGGTCAGCGTGCGCGAGCGCGACAAGGTCGTGCAGCTCGTCGCCGACGCCGAGGCTGCGGGCGCCCGCCCCACCCGGCTCGGCGAGGCACCGCCCGGGGGCGCCTTCCTCGCCCCCGTCGTGGTCCGCGACGTCGAGCACGGGTCGCTCCTGACCCGCACCGAGGTGTTCGGTCCGGTGGCGCCAGTCGTGACGTTCGAGGACACCGACGACGCCGTGCGGATGGCCAACGACACCGAGTACGGGCTGATCTCGTACGTGTACGCGCCCGACGCCGGCGCCGGGCTGTCGGTCGGGCGGCGACTGGAGTCGGGGATGGTCGCGGTGAACCGCGGCGTCGCCTCGGACCCGGCCGCCCCGTTCGGCGGGATGAAGGAGTCCGGGCTCGGACGTGAGGGCGGCTTCGCCGGCGTCCACGAGTTCCTCGAGGTGCAGTACCTCGCGGTCGACCTCTGAGGTCGTCGCCGCGAGGTCCTCGACAAGAGCCCGCCGGGTGCTCGACGATGGGCCGGTTCCCTGACCTGCGGACTCCTCGGTGAGTCCGACGACCGAGGCCTTCCGGGAACCAGCGCAGGGGGTGCCCGATGACTGCAGGTCCGTCCTCGACCGACGCGAGACCACGGGCGGTGCTGGTCCACGGTGCGGTCACCGCCGGCCGGGAGACCTGGCAGGCGCAGCAGGAGCTGGCCGGGGAGTTCGAGCTGCTCGTCCCCGACCGCCAGGGCTACGGCACGGACGGCCCCGACCGGCCCGACGACCCCGTGGCTGACGCCGAGACCATCAGCGACCTGCTCGGTGACGGCGCGCACCTCGTCGGGTACTCGATGGGCGCGATGGCCGCGATGCTGGCCGCCGCCCGACGTCCTGCATCGGTCCGGAGCCTGGTCCTCGTGGAGCCCCCTGCGCTCGACCTGGTGCGCGGACGAGCCGACGCCGACGAGTTCGTCGCGGGGTACGAGGCCGTCCGCGCCGCGTCCCCAGACGCGGAGCGCTTCCTGCGGGACTTCCTCGTGTTCTTCGGCGCGGACCCGGCCGAGGTCGCCCAGATCCCGGAGCCGATGCCCGAGGACATGCGCCGGGCGGCGGTGGCCCAGTTCACCGGAGCCATTCCCTGGGAGGTCCCGACACCTGTCGCCGAGCTCGCCGCCACCCGCTTCCCGGTCGTGGTGGTGTCCGGTGGCCACAGCGAGATGTTCGATGCCGTCTGCGACGTGCTCGCCGACCTCCTGGACGCCGACCGGGCCGTCATCCGCGGAGGCGGCCACGGGGTCCAGTTCACCGGGGCCCCCTTCAACACCCTGCTCCGGGAGACGTGGACGTCGGACCCCGGGACCCACCGCAGAAGCCGGTCGACAGGCGCTGCTCCGCGGGAGTAGACAGGGGACCTCGGACGGGGAGGCACGCGATGGCGCAGACGGCACGGCTCGCGGCGCTCGGCACGGCACTCCTGCTCATCACGGCGTGCTCGTCGCCAGGCGGCAGCCCGGCGACCACGGCCCCCACGACCGCCACGCCCTCCGCGGCCCCCTTGTCGCTGGTGGTCATCGGGGACTCCATCCCCTACAACAGCCAGCAGGACTGCCCCGGCTGCCGGGGCTTCGTCACCCGGTACGCGGAGGCCCTCGGGAAGGCCACCGGCCGCGTGGTCGACGCGAAGAACCGCTCGGAGCACACCGGACTCACGCTCCCCGGCCTGATGAAGAGCCTGCCGTCGCTGCGCACCGAGCTGAGCGGGGCGGACGCCATCATCGTGGCCATCGCCCACAACAGCTCGCCCCTCAGCAGCGAGGCTCCCTGCGGGTCGGGCTTCGACGAGGCGGCCTCCACCCTCGAGGACTGGTCGAAGGTCGACGCGGCGTGCGCGGACGCCGGGGCCGCGGAGTTCCGCCCCGTCTACGACGAGCTCTACGCCACCGTCGCGGGCTGGCGGTCCGGGCGGCCCACCATCCTGCTGACGGTGAACAAGTACAACGACTGGATCGGGTGGGAGCAGGCCCACCTGACCGCGGACCAGGAACAGCGCACCACCGTGGTCCACGACGCCTGGAACACCATGCTCTGCGCGTCGGCGACGCAGCACGGGTTCGACTGCATCGACCTCTACCACGCGTTCAACGGCGCCGACGGGTCGACGGCCTCGGGTGACCTCGTCGCAGCCGACTACACGCACCCCTCGCAGAAGGGGAACGACCTCATCGCGCGACTCCTCACCGAGCGGGGCTACGCGCCACTTCGCTGAGGAAGTGCGGGTCACGCCGCGGACGCTCGGCGGTCAGAGCCAGGTGTGGATGCGGACCGTGGTGCCGGCGTCGCCGGAACGGACCTGGACCAGGTCGCACAGCTGGTGCGCCATCCAGAGGCCGCGACCCCGGACGTCGTCCCACGACGGCAGGTGGCGGCCGGCGAGGGGGTCCTCGATCCGGCCCGTGTCGCGCACCTCGACGACGAGCGCCTCGGGCTCCTCCCACATCCGCAGGTCGCCGCTGCCGCCACCGTGCTCGACGCTGTTGACGGCGACCTCGTGCACGGCGAGGGCGAGGTCCTGCCCGCGGTCGACCCCCAGGCCGAGCGCGAGGGCCCGCGCCTCGACCTCGGCCCGCACCGCGGCGAGCTGGCCGCGGCGGAAGTCGCGGACCGGGACACGCGGGTCGGGTGGGGACAGCTCGGCGGCGAACAGGGTCCCGAGGTGGGTCGGCCCGCCGTAGGTGCCGTCGGCCGGCTCGAGGTCCTCGACGACGACCGGGTGCGAGCGTCGCGCCTCCTCGAGGACGGCGTCCGGGAGGCCCTCGGCGTCATAGGGGCACAGCAGCCACAGGGGGGTGTCCGGGGGGACGGCCGCGTTCAGCAGGGCCTCGTGCAGCTGGCACTCGGCGAGCTCGCTCCCCCGCCGGCCCGGCCAGATGGGTTCCCCGATGCCCCGCACGGGACGCCCGGAGCCGGCGTGCTCGTCGGTGAAGTCCCGCCAGGCCGGGATGATCCGGGCGGGGTTGGCGCCGAGCTCGCTCATGTCGAGCAGGCGGACCTCGCTCGCCGCGGTGCCGAGGGCGTCGCGCAGCAGCTCGAGGTGCCGCGGGACGAGGGCGACCATGACCGGCTGCCCGAGCTCGAGGCCGTCGAGCACGAACGGCACGGTCCGCGCGAGGAAGCTGTCGGCGCCACGCCAGAAGTAGGCCTCGTGCCGGTAGCGGTCATGGGCCGGAGGACGGGGCGACGCCGCCCTCGCAGCCCCCTCCATCGCGGGGGTCGCCGAGACGCCGTCGACAGCGCCGCTGGTGGCGGGCGTTCTCGATGTCATGGGCACCCTCCTCACGAGGTGTGCACTCGATCGCATGGGCTGAGCAACCGGGGCCTACCTGCGAAGACTACTGCGGTCGGCGCCCGATGGGCAGTCGTGGGGACACCCGGACCCTCAGGGAAACCCCGTACCGACGGGTCTCCGACGCGCCCCGGCCCGGCGGTTCGGCGTCCGAACGGGCCCTGTGTCCGCACCCCAACCATCACATCGGGCCATTCCTCCGGGCCTTCGCGTGGCGGACACTGGGGTCACGGGGAGTCCAGGACCAGCCCGCGACGTCACGGAAGGGGCAGTTGCCCGTGGAACCCCCTTCGGCACCGGAGCTCTCCGACGACGAGCTCGCCCGGGAGATCGAGCTGCTGGGTGTGCTCGTGCTGGCCGCCTCACGCTCGCCGCGACACCTGACCCAGGACGAGGTCGACGAGGTCCTACGCGGCTCCGACGAGGACACCGACCCCCTGGGGGACGACGACGACCCGTGACGCGCGGCCTCAGGGCTGGTCGGGCGGCGGACGGTCGTGTCCGGCCCACGTCGACGGCGGGTCGCTGCCGGGGAAGGACTCCTCGTCCATCTCGTCGGCCAGGGCGTCGTCGTGGGCGAAGGCCGCGGCGGCGTCCAGCCCTGCCTGCTCGCCCTTCGGGGGCGTCGCGTCCGGCTGGTCGCTCATGCCTCGACCGTACTCCGGGGGCCTGCCGCGATCCATGGCCCGGCCGCGCCGGTGAGCGGCGTCCTCCGTGGTGTCAGGCCTGCTGCGGGGCGAGGAGCTCGCGGACCCGGCCCTCCGGGTCGAGCCGCCCGAGGAGGGCGTCGGCGATCCTCGTCAGCTGCCGCACCTGCGTCGGGGTCAGGGCGTCGATGACGTGGTGGCGCACCGCCTCGACGTGGGCCGGTGCGGCCGCGACGACGACGTCCCACCCCTCGTCGGTGAGCCGGGCGTTCGTGGCCCGGCCGTCCTGCGGGCAGGGGAAGCGCTCGACGAGCCCGCGGCCCTCGAGGCGCTGGACGACGTGCGAGAGCCGCGGGAGCGTCGCGCTGGTGCGCTGGGCCAGCGCGGTCATCCGCAAGGTCCGCTCGGGAGCCTCGGACAGCATCGCCAGCACGAAGTAGTCGAAGTGGCTCAGGCCCGAGTCACGGCGCAGCTGGGCGTCGAGGACGCCGGGCAGCAGCTCGACGACGGCGGCCAGCCGCAGCCAGGCCGCCCGCTCCTCTGGGTCGAGCCATCGGGTCTCCATACCGGCAACTGTACCGCAGTTGGTTGAAGGAACAACTTTCGATGCGCTACAGTTACTTGTATCAACAACCAAATCTCTCATCCTCAGGAGGACACCATGGCGCACATCTCGATCATCGGCACCGGCAACATGGGCCAGGCCATCGCCGCCGTCGCCGGCTGCGGCGGGCACACCGTCACGCTGGTCACCAAGGCGGACACCGACATCGCGCTCGGCGACGTCGTCGTCCTCGCCGTGCCCCACCCGGCCGTCGCCGACGTCCTCGCGACCTGGGGTCCGGCCCTGGCCGGCAAGGTCGTCGTCGACATCACCAACCCGCTGAACTTCGAGACCTTCGACTCGCTGGTCGTGCCCGCCGACGGCTCGGCCACCGCGGGCATCGCCGCAGCCCTGCCGCAGTCGCTCGTCCTCAAGGCGTTCAACACCAACTTCGCCGGCACCCTCGCCTCGGGAACCGTGGGCGACCTGCCCACCACCGTCCTCATCGCCGGTGACGACGCCGACGCCAAGGCGACTCTGGCCGGGATCGTCACGTCCGGTGGCCTGAAGGCCATCGACGCCGGCGGCCTGTCCCGTGCCCGTGAGCTCGAGGCCATCGGCTTCCTCCAGATCACGCTCGCCGCCAACGAGAAGATCTCGTGGACCGGCGGCTTCGGCGTCGTCGCCTGATCCCCTTCACACCACCAGAGAACGGAACCGCACCATGACCGTCAACGCCGTGCGCCTCAACCACGCCGTGCTGTTCGTCAGCGACGTCGACCGCAGCGTCGCCTTCTACGAGCAGGCCTTCGGGATGACGGTCGTGGCGCGGGAGCCCCGCGCCCGAGCCGCCTTCCTGCGACTCCCCCGGTCGGGGAACCACCACGACCTCGGCCTGTTCGGCGTGGGCGCGCAGGCTCCCCGGCCGCGCGGGTCGCTGGGGCTGTACCACCTCGCCTGGCAGGTCGACACGATCGACGAGCTCGTCGACGCGCGCTCGACCCTGCAGCGCCTGGGCGCCCTCGGTGGCGAGTCCAGCCACGGGGCCACGAAGAGCCTGTACGCCCAGGACCCCGACGGCAACGAGTTCGAGGTCATGTGGATGCTGCCCCGCGACACCTGGGGCGAGTACGAGAACTCCGCGCCGGTGGAGCGCCTGGACCTCTCGGCCGAGGTCACGACGTGGTCCGGTGTCCGCACCGCCGCCGAGCTGGTTCCCCTCGACGCGCCCGACCCGCGATGAGCATCACCGCCTTCGCGGCGTCGGTGGTCGCGACGCACGGTGCCGACCCGTCGGCCCCGCTCGTCGTCCTGCTCCACGGCCGGGGGTCGAACGAGCGCGAGATCCTCTCGCTGGCCCCGCACCTGCCCGGCGGCGTGGAGTACGCCGCCGTGCGGGCGCCCATCGCCGAGGGTGGCGGCTTCGCGTGGTTCGCCAACCGCGGGATCGGCCGCCCCGTCGCGTCGTCCCTCGAGGCGACGATGGCATGGTTCCTTCGCTGGCTGGACGAGGTCGCCCCCGCCGGGCGGCCGGTCGTCCTCGTCGGCTTCAGCGGGGGCGCCGCCTTCGCCGGCGGCCTCGCCCTCGCCGAGCCGACCCGCTTCGCGGGCGCCGCGATCCTGTACGGGACGCTGCCCTTCGACGCCGGTGTGCCGCTCGACCGCGGCCGCCTGGCCAACCTGCCGGTGTTCGTGGCTCGGGGCGAGGCCGACCACGTCATCCCGCGCGAGCTCCTCGACCGCACCTGGGCGTACCTCCACACCGAGTCCGGCGCCCCCACGGTGGGCCGCCGTGACCCCGGTGGCCACGGCATCACGGCCGCGACGCTGCACCGCCTGGCCGGATGGGTGGCCGAGCGCGTCGCGCACCTGGCCACCGACGGGCCGGCGCCCGTGGGCGCCCCCTCGGGTGCCGTGTGGGACGCCGTGCCCGGTGGCGCACTGCCCCACCGGGAGGGTCCGGCACCCGAGGTGTCGTGGGACATCCCGCAGCAGCAGCTGTCCCAGACCGCGCCGGAGTCGTTGCAGGAGAGCCTCTTCCAGCGGATCAGCGCCCTCGCTGGAGTCCACGGCGGCCCCTCGCACATCTCCGTGCCCGGGGCGAGGGCCTTCGCCCTTCCCGACGGCACCGGACCGCACGACGCCTACCTCGTCCCGGGCGTGCGCGAGTTCGCCCACCTGCACCCGGCGTACGACGGGTCACTGCACCTCGCCCTTCCTGCCGCCCATGCCGCCGACCTCGTCGCGCACGGGTGGGGCGTCCCCCACCCGTGGGCCGGGACCCGGCTCGCCGCCGGGTTCGTCATGCTCTTCGGCCCGCGGACACCGGACGAGCTCGAGACCGTCCTCGCGGTCGTCCGCGCTGCCCACGCCGTGGCCTCGGGGCCGGACCCCGCCTGAACCACGGCGGCAGTGAGGGGTGGCCAACGGTCCCGGTCAGCACGGCGGAGCAGCCACGAGCCACCCTTCGTGCCCGGATGTCGTCAGTAGGTCCCCTTGACGACGAAGAACGACCCGCGGATGGTGCCGGCCAGCTTCGACCTCTGGCGCGCGAACTTGAACCGCTCGGCGAGCTCGGCGGGCACCTCCATGCCGTCGGAGAGCTTGAACCCCACGGCCCGCTTCCCACCCTCCTCGAGCGTGTAGAGCACGTTCACCGACAGCCCCGACTCGTGGAACACGTACGACCACCGGATGCCGTCGACCTCGAACTCGGTCGCCTCGAGCGGCGGTGAGGCGATGGTGAAGTCGCGCTCCTCCTCGATGATGCGGCGCACGCGCTCGACGACGTCCGGCGCCTCGCTCGCCGGCTCGACGGTGAAGACGTGGGCGTACTTGGTGCGGAAGTACCGGGCCTCGTTCGCCCGCAGCCCGGCGAGCGCCTCGGCGACGGGCGACGACTCGAGCCCGACGGTGGACACGTCCACGAAGTCGACGACGTAGGACATCCGGACCTCCACAGCACTCGGCGACCTCTCGGGGGCCACGCTAGCCGCGGGCGCCACGCCCCGGAACCGCGCACTCGTCCGCCGTCCCGCCGCGCGTCCGCAGTCACCCTCTTCGTGTCCTGCTACCGCGAGCGCCCGATGCACCTCCCGGTCTAGGTTGGGCCCCAAGCGCATCCCGCGCGGCAGCGTGGAGAGGCGGTGCCTGATGGAGCGGTCGGTCGCGCAGGAGCGCCTGCTGCTCCTCGCCTGCCTCTCGGTCCTCCTGGTCCTGGCCGTCTTCGACGCCACCAGCACCCAGCGCACGCTCTCCGGGACCTACGGGCTGGCCCCCGTGCTGGCCGCGGCGCTGCTGCGCACGCGGCTGGTCCTCACGTGCGGCGTGGCGGCCGTGGTGACCTCGGCCCTGTCGTTCCTGTGGAACGGCAACCTCGGGCTCGACTGGGGCGTCCGGCTGGTCATCGTCGTCGCGCTCTCGGTGACAGCAGTCGTCATCGCCACGAGCCGCGAACGGCGCGAGAGCCGCCTGTCGCGCATCACCCTCATCGCCGAGGCCGCCCAGCGGGCGCTGCTGCGGGCCATGCCAGCCGCGGTCGGCCCGGTCGGGTTCGCGGCCCGGTACGTGTCCGCCACCGAGGAGGCCCGCATCGGCGGGGACCTCTACGAGGTGGTCTCGACGCCGTTCGGCACCCGCGCCATCGTCGGCGACGTCCGGGGCAAGGGACTGGAGGCCGTCCAGCTCGCCGCGACGGTGCTCGGTGCCTTCCGCCGCGCCGCGTACTCCGTCGAGGACCTCGCGGGGCTGGCCCGTGAGCTGGACGTCGTGGTCACCGCCGTGGCCGAGGTCGAGGACTTCGTCACCGCCGTGCTCGTGCAGTTCGGCGACGACAGCTCGCTCGAGGTCGTCAACGTCGGCCACCTCCCGCCGATCCTCATCGGCGGGGGCAGCCGCGACACGGCCACGGTGCTGGACACCGGCGACCCGGTGCCTCCCCTGGGGCTGCACCCTGACCCCGTGGCCGTCACGCGGGCCTGGGCCCCCGGCATGCGCCTGCTGCTGTACACCGACGGCACGACCGAGGGACGCGACCGCAAGGGCCAGTTCTTCGAGCTGACGAGTGCGGCCTCCACCCTGGGGAGCGGGACGCTCGACGAGGCGCTGGACCGCCTCATCGCAGCGCTCACGGTCCACGTCGGCCACGCCCTCACCGACGACGTCGCCCTCGTGCTCGCCGAGAACAACGGCGGGTCCGCGCCCGCGCGCGGCCCGCGGTCGTAGCCCGTCGGGCCGACACCCGACCGCGGGTGTCGGCTACGGGTGCGGGAGGACGCCGACGCCCACGGCGTGGTCGAGGACGAGCTGGCCGTCGAGCTCGCGGCCGACGACCCGCCGCGCGACGTCGGTGAGCTTCTCGCCGTGGTCGCGGGCGTATCGACGCAGTGCCGTGAAGGCGTCGTCCATGCCGATCCCCCCGACGTTGGCGAGGACGCCCTTGGCCTGCTCGAGGACGACGCGGCTGGTCAGGGCGTGCTGCAGCTGGGCGTTGACCGTGGCCGAGTCCGCGGCCGCCTTCTCGTTGACGATCGCGACGCTGGCCACGTGGGCGAGGGCCTGAGCGAGGTCGAGGTCGTCGTCGGCGAGGCGTCCGGCGGTGGCGCCGAACAGCCCCAGCGCCCCGAGGACGGTGTCGTGGAGCCGCATCGGCAGGGCGTGCACGGAGGCGAAGCCGATCTGCGCAGCGGCCCGGCAGAACTGTGGCCAGCGATCGGCCTCCGCGACGAGGTCCGGGGCGACCACCGGAGCGCCCGTGCGGTACGTGTCCAGGCACGGCCCCTCTTTGCGCTGGAGCTGGAGGACCTCGAGGTGCCGGGTCCCCTCCGAGGACGCGGCCACGAGGTGCAGCACCCCGTGACCGTCGGCGAGCAGGAGCCCCGCGGCGTCGATGTCGAGCAGGTCGGCGCAGTTCGTGGTGAGGCGGGCCAGCAGGTCGGTCATGTCGTAGCCGTCCACCAGCTCGTTCGACAGCTCGACGAAGGCGCGGATGATCTCGTGTTCCCTCGTGTCCACCTCATCCACCCTTTCGTCGCCGGTCGTCCGGGTCCCGTTCGAGGACCAGTCTGCGCTCGAGGATGGCCCACGCCACCTCCTTGGCCGTCTGGCCGGTGGCGATGGCGTGCGCCCGCAGGCGCACGAGCGCCTCGTCCGGGTCGACGTCGAGCTGTGACACGAGCATCCCGGTGGCCTGGTAGACCTCGACCCGGTCCAGGTCGGCCAGCTGCTCCACGCCATCGTCCTCCGGCGCCTGGTCCACGGTGGCACCGGCCACGAGGTCGAGCAGCGGCATGGCCGCCAGCTCGGCGGCCAGCCAGCCTGCCGCCAGGCGCTGCTCACCCAGTGGACCCGGGCCCTCGCGGAACAGGTCGAGCGCCCCGACGCACGCGGTGGTCAGCATGATGGGCAGGGCGAACACGGCCCGCACCCCTTCGTCGACCACCGCGGCCGCGAAGGCGGGCCAGCGGCGCTCGTCCACGGAGTCCAGGTCGGGAACGAGCACGGCGCCGCCCGTGGCCGCGGCATCGAGGCAGGGGCCCTCACCGAAGGTGAACTGGTACTCGTCGAGGCGCCGGCTGACCTCGCTGCTCGCCCCGTAGGTGCCGAAGGAGAAGCCGTCCTGCACCATCGAGATGGCGGCGCCGTCGACCCCGAGGAGGTCGACGCAGGCCTGGCACAGCCGGTCGGCGGCCTCGAGTCCCGGGGGCACGCTGGCCATGAGGTCGTTCAGCTCGTGCTTCATGGTCTCCAGCGATGACGCCATCTCGACCCTGCTTCCTCGCGGGTGCCGTCCGGGCCCACGTCACGGGTGCGCGGGTCGACCATCCGGTCCCGAAACCACGTCGTCCCCCGAACGTACACCGCATCGACGCCGCGGTCCCGGGACAACTCAGGAGACGGCCGAGACGTCGGTGAGGACGCGACCACCGGGTGGCCGCTCGACCGGGAGCAGCAGGTCGAGCACCCGCTTGACCGGACCCGCCGCACCGCTGAGCTCGACGGGCACGGTGTGCGCCATCTGGAGGATCAGGGAGGCCGAGCGGACGTCGCAGAACGTCAGGTCCGCCAACTCGACGACCACCCGGCGAGGGTGGCGGTCCACCAGCCGGTCCAGCTCGCGCGTCAGCAGGTGCACGGTGGTGATGTCGGCCTCCCCCGACAGCTCGAGGACCCAGGCGTCGCCCGCGTCCCGGTGACGGGTCCGCAAGGTCGTCGAGGTCCTGCTGCGCGAGGCGGTCCGAGCTGCGACGGTTCGCATGTCGACTCCTCCGGTCGATGGGTTTCACCACCGGGTCCGGGGCAGCCGTGGACCTCTCATTCTAGTCCTGCAGGACCGACCGCGACAGGGCCCACAGCGCCGGGTGTGGCGCCGCCGATCCGCCGAACCGTGCGGGGCTGAGCACGCCCTACACTCGCGACACGCGAGCGCGAAGGGAGACGATGAGCGGCTCACACGGCCACCGTCACGGGGCGGGCAACGCTTCGGCGGAGGACGTCCCGGTGCCCACGCGCGCGCGAGCGGTTCTCCTGGGCGCCCTGGTGGCGTTCGGGGTCGCCACCCTCGTCGGTCTCGTCGTGCTCTGGCCCGACGCCGCCACGGTGCAGAAGGTCGGTGCCGGTCTGGAGTACGCCGCCCCGGGGGTGACGTTCCCCCACGCCGAGATCATCAAGGTCGACCCGACCTGCCCCGACGAGCTCAGCCCCAGCGACCCCTCCTCGAGCGCGCCCGCCCGGGCCTGCGTGCTGGTCACCGCGCGCCTGACGACCGGCCCCACCCGCAGCGAGGACGTCAAGGTGCCCCTGCAGGGCCCCATCGCCTCGGCGAACCTCGGTCCGGGCGACTCGGTTCAGCTGCTCCAGGTCCCCGGCGGGGGCGGCGAACCGCCGAGCTTCACGTTCGTCGGCGTGGACCGGGCCGGTGACCTCGGGTGGTACGCCCTCGCCTTCGTCCTCGTCGTCGCCCTCGTGGCCCGGCTCCGGGGGCTGCTCGCCATCGTCGGCCTGGTGTTCAGCGGGCTGGTCATCGCCCGGTTCATGCTCCCCGCGCTGCTGACCGGCGAGGCGGGCGTGGCGGTCGCGCTCGTCACGGCCAGCGCCATCATGTTCGTGGTCCTCTACCTCGCCCACGGGGTCTCCGTCCGGACCAGCACCGCGCTGGCCGGCACGCTGGGCGGCATCCTGCTCACCGCGGCCATCGCCGCCGCCGCCGTGAGCACGTCGCACCTCAGCGGCGTCAGCGACGAGACCGGTGACCTGCTCTCCGGGTACGTCGGCGGCCTGGACTTCCCCTCGCTGCTGATGGGCGCCATCGTCATCGCCGGGCTCGGGGTGCTCAACGACGTGACGATCACCCAGTCCTCCGCCGTGTGGGAGCTGCGCGGCGCCGCCCCCGAGCTCACCCGGACCGAGATCTTCCGCAGCGCGATGCGCATCGGCCGCGACCACATCGCCTCGACGATCTACACCATCGTCTTCGCCTACGCCGGCGCCGCCCTCTCCGTCCTGCTCCTGGTCTACCTCTACCAGCTCCCCCTCCTGGACCTGCTCGGCACCGAGGACATCGCCACCGAGGTCGCGCGGACCCTGTGCAGCGGCATCGGCCTCGTCCTCGCGGTCCCCCTGACCACCGCCATCGCCGCCGCGACCGTCACCGGGGCTCGCGTCGCGGCTGTCGCCGACGGCGAGGAGCCGCCGCCGAGGACGAGGAGCAGCCGCCACCGCTGAACCGGTGTCGGCAGCCCTCGTACGATGCGTCCATGACGTCGGAGCGGCCGTCCCCCACGATGGCCGATGTCGCGCGCCGCGCGGGTGTCTCGCACCAGACGGTGTCCCGGGTGCTCAACGCCCCCCAGACGGTCAGCGCGGCCACCCGGCTGCGGGTCCACCAGGCCGTCTCCGACCTCGGGTACCGCCGCAACTCCATCGCCCGGGCCCTGGCCAGCGGGCACACCCGCGTCATCGGCGTCGTCGTCGACGAGCTGGCGTTCCACGGGCCGGCGAGCACGGTGGTCGCCGTCGCGGAGGCGGCCCGGCAGGCCGGCTACGTCATCTCCCTCGACCCCCAGGACACGATGTCGACCGACAACGTGTCGGCCGCGCTCGAGCGCCACGTCGACCGCGCCGTCGAAGCGGTGGTGGTCGTGTCCGCCCACGGGTGGGCCGGCATCGACTCCTCGGTCGCCGACGTCGCCATCCCGGTGGTCAGCGTCGACGGCGCCCTGGGAGGGGCCACGGCCTCCGTCGGCGTCGACCAGCGGGCGGGGGCGACCATCGCCACGCGCCACCTGGTCGAGCTCGGTCACCGTCACATCGGGCACGTCGCCGGTCCCGCCGACTGGCCCCAGGCCGTGGAGCGACGGGCGGCCTTCCTCGCGGCCCTCGAGGCCCACGGCCTCCGCCCGGGTCCCGTCCTCGACGGCGACTGGAGCGCCCGCTCCGGCCACCAGGCCATGCACCGGCTGCTCGGCCAGCACCCCGAGCTCACCGCCGTGGTGGTCGCGAACGACCAGATGGCGGTCGGCGCCTACCGCGCGATCGCGCAGTCGGGCCGTCGCGTCCCCGAGGACATCTCGGTCGTGGGTTTCGACAACATCCCGGAGGCCGGCTTCCTCAGCCCTCCCCTGACCACCGTGCAGCAGGACTTCTCGGCCCTCGGGAGGGAGGCGGTGCGTCTCGTCCTCGCCGCCCTGGCCGGGGAGCCGTGCCCGTCGCGGCTCATCCCGCCGCGGCTCGTCGTCCGGGCGTCGACCGCCCCTCCGGCGAAGGGTCAGACGCCGACGAGGTGAAGCAGGAGGCCCTGCGCGGGGGCCAGCACCGGAAGCGGCAACCCGCTTGACCCCAGGACGGCGCCCGAGACCACCACTCCGGAACCCTCGACGGCCCGCTCGAACCACCCCGGCGGGCGCGTCTGCAGCGTCGCGGGCAGCCCCGCCTCGGGCCGCACGCGCACGCGGTAGCGGCGCGCCGGGTCGAGGCCCGGGAGCGGGACGGGGCCCGGTGAGACCCCGCGTCCGGTCGTCACCTGGACGATCGAGAAGACCGCCTCCGAGCGGTCGCTCGCGACCACTCCCCCGACGACGAGCGAGGGGTCGGGATGGTCCGACCGGACGACGTCACCGTGGTGCACGAGGGGTCGCAGCTCGCGGTAGAGGGCGCTCCAGCGGCGCAGCGCCTCGAGCTCGTCGACCGAGCACTGGGTGAGGTCCCACTCCAGCCCCGCGTGGCCGCCCAGGGCCACGAGCATCCGCAGCGACAGGTCGAGCTCTCGATGAGTGGTGTGCGCACGGGGCGGCCCGATGTGGGTGCCCATGAGCTCCGGCGGCACGAGCAGCCCGGTCCACCGCTGGATGGCCACGCGCTCGAGCGCGTCGTTGCAGTCGGAGGTCCACACCCGGTCGGTGTGCTCCAGGATGCCGAGGTCGACCCGGCCGCCCCCGCTGGAGCACGACTCGACCTCGAGATGCGGGTGCCGCGAGCGCAGCTCGTCGAGGAGCCGGTACAGGGCACGGGTCTGCTCCCCCACGGCCGGCCGGTCCTCGCCCCGACCGTCGCTGCGCACCGCGTCGTGGAGGTCGCGGTTGTGGTCCCACTTGATGAAGTCGATCTCGTACTCGCCGACGAGCCGGCTCACGGCCTCGAGGACGTGGTCGTACGCGTCCGGGGCGGCGAGGTCGAGGACGTGCTGGTGGCGGGCAGGGCGCGGTGGTCCCGCGGCCGGTCCGAGGATCCAGTTCGGGTGGGCGCGGGCGAGGTCGGAGTCGAGGTTGACCATCTCCGGCTCGAACCAGAGGCCGAACTCCATCCCGAGGGAGCGCACGTGGTCGACGAGCGGTCCCAGCCCGTCCGGCCACACCTCCGCCGACACCACCCAGTCGCCCAGGCCGCGGGTGTCGTCGCGGCGCGAGCCGAACCAGCCGTCGTCGAGGACGAACCGTTCGACGCCGATCGACGCGGCGGTGTCCGCGAGCCGGGTGAGGTGCTCCAGGTCGGTGTCGAAGTACACCGCCTCCCACGTGTTGAGGACGAGTGGGCGAGGACGTCGCGTGCGCTCGTCGGCCCGCGACCGTTGGTGTCCGGTGAGTCTGCGGGTGAGCCCGTCGAGACCCTCGTCCGACCACACGAGGACGACGTCGGGGGCGTGGTGGGTCTCCCCCGCGGCGAGCCGCACCTCTCCCGCAGCGAGGAGCTCTCCGCCACCGAGGACGGCCGCGGCCGTCCCTGCGCGCTCGGGCAGCCGCTCGACGAGGTGCTCGTGGTTGCCGCTCCAGGCGACGTGGGCCGCCCACACCTCTCCGTGGCGGAAGCCGAAGCCCGAGGTGCCGGCGACGAGCAGGAGGGTGGCGTCGTGACCGGTGCGTCCGCGCCGTCCCTGCCGTGCGAAGGTGCCGTCGGTGAGGGGATGACGTTGGGGCGCGCGCTCCCTCATCCACCGACCGGAGAGGTCGAGGAGCTCGTCGGCCCTGGTGGGCAGCGGCACGAGGGTCCGGAGGGCGGACACCTCGAGAGGCGGTTCGTCGGCCGCGGCCGTGGAGGTGATCGACGAGGACACGCGCAGGACGCCGTGCTCGTCGAGATGGTGGCGAAGGACGACCTCCGCGGCGCAGGCGTCCGCCGCGGCCCGCACCTCGATGCAGGATCCTTCGACCGAGACGGTCGCGCGCCAGCGGGGCGCGGCTGAACCTCCCGCCCGGTGGAGCGCGATCCCCGGCGTGCCCAGCCAGCCCTCACCAGCGGTGGGGAGGACCGTGAGGTCCCACGGGTCGTCGAGGGCGTTGTGGGGCACCGGCCCCTCCCGCAGCAGGAGGAGGTCGGCGACGGCCTCGTCGGGCAGGTCGGCGCCCCAGCGCAGGACCGACGGGAGGCCCTCTCCGTCCTGGCCGAGGACGAGGAGGGCGCCGCCGCCGCGAACCGTGGTGGTGACGGTCATCCCTTGGTGGAGCCCAGCGTGAGCCCTGAGACGAACTGCTTCTGCAGGACGAAGAACACGATGAGCACCGGGAGCGCGACGATGATGGACCCCGCGGCGACGAGGTTGGTGTCGGCGAAGAACTGGCCGCGCAGGTTGTTCAGCGCGCTGGTGACCGGGTACTTCTCGCCACGCGACAGGAGCACCGTGGCCCAGAAGAACTCGTTGTAGATCCACGTGACCTGCAGGGTCGCGAGGGCGGCGAGGGCCGGGCGGACGAGGGGCATCGTCAGCTGCCAGTACTGACGCCACACGGATGCTCCGTCGAGCTCCGCCGACTCGTAGATCTCGTACGGCAGCGTCTTCATGTAGTTGCTGAGGACGAAGGTGCAGAACCCCATCTGGAACGCCGTGTTGACGAGGATCAGCGACCAGTAGCTGTTGAGCATCGTGCCGCTCTCGCTCATCACCGCCGGCAGCGGCACCTCCTTGAACATCCGGAAGACCGGGATGAGCAGTGCCTGCGGCGGGAGCAGGTTGGCCGCGAGGAAGATCCCGAGCAGGGTGAGGTTGAAGCGGTACGAGAACCGCGACAGGACGAACCCGACGAGGGAGGACAGGAAGAGCGTGAGCGCCACGGCCGGGATCGTGATGATCAGCGAGTTCTTGAAGTGCAGCCCGAAGTTGCCGCGGTTCCAGGCCTCCGAGTAGTTGTCCAGGGTCCACCCGCCGAACGAGAGGTACCCGTTGGTCTGGGTGAAGGAGTAGTCGCGGAAGGAGTTGTACGCCGACCACAGCAGGGGGAAGAGCCACACGACGGCCAGGACGAACATGACGACGGTGGCCACCGTCCCGCGGCGGCGGTTGATCACCCCTCCACCGGCGGAGTGCTGGCTCGCCGCGCCCTTGGGCTTCTTCGTGGTCGGCACGGTCTCGACGCTCATCGGCCCTCCTCCCGGAAGACGATCCGCAGGTAGACGGCGATGAACACCGAGGAGATGATCATCATGATGACGGCCAGCGCCGAGCCGAACCCGTACCGGGTGGCTTCGCCGACGACGTTCTGCGACACGAGCGCAGAGATCAGCTCGAGCCCGTTGCGGCCCTTGTTGATGATCCACACGAGGTCGAACGCGCGCAGCGACTCGATGACGACGATGACGAGCACGATGAGGTTGATCGGGCGCATCACCGGGAAGATGACGAGGAAGAACGTCTTGACCTCGCTCGCGCCGTCCACGGCCGCCGCTTCGCGCAGTGACGCGTCGATGCCCTTCAGACCTGCCAGGTAGAGCAGCATGATGTAGCCGGTGTGCCGCCAGGCCGTCGCCACGAGCACCGCCCACAGGTTGACGTCCGGGTCGCCGTACCAGTCGATGTTGCTCCCGAACACCTCGTTGATCAGGCCCTGGTCCGTGGAGTAGAAGAGCTGCCAGATGAAGCCCACGAGCGCCATCGACAGCACGACGGGGAGGTAGAACGCCGTCTGGTAGAACCGGCTCCCCCACATCTCGCGGTCGAGGACCACGGCGAGCGCGACGCCCGCGATCGTCGGCAGGACGAACAGGAAGACCAGCCAGATGAGGTTGTGCTGGATGGCAGGCCAGAACGGCGGGTAGATCGTCGCGATGTCGCTGTAGTTCTGGGTGCCGACCCACTGGATCCCGCTGAACTTGAACCCGTTCCACTTCGTGAAGGACAGGAGCACCGACGCCAACGCCGGCAGCCAGACCAGCCAGACGACGAGCAGCGTGGGGACGCCGATCATCAGGGAGATGACGATGCGGTCGCGCGTGCTCCTGCGCTTCTCGACCCGCCGGGAGGCGCGGCGCCTCCCGGGTCGGGCCCTCGTTGCCGTGGTCATGGGCGCGTCACCCGACCCTGGCTCACTTGCCGAGGATGGAGGCGGCCTGCTGCTGGATCGACGCCGTGATGGAGTCGATGTTGTCCGGGTTCTTGAGGAAGTCCTGGATCGACGCGGTGATGACCGTGTTCGCGAGGTCGGCGTTGGTGTCGCGGTCGAGGAACTGCGCGATGGACTTCGCGTTCTGCACGACCTCGACCGACTTCTTCTGCAGCGCCCCGTACTTCGCCGTGCTGGCACCGGAGTTGGCCGCGATCATCGGTGCGGAGGCGGCGTTGTTCGCGGCGTCGGCGGCCTCGGCCGACCCGAGCCACTTGGCGAACGCCTTGGCGGACTCCTGCTCCTCTCCGCCGGCGGCCACGCAGAAGCCGTCGATCGGGGCGTCGAGGGCGTCGTTGCCGATGGTCTGGTCGAGGGCCGGGAACGTGAAGAAGTCCATGTCCTCGGCGGCCTCCTTCGAGACCCCGTCGACGACGAAGGTGCCCAGGAGGTACATGCCGCACTCCTGCTTCTCCACGGAGGTCGCCGCCTCCTGCCAGGTCCGCCCCAGGGCGTTCTCCTGGTGGTAGGGCAGCAGCGTCTTCCAGGTCGCGAAGACGTTCTTCACCTCGGGGCTGTCCCACTTCTTCTCGCCCTTGGTCAGGGCCATGTGGAAGTCGTAGCCGTTGAGCCGCATGTTGAGGATGTCGAAGGTGCCCATGGGGGCCCAGGCGTCCTTGGCCGCGAAGGCGAAGGGGGTGATCTTCTTGCCCTGCATGTCCTTCATCAGGGCGTTGAGCTCGTCGAGGGTCTTGGGCTCGGCCCAGCCGTTCTTCTCGAAGACCGACTTCCGGTAGAACACGGCCCACGGGTAGTAGCTCACGGGCACGAAGTACTGCTTGCCGTCGGAGGCCGTGGCCGACTTCTTGAACGCGTCACCGAGGCCGTCGATGGGCCAGATGTCGCTGATGTCGCTGATCAGCTCGTTCTCGGCGAACTGCGACATGCGGTACCCGGCGAACCAGGTGAACACGTCGTCGGGGGTGCCCTGCAGGTAGGTGTTGATGCTCTCCTGGAAGGTGTTGTGGTCCACGGCGTTCGGGGAGACCTGCGCCCCGGTCTTCTTCGCGTAGGCGTCGGCCATCGCCTGGAGCCGCTCGTACGCCGGGCCGGAGCCCTTCGCCTCGTTCATCCCGAACTTCACCGGTCCGGCCTTGGCCGACGCACCACCGGACCCTGACGGTGCCGGGTCGCCGCCGCACGCGGCGAGGGTCGCCGGGACCCCGAGGAGGGCGCCGGCTCCCAGCGCTCCGCGCAGGAGGGAGCGGCGGTCCACGCCGGCGACGGAGGCAGGGATGGTGCTCGAGGGGCGGCTCTGACGGGGGGCCGGACGTGCCATGGTGTCTCCTTTGACGGGCCGATTCTGACAGTTTCGACCAGAACCAAACATCGGCGATTCACGGCGAGTGTGGAAGTGTCCCCGGGTGGTGTCAAGGGCCTCGACCGCCCTCTGAGGGCCCTGCTGGGCCTGTCCGACAGGAATATTCGCACGTGGAAGGCCCATGTGAGCGCTCACAAACTGCCCCCGCCGGGCGGCCCTCTTGTCGAAGGTGGGTTCACCACCGCGATGTGCGAAGTTGTTGACAACTGGACGGAACCGTCCCCACACTGTCCGCCATGCGCCCGTGGCCCGCCGATCGCGTCGCCTTCGGCGGCGACTACAACCCCGAGCAGTGGCCACGGGAGACGTGGCACGACGACATGCGCCTCATGCGCGACGCCGGGGTCAGCTTCGTGACCCTCGGCGTCTTCTCCTGGTCCTGGCTCGAGCCGTCGAAGGGTGAGTACGACTTCGGCTGGCTCGATGACGTCATGGACCTGTTGGCGGACAACGGGATTGCCGTCGACCTCGCCACGGCCACCGCGACCCCGCCACCGTGGCTCACCACCGCCTACCCCGAGGTGCTCCCGGTCGACCGCGACGGGCACACGCTCTGGCCGGGCAGCCGACAGGCCTGGTGTCCGTCGTCGCGGCTCTACCGCGACCTCGCGCTGGGCCTCACCGACCGCATCGCCTCCCGGTACCACGACCACCCGGCCCTGGCCATGTGGCACGTCTCGAACGAGTACGCCTGCCACAACCTGCCCTGCTACTGCGACACCTGCGCCGTGGAGTTCCGCCGCTGGCTGGAGGGGCGGTACGTCCGGCTCGACGCGCTCAACGAGGCCTGGGGAACCGCCTTCTGGAGCCAGCAGTACACGGCGTGGGACGAGATCCTGCCGCCGCGGCGCTCCACCACGCTCAACAACCCCACCCAGGTCCTGGACTTCGCGCGCTTCGGGTCCGACGTCCTGCTCGAGTTCTTCCTCGCCGAGAAGGACGTCATCCGGCGCCACTCGGCAGCCGTGCCGGTCACGACCAACTTCATGACGCTCAGCCAGTTCCGCCACCTCGACTACCACCGGTGGGCTCCCCACCAGGACGTCGTGAGCACCGACCACTACGTCGTCGACACCCTCGAGCACCCACGGGCCGAGCTGGCCTTCGCCGGCGACCTCACCCGCGGTCTGGCCGGCGGGGCGCCGTGGATGCTGATGGAGCACTCCACCAGCGCGGTGAACTGGCAGCCCGTCAACCCTGCCAAGCGCCCGGGGCAGACCGTGCTCGACTCGCTCAGCCACGTGTCCCGGGGCGCCGACGTCATCGGTTTCTTCCAGTGGCGGCAGTCCCGTGCCGGTTCCGAGAAGTTCCACTCCGCCCTCGTCCCGCACGCCGGTGAGGACAGCGACCGGTTCCGCGAGGTCTGCGAGCTCGGCGCCGTGGCCGGTCGCCTGGGCGAGCTCGTCGGCTCGCACGTCGAGGCGGACGTGGCGATCGTCTTCGACTTCGAGGCGCAGTGGGCGGTCGCCGGACCGGCCATGCCCTCGGCGGAGGTCGACTACGTCACCGTCGCGCACACGGTCCACCGCCTGCTGCGCGATCGCGGGATCACCTGCGACGTCGTGCATCCCGACGCCGACCTGACGCGCTACCGCGCCGTCGTCGTTCCCACGCTGTACGTCGTCAGCGACGGTGCGGCGCAGGCCATCACGGCGGCTGCCGTGCGAGGCGCCGAGGTCCTCGTGACGTACTTCTCGGGGATCTCCACCCCCGAGGACCACGTCCTCCTCGGCGGGTACCCGGGAGCGTTCCGCGACCTCCTCGGGGTCCGGGTCGAGGAGTTCGCACCCCTGCGCTCCGAGGACGAGGTCGTGGTCGAGGGTTCCCTCGCCGGCACGGGCCGTGGCCGGGTCTGGAGCGAGGACGCGCGTGCCACCGGAGACGACGTCGAGGTCCTGCTGACGTACGCCGAAGGTCCCCTGGCCGGTCGGGTCACCGCCAGCCGACGTCCCGTGGGCGAGGGCACGGCGTGGTACCTCGGCACACTGCTCGACGACGCCACCTTCGGCGCCCTCCTCGACGCGCTGGTCGACCGCGCGGGAGTGGCACCCGCGGCCGTGGTGCCCCCCGGGGTCGACGTCGTGCGCCGGCGGGGGGCTGACGGCTCGTGGCTCTTCGTCCTCAACCACACCGATGAGCCGTGCGTCGTCGACGTCATGGGGTACGACTTGGTCACTGGGGATCCCGTCGGTCCCACGACCACCGTGCCCGCCCGCCGGGCCGCCGTCATCCGGGAGTCATGACCGTGCTCGCCACCCAACGCCGTTCCGCGATCCTGGCGATCGTCAACGAGTTCGGTGGCGCCCGCGTCTCCGAGCTCGTCGACCAGCTCGGCGTCTCGGACATGACGGTCCGCCGCGACATCGAGCGGCTCGACGGCGAGGGTCTGCTCGAGCGGGTCCACGGCGGCGCCCTGGCCGTGGTGCCCCGGGCCACCGACGAGCCCGGGTTCGGCGCCAAGTCCGCCCTGATGACGGCCGAGAAGCACGCCATCGCCCTCGCGGCCGCGCGGATGGTGCGGCCCGGGTCCACCATCGGGATCTCCGCCGGCACGACGACGTACGAGCTCGCGCGAGCCATCCGGGACGTCCCTCACCTCACCGTCGTCACGAACTCCGTCCCCGTCGCCCAGCTGCTCCACGACGCCGAGGGCGCCGCGCACGTCGTCGTCCTCACCGGAGGCGTCCGGACCCCGTCGGACGCCCTCGTCGGTCCCGTCGCCGTCACCGCCCTGGCCGGTCTGCACGTCGACCGGCTCTTCCTCGGAGCCCACGGCATCGACCGTGAAGCGGGGCTGACGACACCGAACCTCGTCGAGGCGGAGACGAACCGCGCCCTCGTCCGCTCCGCGCGCTCCGTGTGCGTCCTCGCCGACCACAGCAAGGTCGGCCTGGTGGGGTTGTCCACGTTCATGGGCCTGAACCAGGTCGACACCCTCATCACCGACTCGGGGATCTCCGCGCGGGCGCGGTCCGTGCTCGAGGACCAGGTGGAACAGCTCGTCCTCGCCGAGCCGGTGGGGTCCGCGGTCGCACGCCGACAGACCGGCGACCCCGACCCCTCCCCGGTCGGTGCCGCGACCTGACGAGGACCCTCGTCGGGGAGAACGGGCGCGGGTGACGGGTGACATCCCGCCGTCCCGCCCGCCCTGGCGGGGACGGTCAGGGCCTCAGCCGGGCGCGGGGAGACTCTTCCGGCGGGGAAGGAAGTGGAAGATGGTCCAGTACAGGACGCCGATCATCACGCCACCGCCGACGATGTTCCCCATCGTCACGGGCAGCAGGTTGTCGAGGTAGAACCCCGGCCAGGTCAGCTCCGTGTACCCGGACCGATCGAGTCCGCTCGTCGTCCAGAAGTCGGGTCCTGCGTTCTCCTTGATGAGGATGCCCAGCGGGATCATGAACATGTTGGCGACGGAGTGCTCGAAGCCTGTGGCGACGAAGAGGGCGATCGGCATGGTGACCGCGAGGACCTTGTCGGTCGTGGTCCGGCCGGAGTAGGCGGCCCACACGGCCAAGCACACCATGAGGTTGCACAGGACGCCGAGGACGAACGCCTCGAGGAACGTGTGCTGGACCTTGTGCAGGGCCGTGTCGAGGACGACGGCTCCCCAGGCGCCGTCGGCGTTCTTCCAGGTGCCGCCCACGTAGACCAGGGCCACGATCGTCAGCGCCCCGAGGAAGTTCGCGACGTAGACGACCACCCAGTTGCTCACCAGCTGGCGCCAGGTGATCCGACCGCTCGCGCGCGCGGTCAGCGTCAACGTCGAGCTGGTGAAGAGCTCGGCTCCGGTCAGCACCACCAGGACGAGCCCGGTCGCGAACACGACGCCGCCGAGCACCTTCGCCACCCCGTAGGGCAGGTCGGCAGCGCCGACCTGGCTGGTGGTGAAGAAGACGAAGCCGAGGGCGATGTACCCGCCCGCGGTCAGCCCGAGCAGGAACGACTTCAGCAGGCCCCCGGTGGCCTTGCCGAACGCCGCGTCCTCGGCGGCGGTGGCCATCTGGTCCGGGTTGAGGATCGAGTTCGAGTCAGACACGGCACTGCCCTTCGGTGATGGTGCCGGTTCCTAAATGCGGGCGTCCATGTCCTGGTAGCCCGAGTCCTCGCGGGTCCCGCCCATGCCGTCCCCGACGTCGCGGTAGTCCTTGATCCAGGTGACGGACCTGACCCACTTGACCATCTTGTAGCCGTGCATGGACTCGGTCCGCAGTCGCAGCGGGGCGCCGTACATGTCAGGCAGGTTCGCGTCGTTCATGCCCCAGGCGAGGATCGTCTCGTCCTCGAGGGCCATGTCTGTGGTGAGGCAGGTGTAGTACGGCTCGACGGGACGGCCGTCGTGCATGTGCTGGGCCATGCCGAACGACTCGACCATCACGTAGTTCGCCCCCTCGAGCGGCTCGACCTGGGCCAGCACGTCCCGCAGCCGGATGCCCGACCACTTGGCGATGCCGGTCCATCCCTGCATGCAGGTGTGGAGGGTGATCTGGTCCTGGGCCTGGATGACCTTGAGGTCGGCGACGGTGAACCACTTCTCCTCACGGACCAGGCCCCCGACCTGCAGGCGGAAGCCGGCGAAGTCGTCTGCCCTGAGGGCCAGCCACTCGGCGGACTGTGCCTCGTCCGGCGGGCGGGTGTTGACCCAGTGGAACGGTGAGATGTCGTCCTCGGTGAAGACCTGCGCCGCCCGCTGCCGCGACGTCATCGGGCCGAGCACCCACTTCTTGAGGGGCTTCTGGAGGCCGTAGAGCACGCGCTGGCTCTTGCGCACGTCGATCAGGGATCCGTACGACGCGGCGATCCAGAGCACGACGACCGCGGTGATGCCGATGACCGTGCGGGTCACGGCCTGGGCGACCAGCGCGGGGTCGTACTCGACGCCCATCATCATGTGCACGAGGTTGTGCTCGGGGTACACGAGGAAGACCAGCGCCACGTGCATGACGATGAAACCGACGAAGACGGCCATCCCGATGAAGTGGATCGAGCGGGCCGCCTGACGGCCACCGAACAGCTTGGGGTACCAGGGGTACCGGCCGACGACCGCGGGGGACATCACCGGACCGGTGACGATCATGAGCGGTGCGACGACGAAGACGATGAAGCTGTAGCCGAGCATCTGCAGGGCGTCGTAGGGCTGGAAGTGCTCGATGGCGGGGGCGCTGAACCCGGCGTAGACCGTGGCCGACTCCCACGCCTCGGGCAGGACGTCCCACGAGGTCGGGACGATCCGGCGCCATTGCCCGGTCCCGAAGAGCAGCCCCACGTAGACCAGCCCGTTGAGGACCCATGCGGTCGTGACGAGCCCGTGCCATGCGCGACCCAGAGCGATCTTCCCCCGACCGGGCAACGAGACGAGCGGGTGCAGGCTGCGCTGGTCGTCGCGCGCGGTGAACGCGCCCACCTCGCTCGGTACCCGGTCCTTGGTGAACTTCAGCCACTCCGTGTCGGGCCCGCAGTCGTTGCGCCAGTACAGCCGTGGGTGCGAGGCGAGGATCTCCCAGCCGGACCGCAGGAGCAGGCCGAGGAAGAGGAAGTTCAGCAGGTGCGTGACCTGGAGCCACCAGGGGAAGCCGAGCTCGGTGACGCCTGGGGCGGGAGCCGCCATGGACAGCAGGGACATGCGTCATCTCCGGCACTGGAAACCAACGGGAAGGTGGGGACCAGCCCTGTCTACGGGTCGCACCAGCGTCCGGCTAGGGCCGAAAGCCCCTAGTCGAGGCCCTACTCGCCGGGGACCGCGCCACGCGTGCGTGGCTGATCCGACCACGCGCTGGTCCCAGCCCGGGGAAGGGACCTTCGCCTCTGCCGCTGTGGACACGCGGCAGCGACAGTGGGTCCAAGACCACCACCCACATGAGGAGACCCATGCCCAAGGAGTCACTGACGGCCCTGATCCGTCACCACCTGAAGACGGCGTCGACCGCGTCCAGCGGCCGAAGTGCGCACACCATCCATGGCGGCCACGAGCACCGCCTCCGTCAGACCCTGATCGCGCTGCGCGCCGGCTCGGACCTGAGCGACCACGAGAACCCGGGAGAGGCGACTGTTCAGGTGCTCCATGGCCGCGTCACCCTCGTCGCGGGCGAGGACAGGTGGAACGGATCGCCGGGTGACGTCATCACCGTCCCCGACACCCGGCACGCGCTGGAGGCCGTCGAGGACTCGGTGGTCCTCCTGACCGTGGCCCTGAAGAGCCGAGCCTGACACCCTGACCCGCCCCGCCCCGCCCCGCCCTGCCCTGCCCTGCCCTGACGACCGTCGGCTTCCGGCTCGGGTCGGAGGCCCACTCCGAACCCGACAGTTTGTCGGAAGGCGCAGGGATACTTTTCATCCAGCGCTCGTAGTCCCGACGAACGCCTCTGCGTGATGGTCACTCCATGGCCGGCCGAGACGACCGGTGCACGAGTTGATCCGCCTCATGCGTCAGTACAAAGGGGTACTCCATGGCTGATTTCACGACCCGCGACGGGTGCCGCCTCCACTACGAGGAGAACGGGGCCGCTGCCGGGTCCGGCGCCGAAACCGTCGTCCTCCTCACCGGCTGGTCGCAGACCAGGGCGATGTACGACCGGTTCATCGCCGAGCTCGGCGACCAGTACCGCGTCGTCTCCTACGACTACCGCAACCACGGCGAGTCGGGGTCGACCGACAACGGTGCTCGGATCGCCTCGCTCGCCGACGACCTCCTCGAGCTCATCGACGCGCTGCGCATCGACAAGGCCCACTTCGCGGGCAACTCGATGGGGTGCTCGGTCCTCTGGTCGTACATCGACCTCTTCGGAACCGACCGCATCAAGTCACTCGTGCTCATCGACCAGCCGTCCGTGTGCGCCCTCGCGCCGTGGCTCAGCGAGGAGGACCAGGGCGACGTCGGCGCGATCGTCGACTTCCCGGGCGCCGCAGCGTTCGTCCAGGGGGTGCTGGGTGATGACGCGGCGGCGGTTCGTCGGGCGTTCCTCGAGAGCATGCTCTCCCCTGACCTGTCCCCCGACGACGTCGACTGGCTCTACGAGCAGAACCTGAAGCTGAGGATGCCCTACGGCGCGCGCCTGCTCCTGGACCACATCTTCCAGGACTGGCGCGACGTCCTCCCGCGCATCGACGTCCCCACCCTCGTCACGGGCGGAGACGTGAGCCACGTCGATGCCAGGTCGCAGCAGTGGATCGCCGACCAGATCCCCGGGGCCCGGCTGCGCATCTTCACGCGCGAGGAGGGTGGGGATCACTTCCCGTTCTTCGGCGCCCCCAAGGTGTTCGCCGAGGCCTTCACCGAGTTCGTCGACAGCGCTCGCTGAGACCGAGCGATCCGGGCCCCATCAGCGCGATGGGGCCCGGTTCGTCGTTCCTGCGGATGGCCGTCTCACAGGACCTCTCTCGCACGCAGCAGCCGGTGGGTGGCCAACCCGAGCTGCAGCGCCATCCGGGTCTCGCCGTCGTCCAGGTCGAGGCCCGTGACCTCGCGGACCCGGTCGAGTCGGTAGTACAGCGTCGTCCGGTGGATGTGGAGGACCTTGGCTGCGGCAGAGCCGGCGCCGCCGGCGGACAGGTAGGCCTCCAGCGTCTCGACCAGCCGACCCTGGGGGTCGGCGGCCAGCAGCGCGAAGACCGCTTGCGGCACCGCGGTCTCGTCGAGCTCGTCATCGGGGATGCGGAGGAGGAGCTGCAAGGAGCCCAGGTCCTCCCAGAAGCTGATCTCGTCCGGACCGAGCACCGAGGCGCCACGCAGCGCCAGCTCCGCCTGCCGACACGACAGCCAGGCTCGATCGACACCCGCGACCTCCTCGCCGACACCGACCCTCGTCACCCGAGCGCCGAGGAAGTCACGCACCTCGTCACGGATGAGACCCACGGCCTGGCGCACCTTGTCGGCATCGAGCGGCGAGGGCGAGACCATCGCGAGCGCCATCCGCCCCCCGGCGACTCGTGCGAGCGCGGTTCCGCGCATCCGGCTGCGCACGACGTCCACCGAGTGCCGCAGCGCCACGTGGGTCCCGTTCTCGTCGGTCGCCGGAGCAGGGACCGGCTCGACGACGATCACCCGGACGTGGGCAGAGTCCGGCAGGACTCCCCGAGAGACGAGGCCCTCCATCCCGCGGGGACGGGCCACCGGATCCCGACCGAGCCAGGCCTCCGTGTCCTCGTCATCGGTGCGAGTGCGCTGGTCGGCGCTGTGGCGCTCGGACATGATCAGGCCCGCGACCTCGCGCGCGAAGTCCTCGATGAGCGCCACCTCGTCGGGGGTCAGCGTCTCGTGCGCGTCGATCACCACGACGTACCCCAGCATCTCGCCGTGCCAGCGGACCGGGACCAGGAGCCGGGCCTGGAGGCCGAAGTCGGGCGCCGCGGGGATACGTCCCGCGGCTGTCCAGCGGGTGATGCCCTGGGCGAGCAGGTGGGCGATCGCCTGGCTGCCGGCGTCGCGGTGCAGCGCGGCCCGGATCCGCACCGGGTCCTCGTCGCCGTAGTGCTTGCTCGAGTACAGCAGGCGGATCGACGCGTCGTTGAGCACCACGGACCGGTGCAGGCGCTCGCCGAGCTGGTCGATGCGCTGCTGCACGTCGGTCGTCATCCTCGGACCATATTCGTCGTCACCCGTCCTCGTCAGGCCCCATGGGCGCGGAGGGCTCCGACGCCGGCAGCGCCTCGTCCGGGAGGGCGGGGACGAGGAGCACCTTGCCCGCGCCCGAGGCCATCAGGTCGAGGGCCGTCGGCAGACCGCTGAGCGGCAAGCGGTGGGTGATGAGGGTGTCGAGGTCGACCCGGCCGGAGTCCACGAGCTCAGCGAGGCGGTCCCACGTGCCCCAGATCGACCGGCCCCAGCTGCCCCGCAGGGTGAGCCCTCGGGTGATGAGGGTGTCCGTGACGTCGAGCTCCAGCCGACCCTTGACGAGGCCGACCGCCACGACCGTCCCCTCGCGCCGCACGTTGACCACTGCAGCCCGCATGGCCGGGAGGGCACCGGAGCACTCCAGGGAGAGGTCGTACCCGCCCCGGCTGCGCGTCGCGGCGCCGGCCACCTGGAGGGGGTCGTCACCGGCGTCGACGGTGGTGGCCCCCAGCGCCTCGGCCGCCCTGCGCCGGTGGCTGTTCGGTTCGACGACGGTCACCTCACGGGCGCCGACCGCGAGCGCCACCTGAGCCGCCACCAGCCCGACCGGACCCGCGCCGAGGACGAGGACGGCAGCGCCGGCGAGGTCGATCCCGGAACGCAGCACGGCGTGCATCGCACTCCCCCCGGGTTCCAGGAGGGCGGCGGTGTGGGTGGCGAGGCCGTCCGGCAGCAGGAAGCAGTTCCGGGCAGGGACGACGAGTCTCTCCGCGAAGGCCCCGTCGACGGTGATGCCGAGGAGCTCGAGCCGGGCGCAGTTGTGGGCGTCACCGTGGCGGCAGAAGAAGCACTCCCCACAGTGCAGGTGCGTCTCGACGGCCACGCGGGTGCCGATGGTCAGCCCGCCGGTGAGTGGACCGATCTCGACGACCGTGCCGCCGACCTCGTGGCCGAGGGTCAGCGGAAACCTCATCCCCATCCCGCTGCCGGCGTCGCCGGACGCGAACAGGCTGGCGTCGGTGCCGCAGACGGACGCGGCAGCCACCTGGATCCGCACCTCGCCGGGTCGCAGGTCGGGCTCCACCCGGTCCGTCACCAGGTCGCAGCCCGGGCCGGGGCCGGTCTTGATCACGGCGCGCACGCCTTGCCCTCCCCGTCTCCTGTCGCCGTCCTCATCCCGGCCGCGAGCCGCACATAGGCAGCGGCGTTGGCCTCGTTGGCCACCCGCTGCCCCGGCGCACCGTCGCGGACCCGACCGGGTACCCCGACGACGACGGCCCCCGGTGCCACCTCCGTGCCCTCGAGGACCACGGCGCCGGCGCCGACGAGGGCACCGGCGCCGACCCGCGCCCCGTTGAGGACGACGGCGCCCATCCCGACGAGGACGCCGTCGCCGATCACGCACCCGTGGAGCACCGCGCGATGGCCGACCGAGACGTCGCGCCCCAGCTCGAGCGGATGGCCCGGGTCGGTGTGCAGGACGGCGCCGTCCTGGACGTTGCTCCGCTCGCCGATGTCGATGCGGTCGCCGTCGGCCCGCACGGTGACGCCGAACCAGACGCTGGCGTCCTCCCCGATGGTGACGGGCCCGATGAGGTTCGCGTCAGCGGCGACCCAGGCCGACGCGGCCACCCGGGGGGACCCGGACGGCAGGGAGATCCTCATGCCGTCGCCCCCACCCGGTGCCCGTAGCACGCGCGCAGCACGTCGCGTTCGGTCGGCTCGGCGAGGTGCGCCACCACCTCGCCCTCCCGCATCACCAGCACGTCGTCGGACTCGGCCACGACCTCCTCGAGGTCCGAGGAGATCATCAGCACCGCGGCCCCGTCGGCAGCCAGGCCCCGCATCAGGGCGTAGATCTCGGCCCGGGCACCGACGTCGACGCCCTGGGTCGGCTCGTCGAAGACGAAGACGTGGGCGCCCGCCTCGACCCAGCGCGACACGATGACCTTCTGCTGGTTGCCACCGGACAGGTCGGCGATGGACTGGTCGACGTGCTTGACCTTCACGGCCAGCCGCTCCAGGGCGCCCTCGGTGAACGACCTCTCTCGCCTCGCGTTGACGAACGGGACGAGTCGAGCGAGGTGGAAGCGGGACAGGAACGGCACCGTGAGGTTGTCGCGCACGCTGAGGTCACGCAGGGTGCCCAGGTTGCGACGGTCCTCCGGGACGAGGGCGATGCCGGCGCGGATGGCCTGCCGGGGCGAGCGGAAGGTCCGGGCCACCCCGTCCAGCACGAGCTCACCCCGCACCGGTCGGCGGGCGCCGGACAGCAGCGCCGCCAGCTCGGTCCGTCCGGCTCCGACGAGCCCGGCCATTCCCGTGACCCGGCCCGCGTGGAGGTCGAAGCTGACGTCGCGGACCCGGCCGCCGTCCGAGAGGTGACGCACCCGGAGCACCACCGGCGCGGAGTCCTCGTCGTCCGCCGGCTGGGGTCGTGCGGCCGCGGCCACGGCCTCCGTCGTGTGCTCACGGCCCAGGATGAGCGAGACGAGGTGGTCGCGGTCGGCGAGGTCGGACGTCGGCATCGTGGTGACGTGGCGGCCGTCCTTCATGACGGTGACGGTGCTCGAGAGCCTGAACACCTCGTGGAGGCGGTGCGACACGTAGACCACCGTCCGCCCTGCCCCCGTCAGGGACCCGATGACCGTGAAGAGCCGTTCGCTCTCCTGGTCGCTCAGTGCCGCTGTCGGTTCGTCGAACACGAGGAAGTGGGCGTCGCGGTGCATGGCCCGCGCCAGCGCGACGAGGGTCTGCTCGGCGACACCGAGCTCGGCGACCCGCGTCGTGGCAGCCACCTCGAGCCCCAGCTGGTCCGCGATCTCGGCATAGCGCCGACGCATCGCCCTGCGGTTCACCACCGTTCGCCACCGCAGTGCCGCGGTCGTGCCCAGCACCACGTTCTCGGCCACCGTGAGGTCGTCGACGAGGCTGGGCTCCTGGTGGATGAACGCGAACCCCCGCCGCGCACTGTCCCCGGGGGTGGAGAACACCACGGGTTCGCCGTCGATGGTGATGGTTCCGGTGTCCGGGCGCTGTGCCCCGGCGAGGACCTTGATGAGGGTGCTCTTGCCGGCACCGTTCTCCCCGACGAGCGCATGGACCTCCCCCGGACGAAAGGTGACGCTGACGTCGTCGACGGCGCGCACCCCGGGGTACGACTTCCCCAGGTGCTCCACCGCCACGACGGGTGCGGCCGTCGGGCTCACGACCGCCGCCCCAGCAGCCCGGCGGCCGCGACCGCGATGATGAGGACGAGTCCCTTGACGATCGGGACGTCATCGCTCGACCACCCGGTCAGGGTCAGCCCGTTCGTCAGCATGCCCAGCGTCAGGACCCCGATCGCGGTACCGACGATGTGGAACCGGCCCACGATGAAGGTCGACGCCCCGATGAAGCAGGCGGTGAAGGCATCCAGGAGCAGCGATCCGCCGGCCTGTGCGGAGCCCAGTCCGAAGAGGGAGGCGGTGAGGAACCCCGCCAGGCCACACGCCAGACCCGAGATGGTGAACGCGATGACACTGATCCAGCCGATGCGGATGCCGGCCAGCCGCGCGGCGTCCGGGTTGCTGCCGATGGCGTACATGTGCCGTCCGAGGACGGTGACCCGCAGCAGGAGGTGCAACAGCACTAGCACACCGACAGCGATCCAGACGACGTAGCGGATTCCGAGGACGCTGCCCTGGCCCCACGTCCCGAAGTTCGCGGGGAGTCCGAGGCTCACGGTCCCGTCAGGAGCGACCTTCTGCTGGAACCCGACGAGGATGAAGAGCCCGACGGCCAGGGTGCCGATGAACGGGGGTACCCGAAGCACGGTGACCATCACGCCGTTGGCCACGCCCACCAGTCCGGCCACCGCCAGCGCCGTGAGGATGCCGGCGTCCGTGCTCCCCGTGGCCACGGCGACCTTCGCGGAGAGCAGGGTCGCGAGCACCAGGTTCCCGGCGATCGACAGGTCGAACGCGCCGATCACCAGCACGGGTGTCAGTCCGGCCGCGACGATCGCGAGGATCGCGGTCGACTGCAGGATGGTCGACAGGTTGGCGGAGGACAGGAAGAGGCCGTTCTCCGTACGGATCGTGAAGTAGGCGGCGAGCAGCACGAGGACGGTGAGCGTGCCGTAGCGCTGCCCGTACCGGTCGACGAACCGACGAGCCGCGGAGCGCCGGGGCGGCGAGGGCGGCGCGCTCACGCCGTCCCCCACCGCCGCCGGCGCCGCCTCGACGGCCGGCGCCGAGGTGGAGGTCATCGGCTCACCCGTTCCACAGCGGGGTGACGAAGCCCGTCGGTAGCTGACCGCCCGAGGGCAGGTTGTCGGCCGTGACGAGGGGGCTGTCCTGCACGGTCGTCGCCGGCACCTTCTCGCCCTTGATGAGGCGGTCGGCCAGGCTGACCCCGACCTTCATGAGGAGCGGCTGGTCGTTGTAGCAGGTCGCCGCGAGCGGGTCGCCGTTGCCGATGGCCTGCAGCGCGGTGGGCACCCCGTCGACCGAGCTCACGAAGACCTCCGTGCGGCCGGCCTCCTTGATGGCGGTGCTGGCGCCCAGGGCGATGTCGTCGAAGGCGGCCCACACGGCCTTGAGGTTCGGGTGCTTGCCGAGGAAGGCCGCGGTCCGGTCATGGGCGTCCTGCAGCTGGCCCGGCACCTTGACGGTGATGTCCTCGACGATCTTGATGCCGGGGTACCTGGCGATGACCTGCCGGATGACGATGGACCGGATGGCCGTGTTCTCCAGGCCCGTGAAGTCGAGGAGCGCGATCTCCCCCTCGAAGTTCATCCGCTGCACCGTGTACAGGGCCGTGCGCGCCTCGGAGACCCACTCGTTGAAGTCTGCGACCGCGGAGGCACCCGTGAAGCGCCCGGACACGAGGCTGATGACCGGGACGCCCGCGTCGACCGCCGGCTTGACCGCCTGCTCGAGACCCACGGCCGGCAGCGCGTAGCAGAGGATGGCCTCCGCCTTGCGCGCGAGCAGACCACTGACGGCGCCTGGCACGGCGCTCGGGTCGCCCTTGATGTCCACGACCTCGACCGTCCACCCGATCTGGGACTTGATCGCGTTCAAGCCCTGAAGGCCGACCGCGACGGCCGCAGCCGAGTTGTCGAGCGAGATGAGCCCGATGGTTCGACCCTTCTGGATCGTGCTCAGGTCCACCCCGTCGCCGGAGGCGGTGGTGGCGGCCGGCGCCGTGCTCGAGGACGCCGCGGCCTGACCACCGAAGTCGCAGCCCGCCACGAGGGTGGCTCCTGCCACGGAGAAGCCGGCTGCGCCGAAGCCCTTGAGGATCCCGCGTCGCGTGGCTGCCGGGACCGGACCGAGCGCTGCTTCGGGCGGTGAGGTCTGCGACTCGGACCCGTCAGGGCCGCTGTCGGGGTGGACGTGTGTGGTCGAAGCGCCCATGGGCGGTGACCTCCGTTCGCTGCACCCCTGGGCCTGGGTGTCCGGCGGCCGCGCACCGTTGGGCGGCGTGGCAGCAGAATCCAGCCCGTGTGACGACGGGGACTACCGCGTGCCGACGAACAAAGAGCTGCTCGATTGCTCTGATTGTCGAAACGCGGCGGCCCCGAGCGTGGATTCCGACAAACGGAGCAAGCGGGCGGGTGCGATCTCGTCTCCGGGAGGGTGAATCGAGGTCCTCCGACGGCCATGGTCGAGGGGCGACGTCGCACCGGCGGTCGCACGACCGGCGACGAAGGGACCGCGAGTGACTCCGCACCTCACCGGGTGGGCACACACCCCGTTCGGGATCAGCGAGACGGACATCGAGGACCTGATCGCCCGCGTCTCCCGCGACGCACTGGCCGACGCCGGCCTCGAGGCGGCCGATGTCGACCTCATCTCGGTCGGTGTCTACAACAACGGGTTCTCGCGGCAGGGGTTCGAGGGCGCCCTCGTGGGGGCCGGTGTTCCCGAGCTCGCCACCGTGCCTGCCCAACGAGTCGAGAACGCCTGCGCGACAGGGTCTGCCGCTCTGTACGCGGCGATGGACCGGATCGAGTCGGGCCGAGCCCGGGTGGCCCTCGTCGTCGGCGCCGAGAAGATGAGCGGCACGCCCTCCGACGTCCTCAACGACATCCTCCTCACTGCCTGCCACCGCAACAGCGAGGCGGTCCACGGCAGCTTCGCAGGGATCTTCGCCGAGCTGGCCGACCAGTACGCGGAGCGCTACGGCGACCCCCACGAGGCCATGGCCACCATCGCCGCCAAGAACCACCGCAACGGGGTGGCCAACCCCTTGGCCCACCTTCGGCGCGACCTCGGGGTGGACTTCTGTTCCACCGCGTCGGAGCGCAACCCTGTGGTCGCGGGCCGCCTGCTCCGCACCGACTGTTCGATGGTGTCCGACGGGGCTGCCGCCATCGTCGTCACGAGCGCCGACGTCGCCGCCGGCGCCCGACGCGCGGTCGTCGTCCGTGGCAGGGCCCACGCGGGTGACCACCTCGCCATCGCGTCGAGGCCCGACCCGCTGGCCTTCTCGGGCGCGGCCACCGCCTTCCGCGACGCCCTGGAGGAGGCCGGCGCGTCAGCGGCCGACCTGGACCTGCTCGAGACGCACGACTGCTTCACCATCGCCGAGCTGCTCCAGATGGAGGCGTTCGGGTTCGCCGAGCCCGGCAAGGGCGCCGAGCTCGTCCTGTCCGGCGCCACCCAGCGGAACGGCCGGATCCCGGTCAACGTCTCGGGGGGCCTGAAGGCGAAGGGGCACCCCCTCGGGGCCACCGGGGTGTCGCAGCACGTCATGGCGGCGATGCAGGTGGTCGGGGAAGCGGGCGACCTGCAGCTCCCCCGGGTCGGTCTTGCGGGTGTGTTCAACATGGGCGGGGCCGCGGTCGCCAACTACGCGACCGTCCTCGAGGCCACGCGATGAACCCGCGCCGCGCCGTCAACCTGGCAACGATCCTCGGGCAGACCGCACGACGGCTGCCGCACCACGACGCCCTCGTCCACGGTGACGTGCGCTGGTCCTGGTCCGAGCTCGACGCCCGGACGACCGCCCTGGCCCGCGAGCTCGCCCGGCTCGGTGTGTGCGCCGGCGACTGCGTGCTCCTCGACGGACCCAACCACCCCGAGTTCGTCCAGGCCATGTTCGCGGTGTGGCGGGCCGGCGCCGTCGTCGCGCCGGTCAACTCCCGGCTCCACGACCGTGACATCGCCGACATCGCCCGGGTGTGCCGACCGCGCGCGGTCATCGCGCACGCCGACACGTCGAGCCACGTCGACGCCGTGCGGGCGGAGATGCAGCGGGCCGACCTCCCCGTGCTCATCATCGGTGGGAACCCTGATGCGCCGGGCGCGATCGGTGGGCTGCCCCACGAGGAGAGCCGGGCGACGAGCGCCGGGGCCGACGACGCCGTCGTGCTCGTCGGGGACCCGGCCTGGTACTTCTTCACCTCAGGGACCAGCGGCACCCCCAAGGCCGCGGTCCTCACGCACGACCAGCTCGGATACGTCGTGACCAACCACCTCGCCGACCTGATGCCCACCACCGGTGCCACGCACCGGTCCCTGGTCCTGGCGCCGCTCTCGCACGGCGCCGGCGTGCACCTGCTGCCGCAGGTGGCGAGGGGCGCTGCGAGCGTGATCCCGGTGTCACCCAGCCTCGACCCTCCCGAGGTGTGGCGACTGGTCCAGCGCGAACGCGTCACGAACATGTTCACCGTGCCGACGATCCTCACCCGTACCGTCAATGACCCCGCCGTCGACACGTTCGACCACGGAAGTCTCGAGTACGTCATCTACGCCGGGGCGCCGATGGCCAGGCGTGACCAGGACCGGGCCCGGGCCGCGCTCGGCGACGTCCTCGTGCAGTACTACGGGTTGGCGGAGGTGACCGGGAACATCACCGTCCTGCCGCGGGACGACCACGACCGCCAGGCCCCGACGGGCATCGACATCACCACGTGCGGACGTCCCCGCACGGGCATGGGCATCAGCATCCAGGACGAGGACGGCGTCGAGCTCGGTCCGCTCGAGACCGGAGAGATCTGCGTCAGTGGACCGGGCGTGTTCGCCGGCTACCTGGACAACGAGGCGGCCGACGCCGCCGCCTTCCGGAACGGGTGGTTCCGGACCGGGGACGTGGGGATGCTCGACCTGCACGGCTACCTCTACATCACCGGCCGGGTCTCGGACATGTACATCAGCGGTGGCTCGAACATCCACCCCCGCCCGATCGAGGAGAAGCTCCTCGACCACCCGGACATCGACGAGGTCGTCGTCCTCGGCATGCCCGATCCCACGTGGGGAGAGGTCGGGGTCGCCGTGTGCGTCCCCGCTGCGGGCACCTCCCTCGACGAGGCAGAGGTGCGGGCCTGGATGACGCAGCGGGTCGCCCGGTACAAGGTCCCTCGGTACGTCGTCAGCTGGGACGCGCTCCCCCGCTCCGGTTACGGCAAGGTCACCCGTCGCACGGTGCGCGAGCACCTCGTCGAGCGCGGGTGGGAACCGGGCATCGGGCCGGTCCCCACGCCAGCGACCTCGCGCGACGGAGTGCTGACGTGACCGTGTCCAGCCTCCTTCGCCCGCTCGCCCACCCCGGCCCCGCCTCCCCCTCGAGGCGCACGAGCATCGCCACCCGCGTGGTCAGCGAGGAACGCCACCTTCCCGCCGGGGACCGGCTCATCGACGCCGTCGACAGGGTCCTCCACGAGCTGGGGGTCTCCTCGGCGCAGGTGGAGCTGTTGTCGGGCACCTTCGCGACCATCGACTTCGTCCACCCGGCCCTGTGCCACGACGGCGCGACGGCCGTGACGTACAGCGAGACCAAGCGCGCCGTCGGACCCGTCGCGGTCGTCGGTGGCGGGATGACCGTCGGTCACCGTGACGGTGAACGCTTCAGCCACACCCACATGGCGTGGCTGGATGCTGACGGAGACCTCCGCGGGGGCCATCTGTGGCCGGACGTCGTCATCGGGGTCGGTGGTGTCCGGGTGCACGTCCACGGGCTCCTCGACGTGGAGCTCCGTAGCGAGATCGACACCGAGTCACGTCTGCCCGTCTTCACCCCCCACGCATGCCCGCACGGAGACGTCGCTCGACCCACCGGCCGCGCGGTGATGTCCCGCCTCGCGCCCGGCGTCGTCCTCGACGACGCCCTGGGCGATCTCGTCCGGGAGAGCGGCTTCGCAGCAGCCCGGATCGACGGCTCGGTCGGCAGCCTCGTGGGGGCGGTGGTCGACCGCAGCGGGTCCCGCACCCTCGTGATCGACGGTCCCGCCACCGAGGTGGCCCTGCGGGGTGACCTCGCCCCCGGCGCCTCCCCCAGGGTCCACGCGCTGGTCATCGACCGGTTCGGCTCCACGTTCAGCGGCCTGCTCACCCCCGGCGCCAACCTCGTCGCGGTGACCCTCGAGCTCCTCGTCCGGGAGGTGCGGTGATGGGCACCCATCCCCTCCCCCTCCAGGGGCGCATCGTGATGGTCGTCGGGGCCGGTTCGAGTGGGGTCGGGCTGAGCAACGGGGAGGCCGCGGCACTGGCCTACGCGGCTGCCGGGGCGTTCGTGGTGGCCGTCGACCTCAACGTCGACGAAGCCCGCCGGGTGGCCAAGGAGGTGGTCGCCGTCGGGGGCGCCTCCCTCGCCGTGGAGGCCGACATCTCGGTGGAGGGTGACGTGCGCACCGCGATCGCCACCGTGGTCCGCGACGTCGGCGTGCCCCACGTCCTCCACAACAACGTCGGGGTCGCCACGATGGGCGAGATCACCGAGCTGGACACCGAGGCGTGGAACCGCTCGATCAGCATCAACCTCACGGGCGCCTTCCTGACCGCCAAGCACCTCCTGCCGCCGATGCTCGACGCAGGGCGCGGCGTCATCACCAACGTCTCGTCGATCGCGTCGATCCGGCACACGGGCTACGTGTACCCGGCCTACAGCGCGGCCAAGGCGGCCATCAACCAGCTGACCGTGTCCATGGCCCTCACGTACGCCGACCGAGGCATCAGGGCCAACGCCATCCTGCCGGGCCTCATCGACACCCCCCTGGTCAGCACCCAGATCACCGACGACCCGGAGGCCCTGGCTGCGCGCCATGCCCTGAGCCCCACCGGGCGCATGGGGTCGCCGCACGACGTCGCGAACGCGGCAGTCTTCCTGGCCAGCGACGGCGCGGCCTACATCAACGGGGTCTGTCTCGCCGTCGACGGCGGCCTGTCGGCCAGGTGCGGATGACCACCACCGTCACCGACGGCGTCAGCCGCCTCTTCCCGGACGGTGTCCTGGTCACGGACCCCGACATCGTCGCCACCTACGCCGTCGACCAGTCCCGACTCACCTCCCGCGGGCAGCCGTGGGCGGTGGCGAGCCCGCGTGACACGGACGAGGTCGCGGCGTGCCTGCGCGTCGCCCACGCCCACCGCATCCCCGTCGTCACCCGGGGCGCCGGCTCGGGCCTCAGCGGCGGCGCCAACGCTCCGGACGGCTCGGTGGTGCTGAGCACCCACCGGATGGACCGCGTCCTGGAGATCGACGTGGCCGACCGGGTGGCGGTGGTGCAGCCGGGCGTCGTGACCGGCCGGCTGCGTGACGCCGTGGCCGAGCGAGGACTCTTCTACCCACCGGACCCGGGCAGCGTCGCCTTCTCGACGATCGGCGGGAACATCGCCACCAACGCCGGCGGGATGTGCTGCCTCAAGTACGGCGTCACCGGCGACTTCGTGCGTGCTCTCGAGGTCGTGCTGGCGGACGGAAGCGTGATGCGGACCGGCACCCGTACCCGCAAGGGAGTCGCCGGACTCGACCTCACGAGACTGTTCGTCGGCTCGGAGGGGTCGCTGGCGGTCATCACCGAGGCGACCGTGCGGCTGCTGCCCGCACCAGGACCCGCACTCACCCTCGTCGCCACCTTCGGCTCCCTCGCCGCGGCCGGTCGGGCCATCGCTGCCGTCCAGGCGGCCGGAGTCGACCTCTCCCTCCTCGAGCTGCTCGACCGCACGACCGTCGGTGCCATCGAGGCCTCCACACCGCTCGGGTTCGACCCAGGGGTCGCCGCCGTCCTCCTCGCCCAGTCCGACGCCGACACCTCACCCGAGCAGCTCGCCCGCGCGGCCACGCTCCTTCGGTCGACCGGGGCCGTCGACGTCATGGCCGCGGAGGACGCGCAGGAGGCCGGCCTGCTCCTCGAGGCGCGACGACGGGCCCTCCCCGCTCTCGAGGCGCTGGGCGACTGGCTCCTCGATGACGTGTGCGTCCCGCCGTCGAGGATCGTCGACCTCATCGCCGGGATCGAGGAGATCGCCGCACGCGTCGGGCTGACGATCGGTGTCTTCGGGCACGTCGGCGACGGCAACATGCACCCCACCGTCATCTACGACGCGCAGTCCGCCTCGAGCACCGCGGCGGCGCGGACGGCCTTCGATGACATCACCGGGCTCGCCCTGTCGCTGGGCGGCACCATCACCGGTGAGCACGGAGTGGGGCGGCTGAAGACGGCCTGGCTCGAGCGCGAGCTCGACCCCGTCGCCCTGCGTCTCCAGGCCGACCTCAAACGGACCGTCGATCCACGAGGCATCCTCAACCCCGGGTCGGTCATCGCGCCGGCGCACCCGACATCCACCTGACGCTCGCCGCCCACGGGGAAGGTGACACCGCAGGTCGTGCCCCTGGCGCTGATGTCAGCCCGTCCGCAGTCTCGACACGTGCTCGGTCATGGTGGCGAGCTGGTAGCGGGCCATGTCGGGGGCGTTCTCGTCCTCGGCGAAGACGCTGTTGCACATGACGGTGTCGGGGCGGTCGAGGAAGCCGATCTCGGCCAGGCCGCCGAAGAAGTCGTCCCAGTCCACGTCGCCGGCGCCGATGCGCAGGTGCTGGTGGACCCGGGCGGTGTTGCCCGGGGGGTTGGAGATGTAGCGCAGGCCGTGCGAGGCGTGGTGGTCCATGGTGTCGGCGACGTGGACCAGGCGGATGAGGTCCTTGCCGGCGCGGATGACCTCGCGCATCGGGTGGCCCATGTGGAAGCTGTGGCAGGCGACGAACACCATCCCGACGTTCGGGCTGTTCAGGCCGCGCAGGATCCGCACGGCCTCGAGCCCGTCTTCGACGAAGTCGTCGGGGTGCGGGTCGATGAGCAGGTCGATGCCCTCACGTTCGAGGATCGGCAGGAGCTCCTCCATCGAGCGGAAGAACGCGGCCTCGGACTCCTCGGCGCGTTCGGGGCGGCCGGAGAACTCGGGGACGGTCAGTGCCACTGCGGCAAGGGTCGAGCGTGGAGCTGGCGAGGGGACTCGAACCCCTAACCCCCTGTTTACAAGGCTGGCCCGGCTCCCGAATCAGGCCTCTGACCTGCGGAAATGACCCGAGTCTGGCGACACACTCGAACCGGGTGGCCGGCGTGCGAAACGAGCGTCAGGACACGGCGTGTCGTGTCCGCGTCGCCGCTGGTCAGGGCCTCGCACCTGTCAAGACAACAGCCGCGGAGAGTATCGGTCGACAGGACCGCGGCCCACCGATCTAGATGGTCTTGACTCCCCAGGCGGGGCCATGTCCAGCACTCCTGGGCGCTCCGCCGGCGGCCCATCCGGGCATCCGGGTGGCAGAAGGACGTTGACACGCCACGTCCTCACGACCCATCCTGATAACGGATATTGATATCCGATAATCGGACGCTCACAGAGAGGCGGACGGACCTTGCCCCACTACCTGGCGATCGGACAGATCCCCCCCAAGAAGCACACCGCCTTCTCGACCGCTGACGGTCTGCCGTGCTTCGAGGAGTTCATCGGGGAGGAGGGGTTCTCGAGCACCGGATCGCTGATGTACCACACCCGTGTCCCTGCGGCCCTGACGGACTCGAGGGAGTGGGACCTCGGTGACACGTCGATGAAGGCCAACCGACCGCTCCTCCCCCACCACTTCCGACTCCACGAGCTGTTCGCCGACGACGGCGTCGCCAAGGACGCGGTGAGGCATCGGGTACCCGTGCTGGGCAACGCGGACGTCACGATCCGCTACGTCGTCGCCCATGCCGTGTCGCCGCTGTACAGCAACGCCGTCGGTGACGAGCTGGTCTTCGTCGAGAGCGGTTCGGCCACCCTGGAGACGATCTTCGGCGCGATCGAGGTCCGGCAGGGCGACAACGTCGTGATCTCCCGGACTACGATCCATCGTTGGGTGCCGCACACCGACCGAGAGGGCCCGTTGCGGCTGTACTGCGTCGAGGGCAGGGGTCATATCCGTCCCCCCAGCAAGTACCTCAGCCGCTATGGGCAGTTCCTCGAGGGATCTCCGGTGACCGAGCGCGACCTGCGGACCCCTGTCGACGTCCTTCTCGCACCACCTGAGCTGGCCGACGCCGACACCGAGGTCTACGTCAAGCACTCCGGCAGGGACGGTGTCACGGGATCGGTGTTCGTCTACGACCACCATCCGTTCGACGTCGTGGGGTGGGACGGCCAGCTCTACCCGTATGCCTTCAACTACCGGGACTTCGCGCCGGTCACCGGTCTGTTGATCCAACCGCCGCCGACCTACCAGGTCTTCGAGGGAGAGGGCTTCGTCGTCTGCAACTTCGTGCCCCGGATCCTCGAGTACCACCCCCAGGCGATCAAGGTCCCCTACTACCACTCGAACGTCGACTCCGACGAGGTGATGTTCTACTTCGCCGGGGAGACGGCCGCCCGTGAGGGATCCGGGATCCGCGACGGGTCGGTGTCGCTGCATCCGGCCGGATACACCCACGGCCCTGGCCGGCAGGCGTACCTCGAGTCTCCGAAGCACACCGAGAGCAAGGAGACGGCCTTCATGGTCGACACCTTCCGACCGCTCGAGGTCGCGTCCGCTGCCGCTCGGTGCGAGGACCCCGCCTACCCCTGGACGTGGTCCGGGCGCGGCCCGACGGCGTCCAGCCGTCCAGCCGTCGATGCTCGATGACACAGGGCAGCTCCAGGTCCACCGAGCTCGGCACCAGGTCACCGGAGACCTCCCTCACCCTCAGCAAGGGGCTCCAGGTCCTCGAGCTGCTCGCGCGCACGCCGGATGGTCGCACCGTCGCCGAGATCTGCGACGAGCTCACCCTCAGCCGCCCCACCCTGTACCGGCTCGTCACCACCCTCATCGAGCACGGCCTTGTGCTGCGGTCGCCGGACGGGACTTACCGCGTGGCGCTCGGGCTGCTGGCCCTGGTGCGGAACGTCGTTCCCGCTCTCGGCGAGATGTCCGAGGAGATTCTCCAACGGCTCGCAGAGGGCGCGGGAGCATCTGCTCACTTCGCCATCGCCGAGGGGGACCAGTCCGTGGCCGTCGCGGTCGCCGAGCCTCGCCTCGCGGAGTACCGCATCGGCTACCGCGTGGGAACGCGGCTCCCCCTCGACCGTGGCGCTCTGGGCAAGGCGATCCTCGCCGGCAGGTCGGGGCCTCCCCGAGTGCTGTCCAGCACCGGTGAGGTGATTCCGGGGGCCACCGGCGCGGCCGTGGCCGTCGTGGGGCTCGGCAGCCCCGCCGCGGTCGGCATCGTCGCCCTGCGCCCCCTGGACATGGAGGTGGTCAAGCCTCTACTCGTCTCGGCGGCCGACGAGCTCCGCGCCGTCATGACGGCCTCGGCGCCGACGATCGGATAGTGCCCTCGCCGATCAGCGCTCGTAGCGCCGGAGCAGCTGCATCACCTGCTGCTCACGCGGAGCGGTGATGCCCAGGAGGGTCTCGATGGCCGAGGCGTTCGAGGCGTGCTGCGCCGAACGCTCGGCCTCCCGGGCATGCTCGAGCTCGGAGAACCTGCTCAGGGTCTGCATCGTGCGACCGTCGTCGGACACGTAGAAGGTGATGGCCTCGAGCGGGGCGAGCGTCAGGGCCCGCGGTCGGACCGTGCTGTCCAGCAGCTCGAGGAGGCGCGGCCGCGTGACGTCGTCGAGGGGGACGTCGAGGTGACGGATCGTGCTCAGGAAGTACATGGCGGTCATCCTTGTCGGGTCGGTGCCTGGGGAGTCCGAGCGGCTTGCGCCAGCGTCGTGCGGTCGAGCTTTCCGTTCGGGAGCAACGGGGCCGGTCGCAGCGACACCGCGATGTGTCGTGGCACCTTGTACGAGGCGAGGTGTCGGCGGCTCCACGACATCAGCTCGTCGGCCGTCACCGGGCTCCGGAGCGCGACGGAGGCCACCAGCCGGTCGTCGCCGTCCACGAAGTCGGACGTCACGACGGCGTGCGTCACGTCAGGGTGTCGCAGGAGGACGGCCTCGACCTCCGCGGGGGAGACGTTCATCCCGCGGACCTTGATCGTGCCCGAATGTCGACCCACGAAGAACAGCTCCCCGTCCTGCGAGAGGTACCCCAGGTCCCCGGTGTGGAACCAGCCGCTGTCGTCGAGGAGCCTGTCCTGCTCGACTCCCACCATCCCGATCATGAGGTTCGGTCCCCGGACACAGATCTCGCCGACGACCATCGCGGCGCACGGCCGCCCGGAGTCCGGTTCGACGATGCGACGCTCGAACCCGCCGATCGCCTCGCCGACGCTTCCCGCGCGGTCCTGCTCCACCGTGTCGTCCGAGATGCCGAGGTAGCTGTGCGGGCCGAGGGTCTCGGTCATCCCCAGACCTTCCATCCGCGCTCGCGTGCCGTCGAACGCCGCCGCGAGCGGCCTCCTCAAAGTTGCCGTGTCGGCCGGACGCCCCACAGACACCGCCGCCAGGCGCTCGTGAACGGTGCTCCAGCCCACGACGTCCGTGACCCCCTCTCGCGCGATCAGGTCCACGGAACCGTCGGCGTCGAACCGCTCCTGAAGCAGGATCTCGGCGCCGGCCGCGAGGCCCGACAGCAGTCCCACCGCGAGCCCGCCGACCCAGAACAAGGGCATGGCGACGAGGACGCGGTCGGACGCCGTGCGCCGCATGGCCGAAGCCAGGGCGTCCCCCTGGCGCACGCAGGCGCCCTGGGAGTGCACGACGCACTTGGGCCTCCCCGTGCTCCCCGAGGTGCAGATGACCACGACGGGGTCCCGTGGTGAGACGTCGAGGGCCATGTCGGCCACGGCCTCGTCCGACGTCAGCTCACTCCCGGCCACCGCCGCCCATGCCGCATCCGTCGGCTCGAGCAGCTCGATGGTTCGCAACCGAGGTGCGCCGCCGACGGCCAGGACCGGACCCGTGTGGAGGCTCAGCTCCGGGAAGGCCCGCTCGAGGAACAGGTCCATCGGCTCGAGGGGCGACACGCTCGCCGCGACGAGCACCTCGACGTCCGACGCGTCGAGGACGGTCCGCGTCTCGTCCGGGGTGGCGTAGCTGCTGAGGAGCACTCCGACAGCACCGATCCGGGCCACGCCGAGGAACGTGGCGACCCATGCCGCGGACTGCGGCAGGAGGATCCCGACACGGGTTCCCCGACCGACCCCCAGGGAGATCAGGCGCGCCGACACTGCCGTCGAGGCCGCGAACAGCTCCTCGAAGGTCAGCCGTGCATCGGGGGCGACGATCGCGGTTCGACCCTCGAACCGCGAGGCGCAGTGCTCGAGGAGCGCGCCGAGGGTCCTCGGTCGGTCAGGGGACATTCTTCGAGGCCGGCCGCGTGGGTGGCGCCGCATTCCATGGGGTGATGCCGTCCTCCGCGCGTCCTGCCGCGTACCCGTCGTCGTGGACCTCTGCCCAGTGCGCGTGGTTCATCTGGTGGATCGAGAAGCAGGCGTTGAGGGCGTTGTAGAACCCCATGTTGTCGACGGTCTGGTTGACGGACTCCTTGATGAACAGCGCTGCGGCAGTGGGGATGCTGGCAATGCGTCGGGCGAACTCGAGCGTGTCCTCCTCCAGCCGGTCGCGAGCGAACACCTTGGTCACCATCCCCAGCCGGTACGCCTCGTCGACCGACAGGGAGTCGCCCGTCATCAGCAGCTCTTTGGCCTTGCGCGGACCAAGCTCCCACGGGTGCGCGAAGTACTCGACACCACACATCCCCAACCGGGTACCGACGACATCGGCGAACTCTGCGTCCTCCGAGGCCACGATGAAGTCGCACGCCCACATGAGCATGAGGCCTGCCGCGAAGGTCTTGCCCTGGACCTGGGCGATCGTCGGCTTCCTCAGGTTGCGCCAGCGCAGGGTGTTCGCGAAGAAGTGGTGCCACTCCTGGATCGCCCTGCCCTCGACTCCGAGTCGCGTCCCGCCGTTGACCCCGCGCGACGGGTGCTGGTCCGGGCCGGGCCCCCATTCCTGGAGCTGCGTGGCCGACCCCATGTCGTGACCGGCCGAGAACATCGGCCCGGCGCCTGCCAGGACCACCACACGCACTCGATCATCCGCCTCCGCCCGGAGGAACAGCTCGTTGAGCTCCACCAGCAGCCCCCGGTTCTGGGCGTTCCTCGCCTCCGGGCGGTTGAGCGTGATGCGCGCGATCCGCGCGTCATCGAGCTCTTCGTAGGTCACGAACTTCACGAGGGCGGCTCCTCTTCCTGGGCGTGGACGGACGTCGCCGGAGGATCGGCGTCGGCGTTTCGGGTCAACGTGCTGCTGGCGGCCAGGATGTGGGCACGCATCGTCGCCGCCGCCCACTCGGAGTGGCCCTGTTCACAGGCCTCCAGGAGCTCGCGGTGCTGCGTCATGCTCCGGTGGAGATCCGTCGGCGAGTACCGCTGGAAGGTCCTGTTGACCAGGTGGATCTTGACCACCGAGCTGAGGACCGGGACCACCTGGGCTCCACACCCGACCTCGGCGATCAGGTTGTGGAACTCGGTGTTCTTGGCCGCGACCTCGTCGAGCCGTCGGTCTTGCGCCAGTCCCTCCATGTCGTCGGCGAGCTCCCGCAACCGCTCCAGGGCGTCGGGGGTCATCTTCTTGGCCGCACGCCCGGCGGCATGGCCCTCGACGAGGGCACGGAGCTCGTAGAGCTCCATGAGCTCCTCGGTCGACCACTCCGCGACGTGCACACCCCTCCCCGTCTGGAAGCGGAGGATGCCGTCTGCCGTCAGCTGCCGCAGTGCTTCGCGGATGGGGGTCCGGCTGACCCCGACCAGGTCGGAGAGGTCGTTCTCATGAAGGCGCTGCCCCGGGTCGAACTGCCCACTCTGAAGGGCCTCGAGCAACACGTCGTACGCCTTGGCCGCTGCGTTGGCCACGGTCCCACCTCCCTCTCGACGTTCGTGTGCCGTGAGCATTGCAAGAACCCCGTCGGCTCTGCCACCGCCTGCAGCACTTCGGTGCGCCACCTCGTGAGGCCGCCCGAGCCGACCAGCACCGTGGCTGGACTCGCGCTCACTCGGTATACAAAATCTAGTCATTCACGATCGCTGAGTCAAGTCTCCGACTGGCTCCAAGACTGGCACTCTTCCGCTCACTTCCTGAGATTTTGTGCTCCACTCAGGCCTGGGTCACCTGATTTCTCGACCATCACCGATGGACCGTCACGGCAAAGCCGTGTATACATGAAGGCACCTAGAGCTGGGGAGGACGATTGTCATCGCGTGAACTGCTGGCCATCCGCCAGACCGCCGGCGACCGGTTGGACGTCTACTCGGGTGTGGCCCGGCTCTCGGGCAGCGTCTTCGCCGCTGCGGTACACCCCGATGGTGTCAGCCGCACCGCTGCACTGGTCATCCATCCGACGTCGAACTTCCTCGGTCACTACGCCCTCGAGCCGCTCGCGGCACGCGGGGTGACGGCGGTGGGCCTCACCACGCGGTACGTGGGCAACGACAGCACGCTCATCATGGAGAACTGCGTCCTCGACGTCGCCGCGGCCGTTCGGCACCTGCGAGCTTCGGGGTTCGAGAAGGTCGTCCTGGTCGGAAACTCGGGAGGCGGCGGGCTCGCCGCCCTCTACCAGAGCCAGGCCGAGGCACCATCGATCACGGCAACGCCCGCGGGCGACCCGCCGAACCTGATGGTGGCGGACCTTCCTCCCGTCGACGCGATCGTCATGCTCATGGCCCACCCCGGCCGCGCGTCGACGCTGACCACGTGGCTGGATCCCGCCATCAGGTCCGAGGCCGCCCCGGACGACCGGGACGATGACCTCGACCTGTTCTCCCCGTCGCGCACCTTCCCCCTCGACGAGGACTTCCTCGAGCGCTACCGGGCGGCGCAGGAGGACCGGAACCGTCGGATCACCACATGGGTCAAGGAGACACTCGCGACCCTGGACGACGACGGCGACCTGTCCTTCCTCGTCCAGGGAACCGCGGCGGACCCACGCTTCCTGGACCTGTCGATCGAACCCAGCGACCGTGCACCCGGGACCCTCTGGGGAGACGCGCGCATCGCCAACACGCTCCCCGCGGGCCTGGCCCGCTACTCGAGCCTGCGCTCGTGGCTGAGCCAGTGGAGCCTGGACGACTCGAACTGCGATGCGCTCAAGAACCTCCCGGAGGTCAGCGTCCCCGTGCTCGTCGTCTACGGGTCGGCGGACAACGCCGCGTTCCCCAGCGACGCCCACGAGATGTTCGCAGCGGCCCGTCACGAGGGGAGCGCGATCGTGGAGGTCGCGGGTGCCGACCACTACTTCCTCGGCAGACCGGACCTGCTCGACGAGGCCTGCACCGCGATCGTGCGTTGGCTCGACGACCGAGGGATCCTGACATGAACGCCGGCACACCCCCGCCCGACCGTGGCCCCGGGCCCGACCTGCCCTTGGCGGGTCGTCGGGTCGTCGAGATGGGGCAGCTCATCGCGGGCCCCTTCTGCGGGCAGATCCTCGGCGACTTCGGTGCCGAGATCATCAAGGTCGAGGACCCTCGGCGCGGGGACCCCATGCGGGGCTGGGGACCTGCAGCTGCCGACGGCGGTTCTTCCCTCTGGTGGCCCATCATCGGCAGGAACAAGAAGTCCGTGACCCTCGACCTGCGCACCGCCGCCGGCCAGGACGTGGCCCGCCGCCTGATCTCGGAAGCGGACGTCCTCATCGAGAACTTCCGTCCAGGGACCATGGAGGCCTGGGGACTCGACTACGAATCCCTCTCGGCCATCAACCCCGGCCTCGTGATGGTGAGGGTCAGCGGCTTCGGGCAGTCCGGCCCCTACTCACACCGTGCGGGGTTCGGCTCGATCGCCGAGGCGATGGGAGGGCTGCGGTACGTCTCCGGGGACCCCGACCGACCCCCGAGCCGGTCGGGGATCAGCCTCGGCGACGAGCTCGCCGGCCTCACCGCCGCCATGGGCGCCCTCGTGGCGCTGCTGGCCAGGGAGCGCGACGGGCGGGGACAGGTGGTCGACTGCGCGATCTACGAGTCGGTCCTGGCGTTCATGGAGTCGCTGGTCCCCGAGTACGTGCTCGGTGGGTTCGTCCGTGAGCGGTCGGGCGCGATCCTGCCGGGGGTCGCTCCCTCCAACATCTACGCGACGGGTGACGGCCAGTCCGTGCTCATCGCCGCGAACGCCGATGCCATCTTCGGCCGCCTCGCGCAGGCCATGGGCAGTCCGGAGCTCGCCACCGACGAGAGGTTCAGGGACCACCAGGCACGTGGTCGTCATCAGGCCGTGCTCGACGGACTCATCGACGACTGGACGCGAACCCAGCCCTCGGACGCGCTGCTCGACTCCTTGGAACACCACGCCATCCCCGCCGGGAAGATCTACCGGGCCGAGGAGATGGTCTCGGATCCGCAGTTCCGTGCACGACAGTCCCTGGTGACCGTTCCGGACGACCACTTCGGGGACTTCCCGATGCAGAACGTCGTGCCTCGCCTGTCGGAGACACCCGGCGCGGTCCGCTGGACGGGGCCGCGGCTCGGGGAGCACAACGACGAGGTCCTGCAGGGCGGTCTCGGTCTGTCCGCGGCGGAGGTCGCTACTGCGCAGGGCCACACGAGCGAGGAGGCGCCCCGATGACGATGGAGGACGACACCGACGAGGCGCTGGAGGCCTTCCGCGCCGAGGCACGAACCTGGCTCTCCGAGAACGCACCTGGGGACCCACGTCCGACGACGCACGGGCCAGAGGTCCGCGAGTACGACGCCGCGTGGCAGCGTCGACAGTTCGACGGAGGCTGGGCGGGGGTGTCGTGGGACAAGGAGTACGGCGGGCTCGGGTTGTCCCCGCTCCGGCAGGTCGTCTGGTACGAGGAGGTCGTGCGCTCGGGCGCTCCCACGGAGAGCGTGTTCAACGTGGCGATGGGACATGCGGGACCGACCCTCATCCGTTGCGGTTCGGCCGAGCAGCGTGCTTTCCACCTGCCGCGCATCCTGCGAGGGGAGACGCCCTGGTGCCAGGGGTTCTCCGAGCCCGGCGCCGGCTCGGACCTCGCGGGGATCAGGACGAGCGCGGTCGTCGACGGAGACGACCTCGTCATCAACGGCGCGAAGATCTGGACCAGCCAGGCACAGTGGGCCGACTACGGCGAGCTCCTCGTGCGGACCGACCCGCACGCACCGCGTCACGGCGGTCTCAGCTGGGTGATCATGGACATGCACCTGCCGGGCGTCGACATCCGTCCGATCCTCAACATGGACGGGTACCCGCACAACTGCGCGGTCTTCTACGACGACGTCCGGGTCCCGCTCACCAGCGTCGTCGGTGGGGTCGGCAACGGGTGGGGCGTGGCCATGGAAACGCTCGCTGCCGAGCGTGGCCCCGCCTTCCTCGACCTCCGCCTAACCCGGCTGCGCTCGATCGACCTCCTCGTCCGTCGTGCGGACCACGTGCTCCCCGACGGGCACCCGCTGCGTGGGCGCATGGCCACCATCCGTGCCGAGGCCGAGGTGCTGCGCTCGATGGCCTGGTACCAGTCGTCACAGAGCGGGGACGGCCCCCCCAGCGCCGAGACCACGGCCATCCGGACCTGGTTCGTGCAGCTCCAGTTCGCGTCGTCCGAGCTGGCCGTGGATCTCCTCGGGAGCGCCGCTCTTGAGATGACCGAGACGACTCGTCAGTGGTTGGAGGACTTCAGCGCCATGATCGCCGGCGGCACCAAGGACATCCAGAAGAACATCATCGGAGAGCGCGTGCTGGGGCTGCCCCGATGAGGCTCTCCCTGTCCACGGACCAGACCGACATCATCGGTGGCGCCCGCGACTTCCTCGCGGGCACCTTCACCGCCGACCGACGACGTGAGCTCGCAGGCCGTGAGGGGAGGTCGATCGACGACGCCACCTGGGCGCAGGTGTGCTCCCAGGGCTGGCTCGGCGTCGGGCTGCCGACGGAGGTGGGTGGTCTGGGACTGGGGGTGATGGAGGAGGCGCTGCTGTTCCGGGAGGTCGGGCGTCACGTCGTCCCCGGGCCCTTGGTGGGCGGTGTCGTCGGGGCGCGGATCGCAGTCCTGTCCGGTGGCCTCGACCTCGCCGCCGACATCGTCTCGGGTCATACGCGGGTCGGAGTGTGCGCCGGCACCTTCGTCGTCGACGCGCACGACGGTGACCTCGCGGTGCGGTTCGGCGACGGTGACGCGGTCGAGCTCGTGTCGGTCGCCGGGGTCGAGCCCCGCGAGGCGGTCGATCCGGGGACCCGCATCGGCGTCGCGAGCTCGCTCACCCCCCTCCACCGGCTCGACGACGGCTCCCACGTGACGGCCGTGGCGCGCGTGCTGGCGGCCGCGGCCCACCTCGGCGTCATCGAGGCGGTTCGGGACATGTCGGCCGCGTACGCGGTCACCCGAGAGCAGTTCGGTCGCCCGATCGGGTCGTTCCAGGCCGTCAAGCACCGCTGCGCCGACATGGCGATCGCCGCGTACGCCTGCCGGGCACAGGTGCTCATGGCAGCGCGGTGCGTCGACGCGACCACCGGCGAGGCGGCGCTCCAAGCGGCCTGCGCCCGTGTGGTCAGCGCCAAGTACGCGCGCCGCAGCGCTGCGGACAACGTCCAGAACCTCGGCGGGATCGGGTTCACGTGGGAACACGACGCCCACCTCTACGTCAAGCGGGCTCACACGCTCGACCACCTGGCGGGAACCGTCGAGCAGAGTCACCCCCACGTCCTCGCCGGGACGCCGGCGTGATGAGGCCGTCGCTGCAGGTGGTCGTGGGCAGCACCCGCCCCCGTCGGGCGGGATCGTCCGTGGCGACGTGGTTCCTCGAGGCGGCAAGGGGACACGGCGCGTTCGACGTCGGCGTCCAGGACCTTGCGGAATGGGACCTGCCCATGCTGGACGAGCCGGAGCTGCCCGTCCTCGGTGGCTACCAGCACGACCACACCCGGCGGTGGGCCGAGGTCGTCGCCCGCGCCGATGCCTTCGTCCTGGTGACTCCCGAGTACAACCACGGGTACAGCGCTCCCCTGAAGAACGCCCTCGACTCCGTGTACGCGGAGTGGAACGACAAGCCGGTCGGCTTCGTGTCGTACGGCGGGGTCTCGGCCGGGACGCGTGCGACGGGTCAGCTCAAGGAAGTCGTCACGGCACTGCGCATGCACCCGTCCCACCCCGCGGTGAACATCCCGTTCGTGGCCCGCCACATCGACGACGCCCGGGTGTTCGAGCCCAACCCCCAGCTCGAGACGGCGGCGCGTCTCATGCTCGATGAGCTCCTCGTGCTCCACACCCACCTGGAGCCCCTGCGCCGGGCACGGCTCACGCCGACAGGTCACGCGGGAACAGCGCGGCCCTGAGGAACGAGCTGCTCCCGGGACGGCCCAACCGCTCGAGCAGGTCGCTCCCTATGGACATCAGGGCGGGGACGTCGAGCCCGACGGCCGCCCCGCTGCGATCGAGCTGGTAGGCGATCTCCTCGGTGGCGATGTTGCCCGAGGCACCGGGCGCGAAGGGGCACCCTCCGACGCCGCCCACTGACGCATCGAGCGCCACCGGCGCGCGCGCCTCGGCAGCTGCCCGAAGTGCGGCGTGGGCGTTGGCGTACCCGGTGTTGCGCGTGTTGTGGAAGTGCCAGCGCAGTGGCAGGGCGGGAGCCCGGTCGGCAACGAGCCCGGCGAGCTCGTCCACCTGGTGCGGGAGGCCGACACCGATGGTGTCGGCGAGGGCCAGCTCGTCGGGGCCTGCGTCCACGACCCGGCCCACGATGTCGTCCAGCCTGGCGGTGGGGACCAGGCCCTCGAACGGGCACCCGAACGCCACGGCCAGGGTGACGGTCGTGCGGACCTCTGCGGCCTGCGCCCGGCGGGTGATCCGCTCGGCAGAAGCGAGGCTGTCGTCGACGGTCTGCCCCTGGTTGCGAGTGGCGAAGGTGTCCGTGACGGGGAGGACGACGTTGACCTCGTCGACACCCGCCGCGAGCGCCCGGTGCAGGCCTCGCTCGTTCAGGACGAGGCCGATGAGTGAGGCCACGCCGCGGGGGATCGCGGACAGCACCGCCTCGGCGTCCGCCATCTGGGGGACGCGCCGGGGGTCGACGAAGCTCGCCGCTTCGATCCGGCGAGCGCCGGCATCCACCAGCCTGGCGATGAGCGCGACCTTGTCGTGGGTCGACAACAGCACGGACTCGTTTTGCAGCCCGTCCCGGGGGGCGACCTCGACGATCGAGACGCGTGGAGGTTCCGCCCCCGTGGACCGGCTCACGTCACGTTCTCGCGGGGGCCGAGGGCCGCGACGGTCCGGTCGGGCACACCGGGGTCGCTGGTCCCTCCGGACGGTGGCCCATCACTCGTCACCGTGCGGCGTCGACGTCTGTTGACGAGGAGCTCCCACGTCCCGGACAGTCCGCGCGGCAGGACGACCGCGATGACGAGGAACACTCCTGCGAACGTGAGCGGCCCGACTCCGGGGCGTGCGTTGGTGACGCTGGTGATGAACTGCGCCAGCCACACCACCACGAGGGCACCCACCGCCGTCCCCCAGGGCCGCGCGGACCCTCCGACGAGGGCGACGATGATCACCTGGAAGAGAGCAGTGAAGCTGAGGAACAGTTCGGTGCTCACCAGCAGGTTGTACTGGGCGTAGACGTACCCCGCGGGGGCGGCCACCATGGCGCTGACCACGAAGAGGGACAGCTTGGTGCGGAACACCGGGACACCGCTCGCGGCGGCCGCCTCGGGAGCGTCCTTGATGGCCTGCAACCAGAGGCCGAAACGGCTGCGGGCCAGCCACATCAGCCCCGCGATGATGAGCACGTTCATGACGAGCAGGATTCGGGCGAAGGGTAGGCCACCCGCGAACTGCATCTGGCTGAGCGACCCACCACCGATGACGTCGACGTAGAGGCCGGCAGATCCACCGAGCGCCGGGATCCCGGCGACGATGGGCACGGCGGCCTGGGCGATGATCAGGGTGATGAGCGCGGTCATCACCGCGCCAGAGCTCCGCAGGGACGCCAACCCGATGGGCAGGGCGATCGCGCCGGCGACGAGAGCGCCGAGGACCAGGCCGAGCCAGGGGTTCACGTCGAAGTTCTGGTTCATGTAGACGCCCGTGTAGGCGCCGGCCGCCAGGAACACGGGTTGGGCCAGGGAGAAGATCCCCAGGGCGCCGAACACCATGTTGAACGACGACCCCGCCGCCGCGTAGTAGAGGGCCAGCACCGCGATGCTGATCCCGGCTCCGCCCAACAGGCCCAGGAGGGCCCAGCCGACGGCCCCGGCGACCAGCAGCAACAGCCACGGGGCCAGCATTCTGGCGCGTGTACCCATGGGTCAGTTCTCCTCGATCTGGGGACGCACCATCAACGCGACGAAGATGATGACGAGCGGCACGATCGTGGTCCAGATGGACGACAGGTAGCCAGCGGACAGGGCCTCGATGACGCCGACGCCCATCCCGGCGAACACCGCTCCGATCGTGTTCCCGATCCCACCGACGATGACGACGGCGAAGGCGGAGATCAAGAAGTTGGTTCCGACCTCCGGCGTGAGGACGACGAAGGAGCTGACCAGGATCCCGGAGATACCGGCGATCGCCGTCGAGATGACGACGGCGAGCCGCCGGATCACCGGTGTCCTCACCCCGTGCAGGGCAGCCGCCTGGCTGTTCTCCGCGACGGCGCGCATGGCTCGTCCCACTCGGGTACGGCGGATGAAGAGGAAGAGGCTCAGCCCGAGGACGAACGTGAAGCCGCCCGCGAGCAGCTTGTCCCACGGGACGACGAAGCCGAAGACCTCCCATCCGCCCTGGATGGCCGCGTCCATGGTTCGCGGGTTGTCGCTGAAGATGACCGCCAGCAGGCCGCCGATGGTGAGCAGCACGCCCAAGCCGATCAGCAGCTCGCCGATCTCTCCGCTGGCTCGGGCGCGCCACTCGAACAGCTCCGCGATGCCCAGACCGAGGAGGCTGAACAGCACCAGGCCGGGGAGCAGGGCCACGTACGGCCCCAGCCCGGTCCACTCGTGCAGCACGTAGGCGAAGTACATCCCGAGCGCGACGAGGGAGCCGTAGGCGAAGTTGGCGATCTTGCCCACGCCGAGGACCAGGGTGAATCCGACGCCGACCAGGCCGTAGACCATGCCGGTGAGGATTCCGGTGATCAGGAGCTGCGGGAGGAGCACGGGTCCGCCTTCGTGGTCCGGGAGTGGGGCAGGTGCGTCACTTCAGTCCGCCGCCGTAGGCGATCGGCTTGGCGGAGGCGACGCTGGCGGGGTAGACGACCTCGACCTTCCCGTTCTGGAGCTGGGCGTAGTACACGGGGGCGTTCTCCAGGGTGCCCTGTGCCGTGAACTTCAGCTCGGCCGGCGACGGGTAGACGTTGCCGTTGTCGTTGGTAAGCGACACGGACGTCAGGGCAGCGGCGATCTTCGCGGGCTCGGCCGAGGCTGCCTTCTCCAGGGCCGCCACGATGAACATCATCGAGGTGTATCCGGAGAACGACTGACGCGTCGGGACCTCGTTGAACTTCTTCTGGTAGGCGGCGCTCATGGAGTCGAAGAGCGGCGGCAGCCCGGGCATCCCGGCGACGGGCCCGATGGTGGTGATGGTGCCGTCGGCGGGACCGCCGACCTGCTTGAGGATCTGCGCGGAGTCTCCGCCGGTCGCTAGCCAGATCTTGGAGGAGGGCTTGAACTGGGTGCCGAAGGACTTGGTCAGCGCCAGCGAGTCACCGGGGTACCCCAAGGTCATCAGCACGTCGGCCTTGCTGTTCGACATGCGGGCCGCCACGGCGGAGAAGTCGGTGGTGCCCGGCTGGTAGCTGACGTCACTCAGGAGCTTGTAGCCGGCGGACGAGTTGGCCTTCTTCCAGGCGTCGAACAGGGCCACACCGTAGGAGTTGCTCACGTTGGACGTGGCCACCGTCGGGTTGGAGATGCCCAGCTCCTTGGAGACGAACCCGATGACCTCCTGCCAGCCGGTGCCCGCCTGCGTGGTGTTCGCGACGTTGGAGAAGACGGTGTTGTAGCCACGCTGGTTGATCTTGTCCGCAGCACCCCCGGTGTTGACCCACGGGATGCCGGCGCGGTGGGTGACGTTGGTCCCGGCCAGGACGGTGTCGGACACCTCGCCGCCGAGGACGGCGGAGACCCCGTCGTTCACCGCAGCCTGGGCCTGGGTGGCGCCCTGGTCCGGTGTGGTCTGCGTGTCATACGGCTTCAGCTTGAGCTTCGCGCCGCCGAGGGACTTGATGCCGCCCTTGGCATTGACCTCCTCGACGGCGAGCTGGGCACCCTGGTTCTCGGGGATGCCGTAGACGGACGCCGGTCCGCTGAGGTCGGTGACACTTCCGACGACCACCTCCTTGACGCTGGCCGAGCTGGCGGAGTCGCTGGGGGTCTCCGTGGACCCGCAGGCGCTCGCCACGAGCAGGAGGGGTGCGGCCACGACGGCCAGGGTGATGCGCGACATGCTCATGACGGGCTCCTTGTGTATGGGACTGCGAACGGGAATCAGTTGGGACGTGCTTCGGCACCGAACACGCGCTCGGCGATCTGGCGTGACGAGAGGTCGCCACCGTCCTTGAGGGGACCGACGTAGCCCGACCTCATGACGAACACCTCGGAGCACAGCGCGATGGCTCCTGCGTTCTGCTCGGCGAGCAACACGGTGATCTGGGCCTCGCGCTGCATCGCCCTGATCGCGTCGAACATCTGCGTGACGATCACCGGGGCCAGGCCTTCGGACGGCTCGTCGAGCAGGAGGATCCGAGGATCGGCCATCAGCCCGCGCCCCAGGGCGAGCATCTGCTGCTGGCCACCGGACAACGTCCCCGCCTGCTGACGCCTGCGCTCGCCCAGGATGGGGAAGAGGTCAAACACCCGGTCCATCGATGCGGCGATCTGCGCGGCGTCCTTGCGCCGGTAGGCGCCCATGAGCAGCGTGTCGAGCACGGACATCGAGGGCCACAGCTGACGACGGGCCGGCATCTGCACCAGGCCCCGACGAGCGCGCTCCCAGGCCGGCAGCCGCGTCACGTCCTCGCCGAAGAGCGACACGACCCCGCCGCGGGCGGGAAGCGTCCCGGAGATCGCGTCGAGCAGGCTGGACTTCCCGGCGCCGTTGAGGCCGAGCAGGCCGACGCACGCGGAGGACGGCACCGTCAGGCTCACCTCGTGCACGACCTGGAGCTCACCGTGCCTGACGCTCAGGCCGTCGATCTCAAGCGCTGGCTGCGGTACCAAGGTAGGTCTCCAGGACAGAGGGGTGGTTGAGGACCTCATCGGGGCCGCCGTCGGCGATGACGTTTCCTGCGCTGATCGCCACCACGCGATCGGAGATCAGGCGGATGGCGCTCATGTTGTGCTCGATGAGGATGACGGAGACGCCCTTCGCGGGGAGCCCATGCACGGTGGTCGCGAGGTCCGCGACCTCTTCGTCGTTGAGGCCGCTGAAGATCTCGTCCAGGAGCACCAGCCTCGGGTCCGTGCAGAGGGCCCGGGCGAGCTCGAGACGCTTTCCCTCGACGGCGTTGAGATCCGCTCCGAGACGGAGGGCGAGACCCGTCATGTCGAGTTCGTCGAGGACCTGCGCGGCCCGCTCTCGGCTCCGCCCGCGACCGGCACCGACCGCCGACGCTGCCACCGCCAGGTTGTCGATCGTCGTCAGTGAGGCGAAGGGTTGGATCATCTGGAAGGTTCTGCCGATGCCCAGCCGACACCGGCGATGCGGCGGCAGTGTGGTGACGTCCTTGCCCCGGAAGACGACGCGGCCCGAGCTCGGGGCGAACGTCCCCGCCACCACGTTGAACAGCGTGGTCTTGCCGGCGCCGTTCGGTCCGATGATCCCGACGGTTTCGCCCTCTCGGGCGCTCATGGACACGGAGTCGAGGGCGACGACGCCCCGAAATCGCTTGCCGACACCCTCAACCTGGAGCAGAGGGCTCCCCACGGGTGATGACATGCGCGAACTCCTTCGTTGGCTGTTCGATGTCTTTGTATACATGAGTCTCGCCAAGGCCGTCAACAACCCGATCCGCGCGTGGACGCCCGGGGCCTCGCTTAATGCGCTCAAACCGTGCTGCATACGGTCGTATCCACGATAACGCTCGCCGTACGGGCGCGCCCGCAGCCTCAGCGCCACCGCGTCGGCGTCGTTGACCTCGGTGGTGGCTGTGTATACATTCGATGAGTGAGATTCTCCACCGACCAACTCGACCGCTTCCTTCGACCCCGACGCATCGCGGTCGTCGGGCTCAACGACGAGTCGCCCTACCGAGAGGGCGTCCTGAGAACCATCTCGTCGGGCCTCGAGGTGGTGGTAGTCCACCCGTCTCGGGAGCACGTGTTCGGCCTTCCCACCCACACGTCCCTGCTCGACGTCGATGGACCCGTCGACGCCGTCTTCTCCATGGTGGGGGCCGCGTCCGTTCAGAGCGTCGTCGACCAAGCGGCATCGATGGGCGCAGGTGGCGTCGTCGTCTCAGCGGGCGGCTTTGCCGACGCGGGCGATGCCGGGCGGTCTCGCCAGCTTCACCTCGCGGACACGGCGGCGGCCGCGGGGCTGCCGGTGGTCGGCCCGAACAGCGCGGGACTGATCGACGTGACCGGAGGCGCGGACCTGAGCCTCCTTCCTCCGTTCGAGCGGAGGAAGGGCGGAGTCTCGATCGTCGCACACAGTGGGGCCGCCCTGGAGGCCGTGGCATCACTGGCCTGGCGGTCCAGCCGGGTGGGCTTCAGCCTCATGGTCTCGTCGGGCAACGAGATGTCGTTGGACGTGGCGGACTACGTCCTGTACCTCGCCGACGACCCCTCGACGTCGGTCATCGCGGTGGTCCTCGAAGCGATCCGTCGGCCCTCGGCGTTCTTCGACGCGGTCGAGTGCGCGCACCGTGCGGGCAAGCCGGTGGTGGTGCTCAAGCTCGGCCGGTCGGAACGGTCGCTGCGCGTCGTGGAGTCCCACACCGGCGCCATTGCCGAGGAGGACTGGGTGTTCCAGATCGCGGCGCGGCAGTACGGGATCGAGGTGGTGGCTGACGTTCCGGAACTGGTGGACCGCATCCAGTTCTTCGACCAGCTGGACCGAGACCTGTGGCCCTCGGCCGGCGGGGTCTGCGTGTGGACGATGTCCGGCGGTTTCGCCGCACTCGCCGCAGACCTGTCGACGACGCTGGGGCTGGAGATGCCCACCAACCCGGCGCTCGACGAGTGGGTGCGGTCCAACATCCCGGGAGCCGGGGTCGCCAATCCACTCGACGCCACAGGATTCGCCGTCGGCGACGTCGAGCTCTGGGGACGCATCGTCGACCGGTACCTGGAGGAGCCGGCCTTCGGGACCTTCCTGTTCCTCCACCAGCTGGCCGACTGGGACGAGGGGTTCCGCGCCGTACCGGACTTCTTGTCGGAGGTGATGGCCCAGCGAGGGCGGCCGCTCGTGATCAGTCCCTACGCCGGCGACCCGGGCGCCTGGGTGGATGCGCTGCGATCAGGGAGTACCGCGCTCGGCAACGGCCTGAGCGGGTCACTGCGAGGTATCCATTCGATGGCCGGCCACGCGGTCAAGGTCCGCACGCCGACGAGCCCACCGGTGGCACCACCGACGGCCCCGCCGATCGCCCATGCCGCGCCTGAGCCCACCACCGGAGTCCTGCCGTTTGTCGACGCGATGGCCCTGCTCACCGAGCACGGGATAGACGTCGCGCCCTTCCACATGGTCGCGCCGGAGGACGCCGTCATCCCTCCGGCCTTCCCCGGCCCGTACGTCGCCAAGCTGGCCGAGGTGGCCCACCGTGCACGGATCGGCGCCGTCGCGACCAACGTCGAGGCAAATGAGCTCACCACGGTCGTGGCACGGCTGCGGAGCGTGGCGGAGCACGAGTCGGTCCCGGCGTGGGTCGTCATCCAGCCCCAGCTGACCGGGCGCGAGGCCTTCATCGGCATGTCGACCAAGAGCGCCCTCGGTCCCGTCGTTGCGGCTGGTCGAGGTGGCGGCGGGGTCGAGCAGGACGGTCGGATCTTGGGTCGGATGGCGCCCTTCTCCGCCGAGTCCGCCGCGGCACTGGCGCTGGAGGTCGGTGCCCAGCTGGCGCTGGACCCCGTCGGCGCGCGTAGCCTGCAGACGGCACTGGAGTCGGCCAGCGCACTGATCTCCGGAGGGGTTGGCTGGATCGAGACCATGGACATCAACCCCCTGATCGAGACGCCGCACGGTTTCGTTGCCGTCGACGCCCTGTGCATCGTGCGATGAGCGACGCCCTCACCGAGCTGCGAGGTCGCTTCCTCGGGACGTTGGACATCGAGGGCGAGACACCCGTAGAGATGGGGGCGACGCCGTACGGACGTCGACGGGTCGTGAACATCGCCGGCGGCCGGGTCAGCGGGCCGCACCTCAACGGGGAGATCCTGCGGACCGGACAGGACTCGGCCCTCATCCGCAACGACGGGGTCTTCGAGCACGACGTGCGGATGATGCTTCGCCTCAACCCGAGCGAGCTGGTGCGAGTCACGTACTGGGGCCGATGGCACTCCACCGAGCTCGAGCGCCTGCTGAGACGTGAGGGGACCCTCGACGACATCGACTCCTACCTGCGGATCGCGGTGTCGTTCGAGACCGCATCGCCGACGTTCGCCTGGCTCAACACGATCGTCGCCGTCGGCATCGGGCGCCCTCGGATGGGAACCACCAGTGGCATCGTCTACGAAATTCACGAGGTGCTGTGAGCCACAAGCAAGGTTGCCAGTCGACATGGCCGTCGGCGAAGCCGGGCTGTGAAGGCAAGGTCCCCCTCGATCCAGCAGTGAAGGTGGCGGTGCCTCCAAACCCCAGTGCCCCGGTTGACCGGCTGGCCGGGGCCGAATCAAGCCTATGAACTGCGGAAATGTCCCCTCAAGGTGACACGGTCGAACGGTGCGACCCCGAAGCGAAACGGGTGTCGTGACACGGCGTGTCGAGTCCCGGCGCTGCATGTCAGAGACGAAAGTGATGGTGACCGCCGAAACCGAGATCTCAGTTTGGTCCCCCGGGCTCCTCGGATACTGCAGCCAAAGCACTGTGAATAGGGCCCATCTCAGCCAGTCCTACACGCGCGGTCACGAACGCGTCGCGCAGGCGCCGGTTCCGGCCCAGGTCGCCGAACACGGGGGTGAAGTCGAGGAAGGAACCAGGCAGGGAGGACTCGCGGGCCACTGCGTCGAGGAGGCCCATCGCCCGCTTGTCAACCAGTTCCTGCGGCAGCGAGCCGTCGAGACCCCGCTCGAGGTACACGCTCCAGGAGGCGAGAACCAGGCTGATGCACGCGATCCGACCGTCGCGGCGGAGTTGTTCGGCAACAACGGGCAGGAGGAACTTGGGGATTCGATCGGACGCGTCGACGACCTGTCGCGCCAACGTGTCTTGAATGGCTCTGCTACCGAAGCGTTCCAGGAGGTGTTCGCAGTATGTGGGGAGGTCCACTCCGGGAACGTGGTCGAGGGTCGGGATCGCTTCACGGTGCATGTAGGTGAGCAGGAACTCGCGGTAGTGCGGTTGCTCCAGTACTTCGTGGACGAAAGTCAGGCCGGACAGGATGCCGAGGTAGCTCATCGCCTGATGCGATGCATTGAGCAGGCGCAACTTCATGAGCTCGTACGGGTGGACATCGGCCACCAGTTGCACGCCGACACGCTCGAGTGCTGGACGACCAGCGGGGAACGTGTCTTCAAGAACCCACTGCCGGAAGCTCTCGGATCGAACGGGCCACTGGTCGTGGATGCCGACGGCAGCCACGGCAGCTACCGTCTCTGCGTCTGTGACAGGGGTGATCCGGTCGACCATGGAGTTCGGGAAGGCCACTTCGTCAGAGATCCACTCGGCAAGGTCGGGATCCAGGCGGCGCGCGAAGGCCATGACGGCGTGGCGGGTGATTGACCCGTTGCCCTGGATGTTGTCGCAGGACATCACCGTGAAGGGCGCAGCCCCGGCCGTGCGCCGTGCTGCCAGTCCGGCCACGATGTAGCCGAGGGCGCTTGCTGGCGGGTCCTGACCGCTCAGGTCTCCCAGGACAGCGGGATCGTTCGGGTCGAACTCGCCCGTGGCGTCATTGATGCCGTACCCGCCCTCGGTGATGGTCAACGACACGATCGCCACAGCGGGGTCGGCAAGCTGGTCCAGGACCGCCGGGGGGTCGTCGGGGGCGTAGAGGTAGCGCACGATTGACCCGACGACTCGAGCGGCCGAGGTCCCGTTGGGCTCCACTGTCAGTAACGTGTACAAGCGGTCTTGGTCCGCCAGCACGTCGCGCATCTTGGCGTCGAAGGGCTGCACGCCCACGCCGCAGATTCCCCAGCTCAGGTCTCCGAGGTTGAGGAGCTCGTCGATGTACAGCGCCTGATGCGCACGATGGAAGCCGCCGACCCCGAAGTGGACGATGCCAACGCGGGTGGAGGTGCGGTCGTACTGGGGTGTGACGACCGCTGGGCCCAGCTCATGGATGTGTTCCGCTGACAAGCCCGTCATGGTGCGGCGCTGCCGTCCTGGAGCCGACCGACTCCAGCCGACTGCGATGTCGCCTCTTGGTCGTCGACGAGTCGCACCACGAGGTCCGCCCGGGAACGGCTGCTCTCGACGGTACGCGCGTTGACCTCATCGACGGAAGAGACCCATCGTTCAGCCTCCTCCGGCGCCTCACCGAACGACTGGCGTCGCTGGATGAGTCGTCGCTGCCGCTCGGTCGTGGGCAGGTCGAGGTACCACGCCTCACTCAGCTGCGACCGAACTCGCCCCCATCCGCCCTCGTCCAGGAGCAGGTAGTTGCCCTCGGTGATCACCAGCGTCGCCTCAGGCGACACCGGCGTCGACCCCGCCACAGCGATCTCCAGGCCCCGATGAAACAGGGGTGCGTAAACGACGGAGCCCGCTGCCTGTGAACGTATTCGTTCCAGAAGCGTGACGTATCCATCCACGTCGAACGTGTCCGGAGCGCCTTTGCGCTCCCGGCGTCCCAGCCGCGTGAGTTCCTCGTTGGCCAGATGGAAACCGTCCATTCCGACGACCGTGGCGCACCCGCCGAACTCGTGCAGCAGGGCTTGGCACACGGTCGACTTCCCCGCCCCGGGCGGACCCACGATGCCGAGAACCGCCCGCGTCTCCCTGGCCACCAAGGCACGCGCGCGCTCGACGAGCTCGGACGCACCAGCGACCAGGTGCTGCTCCCCTCGTCCCGGGTCCGAACCACGGCTCACGGCGCATCACACTCCTGACGAAGACGAGCCCGAACCTGTCTGGCGTCAGCCACACAAGAGCTCCGGGGGCAGGTCCCCCGCCCGGCGTGCGGTAGGGAAGGGGACCCACCGCAAGGCAACCTAGGGTGATATGTCATCGGTGTCAAGATCCCCTTGCCCACTGACTGTCACCGGTGACACACTGGGGTCCTTGCCCCGCCGCAGCGGGTGCCCTGCCACAGGTCACTGCGCGGCCCCGCGAAGTCAGAGGAGTTAGCCGAAATGACAGCCTTCAACGGACGTCCAGTTCTCGTCACCGGAGCCAGCGGCGGGATCGGCGGAGCGACCGTTCGCCATCTCGTGGAGGCCGGCGCAGACGTGATCGCGAGCGGCCGGTCGATGGATGGCCTTGAGGACGTGGTGTCCCAGACCGGGGCGCGAGCACTGCCTTTCGACCTTAACAGCGAAGACAGCATCAGCGGCGCCTTGAGCGGCCTTGATCTGTGGGGCGTGGTGAACTGCGGCGGCTTCGGCGGAGAGATCGCGTCGCCGATGGAGACGGACATCGCCGTGTTCGACCAGGTGATCAGCATCAACACGCGCGGGGCACTCCTGGTCACGAAGTACGCCTCGCGCGAGATGATTCGCCTCGGGGCCGGGGGATCGATCGTGAACGTCTCCAGCCAAGCCAGCCTCGCGGCTCTGCACGGGCACATCAGCTACGCGTCCTCCAAGGCTGCCCTCGACAGCATCACCCGGGTGTCGGCCCTCGAGCTGGGGCAGTACAACATCCGGGTGAACAGCGTGAACCCCACGGTCGTCATGACCCCCATGTCGGCCTGGTACTGGGGTCGACCGGAGATCGAGGGCCCCTTCCTCGACGCCATGCCGTTGCACCGCTGGGCAACAGAGGATGAGATCGCCGCGCCAATCGTGTTTCTGCTCGGGGACGGCGCCTCCATGATCTCTGGCGCCTCCCTGCCGATTGACGGCGGCTACACCGCGCGATGACGGCCGGGGGCAGGCGACGTGACTCAATCGGGTCTGATGCGATACTGAACGCTCACTGGCCGAGGTAGGAGACACGATGTCGACCATGCGGGACGTGGCCGAGAGGGCCGGCGTCAGTGCGAAGTCTGTCTCTCGGGTCCTGCGTGATGACAAGTACGTGTCCGAGTCGGTCCGTTCGCGCGTGCTCGCGGCTGTGGAGGAGCTCCACTACGTACCGAACACCCTCGCCGTGAGCTTCCGCGCAGGCCGCGACACCGCGATCGGGGTCGCGGTCCCAGATCTGGCCGACCCCTTCTTCGCAGAGGCCGTCCAAGCCATTGAAGCGGTCGCGCGGCAGCGAGGTGCTGCCGTCCTCGTCAGTAGCATCGGATATGACAAGGAGCGAGAGCACGAGGCCATCGAGCCGCTACTGCATCGCCAGGTGAGCGGACTCATCGTGTGTCCCGTTGCCTCCGACCAGTCGTACCTGCGTCGCTGGGAGAAGCGGATTCCGCTGATGTTCATCGACCGCGCCCCGCGCCATCTCAACGCCGACGTCGTCGTGCAGGACGACGCCAGCGGCGCTCGGGACGCCGTAGAGCACTTGGTCAAGGAAGGTCATCGGCGAGTTGCCTTCATCGGCGACGATCCGGTCATCGCCACAGGCGTTGATCGTCTGCGCGCCTACCGCGAGACACTGCAATCGCACTCACTGCCCTTCGACGAGTCGCTGGTCATCTACGACGAGGCCGACGGCGCACACATCCAGGACAAGCTGCACGACGTGCGAGACACCGCAGACCCGCCCACCGCGATCTTCTGCTCGAACGCACGAACCGCCCTGGTGACGATTCCTGCCCTGCGCCAGCTGGACTGGGGAGGAGTGGCGCTCGTGAGCTTCGGGGACTTCCCCCTGTCGTCACAGCTGGACCCGCCTGTCTGCGTCATCGACCAGGACCCTCGCGGCCTCGGCCAGTTCGCTGCCACACGGGTGTTCGATCGCCTCGACCACCCGCATCGCCGTTTCCGTCGCCGCACCGTCATGCCCGTGAGGCTCCTGGACCGGGGAGGATGCGGACTCCAGAGGTCGTAGGGAGGGCGGCGCGCAGACACTTCTGGGGGTCGGGCCCGGTGCCTGGTTCGCACACCGGGGCCACCTGTCCCGGCTCTGCGCACTTCGAGACAACGCCGCAGCACGGCTCGATCGTGCGCTGAGCCCGCCTGCCAGTTGTTCCAGTTGACGGGACGATGGATGGTCGACCGGCACCCACGACCACCACCGAGCCGAGCCTGTTCCTTCCACACCAAGGCCGGCCGATGGGATCGGTTCCAGGGCTGTCGGGACGCCAAGGTCGGCCGTTCGACCACTTGCTATGTCACCGGTGTCATGTCAGGATAGTTGAAGGGCATGACACCGGTGACATAATGCACTCCATGCACCTCTGCCGCGCCGCCGCCCTTCCATGGCGGTCAGACACGAGGTGGGTGCCCACCTCGCCAGCTCGAAACGAACCAGAAGCCGATCCGGCGCAAAGAACCAAAGGTGGTCACGTGACACGGTCCTCGCTCTCGGCGATCCCCGGCCTTGTGCCCTCCGCGGATCGGACCACGAGCGGCTTGCCCGTCGTGGCTGGGATCGACCTCGGGAGCACCGGCGTCAAGATCCTGGTCGTCCGCGGCGCCGCTGAAGAGCTGCTCGAGGAGCAGGTCGCAACGCCATGGAGAGCGGGCCCCGGCGGCACGACCGAGCTCGACGCCATCGCGCTGACCACCGCCGTCGACTCGCTCCTCCAGAGCGCAGCTGATCGCCTGGCGGCGATGGGGGTTCGCACGGTCGACGCGATCTCCGTGGCTGGGATGGGCGAGACCGGAATGCTCGTCGACGAGACACTGCGTGCGCCACACCCCGGGTTCGCCTGGTTCGACCCTCGCGGCCAGGACGAGGCCGAGGCGTTCCCCCGTGACCTGAGGGATCAGTTCGCCGGGCGCACGGGGCTGCCTCTGGGGGCTCAGGTCACCGTCGCCAAGCTGGCCCACCTCCGTCGCCGTGGGACGCCGCTTGGGGCTTACCGCTGGCTCGACCTCCCGGAGTTCGTCGTTGCGTCTCTGGGGGGAGACGTCGCTCTTGAATACTCCTTGGCGTCCCGAACAGGTCTCCTCGACCAGGACACTGACCGGCCGTGGCCCGCGATGCTTGACCTCCTCGGGGTGGAGGAGGGCTTCATGCCGGAGCTCCGAGACGCCGGCGCCTCCTGGGGGACGGCTCGCGAGGACCTACCGGGAGTCTTCGCCGGTGCGGCGCTGACGGTCGCCGGCCACGATCATCTCGTCGCGGCGGAGGCCGGCGGCTCCCTCGACGGCGACCAGTACCACGTGTCGATCGGCACCGCCGAAGTGCTCCTGCGGGTCTCGGACGTCGCTCTCGGCTACGAGGCACGGAGCCGCCTTGCCGGGCACTTGATCAACGAGGTGCGCCATGTTGTTCCCGGCAAACGCGTCATCGTCGCGGGCGTCAAGACCGGACTCCTCCTCCGACGCGCTCTCCAGGCAGCCGGCATCCACACCCGAGCTGGTCGTGACGCGCTCGACCGTGCCGTGATGGCCCTCCCGCTGGAGGGGCAGCTGGCGCTCGACGGGATCGAGGTGAGCGGCGCCCGCAACGACGACGGGGTGCTGCGCCTGACCTTCCGAACCGACGGCATCTCGCCCGCTGAGGTCTTCGCGGCCGTTCTCCGGCACAGCAACGACGAGATCCAGCTGCTCATCGACGCCATCGACCGCGAGCTGCCGCCGGCCGTGTCGACCACCCTCACCGGTGGATGGGCAGGCATGAAGTCGGTCCAGCGAGCTCGAGGGCAGGTGCTTCCCGGCCTCTCGGTCACTGAGCGAGAGCAGGAGACCGCCTACGGCGCTGCACTCGTGGGACTCCGACTGCTGACTTCCTGCCACGAAGCAAAGACCAACCACTGAAAGGAAAGACGCACATGACGCTTACCACCGCAGAACGTCGCGGAATGCAGGCGATCTCCACGCCCGGCGGCCACATGCTCATCGTGGCCGCGGACCAGAGGAACGGGATGAAGGCAGCCATTCATGACGCCCCCCAGGGTTCCAAGAACATCACCACGGAGGAGCTGGCTCAGGCCAAGGCCGACCTGGTGAGGTACCTGGGCAACTTGGCACCCGCCATCCTGCTCGACCCTGAGGTGGCGCTGCCCGCCCTGGTCGACGACGACGTCCTTTCGCGCAGCACCGCACTCGTCGTGGGTTTGGACGCCTCTGGCTTCGAGGTCGTCGACGGCCTTCAGCACACTCGGTACGTCGAGGGCGTGACGGCTCGCACAGTGAGAGACCTTGGCGGCGACGTGGCCAAGATGCTCTTCTACACGCGGCCGGACCGTCAGGGCGAGGACTCCCGCGTCGCACACCAGATCCGTGAGCTCGTCCGGGCCTGCGAGGATGAAGGGGTGCTCCTGATCGTCGAGCTGCTCACCTATCGGCTGGAGGACGAGAGCGAGGAGGAGTACACCGCACGGTTCCCTGACCTTGTCGCGGATGGTGCCGCGCTGGCGGTGGCCTGCGGCTCAAAGGTTCTCAAGCTCCAGTACCCGGGCTCAGCGGCCGCCTGCGCCGCGGTGACCGAGGCAGCATCCGGGGCCCCTTGGGCCGTGCTGTCCGCAGGCGTTGACCACGAGACGTTCGTAGGCCAGGTTGCCACCGCGATGGCGAACGGTGCGAGCGGTGCGATGGCAGGCCGCTCGCTGTGGAAGGACAGCCTCTCCATCTCGAGCGAGCGTCGACAGGAACTGCTCACCGAACGCGCTGCGCCGCGCCTGATGGAACTCGCAGCGGTCATCGACGGCGTGCACTGACGAGCGCGGTTGTCATCATGGAGGGGCGGTCGGAGGCGTTCCAAGGCCGCTTCCTCGCCTTCTGGCTGCATGTGGGCGAGGGCGCCGCTCCGCGTCCTTGGTCCGCGTCCTCGACCGTCCCGTCCGGACATCGTCGAGCGGCTGACCGTTTGCTCAGCGTGGGCGACCCGACGGCCCGCGTGCGGGGGGATCGCCCGGTTCCCCGCACGCGGCGTGCCGGCGTGGGGCGAGAGCGACCCGGCCCGGCGCCGCACAGCAAACCCACGCCGCAAACTCCGGCGGACGAACGTGATCAATGTCCGGCTCATCGAAAGGGAGTCCTCGATCCTATGAAACGCGGAGCCGAACACCCAAGTAGGCCATGCGCCCTCTTCGTCACCGGAGCGCCTGGGTCAGGCAAGACCACCTTCGGCCGGCTGTTGGCCCAAGAGCTCGGGGCTACGCTTCTCGACCTCGACACCGCCACCGAAAGGTTGATCGACGTGCTCGCGACCGTGCGCGGAGGTGCGAACCTCGACGATCCCGAGTTCGCCAGGGAGACGCGTGCAGCCCGATACGACACGATCTGCTCGCTGGCCGTGGACAACGTGGCCGTCGGGCTCGACGTGGTCCTCACCGCGCCCTTCACGGAAGAGGTCCGGGATGCCGCGAAGTGGGACCAATCCGCGCGGCGGATGGTTCTCGCCGGTGCCACGCCGTTCATGGTGTGGATCGAGTTACCCGGTCACGAGGTCCTTCGTCGAGTGCGAGACCGTGACGCCGCCAGAGATGCCAGCAAGCTCGGTGAAAGCTGGCTGGCTGGCTTGGACCTCTCACCACCCGTTGCACCGCATATTGCAGTCAGCGGAATGCAGCCACCGGAGCAGATGCTGGCTGCCGTGATGGCGGAGCTGCGCTCGTCGGCAGGTGGCGCCGTCGGCACCCGAGCGCCGAGCTCTCACGACCACCCAGAGCGAGATCGCCACTCCTGATCCGAGGTGGGCCCCCGTGGGCGACACGACCTCCCCACGATGGCCGAGGTGCTGGGAATCGCTGCACCTTGCCCTCTGGGCGACCGCGGGGCCAGCCCTTGAGCCGGCACAGCGCGACGCTACCTGTCATCGGTGACATAAACTTCGAGGCGAAACCTTGACACCGGTGACATAGCAGCTTTAGATTCGTTCGAACGACGAGAAGCACAGGCAGAGACGAGGCAGTTGCCCCCACCGCGGGGAGCCGTCCTCCCCCGGCTGCCGACGAGTTCTGACCCTGTGACACCGCTGTCCAAGGCAAGGAGGCCACCCGTGACCGTCGCGACGTTCGTTCCGGTATCGACCTCGCCGTGCCCCCTCGGACACCTCGCGATCACGACATCCCGCCTGAGTCGAACCATCTCGAGCCGCGCGTCTGGGTCTGCCACCCGGCGCCCCACGTGCGGCGCGCGGCTGTCGCAGGCGGCGGCTAGTAACGGCGGACGCTGCGAGCCGCGCACGTCGACCGGTCGCGGGGATCGTCTCCGCCGGCCGAGCACACCTGGCAAGGAGGCCAGCATGATGATTCCGACCTGGCGCAAGGCCACGGACCAGGAGGCAAGCGCATGACTGCCCTCTTGGAGGCCAGGGGCCTCAGCCGAAGCTTTGGCGCAGTCCAAGCACTGGACAAGACGGACTTCGACATCCAAGCCGGCGAAGTCGTCGCGCTCATCGGCGACAACGGGGCCGGCAAGTCCACCCTGGTGAAGGCACTGACCGGCAACCTCGACCTGGACGAGGGCCAGGTGCTCTTCGAGGGCGAGCCGGTGACGTTCACCAGCCCGCACGAGGCCTCCGCCCGCGGGATCGAGGTCGTCCACCAGGATCTGGCGCTCGCCCCCCACCTGGACTCCGCCGAGAACATGTTCCTCGGACGCGAGATCATGCGACCGGGCATCGCCGGTCGGCTGGGCTTCATGGACAACGCGCAGATGCGCAAGAAGTCCGCCGAGGCGTTCACCGAGCTCGGCTCGGCCGTCCGATCCGTCGTCGTCCCGGTCGGGGCCATGTCGGGCGGACAGAAGCAGACGGTCGCCATCGCGCGAGCCGTGTCCTGGGCGAACAAGGTGCTCTTCCTCGACGAGCCCACCGCCGCCCTCGGGGTCATTCAGACGCAGAACGTGCTGGACACCATCAAGCGGGTCCGCGACAAGGGCCTTGCCGTTGTCCTCATCTCGCACTCCATGCCTCACGTGCTGGAGGTGGCCGACCGAGTGCAGGTGCTCAGGCTCGGCCGACGCGTGGCCACCTTCGACGGGAAGAACACCTCTGTCGAGCAGCTCGTCGGTGCCATGACAGGCGCCCTGGACCGAAAGGAGGGGGCGGCGTGACCACCACCACTCCCCCATCAGCCTCGACCATCGAAACCAGCGCCCATCACGAGGGAAGCCTGCTGGGCCGGCTGAAGGCCGTGCAGTCGGTCTGGATCCTCGGAGTGCTCGTCGTCATCGTGGCCGCCTTCGGCGTCCTGTCACCCACGACGTTCCTCACCGCCAGCAACCTGACCAACATCACGCAGAACGTCTCGATCTGGGCTGTCCTCGCCGTGGGCATGACCTTCGTCATCATCACGTCCGGCATCGACCTGTCCGTCGGATCCGTCCTCGTCGTCTCCTCGGTGGTCGCAGCCAAGGCCATGGAGGCCTTGGGTGGCGCGGGATGGGGGGCTGCGCTCGTCGGCCTCGTCCTGGCCGTGGTCGTGGGCGTCTTCTGGGGCATCCTCAACGGCGCGCTGGTTGCACGGGCCAATGTGCCACCGCTGATCGTCACGCTGGGAACTTTGTCGGTCGCGCTGGGTATCGCGCAGATCATCACCGGCGGCCTGGACATCCGTTCGGCCCCCGACGTGCTCGTCGACACCATCGGGTACGGCCGCCTGGTCGGCATTCCGGCGATCAGCCTCATCGCTCTCGTCATCGTCGTCCTCGGCGGGATCGCCCTGCACAAGACCAAGTTCGGGCGGTACACCTACGCCATCGGTTCCAACGAGACCTCGGCGCGACGCGTCGGAGTGAACGTCGATCGCAAGTTGGTGCAGATCTATGCGGTGTCCGGCACCCTCGCTGGACTTGCGGGGATCCTCTCGCTCGCGCAGTACGGCACGACGACCATCGCCGGTCAGTCCCTGACGAATCTCAACGTCATCGCCGCTGTTGTCATCGGCGGGACGTCGATCTTCGGCGGCCAAGGGTCCATGTTCGGCTCCATGGTGGGCCTTTTCATCCCAGCCACTCTCCAGTCCGGGTTCGTCATCATCGGCGTCTCCCCCTACTGGCAGACCGTTGCGGTGGGCGCCATCCTCATCGCCGCTGTCTACGTCGACCAACAGCGACGAGCAGCCGCCAGCCGAGGCAAGGGGATCTAGACCGACCTCGCTGTCCCTCGTCCGGCAACTCTCCCTCTCACCCACCCAAGCACCACGGGGGTAACCCCACCACTTAGGAAAGGCAGAACGACATGAGGAACACCATCAAGATCGCGGCTGCGTCCGCCAGTGCCGTCCTGGTCCTGGCCGCGTGCTCCACGGGCAACACATCCGGCTCAGGCAGCTCCGGGTCGGCAGGAGGATCCGCCGACAACAAGCAGATCGCCTTCGTGCAGGGCGTCGCCGGCGACGAGTTCTACATCTCCATGCAGTGTGGCATCGAGGCCAAGGCCAAGGAGCTCGGATACACCGTCACCGTGCAGGGTCCGCAGAAGTTCGACCCCACCCTGCAGAAGCCGATCGTGGACTCGGTGACGGCGTCCAAGCCCGCTGCCCTCCTGATCGCCCCGACCGATGTCACTGCGATGCAGACACCGCTGGAGCAGGCAGCGAAGGCCGGGATCAAGGTCGTCCTCGTCGACACCACGGTCACTGACCCGTCCTTCGCAGCCTCGCAGATCAGCTCCGACAACGTCGGTGGCGGCGCCGCAGCGTTCGACGCGATCAAGCAGGCCAAGCCCGCCGGCGGCAAGGTCCTCATCATCTCCACCGACCCCGGTGTCTCCACGGTCGATGCGCGAGTCAAGGGCTTCGAGGAGGCCGCCGCTAAGGACTCGACCTTCAAGTACCTCGGTGTCCAGTACAGCCACAACGACCCGGCCACGGCTGCCAACCTCGTCTCGGCCGCCCTGCAGAAGGACCCCGACATCGTCGGGATCTTCGCCACCAACCTCTTCTCGGCCGAGGGCTCCGCCACTGGTGTTCGCCAGGCGGGCGGCAAGGACATCACGATCGTCGGCTTCGACGCAGGTCCGAACCAGATCAAGGCCCTCGAAGCCGGCACGGTCCAGGCCCTCGTGGCGCAGCAGCCGGCCACCATCGGTTCCGACGGTGTCGAGCAGGCTGTCGCTGCCCTCACCGGCGGTCAGGTGACCCCGACCATCCAGACGGGGTTCACCATCATCACCAAGGACAACCTCAGTGGCGAAGGTGGTCAGGCGGCCTACAAGTCCACCTGCTGACCTGAGCCGATCTGCGGGGCCGCCGTGACCTTCGGGCGCGGCGGCCTCGCTTCCGGGATCGACGTCCAACTTCGAGGGCGTGCGAGGCAGTAGAGGCTGTTGCGATGGCAAAACCATGCTCAACGCGGAACACAGCACATCAGGACCCAGCATGACCGGCGTCGGGCGATGTGGGAGGGACTGACGGATGTCGCGCAAGGTACTGACGGTCGGGGAGATCCTGGTCGAGATCGTGGCGACGACAAAGGGAGAGGGCTTTCTTGAGGCGCAGCCCCTGATCGGCCCGTTCCCATCCGGGGCGCCAGCAATCTTCACCGATCAACTCGCCCGCCTGGGCACACCGGCTGCCATCGTGTCCCGCGTTGGAGACGACGACTTCGGTCACCTGAACGTCCGACGGCTCAAGGCGGACGGCGTCGATGTCTCAGGCATCGAGGTCGCCAGGGGCGAAGCAACCGGGTCGGCCTTCGTGCGGTACCGACCCGATGGCTCACGAGTGTTCGTCTACAACATCGCCCATAGCGCCACCGGGAATCTCCGCTTGACGCCTGAGGTCGACCTCCTCATTGCGAGCTGCGACCACGTTCACATGATGGGCACCGCCCTGTCGGCTCCGGGCATCGCGACGGTGGCCCGCCAGGCAGTCGAGCGCATCACTGCGCGTGGCGGAACGCTGAGCTTCGATCCCAACCTGCGACCTGAGATTCTCGACACCCCCGGTCTGAGGCAGGCGCTGGTCGACGTCCTCGCCAAGACAGATCTGTTCCTTCCGTCGGGGGACGAGATCTTCCTCTTCACCGAAGCGACGGAGGAAGCTGGGGCCGTCCGGGAGCTCCTGGACCGCGGCATCCGGGACATCGTGATCAAACGCGGCCACCGTGGTGCCAGTCACTTCAGCCACGAGGGACGTACCGATGTGGCGCCTCTGTCGGTCAAGGAAGTGGACCCGACCGGCGCCGGCGACTGCTTCGGGGCTGCCTACGTGAGTTTCTGGCTGGGTGGCGCATCGCCGAGAACCGCACTGCGCTACGCGAACGCCGCGGGCGCGCACGCCACGACGAAGTTGGGTCCGATGGAGGGCGCCGCAACCCGACAGGAACTCGATGTCCTTCTCTCACCGACGAAAGGTGGCTCGCATGTCCAGTAACCCGTTGGGTGACATTGCCAGCTGGCGTGACCGGCCAGGCCCCTCTGGCATCCCGTCGGTCTGTTCGGCGCACCCGATGGTTCTGGAAGCCTCCATGCGCGCAACCCTTCCCACGGCTCTGCCGCTGCTCGTCGAAGCAACGTGCAACCAAGTGAACCAGGAGGGCGGGTACACCGGGATGACCCCCGCAGACTTCAGAGTCTTCGTCGAGGCCATTGCCAAGTCCGTCGGCTTTCCCACGGATCGCATCATCCTCGGCGGAGATCATCTCGGGCCCAACCCGTGGAAGGCCCTGCCGGCCGAAGAAGCAATGCTGAAGGCGGAAGGCATGGTCGCGGCCTTCGCCAGCGCGGGCTTCGCCAAGCTGCATCTGGACTGCTCGATGGGGTGCGCTGGTGAGCCGGTCGCGCTCGATGACCACGAGACGGCCTCGCGCGCAGCCCGCCTCGTCGCAGTCGCGGAGTCCTCTGTGCCCCCGGAGGGTACCGCCAAGCCCGTCTATGTCATCGGCACGGAGGTGCCCGTTCCTGGGGGTGCTCTCCACGCCCTTGCCGAGCTGGAGCTGACGACCCCAGAGCATGCTCGGAGCACCGTTCGCATCCACGAACAGGCTTTCGCCCAGGTTGGGCAGTCCGATGCCTTCGAGCGGGTCATCGCGCTTGTCGTTCAGCCCGGTGTCGAGTTCGGTAGCCACAACGTCGTCGACTACGTGAGCACCAAGGCACAAGGCCTGAGTGCCGCGTTGGCGGCCATGCAAGGGCTCGTCTTCGAGGCACACTCGACCGACTATCAAACCCGCGCAAACCTGACCGACCTCGTGCGCGACGGCTTCGCCATCCTCAAGGTCGGGCCGGGCCTGACCTTCGTTCTGCGAGAGGCCTTCTACGGCCTAGACGCGATCGTGGAGGAGCTCTTCCCCGGGAGTCGCCCTGAGACCCTGCGCGCCACGATGGAGAAGGTGATGCTCGCTTCCCCGGACAACTGGGCTCGATACTACGAGGGCAGTGAAAGTGAACTGGCGCTGCAGCGACACTTCTCCTACAGCGACCGGGTTCGTTACTACTGGCCCGACGTCGCAGCCCAGCAATCGGTCGACCTGCTCTTTGAGATTCTCGGGGACGCCCCGGTGCCAGAGACCCTCGTCGGCCAGTACCTCGGAGCGCAGTATGAAGCGGTGCGCGCGGGCCGCCTCACCCCCACGGCACGGAACCTTGCGCTGGCGGCCGTGGAACGGCTGATGGAGGACTACACACGAGCGTGCCAAGCATAGAGAGGCCGCTTTGACCACAGAGCCTGCCACGTGAGCCTCACCTCGGTGACGACGCGCGGCTGAGGAGGCAGTCGAGCGCCCACACCGCGTGGGGATGCTGGGTGGGCGTAGGTCCCGCGCCTCAGGCCATGGAGAGGAAGAGCTTCTCGAGGGTGGCGGCGTCTTCGTCGGTCATGCCGTCGGGGGAGGTGACGCAGCCGCGGAGGCCGGAGGAGACGATGGCGAAGCCGGCGCGGTCGAGGGCCTTCTTGGCGGCGACGAGCTGTTGGACGACGTCCTTGCAGTCGTGGCCTTCTTCGATGAGGCGGACGACGCCACCGATCTGGCCTTGGGCGCGCTTGAGTCGGTTGATGACGGGGGTCATGTCGTCGGTGGCCAGGACAACCATGGCGGGGCTTCCTTCGGGTGCGGTGGGGCTGGGTTGGTCAGGAGAGGGGGGTGCCGCCGAGGGCGGTGAGCGCGGCGAGGAGTCGGGTGCGGGCGTCGTCGGCGACCGGTGCCAGGGCGGGGTTGCCGGTGAGCGTGACCATCGTGGCAGGGTCCATCGCTTCGACGACGGTGCGGTCGCCCTCGGCGCGGATGACGACGTTGCAGGGCAGCAGGAGTCCGATGGAGGGCTCGGCGGTGACGGCTGCGTGGGCCAGCGGGGGGCGGCAGGCGCCGAGGATGAGGTGCGGTGGGATGTCGGCGCCGATCTTCTCGCGCAAGGTGGCGGCGAGGTCGATCTCGGTGAGGATGCCGAACCCCTGCTCGGCCAGTGCGGCTCGGGTCTGTGCCGCTGCGTTGTCCACCGATCCGGCGACGGTGGTGGACAGGGCGTAGGTCGTGGCGGGGCTCATGCGCTGGCCTCCTCGGTGTCGAGGTCGGCGCGCACCGTGTCCATGTCCAGGGCCCGGACCGAGGTGATGAGGGACTCCAGCGCCGCGGCCGGCAGGGCGCCGGGCTGGCTGAACACCAGGATCCCTTCGCGGAAGACCATGAGGGTGGGGATCGAGGTGATCCGTGCGGCGGCCGCGAGGGACGGCTCGGCCTCGCTGTCGACCTTGGCGAAGACGATGTCGGGGTGCTGCTGCGACGCGGCCTCGAAAACCGGCGCGAACTGCCGGCAGGGGCCGCACCACGACGCCCAGAAGTCCACGACGACGGTGTCGTTGCTGGTGATCGCCTCCTCGAACGTCGTGGCGGTCAGGGCGGTGGTTGCCATGGTCTTCTCCCTGCGGTGGTTGTGAGCTTCGATTTGACGGGGATACTCCCCTATGTATTACCGTCACCCTATCGGATACTCCCCCATGTATCAATCCAGCAGATTGGGCCACCCGGCCCCCGTGAGGAGACGGACCACCCATGACGAACTCGCCAGCCCTCGCGGCGTCCGAGCCGGTCATCATCCCCATCGATACGCCCTCGCTCGGTGACCGCTCGTACCTGGCCCACGACGGCGACGTTGCGTTCGTCGTGGACCCGCAGCGCGACATCGACCGGGTGCTCGCGATCGCCGATGAGCAGGGTGTCTCGATCACCCACGTGTTCGAGACCCACCTCCACAACGACTACGTCACCGGCGGACTGGCCCTGGCGCGGCGCACCGGCGCGAGCTACCACGTCAACGCTGCCGACGACGTCGCCTTCGAGCGCACCCCGACCCGTGACGGCGACGTCGTCGAGGTCTCCCCCACCCTTCGGGTCCGCGCCATCGCGACCCCCGGCCACACCTTTACCCACCTGTCGTACGCCTTGGAGTCAGCCGGCGGCTCCGGCGAGCACGACGTCACGGCGGTCTTCACCGGGGGCGCCCTGCTGTACGGCACGACCGGACGACCCGACCTGCTCGGACAGGAGCACACCCACGACCTGGTCCACCACCAGTACGGCTCCGCCCGACACCTCGCCGCCGAGCTCCCCGACCAGGCTGCGGTCCTGCCCACCCACGGCTTCGGGTCCTTCTGCTCCCCCGGGTCCTCGGGCAGCACCACCTCCTCCACCATCGGCGACCAGAAGCGGTCCAACCCGGTCCTGAACCGGGCCGAAAAGGACTGGGTGCAGCAGACCCTGGCTGACCTCGAGGCCTACCCGGCCTACTACGTGCACATGGCGCCCGCCAACAGCGCCGGCCCGGCCGAGCCCGACCTCACAGCGCCGCGCACGGCCGACCGCGACACCATCGCCGCGAGCCTGGGCGCCGGGGAGTGGGTCGTCGACCTGCGCACCCGCACCGCGTTCGCCGCCGGGCACGTCACCGGCACCCTGAACATCGGCCTCGACGGCCAGTTCGCCACCTACCTCGGCTGGCTCATCCCATGGGGAACCCCCCTCACCCTGCTCGGCGAGAGCGCGCAGCAGGTAGCCGACGCCCAGCGCGAGCTGGTCCGCATCGGCATCGACCACCTCGAGGGCGCCGCCACCGGGTCACCCCAGGACTGGACCGCAAGACCGTTGGGCAGCTTCGAGCGCGCCGCCTTCGCCGACCTCGCCCAGGTCCGCCACCACCGCCACGTCGTCGTCCTCGACGTCCGACGCGAGTCCGAGCACAACGACGCCCACATCGAGGGCGCCGTGAACATCCCCATCCACCAGATCCTCACCAGCGTCGACGAGGTTCCCGCGGGAGAGGTGTGGGTGCACTGCGCCGGCGGCTACCGCGCCTCCATCGCGGCATCGGTCCTGGCCGCCCACGGCCGCCACGTCGTGGCCATCGACGACGACTTCGCCCAGCACGCCGGCTCGGCCGGACTCCCCGTGACCTCCGCCGCCTAACGGCCGGACCCCACCCCCAACCCAAGGAGAACCACCATGTGCCGACCCGCCACCTGCAAGGTCTGCAGCAAGACCACCTGGGCCGGCTGCGGCCAGCACGTCGACCAGGTCATGGCCGGCGTCCCCCGCACCGACCGGTGCCCCGGCCACACCGACGCCGAACGCGCCGCGGCCTCCGGCCCCAGCCTGCTCAACCGCATGCTCCGCCGTTCCTGACCCCTCAGACCGCGGGACGGACCCCTCCCCTCGCGTCCGTCCTGCTCGCCCGGCGCACCCCTGCCCCTGCCGCCGGGCGCCCGGGGGCGGAGGCTGCACGACACGCCTTCGCCCCCGGGACCTCACCACCAAGGAGTACGTCCGTGACCGTCCTCGCCGTCCCCGTCGCCCTCGCCGTTGGGCTCGTCATCGGCGCCCTGGGTGGTGGCGGCGCGATCCTCACCGTCCCCGCCCTGGTGCACCTGCTCGGACAGTCACCACATCAGGCCACCACCAGCTCGCTCGTCATCGTCGGCACCACCTCGCTCATCGCGATGGCCCCGCACGCCCGGCGAGGCAACATCCGCGTCGGGCAAGGATTGACCTTCGGCCTCCTGGGAGTCGCCGGCTCCGTCACCGGATCCGCCGTCAGCGCCCGCATCAGTGGTGAGGTCCTGCTCCTGACCTTCGCCGGCCTCATGCTCGTCGTCGCCGCCCTCATGGTCCGCAAAGCGCTGAGCCACGCCACCGACGAACCGGACGAGCCCACAGAACCGATGCTGACCCTGCGCCCCCTGACCTGCGCCTGCCCGCGGGTGGTCAAGGTCGTCGTCACCGCCACCACGGTCGGCCTACTCACCGGGCTCCTCGGCGTCGGCGGGGGGTTCATCCTCGTCCCCGCCCTCGTCCTCGCCCTGTCCCTGCCGATGCCCGCAGCCGTCGGGACCTCGCTTCTCGTCATCGCCATCAACTCCGCCACCGCCTTCGCCGCCCGCGTCACCCTCACCCCCGAACCGATCGACTGGCAACTCATCGCCGCCTTCACCACCGTTGCCGCGATCGGAAGCCTCGCCGGCGCCCGACTGTCCACCAGGCTCCCCGCCCGTGCCCAGACCGTGGCCTTCGCCGCCCTCCTGACCCTCGTGGCGACCTACACCGCAGCGGCCACCCTCCTCTGACGACACCCGCGACCCGTCACTTCTCGCGGCTCAGCGCCGTCGACTCCCGATTCCCCACCACCCGCAGGACCCCAGAGTCTGGCGCTCCCACGACCAGCCAACAGCCCCGCGAGTCGAACCATCAAAGTGCCACACACCTCATGCATCTCGGGTTGGATCTTTCGTTGTGACGGTTTGTCACGGCCCGTGACGCCACCGGGAAGGCCCGACCTCTTGCTGCCCGCCGCACCCGCGGTGAGGCCCACAGAATGGATGCCTCCCGGTGGCGGTCAGCGGTCGGTGCTGACGCCCGATAGAGGCATGGGTTTGTCCCACGAGATGCATGCGCGCACCGACCCACACGGTCATCACTTCAGGGAGTGGAGGAGCGGATGTTCGCTGGGATCGACACCCACAAGGACACCTTGGCCGTGGCCGTCGTCGACGCCGCCGGCAGGCAGCGCGCGGGCTGCGAGGTACCCAACACCGAGCAGGGGTTCACCGTGCTCGCCGAGCTGTTCACCCGTCACCGGGTGACCCGGGTCGGGGTCGAGGGCTCAGGCGCGTTCGGTCGCGCGGTCGCGGTCCACCTGGCCGTGAAGTGGAGCCACAGCGCCGACGTGGCCGTGGTCGAGGTGCCCACCTTGATGACCTCGAGGGAACGCCGCGGCCAGGTCGGCAAGGGCAAGACCGACCCAGTCGACGCGCTGGCCATCGCACGGGTCACCGCCCGTGAGGAGCACCTGCCTCCGGTGCGGCTGACGGTCGGCCCGGCGGCGGATCTGCGGGCGTTGCTGGACTACCGCGAGGACCTCATCACCGAGCGCGGCGCTCACATCGGCCGCGTCCACGCCGACCTGGTCGGGCTTCGTCCCGGGTACCAGCACCTCGTCCCCACCTTGGCCAACCGTGCACGAGTGCGGAAGGCACTAGCGCTGATCGCCGGGGACGACAGCGTCCGGGCCGGCTTGGTCCGCCGCCGCCTCGAGCGGGTCATCGCCATCGACGCCGAGGTCGCCGCCCTGACCCGGGACATCACGTCCCTGGTCACGTCCTCGGGTTCGTCCCTGCCCCGCATGTACGGCGTCGGGCCGATCGTCGCGGCGAGGTTCATGGCCGAGATCGTCGACATCGCCCGCTACCCCAACCGCAACGCGTTCGCCGCCGCCAACGGCACCGCCCCCATCCCGGCGTCCTCCGGGCGCACCGTGCGCCACCGGTACAACCCCGGAGGCAACCGCCAGCTCAACCGGATGCTGTACACCGTCGCGATCACCCAGATCCGCGCCGACACCGAAGGCCGGGCCTACTACGAACGCAAACGCGCCGCAGGCAAGACCAGCCGCGAAGCCCTGCGCTGCCTCAAACGCAAACTCTCCGACCTCGTCTTCGCCACCATGCGCGCCGACGCCCAAGCAGCCACCGTCGAGCCCGGGATGGGTGCGCCCGACGCAAAACCGGCGCGACTAACGGCCTGACGGCCAGCGGCGCGGCGAGGTTTCAGCCGGAGCCTCGCTCTTCGCTGCGGCGTTCGAGCGCACCCACCACGACCAGAGTCCCACGCGCCCACTGAAGGCCGCCAGCACGAGATGTTCACGTGCCCACCGAAAGTCATCACCACCCAGGACTGGACATAGAGGCCCATCCTGGCGCCGAGTTTCGTTGTGACGCATCTGTTTTGTGGGTTTCGCGCAGGAGCCTGACCCCGAAGGACCTCAGCTGCGCCTTAGGCGAGGAGAAACGTTAGGGAGGCACCAGCGATGACCGGACACTGGATCCAGCCGAAGATGCACCTGAAGGACCTCGAACGCCGACAGGCGAAGAGAGGCCAAGCCCGCCTCATCAAGCTGCGAGACGAGCGCCGCGAAGCCGCACGCCTCGAGCGCATCGCCAACCGGATACCCAAGGACCGCGGCACCGTCACCTGCGGCTGGTGCGGCGCCAGCATCAAGGTCGCGCGAGTGGGCCGGATGCCGAAGTGGTGCTCCCCCGCCTGCCGGCACCGCGCCTGGGAACAGCGCCGCGCCGCGGAGTCCGGCCTAGTCGCTATCGAGGTGGTGGACCGTCCCGTCGAGGTCATCCGCGAGGTCACCAAGACCGAGACAGTCCCGGTCGTCGTCTCCCCCACCTCCGCCAAGCACTGGTCCGACCTGCTGACCATCCTGGCCGACCGGCTCGACCAGGGCCGCATCTACGACCGCGACGTCTCCGAGCTGCTGCCCGCGATGTCAGCGCTCATCCTCGCCTTCAACCGACGCGTGCGCTGACCCAGGCTCGAGTCGTCACAACGAGTTGTCGTCAGACGTCGTCCCTCCCACCTGACCCGCAGCGTCCCTGCAATCGGGCGGTCTCGCCCCTCCCCGTCCCGCCGGAGGCAGACCCTCCTGCCCCATTCGCGATGCGGCGAGAGGACTGCCCGCGCCTGCGGCAACGGCTGGTGCGTGGGATCCTCGGCGCGTGACACCACGCCCTCGCCGATCCGCCTCGACTCCAGTGGTATCCCGCCGACCCGACCCGCTCGTCTGGGCCGAAGCCCTCAAGCAGGCCGGCGGCGACGTCCGCCGACTCAAGCTCATGGACGACGGAACCGTCCTGGTCCTGCGCAACGCCGAGCGCTGACGGTCGCGAGAGTGTCGTGACAACGACTTAGCCCACCGGGCATGCAGTGGGCGTGTGCCACTTGGCCAGACTGAGCCAGACTTCTCTGCGCGGGGGCCCTCAGGGTGACCGGGCGTCTTCAACGGGTAAGCGAGCTGGTGCGATGGGTTGCGCCCAGTTCTACCCACGGCTGCCTCTGGCCCGAGGTTGCCGTGGAACCGGCTCAACGATGTGCGACACCGGTCGTTGTCCGCTAAGGTGGAGGTAATCGACCCCCTCCCAAGCCTCTCAACGATGCTCAAATGGGAGGGGCCTCTTTGTGTCCGGGGGGAAAGTGAAGCCGTCCTTGTCATGGGAGCAGCAGTCTGCGCTCCTGGTTGAGCGCGGGCTCAGCGACGCCGACCGTGCCTCTGAGCTGTTCCTGCAGGCCAACAACTACTACCGCTTCTCGGGGTACGCACGGTACTTCCAGCGGGCGCCTCACACAGGTGACAACCGGTTCAAGCCGGGCACGACGTTTGCGGATGTTCGCAGGATCTACGACGACGACCAAGCGGTCCGCGAGATGCTCATAGGACAACTGGCATGTGTTGAGGTTCTGCTCCGCGCACACACGGCGTACGTCATAGGCCAGACCTACGGCGCATACGGCCACTACCTCGACGAGGCCTTTTACACCGACGTTGGAGACCGCGAGCGGACTCTCGACGCCTGCCTCCGGGATCTCGAGCGAAGCAAGGAGCGCCACATCCTGCGGTTCTCCAGCCGCCCGCAAGGGCCTGCGACGTTCGAGCGCCTTCCCGTGTGGTCCGCCGTGGAGGCTTGGTCCTTTGGGACCCTGTCCAAGTGCATCGAACGGGGTGCCAGGGGAACTCTCGCTAATGACGTAGCGAACAGTCTTGGCGTCGCGAAGTCGGGCTTCGCGTACCGCGTGCGGGCCTTGGTGTATCTGCGCAACCGTTGCGCCCACCACAGCCGTCTTTGGCATCATTCCGTCATCGATGCGGGCCCGACGCCAAACAATGTTCGTGTGAAAGCCAAGAGGGTCGCAGGCCAGTTCGAACCTCGCTCCGTTCTGGACGTGGTGGCCTCTCTCGACGACCTCTTGGTCAGGAGCCGCGTTGCTGAGCCGCTACTTCCTGCAATCGTGATCCGGTATCGCGGGAACCCGCTGTATTGGCAAGGTCTCTGCCACCCGCAGCAGTCAGTCGATGGGTGAGTCGAAACGAGAGAGTGGGTGGACGCGGCAGTCGCCAGCATTCAGTTGACCGCACGACGGAGCCAAACTCGAGGCCGCGAGGAGTCAGGAGGCGTGCGAGCCTTGCCTAGGTCACGAGGTTGAGCCTGTGGTCGCGGACCTCGCGGTGAAGGACCGCATCCACCTGACACCTACATGACAACCGCGGCTTGCGCGGCACCGTCATGCCTGCATACGGGCCGAACAGCGCGTCGTATTGGACGTGGTTTGGGGAAGCCGAGACGCCTCCTCGAATAAGAGCGCCGACCACTAGAGCGGCGGCCTGCTGTGCAACGAACGCTGCAGACGGGTTGTACCCAGCGTCTTCCCCAACCAGGCCGAATGCCCGGCCCAGGCCACAGATGGCCTGTCCAAGATGTGCCTCGAGGGTGACGCGATCTTCGGCTGTCAGGACACTGAGGGCGTCGAGATCATCAGCAGTTAGGTGGTCTGTGCCGCGAGCCAGCCGTTCGCGGGATAATCCCGTGCGCTCTGCGAGGACGTCAATGACCGTAGGTTCCTGCGACCTGCGCGTCGGGTAGTAGCAACGAAGGCATGGGCCGGACCAGGTGCCCTCGGACAGGCTGAGCATTGTGCCTGTGGCACCTCCAGTGCTCCCGTCCAGAAAGTTCGTGGCATGGATGGCAGCTATCTCGTGGCGTGCTTCGATGCTGTCCACTGCCCCGAGGACGGTGACAGGCATCGCGCTCACACCCGCGTCTATCGCTTCGATGTAGTCGCGCGCCTTGCCGATGAACGGTTCGACCGTGACACCTGGAAGCTCGTCTCGAATCAGTTGGACCTTATGTTGCTTCGATGCTGCACTCCGAAGACCGCCGAGGCTGTATGTAGCGACATTTGGCTCGTCGTATGTCTCGGGATCTACGACGGTGAGTTCGCCCTGAGCGTTGAGCTCGCGAAGGATCAGCGCGACCGCTGTACCGATGGCGCCGCCGCCGATGAGCGCGACGCCCTCCAGCGTCGGCAGTAAACGAACTACCCCGTCAGGCTCACCGAGCGCGACCGGGCAAAAGTCGATCTCCTTCAGCGGGCCGCGCCTGTTTGGCGCCACCCCGACGAGGATTTTGAAGACCTCTGCGGTGAGCATCGCCCCCGCGACTAGCCCTCCCAGTCCGGTGCCGGCCTGGAGAAGAATCGGGAATGAGGAGCCTTTCGGGCGCAGGCGTGCCCCGTGTCCGTCCGCTACCCCACTGAGGTGGGCCTTCTCCGTGTCCACACCGACATGCACATGCACCGTGAATTGATCGGGCCAGCTCAGCGAGAGCGGTCGCGTTGGGTCAATTCCGAGGACCAGTCCCTCGAGCTCTGCGAGCAGGGTCGAGTCCAGCGACCCCTCCCCGCCGTCGGCCACGATGTGCAACCGAATGGGCAGCCGGCGCAGGTTCGCGATTAGGACCCGGAGGGTCGTAGCCAGAGCTGGCGCGGCCGGGTCCGCGGTAACCACAACGGCACTGTTCTCTAGGCGCCCCTTCAGGTTGACCTCGTCTACGCCCGAGCTGCTGGCCGCAAGCAATAGAGGGCGGCTGTAGTTGGTCGTATCAGGATTCATGTATGCCCTCCGCGTCGAAGGTAATGACTTTGGTGCTGGCATCCGTCTCGACTGCGGACGCGCTAGGCGTCCAGTGCTGGCCGCCGAATGTCCACCAACCCCAGGCGCTTGGGTCAGGTGACGGGGTCGCAAAGTTGGGAATCACGCAAGCAATGAAGCCCACCATCCGGATATTTCCAGCCTTGTCCGTGGGCGAAAGGAACGCATCGAACTTGTGAGAATGGACCTGCGCACGGAGTTGAAGCTCATTCTCCTCCGCGTAGGAAAACAAGGGACTTAGCACCGAGGTTGAGAATCGAAGGAGGCCAGGATGGCGCTCAATACCTGCGGCTCCCGCGAGAGCAATCACGCTCACCGCCACGTCGTCAATGGGAGTCAGGAGCAGCGCGCCAGTCTCCACGCCACGGGAGCCGTATCGAGCAACGTCCGCAGTCAGCCGCGCGACGGCATCAGTTCCAAGGTGCAGCTGGGTCACGATGCACGCGCTCCTCGAACTCGGTCGATGTCGTCTTGCAAGTTCTGGACAACAAACATGAAGGGATTCCCGCCAGAGCTCCAAGCATGCGCGCCGTTGGCCCACTCGGGATGAAGCGCCTGGCCCTCAGCGGTGAACGGCTTGCAGATGTCAGCCGGCGCCCGGTATCCGGGGGCGGCCGGCCAGGCGTTGCTGACGTCAGTCGCTGCGCCGACACCTGCCGCGAATAGCACCGACGGCGGCCGGTCGGGGTACACGCTCCATTGCACGCGCACAGTAAAGGGGTCGGTGCCAGATTCTGGCTGAATCACAACCCAATACAGACCAGGCGGGTCCACCGCGGCGCCCGGCTCACTGTGATCGCCAACGCGGTGCACCAGGTTGCCACCAGCGGCCTCCAGCGTGGCGCACACAAGCGCGGCATCACGCTGGAGACGCAGCTGGCTCTCGTAGTCCACGTCAGCTTCCGGAGATCGTCTCGGTACGAAGCGAGAGCTTGATGGAGCGGGACTGGCCGGGGCCATCTTCGGCAATCTCGCCGACGGTGGTGCCGGGGTCCTGCTCGTCGCCGTTCGCAACAAAGTAGTACCGGGTCGTGCCGTCGGTCTGGATCTCGAAGAAGGCCAGGGCGTCCTCCATCACCTTGGAGATGGTGGTGGCCTCGCTGTACTTCTCGTTGTAGGGCTTCGGCGCAGCGGCGAAGGTCGCGTGGACCACGACGCCATCCTGCTTGGGCGGCTTGTCAACCTTGGCGGCCATCTCTTCTCTTCCTTGTTGGTTTCGGATCGAGCGTTGCGCGACCTCACCGCCCAACGTGTTCACTGTAACCAGTGAAACCGATGTACGCAACCGGTTCGCCGATCACGTGCGTCGTTGGCGCGCGCAGTCAAGTCGGCAGTGCACACTCCGGAGGTGGAGTTGCTGCTGGCGGGGGGCGCGCCGTTGGCCAGCGCTGCGTTCCTAAGTGGACGCGACTCGGGCAGGTTGGTGCTCGACGCCACCTCCCTCACGTTCGCCTGCCCAGTCGACCTGGCAGGCATGGTGGCCTGGGCACACTGGGCGGCAGAGGACTCAGTACCGGTGACCCTGAAGCTTCCGCAGAGCAGAGCGATGGCCAGCTATCTCCAGCGCATGGACGTCCTGCGGCACATGCCTTCTCGCACTCAGATCGTGGGGCGTGTACCACCTGACATGCGGGCCGACCACTCCGGCTCACTGCTCGAAGTGACAGCGCTCAACCCGAGCAATGTCAACGATCTTTCAGAGCGGATCGGGCCGCTCGTTATGGGGTTCTACGGTCGCAACACCGCGGCCGGCTCAGCGGTCCTGCGCGCGTGCGGAGAACTGATGGGGAACGCGACCGAGCACGGGTACAGCGATCGAGGCGCGTTCATGGCCGCTCAACTGCACTCGGGTCGCACGACCGACGGACCGCGCCTCGAGTTCGCAGTCTGCGACACCGGAGTCGGCGTGATGCAGCACCTCCGAGGCAACGCTCGGTACAGCCACTACACCCAAGACAGGTACGCGATCGCGAGAGCAATGAAGCTCGGAGTGACAGGCATCTCAGACGACAAGCGGGGGAACGGGCTCAGCGACGTCATCGAGCACACCAGACAGATCGGGAGCGTTGACTTCCGGATCCGCTCGGGGAAAGGTGAGGTGCATGTCCTCGGGACCCCAATGGGCCACCGCGAGACCATGACAACCCGTCCGGATCAGACATCAGGTACTTGGGCGTGGCTCACCCACCGATGGGGTCCGGCGAGCGACACTGTGGTTCAATCGGGAAAATGAAACCGGAGAAGCCATGACAGATCCGATCACCTTTTCCGTCGTCCAGCTAGGCAAGTACCCGGCCACACGGACTCTGGGCCGAGAGGGCCGAGCGAGGCTTGACGACTTGCTTGAAGGCCGCTCGAACCTGGACTTGGTCATCGACTTTTCGGGCGTGGAGGTGATGAATATCAGTTTCACCGACGAGTTCCTCGGAAAGTTCCTCACCTCGCACGAGTTCTCGACGTCAGGGGCGACCGTCACGGTCACAGGCCTGAACGCCGACAACCGGTACTCCGTGCTGGTGTGTGTCGAGCGACGCAAGACGGCAGTGGTCGTACTCGAGGAAGACGGGACACTCTCCCTCATTG